>VMTC01000069.1 GCA_013791765.1 Rhodoferax sp.
GCGCCAAACCTGCGTGATGTGGGCCGCCAGACGGCGCGGCGAGGCATAAGGCGTCACCTTTGATTCGGTACTGGCCAGACCCTGGGCGCGCAGTTGCTGCGCGAGCTCAGCAGCAAAGGCTTCGCCCAGTTTCTTGAGCGCCTTCGGGGGCAACTCTTCGACAAACAATTCAACGAGAAGATTTTGGGTCGTCATGGTTAGGCTGCTTTCTTCGTCATCTGTTGCACCCACTCGCGCGGCGCGAGCGGGAAGCCCAGGCGTTCACGGCTCTCAAAATAGCCTTGCGCCACGGCGCGCGCCAGGTTGCGAATGCGCCCGATGTAGGCCGCGCGCTCGGTCACACTGATGGCGCCCCGGGCGTCGAGCAGGTTGAAGCTGTGAGCGCACTTGAGCACCTGCTCATAGGCCGGCAAAGCCAACTGCAGCTCAATCAGGTGTTTGGCCTGGCGCTCGTGCGCGCTGAACGCGGTGAACAAAAAATCGGCATCGCTGTGCTCAAAATTGTAGGCCGACTGCTCCTTTTCGTTTTGCAGGTAGACATCGCCATAGCGCAGGCCATCGGTCCACTGCAGGTTGTAGACGTTGTCTACGCCCTGCAAATACATCGCCAGGCGCTCCAGGCCATAGGTGATTTCGCCCGTGATGGGTCGGCAGTCGATGCCGCCGACCTGCTGAAAATAGGTGAATTGCGTGACCTCCATGCCGTTGAGACAAACCTCCCAACCCAGGCCCCAGGCGCCCAGCGTCGGGTTTTCCCAGTCGTCCTCGACAAAACGGATGTCGTTTTGCTTCAAATCGAAGCCCAGGGCTTCGAGAGAGCCCAGGTACAGCTCCAGAATATTGCTCGGGGCTGGCTTCAAGACCACCTGGTACTGGTAGTAATGCTGCAGGCGGTTTGGGTTCTCGCCATAGCGGCCGTCTTTCGGGCGGCGACTCGGCTGGACATAAGCGCATTTCCAGGGTTCGGGCCCAAGTGCTCTCAAGAATGTCGCGGTGTGCGAGGTGCCAGCGCCAACTTCCATGTCGTAGGGTTGCAACAAGGCGCAGCCATGGTCAGCCCAGTAGGACTGCAGTTTCAAGATGATTTGCTGAAAGGTCAACATAACGGGGTGTTGGTGCGGGCTGCGCCCGGGGTTTTGGATAAGGACACGCTTCTCGTTCGCGCGCAGAGGCGGATTTTACGAGGCTTGGGGCTAGCGCCAGCCTAGCACGACCGATCAGTCTGGCACTGGCGCTTTCGCAAGCGGCTGCGTGTGGCCAGAGCAACCAGGCTCAAGGCCAGCAGCCACAGCGGCCAAAGACCATAGCGCGAGACCCACCAGCCATAGGCCGTCACGCCGTTGCGCCCCTCGACCTGCCCGACCAAAACACCGCGCGTGTTGCGCGCCAGGGTGTGCGTAACGCGGCCCCGGTGGTCCACAATCGCCGTGAGCCCGGTGTTGGTGGCCAGAACAAAGGGGCGCGCAAATTCCAGCGCGCGCAGGCGTGCGATCTGCAGGTGCTGGTCCATCGCCAAACCCTGACCAAACCAGGCCAGGTTGCTCACGTTGACAAAAATGGTGGGGGCCTGGGCCGGGTCGCCAAATTGCAGCCCCAGTTCTTCGCTGTACAAATCTTCCACGCAGATGTTGAGCGACAAGCGCTGCCCCTGCCATTCAAACGGCGCCTGCTTGGGCGCGCCGCGGTTGAAGTCGCCCAGCGGGATATTCATCATCGCGGTAAACCACTTGAACATCGGCGGAATGAACTCGCCAAAGGGCACCAGATGGTGCTTATCGTAGCGCCAGGGCTTTGATTGCCCCGGCTTGAGGCCGACCACGGAATTGGTATAGCCTTCGTGTGCGTTGCCCAGCGGCACGCCAATGAAGGCGGCCTGCTCGCCGCTGGCAAAACGCTGCTGCAGCGCGCCCCAGTAGCCTGGCGGCAACTGTTGCGGCAGCAAAGGAATCGCCGTCTCAGGTGCAACCACCAGCGCGCTGGCGCTGCTGCTCAATTGCTCGCCGTACCACTGCAAGGCCAGCGGAACGCCGCTGCCGGGCTCAAATTTTTCGTTCTGAGGGATGTTGCCCTGCAACAGCGTGACGCTAAGGCGCCCGCTGGACTGCGCACCGCCCGCAGCGGCGGGCAGCAGCGCAGGCAGGGCCAGCAGCCCTAAAACGGCGGTCAGAATGAGGGCGCGTTGGCGCCAGGGTTGATCGCTTTGAGCCAGTTGCGCCGCGCTCATCGCCAACCACGCCGCCAGCGCGCACAAACCGTACAGCCCCAACCACGGCGCGTAAGCCGCCAACGGCCCGTCGACGTGGCTGTAGCCCGCCGCACCCCAGCCAAAGCCGGTCAACCAGATGCCGCGGGCCAATTCAGCCAGCACCCAAAGCGCAGCAAAAACAATAGCTGCAAACGCCCTATTGACGAGGGCTAGCGCCACAAATAGTCCACAAATTGCCGCATAGTACAGTGCCAGCAGACCCGCCAGCGCCAACACCGCCAGCGCCGCCAGAACGCTCGGCAAACCACCAAAAGTATGCATGGCGACATAGGTCCAGCCAAAGGAGCCAACCAGCCACGCGGTGGTGAACAACCAGCCCCATAGCGCACCCAGGCGCCAGTTTGGGGCAGAGTCGGTGCTGCAGGCACCATCGGCATGAGCGCTGTAGCGGCAGCTTTGCAGCAGCCAAGCCAACGCGCCCATTGCCAGCAGTTGCAACCACCAAACCGGCTGACCAGCGTGCAATCCAAGAAATCCGAAGGGAGTTTGCGGCAGGGACCAAGGCCAGGCCAAGCTGGCCGCATGAGCCAACCCAGCCAGCGAAACGATTGCCAGGCGCCACAGCGTAATCCCTGGCGCGGACCCCCGCCACGGGCCAGGCCCGCAGGGCGGCGCGCTACGTGGCTGCATCGGTCACCGGTGACACCTTGAACCACTTCACCGCCCCGCCCTGGGTCAGCATCACCACGAAATTGAAACCGGCCAACACATGATGCTCACCGCGCTTGGGCACATGGCCCATTTCATGGGCGATTAAACCGCCAATGGTGTCGAATTCATCGTCTGGATCGCTGCCGGCGAGCTTGACGCCAAAGGCGTTCTCCACGCGCTCGATCAGCGCGTCGCCGCTGACGCGGTAAGTGCGGTCGGCCAAAGCGTAGACGTCCCCTTCATCCTCGTCAATGTCGAACTCATCTTCGATCTCGCCCACAATTTCTTCCAGCACATCCTCAATCGTGACCAGGCCGGCGACCCGGCCGAATTCGTCGATGACGATCGCCATGTGGTTGTGGTTGCCCTGAAAATCGCGCAACAGATCGTTGAGCCCCTTGCTCTCCGGCACGAACACAGCCGGTCTCAGCAGGGCCCGGATGTTGAGCTCGGGCGCACGCTGGAGTTTGAGCAAATCCTTGGCCATCAGGATGCCGATGATGTTTTCGCGCTCATCGTCATAGACCGGAAAGCGCGAGTGCGCCGTGTCAATCACCCCGTGCATCATCACATCGTAGGGGTCCGCGATATTGACCAGTTCCATCTGGGTCGCAGGCACCATCACATCGCCAGCCGTCATGTCGGCCATGCGGATGACGCCCTCTAACATGCGGCGCGACTCAGCGCCAATGATGTCGTTGTCTTCGGCCTCTGCCAGCGTGGCAATCAGCTCGTCGGTCGAGTCTGGCCCGGGGTGGATGAACTCGGCCAGCTTTCGCAGAAAGGTGCGTTTATCTTCCCGATCGGGACGCGTGGGATGGGGGTCTGACACAGTCAGGAGCGCAGGACATGCGGTTGTTTACAGGCCTCAAGGATAACGGATTGGCACCGCGTGGTGGCAGCCAAGGCCCAAGCTACATTATTTGCCAGCGCTTCGCCGTGCGTCTGGAGCGGCCTTGCGCGAGCTCACCATTGAGCTCAGCGCATCGCGAAAATGTTTCACTTGAACCTTGATACGGTAGTCGGTCTGGGCCAGCTGCTCTTCAACCAACTCTGTCAAACGCGAGTCCAGCGTGGCGGGCAACAGCAACAATTGGGCCTCGGAGTCCGAGCCGTCGCGCTCCACGGCGGCCCCGGCCTTGCGGGCAATTTTCAACATGGTGGTGTTCTCGCTCAGGGCGTGAATGAACATGCGGTTCACCCCTTCATTGCGCGCGTGCATGGCCGCCCGGTCAAACAAACGCCCGCCATAGCCCCGACCGCGCGCCGCTTTGAGCACGGAGACGCCAAACTCGGCGCAGTCACGCAGCCGACTGTCAGGATCGAACGCCAGATGCGCCATGGCAATCAGTTGCAGTCGCCGGTTGTAGATACCAAAAATCTCGTCCCGCTCAAAATTGAGACTGTCGGCATAGCGCTCAATTTGCGCGTCATTGGCCGCAAACCCGAAGCGAAGGTAACGGTCGTGCGGCTCCAGTGCCAACAGGTGGTGCGCAATGCGCTCACGGTGGTTCGCTCCGAGTGAGCGAATCGGCACCATCAAGGGTGCTGCCCGGCGTGGCGCAGCTTCATCCTCCAAGGGGGCAAACCACGCTATTTCGTCCTTGTCCAGCGCTGGGCTAACTCGTTCTTTGGTTTCAGTCATACGCCGCACTATAAGGGTTTTCCCTTAGACTTGCCTACCCAATGTGACAGAGCGTTGTGATTGGCGCCGGGTCAGCCTGGCTGACCCCTCCCGAAATTAGCGGGTTTGTCGGCCATTCGTCGCGGCAAAGCGCTGATTTGCGCCGTTTCAGCGTTTGAATCTCTGCAAAAGTAAGAATTTCCCTTACAAGCCTTCGAGCTGTGCCTGACAGGTCGTACAGGCAGATACCGATTCAAGTTCCTGCCCAGGCCGTTCAGAATCAACTCCATCGCGACACCCCAAGGATGTCGCCCAACGCAGGAGCAGACCATGACCGACGACCAACTCACCACTGAAATCCGCGAAGCCAACCTCACTTATTTGATGCTGGCGCAAAACGTGATTCGCAAAGACAAGGCCGAGGCGCTGTTTCGTTTGGGTGTGTCTGAGGAATCGGCCGATCTGATTGCAACCTTGTCACCCGCGCAAATTCTGAAAATCGCCTCCAGCCCCATGCTGCTGTGCCGCTTTCGGGTCGACGACGACATGGTCTGGAGTCTGCTCACCAACCATACAGCAACCAAAGTCGACAACGACGCCACCACCAAGCTGCACGCCAGCATTTTGATGGCCGGCCGTTTTGCCGAAGCCATGTAAATACCCTTGCGGGACAGACCAAGATTTACACGCAGTGAAATTTGCTCTGTCCCCAACTGATTAGAAAGAACACCATGGCCACCGCATCCACCAAAAGCGTTTTGAATGACTCCCGGCAAGTTGAACGCGCCGTCGCGCTGATTCAGCTCGGAGCGCGCCTGCAAGTGCTCGAGAGTGAAACCAGCCTGTCCTATGAGCGCCTGCTGCGCCTCTACAAGGAGGTCGCCGGACGCTCCCCAAGCAAAGGTCAGTTGCCGTTTTCAACCGACTGGTTCCTGACGTGGCAGCCCAATATCCACGCCTCGCTGTTCCTCAATACCTATGAATACCTGAGCAAGGTGAGCGAGCTCGACGACATCGACGCCGTCATGAAAGCTTACCGGCTCTACAGTGAACAAATTGCCGCCTGTGGGGTTGAGCCGCTGCTGTCGATCACGCGCGCCTGGCGCCTGGTGAAGTTTGTCAACAACAACATGCTCGCCATGACCAAGTGCTGCAAATGCGGCGGCCATTTCGTCACAGAGGCCTATGAAAACGCGCGCCACTTTGAATGCGGTTTGTGCACACCCCCGGCCCGCGCCGGCAAAAGTGCCAGCGCGGGCGGCATCCTGCTGCACTGAGTCAATCGCGGCAAGTACTCTTGAAAGGGCGCTTTATGCGCCCTTTTCTTTTTTTGACATGGGCTGATGTTTCATAAAATGAGGCACCGCGCGCTATAGTTGGCGTTTAACCTAAGGTTGATCTTTCTCATTTTGACGCTATAAAACATGATAGTTATTATTGGTTATGCCGTCTCAATGGGTTGCATTTTTGGGGTGTACATCTTTCACGGCGGCAACATCGCCGTGATTCTCAAGGCATTGCCCTTTGAACTGGTCACTATTTTTGGCGGCGCACTCGGGGCTTTTGCAGTCAACAACCAGCCCAAGGTGTTGCGCGCCACGATCAAGCTCATTCCCCAGGCGCTTAAGGGCTCCAAGTTCACCAAGGCGCGCTACCTGGAATTGATGGCCTTGCTTTACGACATTTTGCAAAAGGCCCGCAAAGAGGGCCTGATGGCGATCGAAAAAGACGTAGAAGACCCGCACAGTTCTGCCATCTTCCAGAAATACACCACCGTCGGAAGCGACCACCATGTGGTCGAGTTCATGACCGATTACCTGCGCATGATGGTCTCGGGCAACCTGAACGCGCACGAAATCGAGTCCTTGATGGACAGCGAGATTGACACCCACCATGCCGAAGCGCACGCCCCGATCGCCGCCATTGCGCGCCTGGCGGGCGCCCTGCCCGCCTTCGGCATTGTGGCGGCGGTGCTCGGGGTCGTGAACACCATGGGCTCGGTCGGCCAGCCGCCGGCGGTGCTGGGCGGGATGATTGCCTCGGCGCTGGTCGGCACATTTTTGGGCATTTTGCTCGCTTATGGCGTGGTCGAGCCACTGGGGGGCCTGCTGGAACAAAAGAACGAGGACAGCGCCAAGGAGTTGGAATGCATCAAGACGACGCTGCTGGCCAGCATGCAGGGCTACAACCCCTCTACGGCCATTGAATTTGGTCGCAAAGTGCTGTTCTCCACAGAACGCCCCACTTTCATCGAGCTGGAGAGCTATGTGCGCGGCAAGAAATAGCCGCACATTGAGTTGCCATGGCCACTGACGCCAAAAAACTACAGCCGATCATCGTCAAGAAGATCAAAAAAGGCGGCCACGCCGTGCATGGCGGCGCCTGGAAGATCGCCTACGCCGACTTCGTGACCGCCATGATGGCGTTCTTCCTGCTGATGTGGCTGCTGGGCTCCACCTCCGAGGGCGATAAAAAGGGCCTGTCCGACTACTTCACTGCACCCTTAAAAGTTTCCATGCAAGGCGGCAGCGGCGCGGGCTCGAGCAGCAGCATCCTGCCCGGCGGGGGTGCCGATTTGACGCAGAAAAGCGGCCAATCCCGCCGCGGCGACGGCAACGACCCGATCCAGAAGAAGCAACTCGCGCAAGCCGTCAAGGCCGAAGTCGCCAAACAAGACGCGCGCAAGCTCGCCACGATCAGCGCCAAGATCAGCGCCCTCATCTCCAGCAACACAAAACTAGCTGAGTTCAGCAAACAAATCAGGCTGGAAACGACCGCCGATGGCCTGCAAATCCAGATTGTTGACGATCAGAAACGTCCGATGTTTGACAGTGGTAGCGCGGCAGTGAAGCCCTATATGCGCGACATCTTGCGCGAAATCGGCGGCGCCTTGAACGGCGTTGAAAACAAGATCAGCCTGGACGGCCACACCGACAGCACACCTTATAGCAGCGCGCAGCGCGGCTATAGCAATTGGGAACTCTCGGCCGATCGGGCCAACGCGTCGCGGCGAGAACTGATAGCGGCCGGCATGCCAGACGACAAGCTCGCGCGCGTGGTCGGCTTGGCATCGAGCATTCTTCTGGAGCCGGAGAATCCGACCAGCGCCGTGAACCGTAGAATCAGCATCACGGTGATGACGCGCGAAGCCGAAGAGCGACTGATGGGCGGCGCTCGCGCGCTGCTTGCGCCAGAGCCGGTCGCGGCACCCGTCACCCCGCCCACCAGCGCACCGCAGTGAGACATCATGATTTTGTTTTTGCAATTACCTGTTCGGAAAAACGCCATTGAAAGGGTGACCCATGGCAAATGAGCTTCGTTTTTTGGTTGTTGACGACTTCTCCACCATGCGGCGAATCGTGCGCAACCTGCTCAAGGAAAGCGGCTATACGGAGGCCGACGAGGCCGAAGATGGCGTGGTGGCACTGCAGAAATTGCGCAACAGCAATTTTGACTTCGTCGTCAGCGACATCAACATGCCCAATATGAATGGCTTTCAACTGCTGTCTGAAATCAAAAAAGACGAAAAGCTCAAACATATTCCAGTGCTGATGGTGACGGCCGAGGCCCGCAAGGAAGACATCGTGCTGGCAGCCCAGTCCGGCGCCGCGGGCTACATCGTCAAACCTTTTACCAAGGCCACACTGGAAGACAAAGTCAGCCTGATCCTCACCAAGCTGGGCTTGAAGTAACACCATGCAAAGCAACACCACACAATCTACTGTAAGCCCGGTCTTGGCAGCCGACGTTCACCAATCCATCGGCATGCTCACGCGTCAGTTGCACGATGCCCTCAATGGCCTGGGCCTGACTGACAAGGTCAAAGGCTGGGCCGGGGAAATACCCGATGCCAGAAGCCGCCTGTCTTATATTGCGCGCCTGACCGGTGAAGCGGCTGAAAAAGTGCTGAACCGGGTGGACATGGCCAAGGCGCAACATGATCGCATCGCATCCGAGACCCGGCGCATCGGCGCCCTGATCGTGAAGGACCCGGTGGCCGCCGTGGCCAAGGGCCATGTGATGAACTTCTTGACCGATGTTGAACAGTCGACCCAGCAGATTGACCAGCACCTGACCGAGATCATGATGGCACAGGACTTCCACGACTTGACTGGACAGGTCATTGCCAAGGTGGTCACCCTTGTGGCGAATGTTGAAGAACAATTGGTTCAGCTGTTGATCCAGACCGCGCCGGCTGATGCCGTGGTCAAGGCCCCTGCACTCCCTCCTGCGCCGGCGGCTGAACTCAAGCCGGTGCTCGAAGGGCCGGTGGTCAGCCCGGAAAACAACCCCGACGTGGTGACCGGTCAGTCCGAAGTTGACGATTTGTTGGCCAGCCTGGGCTTCTGACACCGGCCTGAAGTGGCGGGTGAAATCCCCGCTTTTTGCCCTTTAGTTAGGCAATCGCGTCACGACAATGGTGGGAACTCAACAGCCTCCCCGCCATGGAACAAAGCAGCCAGGACCGCAATTTACCCGCCTCCGAGCGCAAACTGGAGAAGGCGCGCAAGGACGGGCAGGTCAGCCGCTCGCGGGATCTGGGTCATCTGGCGGTCTTGGGGACCGGCGCCCTGAGCTTGATGGCGCTGGGGCCTGTGATGTTTGACCGGCTCCGGGTGCTATTGCAACAGCAACTCTCGTTTGACGTACAAACTGTCAACGACCCCACGGTCATGCTCAACCGCTTGCAGGACATGGCCGCTGCCGCGCTGGTGGGCTGCGTCATTTTTGCTGCCATTACGACTGTGGCGGTGCTGATCAGCAGCGTTGCAGCCGGCGGCTGGGTGACCAGCCTGAAGCCGATCACGCCGGACTTCAGCCGCCTCAACCCGCTCACCGGCCTGGGGCGCATGTTCACCAAGGAGAAGTTCACCGAAGTGCTCAAGATGAGCTTCATTGCAGCGGCGCTGATCGCGCTGGGCAGCACCTATTTGAGCTCCACCATGCACTCGCTGGCAATGTTGGTGCTGCAGCCCTCGCGTGCAGCCCTGCCGATGCTGACCGAGTGGCTGAGCTCTGGCATGGCATTGCTGCTGGTGGTGATTTTGCTGGTGGCCATGGTGGACGTGCCGCTGCAGGGTTTCTTGCACAAGTCGCGCATGAAAATGTCTCACCAGGAAATGAAGCAGGAGCACAAGGAGTCTGACGGCAACCCGCAAATGAAAGGCAAGCTGCGCCAGCGCCAGCGCGAGATTTCACAGGGCAACAGCATCGGCGCGGTGCCCAAGGCCGACTTCGTGCTCATGAACCCGACCCACTTTGCCGTCGCCATCCGCTATGACGACAAAACCATGCGCGCGCCGCAGGTCGTCTCCAAGGGCGCCGATTTGCTGGCCATGAAGATTCGCGACATCGCCAAGAGTCATTCCATCCCGGTGCTGCAGTCACCGATGCTGGCGCGCGCGCTGTATGCCAATGCCGAGCTCGACCAGGACATTCCGGCCAGCCTGTACACC
Organism: Rhodoferax sp.; assembly: GCA_013791765.1. Lineage (GTDB taxonomy): Bacteria > Pseudomonadota > Gammaproteobacteria > Burkholderiales > Burkholderiaceae_C > Rhodoferax. Next base: position 9,998 of record VMTC01000069.1, read on the forward strand.
GCCGTGGCGCAGGTGCTGGCCTATATTTACCGGCTCAAGGCCGCCCTGCGCGGCGACGGCCCGATGCCGGGCGAGGCCCCGCAACCCTTTGTGCCGCCCGAGCTTGATCCCCAGTCCAAGGTCGTGGCCAACGCGAGCGCCGCATGAATACCCAACTCAAAGGTTTTCAGCAGTGGTTTGGCGGCCATTCGGCCCTGATCAAGGGCGCGGCAGCGCCGATGCTGGTCGTCGCCATTCTGGCCATGATGGTGTTGCCGCTGCCGACCTGGCTGCTCGACACTTTCTTCACCATCAACATCGCGGTCGCGCTGATGGTGATGATGGTGGCGGCCTACATGATTCGCCCGCTCGACTTTGCTGCATTCCCTGCGGTTCTGCTGTTAACCACCTTGATGCGACTGTCGCTTAATGTGGCGTCGACCCGTGTGGTATTGATGGAAGGCCACACGGGGCCAGGCGCCGCCGGCGCAGTGATCGAGGCCTTCGGACACTTCTTGATCGGCGGCAATTTTGCGGTCGGCTTGATCGTATTCTCGATTTTGGTGGTCATCAATTTTGTCGTGGTGACCAAGGGTGCCGAGCGTATCGCCGAGGTGTCGGCGCGCTTTGCGCTGGACGCCATGCCGGGCAAGCAAATGGCGGTGGACGCCGACCTGAATGCGGGCCTGATCAATGAGGAAGAAGCCAAACGGCGCCGCGCCGAAGTGTCGGAAGAAGCGGACTTCTTTGGCTCCATGGACGGCGCCTCCAAGTTTGTACGCGGCGATGCAGTGGCCGGCATTCTGATTCTGCTGATCAACATTTTTGGCGGCTTCCTGATCGGCATGTTGCAGCACGGATTGTCGGCAGGGCAAGCCGCTGACACCTACATCCTGCTGGCGGTCGGGGACGCGCTGGTGGCGCAGATTCCGGGCTTGTTGATCTCGGTGGCTGCAGCGATGGTGGTGTCGCGCGTTGGCAAAGACCAGGACCTGGGTCGCCAGATCGTGGATCAGATGTTTGTGTCGCCCCGTGTGCTGGGCATCACCGCAACCATCATGGGCATTCTGGGTTTGATCCCGGGCATGCCGCATGTGGTGTTCCTCGGCATTGCGCTGGTGCTGGGCTATGCGGCCTGGGAAATGGCCCACAAGCCGGTGCCGCCAGACCCCGCATCGCTTGCACCGGTGGTGACGTCCGACGGCGAAGCCTCCTGGGACGACCTGCAACCGGTGGATCAATTGGGCCTTGAGTTGGGTTACCGCCTGATCGCCCTGGTGGACAAAACGCGTCAGGGTGACTTGCTGACGCGCATCAAGGGCGTGCGCCGCAAATTCGCCCAGGAGGTCGGCTTCTTGCCCCCGCCGGTGCATGTGCGCGACAACCTGGAGCTCAAGCCCAGTGGCTACCGCATCACGCTGCGCGGTGTGATTACAGGCGAAGGCGAAGCCTTTCCCGGCATGTACCTGGCCATCAACCCGGGCGGCATTACGACGCCGTTGATCGGCACCGCCACCACCGACCCGGCTTTTGGTCTACCCGCACACTGGATCGACGAACAGCAAAAGGAAGCCGCGCAAATGGCGGGTTTTACCGTGGTTGATTCCGAGACTGTGATGGCCACCCATTTGTCACACTTGATGCAAGTGCAGGCCTCCAAATTACTGAGCCGCACCGAGACCCAGCAACTGGTTGAACATGTGAGCAAGCTGGCACCTAAATTGATTGAAGAAGTGGTCCCCAAAATGGTCCCGATCGCTGTATTCCAGAAAGTCCTGCAACTGCTGCTCGACGAGTCGGTGCACATCCGCGACATTCGGACCATCATTGAGTCCCTGGCCGAACACGCCGGCACCGTGACCGACCCAGCAGAACTGGCGCGGCGCGTGCGCATTGCCTTGTCGCCGGCCATCGTGCAACAAATCTACGGCCCGGCACGCGAACTCAATGTGATTGCCATTGACCCGCCGCTGGAGCGGCTGCTGGTGCAGGCACTGGGCAACGCCAACGGCCCGGCGCTCGACCCTGGCGTGGCCGACGTCTTTACCCGCAACGCCGCTGAAGTGGCGTTGAAGCAGGAAGAAATTGGCATCCCGGCCTGCCTGCTGGTACCCGATCAAATTCGTAGCGCGATCTCCCGGCTGGTACGCCGCGTGGCGCCCCGCTTACAGGTGCTCGCGCACAGCGAGATTCCTGAGTCCCACACCATTCGCATTGGTCCCATTCTTAAAGGTGCCTGATCATGAACATTCAACGCTTTAATGCACCCACGGCACGCGAGGCACTGGCCAAGGCCCGCCACGCTTTTGGCGACGGCACCCTGATACTGTCCAATCGCCCCACCGCTAACGGCGTTGAAGTGGTCGCCACGGCGGAGGACACTCTGGCGGCGCTGGACACGGCCGACTCTTTTGCCAATCGCAGCCAGGACCAGTCCGCGCTGCGTCGCGACGCGCTCCCTAGCGCGCCCGAGGCCAGCACTGCGGTGGAGGATGACGCCACCCAACTGGCGATGAGCACCTTGTCGTTTCAGGACTACGTGCGCGAACGCATGCTGCGCCGCCGCCACGAGTCGATGACCGGCACCGCCGCGGCTGCAGTCATTCCCGAGGCCGCGCCCGTTCGCCCTGCCAAAGAGCTTGCCGTGGCGCGCCCACGGCCGATGGAACGAACCGAAGTCCAGGCACCCGTCAAAGCGGTGGCCGCGCCCAAACCCGCCCCGGTGTCGGCTGCGGCGCATGCGCCTGCCCTCTCGCAAGGCATTGTGAACGAGTTGCACGCCATGAAGGCGCTGATTGAAGACCGATTCAACACGCTGACCTGGCTGGGCCAGGCGCGCCAGAGTCCGATTCAGTCCAACCTGATGCTCAAGCTGATTCGCGCGGGCTATTCGCCCACGCTGGCGCGCACTATTTTGGAGCGCATGCCCGACGAAATGGGCGCGACCGAGTCGGTGCGCTGGGTCATGGACATTCTGGAGCGCAACCTGAAAACCGACGCCGCAGCGCCCGCCATCCATGAAGAGGGCGGCACCTACGCGCTGGTCGGTGCCACCGGCGTGGGCAAAACCACCACCGCCGCGAAACTGGCAGGCCTGTGCGCCCGTACCCATGGAGCCGCCAGCGTCGGCCTGATCACCCTGGACACCTACCGGGTTGGCGCGCACGAACAGTTGCGCGCCTTTGGTCGCATGCTGGGCGTGGTGGCCCATCTGGCGCATGATCGCGCCGCGCTGCAAGACCTGCTGAGCTTGCTCGGCAACAAGAAAATGGTCCTGATTGACACCACCGGCCTGGCACCGAACGACCCGCGCAAGCGCAGCATGCTCGACGTGCTGGATTTGCCAGGTGTGAACCGCTTGCTGGTGCTCAATGCCGGCGGTCATGGCGACACGCTCGACGATGTCGTCTCCTCTTTCAAATCCACTGGCGTGCAGCAGGCGGTTCTATCCAAAACCGATGAGGCGGCCAAGCTCGGCCCGGCGCTCGATGCCATCATCCGCCACCAGTTGCTGCTGCGCGGCGTCACCACGGGTCAAAAGGTACCGGAGGACTGGGAAGCAGCGGACGCCGCCAAGCTGGTGCGCCAGTCCATGCGCGCGCCAGCGAAGTCGGCGTTTGACCCGAAACCGGCCGACCTGGACTTTTTCTTCACCCCGGCCAGCGCAGCGCAGGCAGGACGCTTCGATGCTTGACATCGGCGTCAACCAGGGGGCCGGCCTGCAGCGCATGGCCTTGCAGGCGGCGCCGCGCGTCATCGCGGTGGCCAGTCATGGCCAGCAGCAAGGCGAATTGCCCCTGCTGTGGAGCCTGTGCACCACCTTGGTCGATCTCGGTCACTCGGTGGCAGTGCTGGACGCCACCACGCTGGAGTCAGCGGACAACCCCGGGCTGGCGCAACTGCTCGATGATGCCGACCTGCAGGATGACGACAGCGCCACGCCCTGGTCAGTCATCCCCGCAGCCCTGGGCCTGGCGCAACTGTGCCACCCAGCGGCACGCCCAGGCGGGCCATTGGCACCGCTGAGCGAATTGTTTCAGCGCTTTGGCGTTCTTGTCATCTACGCCCGGGCCGGGTTGTTGGCCGATTTGTTGCCTGACAGCGGCATTGAGCCCCTGCTGACTGTGGCGCCTGTCAAAATGTCGGCGGTCACCGCCTACCAGGCGCTCAAGCAAATGTTGCTAAACACCAAACTAAGACCTACCATGGCAGCCATTGTGGGGGAACCCAGCTTGAACACCAGCGCGCCCGGCCACTCTCCGGTCGCCAATTTGCAGCACTGTGCCATGAACTTCCTGGGCTACCGACTTGATGCGCTCGCCGTGCGCGCCTTACAACCGCAAGAGTGCCGCTCTGACGACATGTACCGCCTGGCCTTGCGGCTGCTGGAAAACGCCATGCCGCTTCACCGCCACCAATGTAGGGGGAGTCATTGATGTACACCGCCAACGGGCAATTGGACCGCAACGCCATGATCCGGCAGTACCAGCCCTTGGTACGGCGGCTGGCCCACCACATGATGGCCAAATTGCCAGCCAACGTGGAAGTCGATGATTTGATTCAGGTCGGCCTGATTGGCCTGTCAGAGGCCCTGACCCGCTACGAGGCTGCGCAAGGGGTGCAGTTTGAAACTTTTGCCACCCAGCGCATTCGCGGCGCCATGCTCGATGAGCTGCGCGGCAACGACTGGATGTCACGCGGCTCGCGCAAGAGCCAGAAGGACATTGAACAGGCGCTGCGCCGGCTCGAGCACAAGCTCGGGCGCACGCCGCTGGAGAGCGAAATTGCCGCCGATCTGGGCCTGAGCCTGGTCGACTACCAGTCGCTCTTGGGCAAGGTGCGTGGCACCCAGCTGGTGTACCTGGAAGACATGGCGCGGGGCAGCGACGAAGATGACAGTTTTCTGGATCGCCATGTCGGCGACAGCGAAGCCGACCCGATGAACATGCTGCGCGACCAGCGCTTGCGCCAGGCGCTGGTGGCCGCCATCAAGAACCTGCCCGAGCGCGAGCAGTTCATCATGAGCATGTACTACGAGCAGGACATGAATCTGAAAGAAATTGCCGCCGTATTGGATGTCACCGAATCCCGCATTTGCCAGCTGCACAGCCAGTCGATTGCCCGTTTACGCGCCAAGATGCGGACCCATTAAGGGTAAAAATCGTCTAAATTTGATAGCTACCTAGGCTTATCCCACGCGGGCTAGAGCCCTATTTGACTTAAATTTCCCGCAACCAGAGCAACAGCCGAGCTACTCAGGCAGCCAGGTATTTGAAGGCGCCTGATTGTCGGCCCACGCTGGCGTATGGACCGCTCGTTTGCGCGTAAGTGGCCTTGGGAGCCGAGGGAATCACCGTCTGGAGCGCCATCTCCACCAAGGCAGTGCGGCGCAGCAGGCTTTCGCGCTGGAGCGCCATGCCATTGGTAATTTGTGTCAGGCGGGGCTTGAGCGCCTGGTGCTCGATATCGGCTGGGCTCAAGCGCTGCAACAGTGCCGAAAACTCAATTGCAGCCTGGCGCAAAGCCGCGCTGGCAACGGTCAGCGCCAGCGGGTCACCACTGACCAACGCCGCCGACACGTCATTGAAATGAGATTCAACTTCAGTGAGCGCTTTTTCCAGGTGAGCAGGCAACATGATGGCGTCTTAAAAAATAATTCGAATTCAGTTGCTGGCGGGCTTGAGCATTTCCTGGGCGTTCGCCAGCAACTTGTCGGCAATCGCTTCTGCGTTCACCACGTAAGTACCCTGTTCAATGGCAGAACGCACAGCTGCAACCTTTTGGGTGTCAATCACAGACGCATCAGCGGTTTTGCTGGCGCCGAGCGAACGTGCCAGGGGCGACACTGTCACCGCCACGCCCGCGGACTGGGCGCTCTTGGTGGCCGTGGCAGTCGCGGTGGCGCTCTGACCGCCCTTGGGCGGCGCGGACGTTGCATTGCTGCTGACCGGGATGGTGTTATCTGAAGGTTGACCTATTTTCATGATGCTCTCCAAAACTACTGTAAATGTAGCCTCGTATGCTCACTATCGGCGTAAATCGGGCGAGCTTGAGCCCAATTTGCGCGCGATTGAAAATTCTCATATTTCCAGCCTGACGGTTCGGCTGTCCAGAACTTCGCCGGACATCACCTGGCCGTTGCTCATTTTGATCCGGGCTGACTCCCCCACCACGCCAGCCGACAAGGCTTGCCCGTCCGAGGTGATTGAAAAGCCGGGCCCCTGCGCCAGCACCCGCACCTGGGCGCCAGCCCGAAACACCTGGGCCGGTCGGATCATGCCCTGGCGCAAGGCCTGCCCGCTGCTCAACATCCGGTTCGCCACCTGCCCCAGCCATTGATCCGGGTTGCTGATGATGGCTTCGCGCCGCTCGGCCCAGTCAACCTCTGCCTCCATCAGATCGTCTGGCGTCAAGGTGGCACCAGCGGCCACCTGATCTTTGACGACCCAAGCCAGGCCATAGGCCTTGATGGTCACGGGCAAGAATACATTCCATTTGGTACTACCCTGCAGACACCGCAGGCCAAGGCGGGTCTTGCCCCACAGCCGGGTTCCCACCGGCAAGTAAGGCTCAACCCGGGTACAAGGCGCCAGCCGCAACCGACTGTCAAGCTCGCCCACCGTGACCTCCATGCGCAGCGGCGAACTGCCCGCCGGTAGATTGCCCGCCACCGCGCTGTCCAGCCACTGCTGCGTGCTGTCGATGAAATCGGGCCGCACGCCATCAGACTGAGCCAGCGCACCCACTGCGAAAAAGACGGGGCCCGCCAGCGCCACGGCCTGCAGTAGACAACGGGTCGAATTTAGAAAATGCTTGAACATGGCAGCCCTCCAGAGCGTTGGCACAACTATAGGCAGCGCCGCGCGACGACAAAACTGGCAAGTGGCGGCTATTTACCTTGTTATTTGGAGTTTAGAAAACCAGCGCCCTTTTCATAATCACTTCACATCGATCCCTGGGGCTGACGCAGCCGGGCTTAAAAAACTGAAAGTTGAGGTGTTTCGTGATCGCAAATATGACCAGCGGTTTGGACTTCCATTCGAAGGCTCTGGTGCTGCGTGCCGAACGGCAACAGGTGATTGCCAGCAACATTGCCAATGCCGACACCCCCGGTTATGTGGCACGCGACCTCAATTTCAAGGAGGCCATGCGCCAGGCCACCGGCGCTGACAGCAGCTCCAGCTTGCGCACCAGCAGCAGATCTCAAGGCGATGGCACCCATGGCATGACGCACGCCAACCACATTGCGCTAACGGGCGGCACTGGGGGCGGCCCGGGCGGGGCATCACACCTGGCCTACACCGTGCAAAGCCAACCCAGCCTGGACGGCAATAGCGTGGACCTGGACCGTGAGCGCGCCAATTTTGCCGACAACGCGGTGCGCTTTGAGGCTACCCTGCGCTTTATTAACGGCAGCGCCAAGGGTATCTTGAGCGCCATCCAGGGCCAGTAAGCGACACCACTTGCGAAAGACCTATCCCATGTCCATGTTTTCCATCTTCAATGTATCGGGCAGCGCCATCAGCGCGCAGTCCCAGCGCCTTAACGTGGTGGCCAGTAACCTGGCCAATGCCGATGCTGTGGCCGGCCCCGACGGCAAGGGCTACAAGGGCCGGCAAGTTATTTTTGAGACCGTGCCTATGGGCTCGGACGCATCAGCCGGCGTGCGCGTCAGCAGCGTCCAGGAGAACAACCAGCCGCTGCGCAAAATGCACAACCCGGGCCACCCGTCGGCTGACGCACAAGGCTACGTCACGCACTCGAACGTCAACCCGGTGGAAGAAATGGTCAACATGATCTCCGCCTCGCGCTCCTACCAGAACAACGTCGAGGTCATGAACACGGCCAAGACACTGTTGCTCAAAACCCTGCAAATGGGTCAGTAATTGCCTGAATAAGGATATCTCATGCTTTCCGCAACATCATCCCTCACCTCAACCGCTGCTGCGTCAAGCAACACGACGGCATCAGGCGCCAGCACGGCCACCAGCGAGGCCGACGTCTCGCAAGACCGATTCCTGAAACTGCTGGTCGCGCAGCTCAACAACCAGGACCCGATGAATCCGATGGACAACGCGCAGATGACGAGTCAGATGGCGCAGATCAACACCGTCACCGGCATTCAACAGGTCAATGAGACGCTCAAAAGCATGGCGCAGCAGTTCACCTCACTGCAGGTGCTGCAAGGCGCCTCCATGGTCGGCCATGGCGTATTGGTGGAGAGCAACACTTTGACCCGCAGCGGCGGTGTCGCCAGCGGCGCGGTTGACCTGGACGGTAAAGCTGATTCAGTCAAGGTGGAAATTCTCTCGCCGGGCGGCCAGCTGCTCGACACCCTGAATCTGGGCGCGCTGGCCGCCGGACGGCATTCTTTTGACTGGAATGCGTCAAGCTACCAAGGCAGTGGCGAACCCAGTTACAAGGTCACCGCGACGCTCGGGGGCCAGCCCATTGGCACCACGGCACTGGCGCGTGACACGGTGACATCGGTCGGCAGCGACAACGGCGCCATGAGCCTGCAGCTGCAGGGCCGCAGTGCAGTGGCCTACAGCAGTATCAAAGCAATTCTTTAAGCAATTCATTCAGCAATTCATTCAGCAAAGGAAATCACCATGTCTTTCCAAACAGGTCTCTCAGGCTTGAACGCCTCCAGTCGCAGTCTCGACGTTATTGGCAACAACATTGCCAACGCCAATACCGCCGGCATGAAAACTTCGCGCGCTGAATTCTCGGATTTGGTGGCGTCCTCCATTGGCGTCGGGGGCGGCGGCTCAGCCGGCATCGGCGTTGAAGTCGCCACCGTGTCGCAACAGTTTTCCCAAGGCAGCATCAATGTCACGGGCAGTGACCTGGACGTGGCCATCAACGGCGGCGGTTTTTTCCAGCTGACATTGACGGACGGCTCTCCCGCTTACACGCGTGCGGGCACCTTCAAGCTCGACAAGGTCGGCAATATCGTCACCAATACCGGCGCCAACTTGATGGGCTACCCGACCGATGCCGCAGGCAAGGCAACCAGCACGACCATCCAGGCCTTGCAACTGCCCACCAGCGCGCCGATTGGAGCCCAGCCGACCAAGGCCATCTCTGCGGAATTCAATCTGGACGCACGCGCCCCGATAGCGGCCACGGTGCCGGTGACGCCCAGAACCACTTATGGCACGTCGCTGACGGTATTTGACTCCCAAGGCGCCACCGTTCCAGTGAGCCTGTACTTCGAACGGGTGGCCTCCACCGGCGTGGCGCCCAACGTCACCGACAACTGGAACGTCTACGATGTCGCCTCTGGCGGTGCCGCCCCCGATGGGCTCGTACCGCCGACCCCAGGTACCCCCGGCACACCCGGCTTTCAGTTTCAGATGCAGTTCAATGCCAATGGTGTCCTCACGTCGCCGGCCAGCGCACCCACACTGACGATCACAACCCCCTCTGCCGTGACGCCGGACATTGTTGCCACCTTCGACATCAGCAAGGTCACGCAATTCGGCGCCAACTTTGCGGTATCCAACCTGACCCAGGACGGCTACGCCCCGGGTGAACTGGTGGGCCTGAAAATTGGAGACAACGGCGTCGTCACGGCGCGTTACTCCAACGGTCAGACCCAGGCCAACGGCCAGATCGCCTTGGCTGACTTCCGCAATGTGCAAGGGCTGACACCCACCGGCGGCGGCAACTGGATTGAGACCAATGCATCCGGACTGCCGGTTCAGGGCTCCCCCGGCATCGGCAAGTTCGGCGGTCTGCGTTCGGGCGCGCTCGAAGAATCGAACGTCGACCTCACCGCCGAACTGGTCAATATGATGACCGCGCAGCGCGCCTACCAGGCCAACGCACAGACCATCAAGACGCAGGATCAGATCATGTCAACGCTGGTCAACCTGCGTTGATCGCCACTGATCCTTAACCCAGCCACTGCACCGGAGCCGCCATGGACCGCCTCATCTATACCGCGATGTCAGGAGCCAACTCGGCAGCGCAACAGCAGTCCATCCTGGCGAACAACCTGGCCAACGCTTCCACCACCGGATTTCGGGCCGAGTTGTCGACTTTTCGCGCAGTGCCAGTGCGTGGCGACGGCGCCAGCACGCGGGTGTTCACGATACCGGCCACCTCAGGTCAGTCCAATGCGCCGGGCCCGGCCCAGCGCACTGGTCGCAACCTGGACGCCATGGCCAGCGGCAACGCCTGGTTTGGCGTGCAAGCGCTCGACGGAACCGAGTCCTACACCCGCAACGGCGCCTTTCAGGTGTCGCCCGAAGGCACTCTGATGACCAACACCGGCCTGACTGTCCTGAGCGACGGAAGCGCCCCGATCACGGTGCCCGCCGGCGCTGAAGTCAGCATTGGCTTTGACGGCAACCTTAGTGCCAGGGTTGGCAAGCAACCGCCCACCGGAATCGGCCGACTCAAACTGGTCACCCCAGGGGAAGAAGACCCGTTACAGCGCGGTGACGACGGCCTGTTTCGCGCCACCTCGGGCGAGCCCTTGCCTAACGATGCCAATGCGCGCGTGCAGTCGGGCTCGCTGGAAGGATCGAACGTGAACACGATCGAAGCCATGGTCGGCATGATCCAGATGGCACGTCAATTTGAGACCCAGATGCGGCTGCTGCAAACCGCCGAATCGAACGATCGCTCGGCCGACAAGTTGCTGAGCATGCAGGGTTAGCACGCCCACGCCCCAACGTTCAACCCCACCCATCAACAGCCAAGGCCCCCATCATGATCAACTCACTGTGGATATCCAAGACCGGCATGGAAGCCCAGCAAATGCAGCTGGACGTCATTTCCAACAACTTGGCCAATGTATCAACCAACGGCTTCAAGCGCGCCAACGCGGTGTTTGAAGAACTGATGTACCAGAACCTGCGCCAAGTGGGCTCGAACAGCTCGGAGCAATCCCAATTGCCCACCGGCCTGCAGATTGGCTTGGGCGTGCGCACCGTCGCGACCAGCCGCTCCTTTGCGCAGGGCAACTTGCAGCAGTCGGGAAACAAGCTCGATGTAGCCATCCAGGGCAATGGTTTTTTTCAGGTCACCATGCCCGACGGCACCACCAATTACACGCGCGATGGCTCGTTCCAGGTCGACTCCAGCGGTCAGCTTGTCACTGCCACCGGCCTGCCTATTGCCAACGGCGTGACGGTACCGGCCAACGCCACCGGCATCGCCATTGCGGGCGACGGCACGGTCACCGCCCAGATTCCGGGCTCGATCACGCCGCAGTCAATCGGCACCATTGCCCTGGCCAATTTTGCCAATCCGGCGGGCCTTGATCCCAAAGGGCAGAACCTGTACGCCGAGAGCACCGCCTCAGGCCAGGCCATCAGCGGCACGCCCGGTGCCGATGGCCTGGGCTCCCTGATGCAGGGATTTGTGGAAACCTCCAACGTCAACGTCGTGCAGGAACTGGTGACGATGATCCAGACGCAACGCGCTTACGAGATGAATTCCAAGGCGATCCAGACCTCGGACCAGATGCTGCAAAAGCTCGGACAATTGTGAGGCGGAACATGAGCATCAACTTGAGCCTGCATTGGGGCCGCCTGGTCCCATGGACCGATCGCGTGTGGGGCAGCGCCCTGGCGCTGCTGCTGGGCCTGACGTTGTCAGCCTGCAGTTCCCTGCCACAAACCGTGAGCGTCGACTTTGTGGATCCGGGCGTGGCACAGCCAATTGCAGCCGCACCCGCCGTACCCCAGGTGGCCAGCGGCGGCCTGTTTCAAAAAGTGAGCTACCGTCCCGCTTTTGAAGACCCACGCGCCCGAATGGTCGGGGACGTCATCACCATCAGAATCGTGGAAACCGTGGCGGCGAGCCAGGTCTCCAAGTCCACCGCCAATCGAACCACCTCTGGCAAGGCCAGCGTCTCGGCCTTCCCCCTGCTGCCAGCGGCTGACCTGGTGAACCTGAACGCCAGCATCGGCACCTCATCAGCCAATGATTTTTCCGGCAAAGGCGGCACCGAGAGCGCCAACACCTTCACCGGCACCATCACTGCCACGGTCATCAATGTGTTGCCCAACGGCCATTTGGTGGTGGCCGGCGACAAGCAGATCGGGGTCAACCAGCATGTCGATGTCTTGCGCTTCTCTGGCACCGTCGACCCACGGCTGGTGCAACCGGGCAACTTGATCAACTCCAGCCAGGTCGCCAATGCCCGCATCGAGTCCAAGGGACGCGGCGCGCAGGCTGAAGCGCAAACAGTTGGCTGGTTAACACGGTTCTTTTTCAGCTTTCTCCCCTTCTAAAGCTGCTGAGAATAGTGCCGAGGGGACACATTCATGCAATTTTTCAATACGCCAACTTCAACTCGTCCGCACTGGCTGCTGGCGGCGTTGTGCCTGAGCTGGGGCCTTCTGGCCAGCGGCACGGCCCAGGCCAGCCGGATCAAGGAAGTGGCGGCAGTTGAGGGTGTACGCAGCAACCAGTTGACCGGCTTTGGCCTGGTGGTGGGCTTGGACGGCACCGGTGACCAAACCACCCAGATGCCTTACACGGCGCAGGGTCTGACCAATTATTTGCAGCAACTCGGAATCACGCTGCCAGACGCTGCGGTTTCCAAACTACAACTCAAAAACGTGGCCGCAGTGCTGGTCACGGCGGCGCTGCCGGCCTTTGCCCGTCCCGGTCAGGCCATTGACGTCAACGTCTCGAGCATGGGCAACGCCAAATCGCTCAAGGGCGGCATGCTGATCACAACGCCGCTCAAAGGCGCTGATGGCGAAATCTACGCCATGGCCCAGGGCAGCCTGATCGTGGCCGGTGCCGGTGCTGCTGCGGGCGGCAGCAAGGTGCAAATCAACCACCTTAGCGCCGGTCGCATTCCGGGCGGGGCGCAGGTGGAGCGGATTGTGCCCACGCCCTTGCTCGAAGGCGCCAGCATTACGCTGGGGCTGCAAGCCTCCGACTTTCAAACCGCGCGCAAAGTGGCCGAAGCCATCAACCGGCGCTTTGGCGCCAACGCTGCCCGGGCCCTGGACGGACGCACCATTGATGTGACCGCCCCAACCGATTCCAACGCCCGGGTGTCCTTCATTGCCGAAATGGAAGAGCTGCGGCTGGAATCCTCCGTCCCCTCGGCCAAGGTCGTGATCAATTCGCGCACCGGCTCGGTCGTGATGAACCAGGCCGTCACCTTGAGTGAGTGTGCCATTGCCCACGGCAACCTCTCCGTCAGTATCACGACCACACCCGTCATCAGCCAGCCCAACGCCCTGTCCACCGGCGGCAAGACCGTGGTCGCAGAGAAAAGCAATATCGAAATCAGGCAAGAACCCGGCATGTTGATCCAGTTGCCCAAGTCAACGCAGTTGTCTGACGTGGTGCGTGCCCTGAACGCATTGGGTGCGACACCCCAAGACCTGCTGGCCATTTTGCAGGCCATCAAGGCGGCCGGCGCGCTGAACGCGGAGTTGGAGGTGATCTGATGAGCTATGGCCAGCTTTCCACGGGGACCGGTGCACTGGCGGCCGATGCGCGCTCACTCAACAACCTGAAAATGCAGGCGGGGCAAAAGACACCTGAGGCCATCAAGGAAGCGGCCAAGCAGTTTGAGTCGCTGTTCATGCGTGAATTGATCAAGAGCATGCGCGAGGCCACCATGAAGTCCGGCATGCTCGACAGTCCTGGCGGCGATCTCGGTGGCGACTTGCTGGACCAGCAGTTGGCGGTGCAGATGTCGGGCAAACCCGGCGGTCTGTCGGATTTGATTGCAGCCCAACTGTCGCGCCAGATGGCAGGCCCGGCCCTGGGCAGCCTGGAAGCGGGTGAAAACCTCAGCGCAGCGCCGCTGAGCAGCGTGCGCAAAGCCGCCTCGCTGGCCGCCTATGGGGCTCAGGCCGTGCCATCGACAACGCCGCCCACCGTCAGTCAAAGCCATTTTGTACAACGCCATACGGATGCCGCCATCAAGGTCGAGCAGGCCACCGGCATCCCCGCCAGCTACATGGTCGGGCAGGCCGGACATGAAACCGGCTGGGGCCGGCATGAAATCAAAATGAAAGGCGGTGCGCCCTCCTTCAATCTTTTTGGCATCAAGGCCGGTGCCGGCTGGAGCGGCAAGGTGGCCGAGGTCACAACCACCGAGTACGTCAATGGCGCGGCCAAGAAGACCCTGGCGAAATTTCGCGCCTATGACTCCTATGAGGCGTCCTTCAAGGACTATGCCCGCCTCATCACCAAGAGCCCGCGCTATGCCCAGGCCAGCCAGCAGACTGACTCGGCCCATGCATTCGCCAGCGGTTTGCAAAAAGCCGGCTATGCGACCGATCCGGATTACGCCAATAAACTGACCCGCGCCATTCACACCACGCAGCGCCTGCAGCGCGCGCAAGTGGTGGCCCAGAATATATGAGCGGCATCCTGAACGTCGGCACCCGCGCCCTGCAGGCCAGCCAGATTGCGCTGCAGACGGCCGGCAACAACATTGCCAACGTCAATACACCGGGCTACTCGCGCCAGACGGTGGTGATGCAGACGGTGGAGGGCCAGTTCACTGGCGGGGGCTACATCGGCAAAGGGGTGGAGGTCCAAACGATTGAGCGCAACTTCAGCGCCTTCCTGACCCGCCAATCGGCGCTCGCGAGCAGCACCGCTGCGGCAGACAGCACCCGGGCCGACAAACTCAAGCAGCTTGAAGGCTTATTTGCCGGCGGCCCCACCGGTCTGGGCGCCTCGATCAGCGACATGCTCAACGCGTTTTCGGACGTGTCGAGTGCGCCCACCGACCTGACAGCGCGCACGGTGGTCCTGACGCGGGTTGACGAAACCGCCAAGCGCATGCGCTCCGCGTCCCAAAGTCTGGACGAGTTGCAAAGTGGCGTGGCCCAGGAGCTGAGCCAGAAGGTCAATGCCATCAACAATCTGGCCCAAAATATTGCCCTTGCCAACGACCAGATTGCGCGCGCGCAGGGCTCGGGGCAACCGGCCAACGACCTGCTGGACCGGCGTGACCAGCTGATTCGAGACCTCAATCAGTACGTTCAGACCAGCTCGATTGCTGCGGACGACGGCACCGTGGGCATCTTCCTGGGTGGTAGCCAAGCCTTGGTGCTGGGCACCACGGTCTCAAAAGTCTCCCTCGTGGGTGACGAGTTTGGCGACCCGCTCAAGAGCAAGCTGGCCATCAACCGCAGCGGTCTGATCATCCCCCTGGACGAAAATGCCCTCGGTGGAGGCGAAGTGCCGGGCTTGCTGCGCTTTCAGAACACCGATCTGGCACAGGGGCGCAATCTGCTGGGTCGGCTCACGCTGGCCATCAGCACAAGCATGAACGACCAGCACAAGCTCGGGCTGGACCTGGATGGCAATCCCGGGGGCAACCTGTTTTCGCCCACCGTTTTCGGCGCCAAGAACATCCTTGAACCAGCGCCGCCGGCAACTGTCAATACTGGCACGGCCGCGCTGGCGCTGTCTGTCAGCGACACCAGCCAGTTTTCGGCATCAGACTATGAAGTGCAGTTCAACTCGGCCAGCGCGGGCAACGTGACGCGCCTTTCCGACGGCAAGATCACCGCTTTTGACTTTGCCAGCACCAATCCGGTCATCATCGACGGACTGGCAATCCAAAAAAGCCTCACACCAGCGGATGCGGCCGCCGGAGACCGCTTTCTGATCAAGCCCTTCAGCAACTCGGCCAGCAACATCAACGCTGAGTTTTCAACCCCGCGCGCCTTGGCGGTCGCCAGCCCGGTGGCAGGCAAGATGGGCGCGAGCAATACCGGAAGCTTGCAGCTGGGCTCACTGCAGGCACGCAGCAACCCGCCCGCTACGCTGCCCGTCACACTAACGTTCACCGGGCCGAACAGCTACACCCGCAGCGACCAGGGTGTCACGGTCTTCACCTACACGTCCGGCCAGGTCATCGAAGGCAGCGTGCCCGCCACGACGCCGCTGAGCGAGTGGTCGCTGATGCTGCAAGGCGCGCCGCAAGCGGGCGACACCTTCACCGTGCAGGCCCAGCCGGTAGCCAACCGCAATCTGAACGCCGGCAACGCCAGCGCCATGATGGGCCTGCGCGATGCGGCCATGTTCGACGGCTCCGCGCTGACTGACGGCTATGCAGCCTTGATTGCGCAGATCGGCATCCGCACCCAAAGTGCCAATTTCGCCACCCAGGTCTCCAGCGCCATCGCCTCCAACCTGGAGCGAGACCGCGCGGGTGTTTCCGGCGTGAATCTGGATGAAGAGGCGGCCAAGCTGCTGCAATTCCAGCAGGCCTACCAGGCCTCGGCCAAGGTGATCCAGATCGCGCAGAATATTTTTGACACCCTGATTCAGAGCATGGGCCGCTAGAGCGGCCCCAGGCAGGAGCAAGCACCATGGCCACCACCACCTTCAACCGACTCGGCTCGGCCAATACCTACGACAACGCCTTGCGCAACATCGGCAACCGGCAGATGGCGCTGTCGCACCTGCAGGAAAACCTGACCTCCGGCAAAAAAGTCGTGCGCGCCAGCGATGATCCCACCGGCGCGGCGCAGGCCGAACGGGCGCTGACCCGCATCAGCCGAATAGCCACCGACCAGCGCGCGCTGGAAGCCCAGCGCAACTCGATTGCCATGGCCGAAAGCACGCTGGGCAACGTGGTCGAGGCGCTGCAGAGTTTCCGCGAACTGGTGGTGAGCGCGGGCAATGGCGGGTTCACGGCCTCAGATCGCAAGACCGTTGCGCTACAACTCACTGGCCTGCGCGACCAGATTTTTTCGCTGTCCAACCGCAAGGACACCAACGGGCAACCGCTGTTCAGCGCGCTAGGCAGTGCGTTGACGCCCTTCGTGGGCCCGCAAACAACACCGCAGGATTACACCTTTGACGGCCTGCCCGGCCAACCCGGCAGCAGCGAGGTGGCGATACCGTTCACCCTGGATGGCGACAGCGCTTTCATGCTGCAGGCCGGCCGCGATGGCGCCTATAACGTCGGCCTGGGCCCGACCCCGCCCAATCCGCAATTGCACACCGACACCGTCGCCGTGACCAATTCCAGCCTGGTGACTGGCTCGACCTACACCCTCAGCAATATTTCGATTGGTCCGGGTGCATTGCCCGGCACCAGCATCGCCACCTATGATGTAACCGAGACACTGGCCGGATCGGTGCTGCCGCTGGCGCCAGTCTCGGTCTCGGGGCCCGAGTATTCATCGCCCAGTCCACAGATTCCGATCACGGTGCCGGGCCTGCGCCTGAACCTCACCGGCACCCCTGCAGCCGGCGACACCCTCACGATATCCCCCAGCCCGAGCCTGTTCAGCGTGCTCGACAACGCCATCCGCGACATTGGCAGCGCCAGCAGCAACGCCGCGGCCAGTCAGGCAGTCAACCAGGCGCTGGGCAACCTCGACATCGGCATGGGCCGGGTGTCGGCGGTTCGCGGCCAGGCCGGTGAACTGCTCAACCGCGCCGACCGCATCAGCGACAACCAGGACAAGCGCTCCATCCAGCTTGAGGCCGACCGCTCGCGCGCTGAAGACCTCGACATGGTCAAAGGCATCTCGGACTTTCAGAACCAGCAGACCGGCTACCAGGCGGCGCTGCAGTCCTACGCGCAGGTCCAAAAGCTTTCACTCTTCAATTACATCGGCTAAGAAGCCCCGAGCAGGCGCTGGCCGTCAGCATCGAGCGCGCCCTGCACGACGGCACTTGGGGCCTGGCACGCCGTTGCAGCGTGCATCTGGGGTTTTTAATGTTGCTATTTATAATATAGCGTTATGTTCAGCATGGACGTGGGCTAAGGCCAAATTTCTTATAAAAAATTGTGGTTTTCAGGCGTAGGTGTCAGCCGGATGAGCGACCTGGCGCCCAGGCCCCGTGCGCCGCCGCGATCAACCAGGCCTTTCGCTGTAAGAGAATGCACCCATGAACAATGCTGAACAAAAAACACTGGGTCTCATCGGCGGCATGAGCTGGGAGTCCACCGTGCCTTACTACCGTGAGATCAACAGGGCAGTGAAAGAACAGCTGGGAGGACTGCACTCGGCCAAGATCATCCTGTACAGCGTGGACTTTGCCGAGGTCGAACAACTCCAGGCTACGGGTCAATGGGAGGCCGCTGGCGCCCTGCTGGCTGAGATCGCGCAAAAGCTCGAAGGCGCTGGCGCCGACGCACTGGTGCTGTGCACCAACACCATGCACAAGGTGGCGAGCGCGATCTCCAGCGCGGTGAACATCCCCTTGCTGCACATTGCCGACCCCACGGCAATGGCGATCAAGCAGGCAGGCTACACCAGCGTCGGCTTGCTGGGCACGCGCTTCACCATGGAACAGGATTTTTACCGCGAGCGGCTCGAACAACATGGTTTGACGGTGTTGACCCCTCACGCGCCGCAGCGCGAGCTCGTCCACGGGGTGATCTACGCGGAGTTGTGCCTGGGCCAGGTGCTAGCGGCCTCACGCGACGCTTATCTGCAGGTGATCGCCGAGCTGAGCGCACGCGGCGCACAAGCCATCATTCTGGGCTGCACCGAAATCGCCCTGCTGGTGCAGCCGCAGCACTGCGCACTGCCACTGTTTGACACCACCGCGCTGCACGCCCGCAGTGCCGCGCGTTGGGCCTTGTCCACCCCACACGCTGCCACCCCCTACTGAGACCAGACCCCATGACCCCCACGACCAACCACTCCCCCTGGCACCTGGCGCGCCGCGCCGAGCGCATGAACCCGTCCGTCATCCGCGAAATCCTCAAGGTGACCGAGCGCCCCGGCATCATCAGTTTTGCCGGTGGCTTGCCATCGAGCAAGACCTTTCCCGTGGCCGAGTTCGATGCCGCCTGCGCCAAGGTGCTCCGGGATGACCCGGCGGGGGCCCTGCAATATGCGGCCAGCGAGGGTTTTGGCCCGCTGCGCGAGAGCGTGGCTGAGATGCTGCCCTGGAACGTGGACCCGGCCCAAGTCCTGATCACCACCGGCTCGCAGCAGGGCCTGGACCTGGTGGCCAAGGTGCTGATCGACGCCAACAGCAAGATTTTGGTGGAGTCCCCCACCTACCTGGGCGCGGTCATGGCCTTCATGCCGATGGAGCCCCAGGTGGTGAGCGTGGTCAGCGATGATGGCGGCGTGGACATCGCCGACCTCAGCACCAAGGCCAGCGATGCGCGCTTTTTGTACGTGCTGCCCAACTTCCAAAACCCTACCGGCCGCACCATGAGCGAGAGCCGCCGGGCCGCGCTCAGCGCCCTGGCCAGCGAACGCGGCCTGCCCCTGATTGAAGACAACCCCTATGGCGACCTGTGGTTTGACGCGCCGCCGCCCGCGCCCCTGACCGCGCGCAACCCGGACGGCTGCATCTACCTGGGCTCTTTCTCCAAGGTGCTGGCGCCGGGCTTGCGACTGGGTTTTGTGGTCGCGCCCCAGGCGGTCTACCCCAAACTTCTGCAAGCCAAGCAGGCCGCCGACCTGCACAGCCCCGGGTTCAACCAGCGCATGATTGCCGAGGTGATGAAAGACGGCTTTCTGGACCGCCATGTGCCCACCATCCGCGCGCTCTACAAATCCCAACGCGATGCCATGCTGCAGGCTCTGGCGCAGCACTTTCCGGACGCCAATGGCCAGCCGGACCAGTCGCCGACCTGGAACACCCCGGCAGGCGGCATGTTTTTGTGGGCTCGATTGCCCAAGGGCATGAACGCCGTCGACCTGTTGCCCTTTGCCGTTGCGCAAGGCGTGGCCTTTGTGCCCGGCGCGCCGTTTTATGCCGACCATGGTGACCCGCGCACGCTGCGCCTGTCCTTTGTGACCCCCAGCGTGGACGAAATTCACCGGGGCGTGGGCGCATTGGCGCTGGCCCTCAAGACCTACGCCGCCACCTTATGACAAGCGGCCCCCCCCTTACGGCTCTGGACCGGGCTTTCAAGCAAGTTGATGTTTTCACCGACACGCCTTATCTGGGCAACCCGCTGGCGGTGGTGCTCGACGGCACGGGCTTGAGCGACGACGAGATGCAGCATTTCGCGCGCTGGACCAATCTGTCGGAAACCACCTTTGTGCTGCCCCCCAGTGCCCAGGCTGCTGCTGCGGGTGCGGACTATCAGCTGCGCATCTTCACCACGGCTTATGAGATGCCTTTTGCCGGCCACCCCACGCTGGGCAGCTGCCACGCCTGGCTGGAGCACGGTGGCACGCCCCAGCACCCGGAACTGATCGTGCAGCAATGCCAGGTCGGGATGGTGCGCATCCGTCGCAGCGCCACGCAACTGGCCTTCGCCGCCCCCGCCCTCACGCGCGGCCAGCCCGAGCCCGAGGCCGTGGCCCGTCTGGCCGCAGCGCTGGGCCTGGGCCGTGATCAAGTTTTGACCGCCCAACGGCTCAGCAATGGCCCGTGCCACTTTGGCATGCTGCTCAGCAGTACAGATGCGGTGCTGCAGTTGGAGCCCGATCTGGCGGCGCTGCGGCTCTGGATGGTTGCTGCGGGCGTCAGCGGTGTCGGTCTGGCGGCTGTGACGGGTGCATCAACCGGCAACGGGCTTATCAAGCGCTCCAACCGCGAAGCGCGCGCTTTTGGCTCAACCACACCCGCAGCAGTTGATGTCGCGCCACGCGCTGAACCGCAGGTCGAAGTGCGATTTTTTGCCAACGATGTGATGGTCAACGAAGACCCGGTCACCGGCAGCTTCAACGCCAGCCTGGCGCAGTGGCTGATTGCCGAGGGCCTCGCGCCCAGCAGCTATATCGCCGCGCAAGGCACTTGCCTGGGCCGCGCCGGGCGCGTGCACATTGAGCAAGACGCCACGGGTCAAGTCTGGGTCGGCGGCCAATCCGTCACCTGCATCGACGGCCACGTCAGGCTCTAAATGCTATTTTATTTGTAGCTTTCGTCGCTTACGCGACAAGGGCTACAGCCCGATTTCTTATAAATTACCGGCATGGGACACCTTTACCTTGTACGCCACGGCCAGGCTTCATTTGGCGCAGAAAATTATGACCAGCTCAGCCCGATGGGCCATCAGCAAAGCGTGCGGCTGGGCCAGTACTGGCGTGACAAAGGGCTGAGCTTTGACACCGTGCTGACCGGCACGCTCAAGCGCCACACGCAGACCTACGCCGGTATCTGCGAGGGGCTGCATGGGGCAAAGGGCACAGCGACAGCGCCCCTGTTTTGGCCAGGCTTGAACGAATTTGACAGCCTGGCGCTGATCGCCACCGTGCACCCCTACCCTTTGAAAAAACCCGACACGCCCGAGCTCTACCGGCACCACTTTCGCCTGCTGCGCGATGGCCTGACGCAGTGGATGAACGGTGTCGTCAGCCCGGTGGGCATGCCCAGCTACCGCGAGTTTCAGCATGGGGTCGTCAGCGCGCTGGACCATGTCCGCAAGCATTGCAGCGGCCATGTCCTGATCGTCTCCAGCGGTGGCCCCATCGCCACGGCCATCGGCCATGTGCTGGGCACCACACCGGAGACCACGATCGAGCTCAACCTACGCATCCGCAACAGCGCCGTCACCGAGTTCGCCTTCAACCCGAAGCGCCACAGCCTGCTGACCTTCAACGCGCTGGCGCATCTGGATCAGCCGGAGCACGCCTCAATGATCACGCACGCCTGAGACGCTATCGCTCAGAGCCAGCGTCAGCGCAGCAAGATGAGCGCGGTGCCGGCTACCGTCATGAACGCCCCCAGCCAGGCGCCTGGCGCGGGCGCACGCCCCAGGTGCAGCCACAAGAGCGGCAACACCAGCACCGGCGACACCGAGGACAAGATCGCCACCATGCCGACGTCGCCCTTTTGCAGCGCCAGCAAAATCAAGGTCATGCCCACACCCATGGCAATGAAACCGTTGAGCCCGGTCTGCGCCAGCACCCGCAGCGTCGGTGGCTGTTGCGCGCGAGCCGCGCGAAAGCCCGCGCCGAGCAGCACAAAATGAGCGCAGGTTGCTACGGTCACGCGCACGGCCGAGGCCATCACCGGGTCCACATCGGTCATCATCACCGGCTTGGCGATCAGGGAGCCGACCGCCTGACACAGCGCCGCCAGCAGCGCCAGCAGCACGCCGGCGCCCACGGGGCCTTGATCGGCCTCCCAGGCGTGGCTTTCCTCTTTATGGCGCCCGAGCACAATCGCCGTCATCACGCCCACCAGCGTCAAGACGCCACCCCACAGCGCTTGCAGGCTCATGCGCTCGTGCAAAAGCCAGAAACCCAGCAGCGCGCTGAATACCGCATGGGTCGCAAACAGGACGCCAGCGCGGCGCGGCCCGAGCCGGTTCATCGCGGCAAACAACGCGGTATCGCCGACAAAAATGCCGATCAGACCGCTGATCGCCATGACGCCCCAGGCACCCGATGAAAAAGTGCGCCAGCCACCGCTCACAAACACCACCGCCCACAGCATCAGCGCCACCATCAGCATGCGCCAGCGCGTGAAGGCAAAGGCACCCAGATGGCGCGAAGGCGTGACCGACGTGACGCTGCCCAGCGCCCAGCAGGCGGCCGCGCCCAGGGCGAACAAGTCGTAAGAAACCAGCATGAGTTAAGCGAACCGACGCGGGTGATGTGGCAAGAGTCGGTCAGCGCCCGCTCGGGGCTGGCCCGGACACCAGTGTGCTCAACGGCAACTGGTCCATCTCCGTCAATAGCCGCGCCAGGCTGCGTCCGGCGGCGTCCACCAGCGCGCGCCCTTTCTCGGCCGTCGCAACCGCCGCATTGCCCACCGCCCCGCTCGGGTTGTAGTCCTGCATTTGCCACCCAAGCTTGGCGCTCTTGCCATTGCCCAAGATGGCGAATTTGTTTGCCCGGTCCTGGGAACTGGAATGAAAGTCCTGCGCCTGCGCCATGTCTACCCGTGCAGGGTCGAGCGCCAGCATCATGGAAGTCTCCATGTCTCCCGCATGGATGCCGAAGCGATGCTCCTCCAAGCTGAACAAGGCGTTAACGTCCTGCCCCTGCGCATCCGTCAAAGGCAAGTTGAACCAGCTGACGCTGTACACCAGCATGTCAAAGCGCGCGCGCAGATCGCGCGCCACCAGGTCCATCACGCTGACATTGCCGCCATGGCTGTTGAACAGCAGCAGCTTCTGGATGCCGGTAGCCGCGACCGACTCGCCAATGTCGGTCCAAAGCCGCAGGATGGTTTCATTCTTGAGCATCAAGGTGCCGGGAAAGCGGGCGTGCTCCGGACTCAAACCGACCGCTTGCGTCGGCAGGAACAGCACCTTCAAGTCTGTTGCCAAGTGCGGCAAGGCCGACGCCACGATGCCGTCCACCAGCACCGTGTCCACCTTGAGCGGCAGGTGCGGGCCATGCTGCTCGGTAGCGGCCACCGGCAGCACGGCGATGGTCTTCTCGGCTTGCCCATTCGCGATCAGTTGCGCAAAGTCCCGCGTGGACAGATCAGCCCAGTAACGCGAATGCAGGGTCGTGGCGGCCATGGCGAAGGGTTGTCAGGCCAGGCTCAGGCTTTTTTCAGGAACTCGGCCTTGAGCATGAACGCGCCCTGGTCGGTCTTGCAGTCCACCTCGTGGTCGCCAGCGCCATCGGGATAGGTATTTTCAAGGGTGCACTGGGGGCAAGCAGGCAAGTTGGCGGCAGTAGACATGGTGCGATAGTTTGAATAGACGGAGCATACGCCCCCCGCAACGGCCAAGGCGGCCAGCAGGTGCGCGAAGCAAGGCCACAAGTATATGAAAATCGGCTTGCGCCACCCAAATGCAGATTATTGGCACTACCGGCCCGAACCCGTCGGTCTTGCAATGCGATAATTTCCGCTGCTCAACTCACCAAAAACCACGCTTTGAAGCCTTGCCCCCGTTGTTAGCTTTCAGCCCGCCTTGACTGCATCGGGGTTGGAAGCAAAAACCTCAAAAGTCCTGCCAGATGCAAACCAATAACCGGGAGTGAGCAATGCTCAACATCTTTACGCTGGCCAATGGCCGGCTGTTCCAAGAAGAGATCGATTCGCTGGAAGAACTGGCCAAGTTCCAGCCGATTTGGGTTGACCTTGAGTCCCCCACGCTGGAAGAAAAGCGCTGGATCAAGCAGCACTACGGCTTGTCGATTCCCGAAGACGCGATGGACGAAGACATCGAGGAATCGGCCCGCTTTTACCGGGAAGACAATGGCGACCTGCACATTCGCAGCGACTTTTTGGTGGCCGACGACGATGAGCCGCATACCGTGCGGGTCGCCTTCATTCTGAATTTGGTGAACGTTGAACTCAAGAGCATGGGCGTTCTGTTTTCAATTCACGACGAAGACGTGCCGGTGTTTCGGCTCTTGCGCATGCGCGCGCGCCGCGCCCCGGGTCTGATTGAAGACGCCAAGGAAGTGCTGCTCAAGCTGTTTGATGCCGACGCGGAGTATTCAGCCGACACGCTGGAAGGCATTTACGACAACCTGGAAACCGTGAGCAACAAGGTGCTGTCAGGCGATGTGACGGACGCCATGGCCGGCGAAGTGCTTGGCGCCATTGCGCGCCACGAGGATATGAGCGGGCGCATCCGCCGAAACGCGATGGACACGCGCCGTGCCGTGAGTTTCATGATGCGCAGCAAGATGCTGAGCAGCGAACAGTTTGAAGATGCCAGGCAAATTCTGCGAGACATTGATTCGCTCGATTCGCACACCGCATTCTTGTTTGACAAGATCAACTTCTTGATGGATGCCACGGTCGGCTTTATCAACATCAACCAGAACAAGATCATCAAAATCTTCTCGGTCGCCAGTGTCGCGCTGCTGCCGCCCACACTGATTGCAAGTATCTACGGCATGAACTTCAAGTACCTGCCCGAACTCGACTGGGCGCTGGGCTACCCCTATGCGCTGGCGCTGATGGTGGCCAGTGCGCTGGTGCCCATGTGGTATTTCAGAAAGCGCGGCTGGTTGAAGTAATTCGGCGCGAGTCCTTCGTTCGCAGGTCGTGAGGGCCGCTTTCTGGCCGACAGTGTCCAGAACTGTCACCCGGCAAACCCTCAGTCAGCGAAAAGCCCTGCAATACTGATTTGATCGGGCCTCATCACCACGCCTTTTTCGGTGATCAGCGCCGTGACCAGATCAAAGGGCGTCACGTCAAACGCCGGGTTGCGGACCTGGACACCCTTGGCGGCCCACTGGCAGTCCCGAAATCCCGTGACCTCCTCGGCATCACGTTCTTCAATCGGAATCGCGGCGCCATCCGCAATGCTTAAATCGATGGTGGACAGCGGACACGCCACATAAAACGGGATGCCGTGGCGCTGCGCCAGCACCGCCACCATGTAGGTGCCGATCTTGTTGGCCACATCGCCGTTGGCCGCCACGCGGTCGGTGCCGACCACGACCGCATCGATTTCACCCCGGCTCATCAGGTGCCCGGCCATGTTGTCGGTAATCAAAGTCACTGGGATTTTTTCTTGCACCATCTCCCAAGCGGTCAGCCGAGCGCCCTGCAGAAAAGGCCGGGTTTCATCCGCAATCACTGAAATGCGCTTGCCGGCTTCGACCGCAGAGCGGATCACGCCCAGCGCCGTGCCGTGCCCGGCGGTTGCCAGAGCCCCCGCGTTGCAGTGCGTCAGCACCCGGGCGCCGTCGGCCAGTAACGCGGCGCCGTGGGCCCCCATGGCGCGATTGATGCGAACGTCGTCAAAGGCAATCTCGTGCGCTTGGGCGACCAGGCAGTCAACCACTTCAGCGACGCTGCGCTGCTCGTCAGCCTGCCAGACGCGACGCATGCGATCGAGCGCCCAGAACAGATTGACGGCCGTGGGCCGGCTCGCCGCCAGCACCTCAAAGCCTCGCTCCATGCCGGCTGCAAAGGCAGTCGGCGCCAAGTGGCGCAAGGCCAGAGACTCCAACGCGACGCCGTAGGCCGCCGCGCAACCAATGGCTGGCGCGCCACGAACCACCATGGCCCGAATGCCCTGCGCGACCTGGGCGGCGCTGGCATAGCGCACATACTCAAAGCGCGCTGGCAACACGCGTTGATCGATCATCTCCAAGTGGCCTTCGACCCAGCGCAGGGTCTCGATTGCCGGTGGCTCGATCACGCCTTGTTGTGTCATGCCTGAGTTACCCCTGATGGCTGGCCAAAGCAGCCGGTGCGCTTTGCAGGTCTTGCGCCCGGCCATAACCTTTGAACTTCTCCAACACCTCCTGCATCTGGCTGGCTGAGAGGATGTTCGGCTGCCCCAGTTGCAGGGCGGTCCAATATTGTTCACACAGCGACTCGACCTCCACCGCCACAGCCAGCGCATCTTGCAGATCGACGCCGAGTGCAATCATGCCGTGGTTGCCAAGCAAACAGGCTTTGCGATCTTCGAGGGCTTGCAATGCCAGGCTTGAGAGTTCCTGGCTGCCAAAGATGGCGTAGGGCGTGCAGCGAATCGTGTCGCCGCCCGCCACCGCAATCATGTAGTGAAAGGCCGGGACTTCGCGCTGCAGACAGGCCAGTGCGGTCGCAAAGCGTGCGTGCGTATGCACCACAGCGCCAATATCCGGCCGCGTGGCAAGGATGTCACGATGGAAACGCCACTCGCTCGACGGCTTGCCGGGGTCCAGGGTGGCGCCCGAAAAATCCATCGCCACCATCGCCTCGGGTGTTAACTCTTCAGCCGGGACACCCGAGGGCGTGATCAAGAACGAGGCGCCACAACGCACGCCAATATTGCCGGTCGCGCCCCGGTTGAGACCT
The DNA here is from genome assembly GCA_013791765.1 of Rhodoferax sp. GTDB lineage: Bacteria > Pseudomonadota > Gammaproteobacteria > Burkholderiales > Burkholderiaceae_C > Rhodoferax. The sequence continues at coordinate 36,572 of VMTC01000069.1, forward strand.
TGTGCGCTCAGTTGCCGGGCTGCGGCCACCATCGCTTGGCGCAATGCCGGCTCACCTGGTTTGGGATTGGCGTGAACAAGCGCCATCAGCGCCCCAGCACCCGCCCAGCCACGGCGTCCAGACGCCGCACCAGCGCTTGATCGCGCGCCTCTGGCGCCGTGATCAGTGCATGCTCGAGCGCACTGCGGCAGCCGCAAGCGGGTGCAGCGGTGTCGGTCTGCAGGCGCGGCGCCACGGTCTTGACCAGGCTGCGCGCCTTGTCTGCATTGGCCAGCAGCACCTTGATGATCGCCTCCACGCTGACGGCATCGTGATCAGGGTGCCAACAGTCAAAATCGGTGACCATGGCGACGGCCGCGTAGCACAACTCGGCTTCGCGCGCCAACTTGGCCTCCGGCATGTTGGTCATGCCAATCACGTCGCAGTCCCAACTGCGGTAGAGTTTGGATTCGGCCAGACTCGAAAACTGCGGGCCCTCCATCACCAGGTAAGTGCCGCCCCGAACGACGTCGATGCCGGCCTCGCCCGCTGCAGCCTCAAGGTGATCCCCGAGACGCCTGCAAACTGGGTGCGCCATCGAGACGTGAGCCACAAGCCCGGTGCCAAAGAAGCTTTTTTCGCGGGCGAAGCTTCGGTCAATGAACTGATCAACGATCACGAACATGCCGGGCGGCAAGTCTTCGCGCAGCGAGCCCACGGCACTGACTGAAATGAGGTCCGTGACGCCGGCGCGTTTGAGCACGTCAATGTTCGCGCGGTAGTTGATTTCAGAGGGCGGGATGCGATGGCCGCGACCGTGGCGCGGCAAAAACGCCAGCGGCTGACCATCGAGTTCCCCCAGCAGCAGCGCATCCGAAGGCGCGCCAAACGGCGAGTCAACCGGCTGCCAGCGTTTGTTGACCAGCCCTTCAATGTCTTCAACACCACTGCCGCCAATGATGCCAAGAACCGGCTTGCGCATAGCTGGCTTCTTGCCTGTTACTTGTCGCGCAATTCGCGGCGCAGGATTTTGCCAACCGGTGTTTTGGGCAGTTCAGCGCGGAATTCGATGACCTTGGGCTGCTTGTAACCAGTGAGGTTTTCTTTGCAGTAGGCCCGCACCTGCGCTTCAGTCAGGTTCGGGTCTTTTTTGACGATCACCAACTTCACGGCCTCGCCGGACTTGACGTCAGCAACACCGACGCAAGCACACTCCATCACGCCCTCGAGTTGGGACACCACGTCTTCAAGTTCGGTCGGGAATACATTGAAGCCGCTCACCAAAATCATGTCCTTCTTGCGGTCCACAATCTTGAAGAAGCCGCGCTCATCCATCACGCCGATGTCACCCGACTTGAAATAACCGTCGGCTGTCATGACGCTGGCAGTTTCATCAAGGCGCTGCCAATAACCTGCCATCACCTGCGGGCCCTTGATGGCGATCTCGCCGGACTGGCCGACCGGCACTTCGTTGCCGTCGTCATCGAGCAATTTCAGATAGGTGCTGGACACCGGCACACCGATCGTGCCGGAGTACTCGGTGACGTCGACCGGGTTGGAGGTTGCAATGGGCGAGGTCTCGCTCAGGCCGTAGCCCTCGGCAATGGCGCAACCGGTCTTTTCGAACCAGAGCTTGGCCACGGCACTTTGCACCGCGGTACCACCTCCTGCGGACACAACCAGATTGCTCCAGTTGACCTTGTTGAAGTCGGGATGGTTGGCCAGACCATTGAACAGGGTGTTGACCGCTGGCAACACATGGATCGTGTGCTTGGCCAGTTCGCTGAGCACGGCGGGCAGGTCGCGCGGATTGGGAATCAGGATCAGCTTGCCACCCAGGCGCATCGACATCATCATGCCGACTGTGAAGGCAAAAATATGGTACAGCGGCAAGGCACATACCAAAGTGATCTGCTCTGCAGCGGGAATCTTTTTCAGCGCCGGCTGGAACCAGGCATCCGCCTGCAACAGATTGGCCACCAGATTGCGGTGCAACAAAACCGCACCCTTGGAGACGCCGGTGGTGCCACCGGTATATTGCAGCACCGCCACATCGGTCGGCTTGAGCACGACTTTTTTCAGGGTCCCGCTGCTGCCCTTGGCAATAGCGGCGTTGAAGCGCACGGCGCTGGGCAGCGAGAACGCGGGCACCAGCTTCTTCTTGTTGCGCACCACATAGTTGACCAAGGTGCCCTTGAGCAGGCCCAGTTGGTCGCCCATCGCGCAAATCACGATGTGCTTGACCGGCGTCGCGGCAATGCACTTTTGCAACACGGAAGCAAAATTTTCCAGAATGACAATGGCTTTGGAGCCGGAGTCTTTAAGTTGGTGCTCCAGTTCACGCGCGGTGTACAGCGGGTTGACATTGACCAGGGTGTAGCCAGCGCGCAGGATGGCGGTTACGGCAATCGGGTACTGCAACACATTGGGCATCATCACCGCGACCCGGTCGCCCTTGGACAGGCCCAGGCCTTGCAAGTAGACGGCAAAGGCCTGACTCAAACTGTCAACCTGCGCGTAGGTCTGGGCCTTGCCCATGAAACTGTAGGCGGTACGACCGGCAAACTTCTTGAAGCTCTCCTCCATCATCTCGACCATTGATGCGTATTGACCTGGATCAATGTCAGCAGGCACGCCTTTGGGGTAGCTGTTCAGCCAAATACGGTCTGTCATTATGATGTTTCCTCGAAGTTGATAAAAAACGCCATTTTGGCGTGAACAACCTCAATGGCGTGAGGGTGTTTCCCCTAATCATCAAAAGAAAAAAGGGGCTCAGCTGAAAGCGCAGAGCCCACCTTTAGGGGTTTAAAAACGCGTCACTGCGGCCCTTCCCCGCGGGCAAGGGACTCCTACATCGCGGTATCAGGACTTCAACGCAATCAGCACTTCATCGAGCATCTTCTTGGCGTCGCCAAAGAGCATGCGGTTGTTCTCTTTGTAGAACAGGGGGTTGTCCACGCCAGCGTAGCCCGATGCCATGCTGCGCTTCATGACGATCGAGGTCTTGGCTTTCCAGACTTCGAGAACAGGCATGCCGGCTATCGGGCTGGTCGGGTCGTCCTGAGCGCCGGGGTTCACGATGTCGTTGGCACCGATCACCATGACCACATCGGTCTTGGGGAAGTCGTCGTTGAGCTCGTCCATTTCGAACACGATGTCATAGGGCACCTTGGCTTCAGCCAGCAGCACATTCATGTGGCCGGGCATGCGGCCGGCCACCGGGTGGATGCCAAAACGCACGTTGACACCCTTTTCACGCAGATGCTTGGTGATTTCATAGACCGTGTGCTGGGCCTGAGCCACCGCCATGCCATAGCCAGGAACAATGACCACGCTCTTGGCTTCGCGCAGCAGTTCAGCCGTTTCCACACTGCTGATCGGCGTTACTTCACCGGCAGGTTGGGCTGCATCACCGGCCGGTTTCGGGGTCGCACTGGTGGTACCAAAACCACCGGCAATCACGCTGATGAAACTGCGGGCCATCGCCTTGCACATGATGTAGGACAGGATGGCACCGCTGGAGCCTACCAGGGCACCAATGACGATCAGCAGGTCGTTGGACAGCATGAAACCGGTCGCCGCTGCGGCCCAACCCGAGTAGCTATTGAGCATGGAGACCACCACCGGCATGTCGGCCCCGCCAATGGCCATCACCATGTGGATACCAAACAGCAAGGCAATCACCGTCATCACGATCAACGGCACCATGCCGTCAGCGATGGTATGGGCGTTTACAAATTCGCGTCCAAAATAGATCACAACCAGCAAACCGACCAGATTCAGCCAATGCCGTCCCGGCAACAGCAGCGGGTTGCCGCCGATACGCCCAGAAAGCTTGCCAAACGCCACGATGGAGCCGGAGAAAGTAACCGCTCCAATCAGGATACCGATGTAGATTTCGATCTTGTGGATCGATTCTTCCGCCGAAGTCAAAGGGATGCCTTGGCCATCCGCCCAATGGAAGGACGCCGTCGGATCGATAAAAGTGGCGACACCGACCAGCATCGCGGCCAGACCGACCATGCTGTGCATCAGGGCCACCAGTTCGGGCATTTGCGTCATTTGCACCGTGCGCGCGGCGTACAGGCCGATGACGGCACCGATCAGCATGGCGCCAATGATCCACGGGATACCGGCGGCGGTGACTTGCGGGCCAAACACCGTGGCGAGCACGGCGATGGTCATGCCAACCATGCCGTAGAGGTTGCCGCGCAAGGCGGTTTGCTGGTTGGACAAGCCGCCCAGGCTCAGGATGAAAAGAATTGTGGCTCCAATATAGGAGACCGTTGCCAAACTTGCAGACATTTGTCGTCTCCCTTATTTACGGAACATGGCCAGCATGCGCTGGGTAACGGCAAAGCCGCCGAACATATTGATCGCCGTGAGCACAATCGCCGCGGCCGCCACCCAGCTGATCAAGTCATTGGGTCGATCGGCTGCGCCAACCCAAGGGGACACCTGCACCAGCGCGCCAATCGCAATGATGCTGCTGATGGCGTTGGTCACGCTCATCAGCGGCGTATGCAAGGCAGGCTTGACGTTCCAGACCACCATGTAGCCCACAAAACAGGCCAGAACGAACACTGTGAAATGCGACAGAAATGCCGCCGGTGCGTTCGCGCCGATGAGCCAGAAAATGGCCGCCGCCGCGCCGAACATGAGCGCCATACTGGTGCCGGAAGACGGCTCGCTGCTCTGACCATGCCCACCCTTGGGCTTGGCCACAGCGGCTGCCGGTTTGGCCGCAACGGCTGCAGGCGCCGCTACCTTGGGCGCCGGTGCCGGCCAGGTGATGCTGCCGTCTTTGGTCACGGTCAGGCCGCGGATGGCCTCGTCTTCCATGTTGACGTTGATGATGCCGTCCTTGGTCTTGCACAGCTCCTCGGTGAGGCGAAACAGGTTGCTGGCATACAGCGTGGATGACTGCTTTGCCAGGCGCGAGACCAGGTCGGTGTAGCCGACGATGGTCACGCCGTGCGTCACGACCGCTTGGCCGGGCACTGTCAGCTCGCAGTTGCCGCCTTGCTCGGCCGCCATGTCGACGATCACGCTGCCGGGCTTCATGCTCTTGACCATGTCGGCCGTGATGAGCTTGGGCGCTGGCCGACCCGGGATCAGCGCGGTGGTGATGATGATGTCTACATCTTTGGCCTGTTTGGCGTACATCTCACGCTGGGCTTGCTGGAAGCCCTCGCTCATGACCTTGGCGTAGCCGCCCCCGCCTGAGCCCTCTTCAACATAGTCAACCTTGACAAATTCACCGCCCAGCGACACGACCTGGTCGGCCACTTCAGCACGGGTGTCATTGGCACGAACGATGGCGCCCAGGCTGGCCGCAGTGCCGATCGCTGCCAGTCCGGCAACGCCTGCACCCGCAATGAAGACCTTGGCTGGCGGCACCTTGCCTGCAGCCGTGATCTGGCCGCTGAAGAAACGGCCAAAAGCGTTGGCCGCCTCGATGACGGCGCGGTAGCCGGCGACACCGGCTTGGGAGGTCAGCGCGTCCATCTTCTGGGCGCGGCTCAGCGTGCGCGGCAGCGCGTCAATGGCAAGCACGGTCACCTTTTTGGCGGCGAGCTGCTGCATCAATTCGGGGTTTTGCGCCGGCCAGATGAAGCTAACCAAGGCCTGGCCTTCGTGCATCAGCGCGACTTCGTCCGGGGTCGGACCGCGCACCTTGAACACCATATCGGATGCTGCCCAGAGTGCCGCGGCTCCGCTAATGATTTCCGCGCCAGCGGCGCGGTAGACCTCGTCGCTGAAGTTGGACGCATCTCCCGCGCCCGATTCAACGGCGACAGTGAAGCCCAGCTTGATCAGTTTTTCAACCGACTCAGGCACCGTGGCCACGCGTTTTTCACCGGGGAAGACTTCGCGTGGTACGCCAATTCGTTGCGGTGATTTGGGGGTAACGGCCGCCGGGGAGATTCCCGGTACCGTCGCGTTAGGTACGCCAGTTTGCATAAAACGACTCCTCAATTGGATTTTTCAACTACGTGTTCGGCGCCTGTCCGGCGGCACGAACCGCGGCAAACGCTGCGCCCAAGAGCTTAACTTAGTTTGCCCCCGTTGCCGGGCAGGCAAAGCATGACTTGAATCAAAGACTGGGCAATTTTCGGGTTGGCCCGCGACCTGTGCGGCAGAATCCGGACATGACTACTCGCTGGAAACCCAACGTCACCGTCGCCGCCATCATTGAACACGACGGGCGTTTTTTGTTGGTCGAAGAAGAGACCTTTGATGGCCTGCGGCTGAACAACCCGGCCGGCCACCTGGACTGCGGAGAGACCCCTGAGCAGGCCTGCCGCCGTGAAACGCTGGAAGAAACCAGCTACGTTTTTTCGCCCACGGCGCTGGTGGGGGTCTACCTGTCGCGCCAGCGCCAGCAACAGGCCAACCTGGAAGAAATAACTTACATGCGCTTTGCCTTTTGCGGCGAGCTCGGCGCCCCCGATCCAACGCGCCAACTGGACCACGGCATTGTGCGCACGCTCTGGATGACGCTGGCAGAAATCCGGGCAAACAGCGCGCGCCTGCGCAGCCCGATGGTGCTGTGCTGCATTGAAGACTACCTGGATGGCAAGCGCTACCCTTTGCGCCTGGTCAGCGCCGACGCCAGCATCACTGACTGAGATTTGCCGGCGCCAACCGTCCTTGCCAACAGGCAAGGATAATCTCACCCCTATGAACAAGCGACACAGTGGGCAACGAGTGGTGGTGGGATTGAGCGGAGGGGTCGACTCGGCCGTGACCGCCTGGCTGCTCAAACAGCAGGGCTATGAGGTCGTTGGCATCTTCATGAAGAATTGGGAGGATGACGATGACAGCGACTACTGCTCCTCCAACATCGACTTTATCGACGCCGCCGCCGTGGCCGATGTGATCGGCATCGAGATTGAACACGTCAACTTTGCTGCCGAATACAAAGACCGCGTTTTTGCCGAATTCGTGCGCGAGTACCAGGCCGGGCGCACGCCGAACCCGGACATTCTGTGCAATGCCGAGATCAAGTTCAAGGCATTTCTGGAACATGCATTGCGCTTGGGTGCCGAGAAAATCGCCACTGGCCATTACGCCCGGGTGCGTTGTGTCGCACCGGATGATCGCGTGCTCGATGCGGCGCAAGCCCAGGCAGGCGACGGCCGCTTCGAACTGCTCAAAGGCCTGGACCCGTCCAAGGACCAGAGCTATTTTTTGCACCGGTTGAACCAGGCTCAATTGTCGAAAACTCTGTTCCCCGTGGGCGAATTGCAGAAGACCGAGGTACGTCGCCTGGCGCTGGAAATCGGCCTGCCGAACGCCAGAAAGAAGGACTCCACCGGCATCTGTTTCATTGGCGAGCGACCATTCCGTGATTTCTTGAACCGCTACATTGCCAAGGAACCGGGCGCCATCAAGGACGACAAAGGCCGCACCATCGGCCAGCATGTGGGCTTGAGCTTTTACACCTTGGGGCAGCGTCAAGGCTTGGGTATTGGCGGCCTCAAAGCCAAAGGCGCACAACGCGGGGGCGGCGAGCATGCGCCCTGGTTTGTGGCGCGCAAAGAGGTGGCAAGCAACACGCTGTGGGTGGTGCAAGGGCATGAGCACCCGTGGCTGCAGTCGTTCCAATTGACGGCGCAGGATGCCAGCTGGGTGGCGGGTGCGGCCCCACCTCCGGGCGCCTTCAACGCCAAGACCCGCTACCGCCAGCTCGATGCGCCGTGCCTGCTCGCAGCCGGGGCGGACGAGCAATTCAGCCTGACCTTTGCGCAGCCGCAGTGGGCCGTGACACCGGGGCAGTCGGCCGTGCTGTATGACGGCGAGGTCTGCTTGGGTGGAGGCGTGATTGCCGCTTGATGCGGCTATCCACCTACTACACTAACAATAGCTGCTCACGCAATAGATACGGGGGCTACAGCCTGATTTGGCCTAAAAAAAGATCAACCCATGCGCGCCAGCAAAGTTTCCATGTCTTTGAGCATGGTCTCCATGTTCGCTTTCTGAGACTCATCGGGCTGCAAGCAGTTCTCCAGCCCCTGCTCCATGAAGCACATGGTCATGCGCAAATAGGTGCTGTCAAGCGCTTTGCGCACGGCCGAGAACTGCTGGCCGATCTTGAGGCAGCTCTCGCCCTCTTCGATCATGCGTTGCACACCGCGAATCTGGCCTTCAGCCCGGCGCAGGCGGTTGAGCACCTCGGTACGGGCGTCCAAGTCTGTCAAGACTGTCATTGAATTTTCCTTGAGTTACAAAGGCAAGGGTAGCCCTGCCGAATTCGCCTGCGGTCTCAGTTGACGCAGCCAATTTTCGACTCGGGCACACCCAGCTTCTTGAGGATGATGCCCAGGGGGCAAAAATTGGTGAATCCGGACTGGAACAGATTGAGACCGACAAAAGCGGTGAAGGCCAGCGCCCATTTACTCACGAACAAGGGGCTGCCCTCGACGCCCAACGCCAATGAAATCATGATGAACAAACCGGCAAAAACAACGATGTAACGCTGCACTGTCATGGTGATACTCCTAAGGTTAAAAAAAGATTAAACCGGGTGAACGAGAGAAGAATTCGCGTCTTCGCGCGATGCCATACGCTTGCGGTATAAGGCGAAATAAAGGACCGGTATCACCACCAGCGTGAGCAAGGTGGACACCAGAATGCCAAATATCAGCGTCACGGCCAAGCCACTGAAAATCGGGTCATCCAGAATGAAGAAAGCGCCGATCATGGCCGCCAGACCGGTCAATGCAATCGGCTGCGCCCGCACTGCGGCCGAGTTAACCACCGCCGCCTTGAACGCCATGCCGTGCGCGACCTGCAACTCGATAAAGTCGACAAGAAGAATGGAATTGCGCACGATGATGCCCGCCAGCGCGATCATGCCAATCATCGACGTGGCGGTGAACTGCGCGCCCATCAGCGCGTGGCCCGGCATCACCCCGATGATGGTGAGCGGAATCGGCGCCATGATCACCAAAGGTGTCAAATAGCTGCGAAACTGCGCCACCACCAGCAGATAGATCAGGATCAGTCCGACGCCATAGGCGGCGCCCATGTCGCGGAAGGTCTCGTAGGTGATCTGCGATTCACCGTCCCACTTCAACGCGTACTGGCGGTACGGGTCTTTAGGCTGATTGATCCAGTATTCACCCAGCTCGCCCATGCCCGGCAAGGCGGCATCGGCCAACTTGCCGCGAATGGCAGCCAGGCCGTACAAGGGCGAGTCGAGCTTACCGGCCATGTCGCCGAACACATAGCTCACGCCCTTGAGGTCCTTGGTGAACAAGGACTTATCAATGACGCCGCGCTCGACCTCGACCAATTCGCTCAAGGGCACCATCTGACCGTTGGCCGCGCGCAGCGGCATCGCCAGCAGGGCGTCCAACCCGACCTGGGATTCGAGCGGCAATTGCAGGCGCACCGGCACCGGGTACTTGCTCTGGCCATCGTGCAGATACGCCGCATCGACCCCGGACAACGCCATGGCAGCGGTTTGCGCAATGACCGCCACCGGGATGCCCAGAGATTCGGCGCGCTGGCGCCGCACGCGAAGGTAGGCACGCGGCGCGTTTTCCTTGAGCGAGGTGTCGACGCCCACAATATCGGGCGTGGCGGCAAAGGCTTGCGCCAGGCGAGCGGCCAGTTGCTGGCGTCCGGCTTCATCCGGGCCATAGACCTCAGCCACCAGGGGCGACATCACCGGCGGACCTGGGGGCACCTCCACCACCTTGATGCGCGCGTTGTGCTTGAGGCCAATTTTTTCCAGATCAACGCGCAGGCGCTGTGCAATCACATGGCTCTGTTCGCTGCGATGTTTCTTGTCCACCAGGTTCACTTGCAGGTCGCCCTGATCGGCATCCGAGCGGAAATAGTATTGGCGCACCAGCCCGTTGAAGGTGATCGGCGAGGCGGTACCGGCGTAGGCTTGCAGGTTCAACACTTCCGGCTGTTGCGCCAGGAAGGCACCCAGATCATGCAGGGTGGCTGCGGTGTCTTCCAGCGGTGTGCCCGCCGGCATTTCCACCACCACCTGAAACTCGCTCTTGTTGTCAAAGGGCAGCATTTTCATCACCACCGCTTGCACCAGGGTCAGGCCCACCGAGAGCATCATGGCCACCAGAACGCCGGCCAGCAGCAGCCAGCGCTTGCGCCCGCTTTCCAGGAACGGGCCCAGCACCCGGCTGAAGAGCTTCTGCAGCTTGGGGCCCAGGCCCTTGGTCTGAGCGCCACCATGCGCCGCGCCGGCGTGAGGATGCGGCTTCATCAACTTCAACGCCAACCAGGGCGTGACCGTGAACGCGATCGCCAGTGAGATCGCCATGCCCAGACTCGAATTGATCGGGATCGGGCTCATGTAGGGGCCCATCAGCCCCGACACAAAGGCCATCGGCAGCAAGGCGGCAATCACCGTCAGCGTAGCCAGAATGGTCGGGCCACCGACTTCGTCGACGGCACGCGGAATTATGTCTTTCAAAGTGGCATGGGGCGAGAGTTGCTGGTGCCGGTGGATGTTCTCGACCACCACAATGGCATCGTCCACCAGGATGCCGATGGAGAAGATCAGGGCAAACAGCGAGACGCGGTTGAGCGTGAAGCCCCAGGCCCAGGAGGCAAACAGCGTGGCCATCAAAGTCAGGATCACGGCCGCGCCAACAATCACCGCTTCACGCCGTCCCAGGGCAAGGCCGACCAGCAAGATCACCGAGCCGGTGGCAAACGCCAGTTTCTGCATCAGCTTGTTGGCCTTCTCGGCGGCGGTTTCACCATAGTCGCGCGTGATACTGGTTTCGATGTTGGAGGGGATCACCGTGTTGCGCAGGGACTCAATGCGGTCCCGCACCGCGCGCGACACATCCACCGCGTTTTGGCCCGGCTTCTTGGTCACGCTGATCGTCACCGCTGGGTAAACACTGCCGGCTTGCAATGCAGCCGCCTCGGGCGTGGCGCTGGATGGCTTGGCGTCAGGCGCTGTCGAACTGCCCGCACCCGGCGTGAACCAGACGTAGCGCTTCGGCAATTGGGCGCCGGTTTCAATTCGGGCCACCTCACGCAAATAGACCGGCAAGCCTTTGCTCACACCCACCACCAAGTCACCCACATCCTGCTCGGAACGCAAGAACTCGCCGGTCTCGACGGTCAGCATTTGCACCGATTTGCCGCTCGTATCGAGCACCGCGCCGGACGTCATCCCGAAATTTGAGGCGCCCAGCGATGCCTTGAGCGAGAGCAGGTCTACACCGCGCTCGCGCAGGCGCACCGGGTCCAGCCACACTTGCACGGCCCGGCCCGGGCCGCCGATGGTCTGCACCTCGCGCGTGCCGGGCACGCTTTTGATTTCGGCCTCCACCGCATGCGCCACCCGTTCCAGCTCAAAGGCCGACGTGGTGTCGCGGCTCCACAAGGTCACGCCCAACACCGGCACATCATCAATGCCTTTGGGTTTGACAATCGGCGTCAGTGCACCCAGGTCGCGCGGCAGCCAGTCCTGGTTGGCGTTGAGCACGTCATACAAACGCACCAGCGCCTCGGTGCGCGGCACCCCCACCTTGAACTGAACCGTCAATATTGCCAGACCGGGCCGTGCCACCGAATAGGTGTGCTCAATGTCAGCGATCTGGCTCAGCACCTGCTCGGCCGGGCGTGCCACCAAGCTCTGCACATCGGCACTGCTGGCCCCCGGAAAGGGAATCATCACGTTGGCCATCGTCACGTTGATCTGCGGCTCTTCCTCGCGCGGCGTCACCAACACCGCAAACAAGCCCAGCAACAACGCCACCAGCGCCAGCAAGGGCGTGAGGGCGTTGCCCTGAAAGGCCGCCGCAATGCGCCCGGAGACGCCTAAAGGTTTGAGGGGCATGGACATGTCACTTGGCTCCCGGTGCAGGTGCCACGGCTTGCGCCCCGGCCAGGCCAGCCCTGACCGGCTCCAGCGCCACGCGGTCACCGGCACTCAATCCCGCCACCACCTCGACCCCTTCGGCGCCGTGGTCGGCGCCTAGACGCACTGCCTTGAGCACAAAGCCGGTGCCGGACACCACATAGACTGCAGTCAACTCACCGCGCTTGAGCACGGCGCTGCCTGGCACCAGCATGCGCTCGGACTGCCCCCCGGCAAAACGGACCCGCACCTGCTGGCCCGGCAGCAGGTTCTTGGCGGCCTCGGCCGACAACTCAAGGCGCCATTCAATCGTCTGCGATACCGGATCGGCCGTCGGCACGGTGCTGATGGACACAGGACGCTGCCATTGACCAACGCCCGCACCATCCTGCAACAGCAGTTCAACCGCACCAGCGGTGCGCGCGGCAGCGGAGCGCGACACCGGCACCTGCACCACCACCCGCATCGGCAGCGGCGCGTACAGGCTCAAGATGGGCTTGCCTGGCACCGCCAGATCGCCCGCTTCAGCAAGCGTTTGCAGCACCCAGCCGTCAAACGGCGCCGTCACGCGGGTGAAGCCCTGCGCCAAGGCGGATTGTCGGGCGCCAGCGCCAGCCTGGTCACGCCCGGCCAGCGCACCCTTGAGCTGCGCGTCAGCGGTATCGAGTGCGGCAGCACTGACAAAACCCTTGGCGCGCAAATCGCGCGTGCGGTCAAAGTTGGCCTGGGCATTGTGCAAGCCCGCTTGCGCCTGCGCCAGCTGTGCCTGGCTGCTCTGCATACCGGTTTGGGCCTCGCGGTCATCCACCGTGGCCAGCACCTGCCCGGCGCGCACTTTGTCACCGGCCTTGACCAGCAAGCTCGAAATCCGACCGCTCGCCTGGGCCGACACCGTGCTCTGCTTGACCGGCTGCACCACGCCATCGAGTTGAAAGCCGGTCCCGACTGACTTCACCTGAGCCGGCGCGACCGGCACCTGAATCGCGCCTTGCGCGGCGGCAACCGACAGGGCCATGGCGCCGAGCCACGGCAACAGGAGGCGTGCGAGCCTGGTCAAGCGAACGGCGTTGGGCGATGAAAACAAGCTCATGGGGACACCTCAAAAATATACTGTGCGGAGTATATCAATATACCCCCCACAGTACAAACAGGCCCCATAAATTCGATGAAAGGCCCGCGCCACCCGCAGGCTGAGCGGGCGCGGTCGAGAGGGAACCGAAAAGTGCTTAGCTGTTCAGTTCGGCAGCTGGCGTTGGCCGCGCCGGCTGTTCCTGCCAGAGGACCGCGCCGCGATAGGCATGCCAGCTGGCATGCCCGAGCAGGGGTCCCACCACGATCAGGCCCAAGGCCCAGGGCAGTAGCGCCAGCATGACAAGGGCGGTGATCACAACGCCCCACAGCAGCAGCACGCCCGGGTTGGCAAAGACCACACGCAGGCTGTGGATGGCCGCCGTGATGGCATCGGTGTCGCGGTCAAGGATCATCGGGATGGACACCACGGCGGTGGAAAAAACCAGCGCGGCAAATACCCCACCCACCGCAAGGTAGACCGCGACAAACTCCCAGTTCTCGGGATTGAACACGGCCTCCATCACCCCGGTGTTGGACGGCATGCCGGTGTTGAAGAACACCGCAAACACGACCAGCGAGGCGCGCCCCCAGAGCAGTTCCAGCACGATCAGCACCAGCACCAGCATGCTCATGCTGCGGATATGCGCGGCCCAGCAGGTCAGAGAGCTTTTGAAATCGGGCCGGAGCCCGCGCTCGCGGCGCCGGCTCACCTCGTACAGGCCCATGGCCAGGAATGGCCCCAGCAGCAGGCAACCGGACACCAGCGACAGCGTGTATTCGGGCTTGGCCCGAAACAGGGCCGCCAGGGCGCTGGCCATGAGCCAGAAACAAACACCATAAAAGAGGCCAATGCCGGGGTGCGCCAGCAGGTCACGCCAGCCAGCGGCCAGCCAGCGAAAAGGATCGCGCGGCCCCAGCGCCACCATCAGCGCTTGCGGACCCACGGGGGGCGGGGGCACATAGGGCTGGTTCATGGCGGGCGCTTCAACGCGTTATTTAGAACGGGATGTCGTCGTCCATGTCATCAAAGCCGCTGCTCGGCTTGGTCTGCGCTGGTGCCGGGGCCGGGCGGGCAGCCGGGGCCGGGGCTTGCGGGCGTGATGCTGGCGCTGGACGGGAATAGCCGCCACTGGCGCCTTCGTCCTCGTCGGACGGGCCGCCCATGCCTTCACGACCACCGAGCATCTGCATCTCATTGGCGATGATGTCGGTGGCGTACTTTTCGATGCCGTCCTTGTCGGTGTACTTGCGTGTCTTGATGCGGCCTTCAACATAGACCGAGCGGCCTTTTTTCAGGTACTGACCCACGATCTCGGCCAGTTTGCCGAAAAAGGTGACGCGGTGCCACTCGGTTTCTTCGACCATCTCACCGGTCTTGCCTTTGTACTTGCTGCTGGTGGCAATGGTGATGTTGGCCACCGGATCGCCACTGGGCAGGTAACGGATTTCAGGGTCGCGCCCCAGGTTGCCCACCAGAATGACTTTATTGACGGATGCCATGGTTATTCCTTATTAAACAGTTGATTATCCAGCCTTGGGCGTGAGCCCCGGCGCCTGCACCGCCAGCGTGGACATTGGCCAGGCCACCAGCAGCCACAGCCCCATGAGAGCGGCGCAGACCGCGAACAGGCCCTGCGCGCCGGTGTGCTTGACCAGCCAGCCGCCCATCACGCCGCCGGCAAAAAAGCCCAGCGACTGCAAGGTGTTGTAAACCCCCATAGCGGCGCCGCGCGCATGCGCTGGGGCTAAGCGCGACACCATGCTCGGCTGGCTTGCCTCGAGCACATTGAAGCCATAGAAAAAGACAAACAGCAGCGCCACCATCGCCCCGACGCTGGGCGTGGTTGAGGCCATCAGCAGCAGACCCAGTTGCACCGCCGCCGCCAGAGCGATCGAGAGCAAGAACACCGCGCGCAGGTAACCACGCTTTTCCAGCTGGAACAACGATCCGCCCATGACAACGA
>VMTC01000133.1 GCA_013791765.1 Rhodoferax sp.
AAACCGTCTGAAACCCTCATGGCGCTTAGCGTCTGTACCATTCCCTGTGCCTAAGATTTCTCCGGACGCAAAAGAGGCCGCGAACCCAAGCTGGGCGCGGCCTTCAGTCAATCCGTCAACACTTTAATGTAATGGCTAGCAACAAAACCACCAGGTAAGGCGACACATGGATGACCGAGCGCAGTTGCAACAACAATGCCGCGCGCTCGACAGGGGTCCAGGCCAAGCCATTGCGCCGCATCATCAGCAATGGCAAAAAACCCCGGATATGGCCCAACGCCTGCAGCACCTTGATGCGCTCGCGCTTTTGCGCGTTGATGATTTTTGCCAGGGCGGGCGAACGCAGCGGCGACGCGGTCATCACACCCGGTAGCGGTCAGTGGCGCTGCTGAGTTTGGCGATGAGTGCCGGCGCAATGGCCGTCAATGGCAACACTTCGTCAGCGGCACCATGCAAAATGGCCTCGCGTGGCATGCCAAAGACGATGCAGGAGGCTTCATCTTGCACAAAGTTGTAGCTGCCGGCGTCCTTCATCTCGCGCATCGCCTTGGCTCCATCGTTGCCCATACCAGTCAGCATGACGCCATAGGCATTGCGGCCCACCACGCTGGCTACCGACTTGAACAGCACCTCGACCGACGGTTTGTGGCGATTGACCAACTCGCCGTCTTCCACCTGCGCCACGTAATTGGCACCGCTGCGGCCGACCCTGAATTGCTTGCCACCCGGTGCAATGTAGGCGTGCCCAGGAAGGATGCGCTCACCGTTAACCGCCTCCTGCACGGCAATCTGGCACAAGCTGTTCAGGCGCGCGGCAAAGCTGGTGGTAAAACCCGGTGGCATGTGCTGGGTGATGACAATACCGGGCGAGTCGGCCGGCAGGTTTGTGAGTATTTCCTTGATGGCCTCGGTGCCACCGGTGGAGGCGCCAATACAGATCAGCTTCTCGGTCGAGACCCGGCCGATGGCCGCCACTGGCGCCCGCGCACCCGCTGCCCCAGGTGCCGCTTGGGTGGCCGCAGTAGGCAGCGCCGGGGCGCGCCGGACATGGGCACTCGCGGCGATGCGCACCTTCTCCACGATCTGGTCCGACAACTCGCTCAAGCCACTGGCCACACCAATACGGGGCTTGGCCACGAAATCCACTGCGCCGAGTTCCAGTGCTTTCATGGTGATCTCTGCACCCCGCTCGGTCAGGGTCGAGACCATCACCACCGGCATCGGGCGCAAGCGCATCAACCGTCCCAAAAAATCAATGCCGTCCATGCGCGGCATCTCGATGTCCAGTGTGATGACATCCGGATCGAGCTCGCGAATCATCTCGCGCGCCACCAGCGGATCGTTGGCGGTGCCCACGCACTCCATGTCTTTTTGTCGGTTGATGATTTCGGCCAGCAGGCTACGCACCAGAGCTGAATCATCGACCACCACGACGCGAATTTTCTTCAATGCAATATCCTCAAAACAAATCTACTGAACCACCCGAGGTCGCCTTGACCACGGTCGCCGCGTTGCCCCTGCGCTCCTCAACCGCCAGCGTTTCGGGATGCGAATGCGCCAAGCGCTTGACCAGCGCTTTGCCGGTGACGGGGAAAAAACAAACCTTGCGCGGATGGATATCGAGCACATCCTGCGACACCACCGGGATGCGTTCCGTGGCCAGGTAGTCCAATACAAATTTGGTGTTGCGCTCGCCGACGTTCATGGTGGTAAAGCCCGCCATTACGGCCGCGCCGCCAAACACCTTGGCCTGCATCGACTCGCGTCGTGCGCCTTTTTTCAGCAGCTCATTGATCAGCAACTCCATCGCGTAGGAGCCATAGCGACCAAAGCCGTCACCGTTGTCACCATCGGGCAGCATAAAGTGATTCATGCCACCGGCGCGCACTTTGCCATCCCAGATGCAGGCCGAAATACACGAGCCCAGCACGGTCATGATGACCAGGTCTTCGGTCGACACAAAGTACTCGCCCGGTAGAACCTTGACCGCGTCATACTGAAAATGATGGTCACGGTAGAAGAACGAAGCCTCGCCGGGGTTGCGGGGCTGCGCTTTGAGTTGATCGACGCGCGACACGGCGGCGCCCCCCAATGTGCTGGGTGCAAGCCCGACTGCTTGAGGGCGCAGCGGCGAGGCGGCGCTGGCGGATGCGAACATGTTCATGGGTGCCTTGCAATCATTGGGCGCGGTCGCGAACCAGGGCGCCGCAGTTAAAGCACAAACTGCTAACGACGTTCATAGACGGTTTTGCCTTTAAGAACAAACAGATCGCGGGACTCGCTGAAGTTTTCGGCATGCCCGACAAACAGCATGCCCCCGGGGGCCATGACGCGATGAATGCGCTCTAACACCTTGCGTTGGGTCGGCGCGTCAAAATAAATCATGACATTGCGGCAGAACACCACGTCAAAGGGCTGACGAAACGGCCAGTCATCGCGGATCAGGTTAACGCTGATGAAGTCAATCATGCGCTGCAGTTCGGGTTTGGCGCGCGCCATGCCGGCGTTGGCGCCCTTGCCGCGCAGAAAGAAGCGCTGAATGCGCTCCTCGCTCAAGCCTTTGAGGCCCTCCATGCGGTAAACACCTTGCGCGGCCGAGGCCAGCACTTTGGAGTCGATGTCGCTGGCCGTGAGCGTCAGGTTGCCCTTGGGGCCGAGCGCCTCCAGGGCGGTCATGACAATCGAATAGGGTTCCTCACCAGTCGAGGCTGCATTGCACCAGACACGCCAGGCGGCTCCCGGCGCTCTGGATTTCAAGTGATTGGCGAATATTTCAAAGTGATGCTGCTCACGAAAGAATGACGTGAGATTGGTCGTCAGTGCGTTGACAAACTCCTGCCATTCGGGCCCGTCATGGGTCTCCAGCCAGCCAAGATAGTCCTTAAAGCTTTCATGCCCGGTTTCCCGCAGGCGCCGCGACAAGCGGCTGTACACCATGGCATGCTTGCCGTCGTGCAGACTGATTCCCGCATGCTGGTATATGAGGGACTGCACCCGGTCGAAATCAGCATCGGTCCAGGCAAATTCCCGCCCCTGCATGTCGCTGCCTGGCGCATCCAGAGCGGCGCCCACGGGCACGCGCGCCGAGGCCCCCGCACGAGTCCCGGTTGTGGCTAGCACCATAGGAACAAGCGGCCTGCGACAAGAGCCGGGCGTTTGTCAAAGCGCATCGGGCGAGAGCTCCATGTCAACGCCTGACATCAGTCTTTCAATGTCCAGCAGGATCAACATGCGGTCTGCGAGTGAGCCCAGGCCCAGGACGCAGTCGCTGTCAATCACGCTGTCTACGTCCGGGGCCGCCTTCAGGCTCTCTGCGGGCAATTCCATCACATCGCTGACGGAGTCGACCACAATGCCGACGATGCGGCTGTGCAGATTGAGAATGATCACCACGGTAAAGGAGTCGTACTCAGCCTTGGCGCAGTTGAACTTCAAGCGCATATCGACGATGGGCACAATCGTGCCGCGCAGATTGACCACCCCTTTGATGAAATTGGGCGCATTGGCAATGCGCGTGGGCGGCTCATAGCCGCGGATTTCCTGCACTTTCAAAATGTCAATGCCGTACTCTTCCTGGTCCAGCCGGAACGTCAGGTATTCGCGTGCACCCGCTGCCGTCATTTCGTCCATTCTTTCCATTGCACCCATGTTTTTCTCCTGCTGTTGGCGCGTTCAATGACGCGAGCGACGCACCAGCGCCCCGGTGTCGAGAATCAGCGCGACCTTGCCATCGCCCAAAATCGTGGCGCCCGAGATGTTGGGCACCTTGCGGTAATTGGACTCGAGGTTTTTCACCACCACCTGCTGCTGGCCCAACAGCTCATCGACCAGCAAGGCCACCCGGCAGCCATCAGCCTCAACCACCACCATGATGTCGCTCGATTTGTCAAAATCAAAGCGCGGCACCTGAAAGACTTTTTCAAGCTCGATCACCGGCATGTATTCGTCACGCACCTTCACCAGGTGGGCCCCTTGCCCGACCGTGCTCACGGCATCGGATTTGACCTGGAACGATTCGACCACCGAGGACAGCGGCAGGATGTAGACCTCCTCGCCCACTCCCACCGACATGCCATCCATGATGGCCAGAGTCAGGGGCAGGCGGATCGACACCTTCATGCCGTAGCCTTCAGCCGAATCAATCTCCACAGTGCCGTTCAAGGCGGCAATGTTGCGCTTGACGACGTCCATGCCAACGCCACGGCCCGACACATCGGTCACCACTTCGGCGGTAGAAAAACCGGGCGCAAAAATCAGCATCCAAACCTCAGAGTCCGGCATCTGATCCGACACCTCCATGCCCCGTTCGCGCGCCTTGGTCAATATTTTTTCGCGCGACATGCCACGGCCATCGTCGCGCACCTCGATCACGATGGAGCCACCCTGATGCGCGGCTGAAAGCGTAATGGTGCCAGTTTCAGGCTTGCCGGCCCGCAGGCGATCCGCTGGCATTTCAATGCCATGGTCGCAGCTGTTGCGCACCAAGTGCGTCAAGGGATCGGTGATCTTCTCCACCAGGCCCTTGTCCAATTCGGTGGCCTCGCCTTGCGTCACGAAGTCCACTTTTTTACCCAGCTTGTTCGCCAGGTCACGCAACATGCGTGGGAAACGACTGAACACGATTGACATCGGAATCATGCGGATCGACATCACCGATTCTTGCAAATCACGGGTGTTGCGGTCCAGATCCGTCAGGCCGGTCAGCAGTTGTTGGTACAGCGCCGGATCAAGCGCCCGGCTGTTTTGTGCCAGCATGGCCTGAGTAATAACCAACTCGCCGACCAGATTAATCAGTTGATCGACCTTGCTGATCGCAACGCGAATCGTGGCAGCCTCGGGCTGGGCGGCTGCCGCAGCAGCAGGTTTGGTCGCTACCCGCGCCACTGCCGTGCTTGTGGCAGCGCCAGCAGCGGGAGCGCCCGGCGCCCCATCGAAGAAGCCAAAGCCTGGCAACGGGGCCAACGGGGCTCCGGGCGGCGGATCATCGTCGTAGAGCGATGATTCGGGCGCACCGGCGGCGCCATCGAAAAAACCGTAGCCCAACTCGGGCGCAGCCGCGACGGCAGCAGCAACCTCGTCAAGCGCCTTGATGCTCACCTGCTCGCGTGATACGTGGAATGCAAACAAGTCCAGCAAGTCAGCATCGGTGGAGGAGGTCTCGACGGCAAAAATTCGCGTGTCGGCCTGATTGCAAGCCACCACGGCAATATCACCCAAACCCTCAATATCGCGGAAAAGCTCCTTGATAGCATCGGCCTGCGCCAGATTTTCCAGCGGTCCGATCCGGATTTCAAGCGAGCGCGTTGTCTTTGAGGACGCTGGCGCTGACGCTGGCTCCGACACGACCGGCGGCGCTAGCACCACCACCGCTGCCGCCGCCGCCACAGCCACCGGCGCTGGCGTTGCCGGCACCAATTCTCCGGCCACCAGCGCCTTGATGCGGCGCACCAGGTCGACCGTGGGGGGGGCATCACCTTCGCCCCCAGCCTGATGACGCGCCAACAGGCCACGGCTGGCGTCCGCCGACTCCAGCAGCACATCAACCATGGACGCATTGGGCTGCAATTCATGGCGGCGCAAGCGGTCCAGTAACGATTCCATTTGATGCGTCAACTCGGCCACATCCGAAAAGCCGAAAGTGGCAGCGCCGCCTTTGACGGAATGAGCGCAGCGGAAGATCGCGTTGAGCTCCTCATCGTCTGCGGTTTCAAGATTCAGACTGAGCAGCATCTGCTCCATCAAATCCAGATTCTCCGCAGCCTCTTCAAAAAAAATCTGATAGAACTGGCTGAGATCAAAATCCCCCGCCGAGCTGCTGCTTTCCTGGTGTACTTCTGCCATGTCAATCTCCTGTATTACCTGTCACGAACCCAGCGTCGCTGAGCGCATTACTTGATCACCTTCTTAATCACTTCGAGCAGCCTCGCCGGATCAAATGGCTTGACCAGCCAACCGGTAGCACCCGCCGCACGGCCAGCCTGCTTCATCAGATCACTGGACTCGGTGGTCAGCATCAGGATCGGCACAGTTTTGAACTGCGGATGCTCGCGCAGCTTGCGGGTGAGCCCGAGTCCGTCGAGCCGGGGCATGTTCTGGTCGGTCAGAACCAGGTCAAATGACTGCGCCTGGGCCTTCTCATAGGCATCGACACCATCCACCGCCTCCACCACCTGGTAGCCAGCCCCGGTTAAGGTAAATGACACCATCTTGCGCATGGACGGCGAGTCATCAACAGCGAGTATTAAAGACATGTAAGGCTCCGACTAATTCAGTTAGGGGGTTAACGAGAGGAAGATTCAAAAAAGTTCGATGGATCCGGCGTCCATGACGTCTTGCGTCACCGGGTTGGGGCGCTCAGGCACATCTTCAACAAAAGGCACGGCCTCGCCATCTTCGAGCCCCATGGATTCGGATGCCAGACGGTAAGCACAACCCTGGAGGATTTTGGAGGTATGGACGATCAGTTGCGAGGCCATATCTTGAAACTGCAATTCGGTCACGGCTGCCCGCAAGGCGCCGCGCACCGCATCAAGCGCCGTGGAATCGACCAGCATGGGGTCGGACAGATTGGCGCTGGCACAGGTAAACCGTTCCATCAGGTTTTCCATCGTATGCATCAGTAGCCCATCAAGACGGCTTAAATCATGGACCACCACCAACAGCGAATCCTGCAGCTCCGCCACCAACATGACAGGGAGTTGCACGCCGGGCACTGAATAGCTTGTCTGATCTGCTTGCATTCTTGTATCCAATCACTTGACCGAAGCATCGTGTTAGCTTTGGAGAAGGTCACTATTATTGGGTGGGCTCGGCTTCGCACAGTTTTTGCGTTAACTAGAGCGTCTAATATTAAGGCAATTCGGGCCCGATTCGATCAAAAGAAAAGGCAAAGAAGCACCCCTGTTTGGATTTATCCGAGATTGTTCATTAGGGTTTGAGATGATGGCGAGTGGATTTGCGAGGCAGTTTGTGTGGCTGGGAGGCGTTCATAGCACCGCTATGGACACCGAGCAGACGCGCAAAATGGCCGCAAAGCCGCCGCCAGCGCTCAAACAGGTGCGAAGCACCGCCTAATGGACAATCTCGGTTTATAGCTTCAAGCCACAATTCAGGTGCATCACAGACCATGATACCGTTCATCATGCCGCAAGAATCTCCTTCCCATCGTTCATTGAAAATTCTGCATCTGGAAGACTCAGCGCTTGATCATGAGCTCGTCAAGCGAGCCTTGCGCAAGTCAGACTCGGCTTGCGAAATCGAACGGGTGGAAACCCTGAGCGAGTTTGAACGCCTGGTCAAGGCGTTCGAATTTGATGTCATCCTGGCAGACTACCGGTTGCCCGGCTTTACGGCGCTGGACGCCTGGCAGATTCTGCAACAGCGCGAGCTGCCACCGCCCTTTGTGTTGCTGTCCGGCGCCATTGGCGAGCCTGCGGCCGTTGCCGCCATCAAGACCGGCATCAGCGACTACCTGGCCAAAGATGACCTGGGCAGACTGGCGCAGGTGATTCGCCGTGCTCTGGAGGTTCACAGCATTCGTCGCGCCAAAGAACTGGCCGACCACGAATTGGCCCGCTCAGAGAAGCGGTTGGCGGATTTTGCCGAACATTTGCAGATGACCATCGAGCAGGAGCGCGCGGCAATTGCCCGCGAAATTCACGACGACATTGGTGGCGCGTTGGCCGCTGTGCGCTTTGATCTGTCCTGGATCGGCCGACACACCACGGACCCCATGACCCAGCAACACGTTGTCGCCGCCACCGAAATGCTGCAGCAGGCCATCGGGGCGAGTCAGCGCATCATGCTGAACCTGCGCCCCGCCATTCTGGACCAGGGTTTGGTCGCTGCAGTGCAGTGGCTTGCCGGCGGTTTTGCCAAGCGAACGGGCATAGCCACTGCAGTGCATGCTGCGCCAGAAATGGGCAGTCTGTCCAAGGCAGTGCAGTTGGTGGCCTACCGCACGGCGCAGGAAGCCTTGACCAATATTGTCAAACATGCCGTCTGCAGCCAGGTCACGATCGATCTGTCAGACTTGGAAAATGTGCTCACGCTCGAAATCAAGGACAACGGCAAAGGCATCGAGCCGGCCGAACTCAACAAGCCGCAAGCCTTTGGGGTCAGGGGACTGCACGAGCGCGCCAAGACCGTGGGCGGCTGGCTTGACGTCAGCAGCCACCCCGGCAGGGGCACTTCCATCATTTTGTCGGTGCCCTTGGCATCATCCGATTCAGGTACTCACCAGAAAGCTGTGCAAGATGATTCACGTGATTCTTTGTGACGACCACGCCATGGTGCGCCGCGGCATCCGCGACACGCTGGCGGAGGCTGTCGATATTCAGGTCACCGCTGAAGCCGCCAGCTACGCAGAAGTTCGAGAAGCCATGCGCAACTCTGCCTGCGACGTGCTGGTGCTGGACCTGAACTTGCCAGGCAGAGGCGGCATGGAGGTTTTGTCCAGCCTTAAAGACGCCAATTCACCGATCAAGGTGCTGATCGTGTCCATGTTTCCGGAAGACCAGTACGCCATTCGGTGCTTGCGTGCTGGCGCGCAAGGCTACCTGAACAAGGCCGGCGACCCGGCCGACCTGATCACCGCAGTGCGCACGGTGGCGCAGGGGCGCAAGTACGTGACCCCCTTAGTTGCCAACATGCTGGTCGAAAGCCTGAACACTCCTGAAAACACGAGCCTGCATGCCGCCTTGTCAGAGCGCGAACTGCAGACCTTGCTGAAAATCGCATCGGGCAAGCGTCTGGCAGACATTGCCGAAGAGCTCATGCTCAGCCCCAAAACCGTCAGCGTGTACCGAGCCCGCCTAATGGAGAAACTCAAACTCTCCAACAACGCCGAGCTCACGGTCTACGCCATTCGCAACGAGTTGGTATAACGGCCAGCCAACGGCTTACTTGCCGACAAAGATTGCAACCGCCCGGTCCATCAACGCCATGAAGGGCTGATCCAACATCGGCAGGGTCGCGGCAATGCCAATCATGCCGACGGTCAAGGTGATCGGGAATCCGATGGCATAGATGTTCATCTGGGGTGCCACCCGGGAGACGATACCCAGCGCCAGATTCGCGAACAGCAACATGCCCACCATCGGCAAGGCAATCCACAGGCCGGTGGCAAACAGGTCCGTTCCCAGGTCATATATTCTCATCTGCCCGACAGCCTGCAAAAAATTCTGATCGACCGGAAATTTTTCAAAGCTCTTGAGCACCGCCATCAAGACCATCAAGTGACCGTTCATCACGATGAACAAAAAGGCCGCCATATGGCCAAAAAATCGCGCCACGGCGCTCGATTGGGTATTGAGGGCCGGATTGAAAAACGAGGCAAAGCCCAGCCCCATCTGGAAACCCACCACTTCGCCGGCCAACTCCACGGCGGCAAAGACCACGCGCACAGTGAACCCAATCGCCAGACCAATACCCACTTGTTGCATGACCGCGCCAAAAGCATCGGGCCCGGTAATGCTGATGACGGGCTGGCCTTGCAGACTGGGTTGCGCGGCGAGGGCAATAAAAAAAGCCAGCCCGATCCTGGCGCGCAACGGAAAAGCCCTGGAAGAAAAAAGCGGGGCAGAGGTAAAGACCGCCAGCACACGCAAAAATGGCCAGATCATCGGCGACAGCCACGCCATCAGCTGGGCTTCGTTGAGCTCGATCACAGCCGCGGCATCCGGCTTACATCACTGCCGACGGGATCGCTTCAAAGGTGCGGCGAATGTAGTCCACCAGCACACTGAGCATCCAGGGACCGGTCAGCGCAAAAACCGCCATCGCCGCCACCAGCTTGGGCACAAAGGCCAGCGTGGCCTCATTAATTTGAGTCACCGCCTGAAACAGGCTGATCAGCAAGCCCACCACCAGCACAACGCCCAGCACCGGCGCCGACACCATCAGAAGCATGATCAAAGCCTCCTGGCCCATCGTCAACACCATTTGCGCATTCATGGGTCACCTCAGGTCACAAAACTGGCAGCCAACGAGCCAATCAGCAAATTCCAGCCGTCGGCCAGCACAAACAGCATCAGTTTGAACGGCAAAGCCACCAGCACGGGCGACAACATCATCATCCCCAGCGACATCAGCACACTGGCGACCACAATGTCGATCACCAGAAACGGGATGAAGATCATGAAGCCAATCTGGAATGCCGACTTGAGCTCGCTTGTGACAAAGGCCGGCACCAGCACCCGCATCGGCACGGCTTGGGCGGTGACGCCTGGTTCGAGTTTGGCCAGTTTGGCAAACAGGGCCAAGTCCGACTGGCGCGTCTGTTTGCTCATGAACTGGCGCAGCGGGTCTTCAGCTTTGGCCAGCGCCTGCTCAAACGGCATGCCACTGTTGGTGTAGGGCAGGTAAGCATCAGTGTAGACCTTGTCCAGCGTGGGCCCCATCACCATAAAAGTCAGAAACAGCGACAGCCCGACGATCACCTGATTGGGCGGTGCCGACTGGGTTCCCAAGGCCTGGCGCATCAGTGACAACACGATTACGATGCGTGTGAAGCTGGTCATCATGAGCAAGACGGCCGGCAAAAAAGACAAGGCGGTAAAGAACAAGAGTGTCTGGATCGGCACCGAAAAACTCATGCCCGAGGGCCCCGTCCCCAGCAGCAAGGGCAACTGCCCGCCGCTCTGGGCCAGCGCCGCCAAAGGGCTCATGAGCGCCAGCATCGCCACGGCCAGCCTGCGACGCAGCCCCCGATCCGACGCCAAGTACGGCCTTTGAGCGTTCACTGCATCCTCCTGCATCACAGTTGCGCCGTCGGATACGCCGTCTGCGGGGCCGGACCGGCTGGCCGCTGCGGCTCCAGCGCAGCACTGTGCAGACAGCTAATGGCTTGCGCCGTCACACCCAGTGTCAACCAGACCCGGGCGCCCTCGGGTCCGACTTCAACTGTGACCACGCGCTGATGCGGCCCCACAGCCACCGCAGAGATGACGCGCGAGGCGGCGCCCACACCCGCGCCCCCGGCCGCTGTGCGCGCTTGCAGCCACTTGAGCCCAAATGGCACAAGTGCCAACAGCAGAACGAACAGGCCAACAGAAAGCAGCGCTTGCGTCATTGGTTGCATCAGCCGCCCTTGCTGACGCGCCGCAGTCGCTCGGACGGAGTCACCACATCGGTCAGTCGAATGCCAAACTTGTCATTCACGACAACGACCTCGCCTTGCGCAATCAAATAGCCATTCACCAGTACGTCCATCGGTTCACCGGCCAAGGCATCGAGTTCCACCACCGAGCCTTGTCCCAACTGCAAAATATGTTTGATGGGCACCTTGGTTCGCCCCAGTTCAACCGAGAGTTGAACCGGAATGTCGAGCACCCGATTGATATCGTTGATCGGCGCGTCCGAAGACGAAAAGGCACGGGATGTGTCACCGGACAGAACCCCCCCTTGTTCCGGTGCTGGCTCCGCGCTTTTTTGTTCCAGCAAGGCCTCAGCCCAATCGGCCATGCCGTCGTCTTCTGCTTTGTCATCAATTGCCATGACTTATCCTTTCCAGTTGGGGTCATTGCCCCGCAAGCTCTTGTCGATGCGAATTGCATATTTTGCGTTGTGGGTACCATACTGGCATTCAAACACCGGCACACTTTCCACCGTCACCTGAATGCGCGATGGACGATCGAGCTCGATAAAGTCCCCGATTTTCATGGCCAGCAACTGCTCCACGGTCGCGTCGGCCCGGGCCAACTCAGCCACCAATGTTATTTCAGCAGCCTGAATCTCCTGCGTCAAGACGTTCACCCAGCGCTTGTCAACCTCAATCGAATCACCCTGCGTTGACGAATACAGAATGTCGCGAATCGGCTCAAGCGTCGCGTACGGCATGCAAAAGTGAATGGCACCCGCAATCTCGCCAATTTCAAGCTGGAAAGAGGTCGATATCACAATCTCGCTGGGCGTGGCAATATTGGCAAACTGCGGCTGCATTTCAGAGCGCTGATACTCCAGCTCCAGCGGATAAACACCTTTCCAGGCCTTCTTGTATTCGTCCGTGATCACGTCCACCAAGCGGTTGATCACGCGCTGCTCGGTAGCAGAAAAATCACGCCCTTCGATCCGGGCCTGGAACTTGCCGATGCCCCCGTACAGCGTATCGATGACGCCAAAAACCAGCGAAGGCTCACAAACAATCATGCCACTGCCACGCAAGGGCCGGATCGCCACAATATTGAAGTTGGTGGGCACTGCCAGTTCACGCAAGAATGCGCTGTAGCGCTGCACGGTCACGGGCCCGACCGAGATTTCGGGGCTGCGCCGGATGAAGTTGAAAAGCCCGACCCGCAGGTTGCGCGCAAATCGCTCGTTGACGATCTCCATCGTCGGCATGCGCCCACGAACGATGCGTTCCTGGCTTGAAATGTTGTAGGCACGAACCTCACCCTTCTCGTGAACTTCCTCAACAAGCTTCTGGCTTTCGCCGGTAACGCCCTCCAGCAGGGCGTCGACCTCTTCCTGGGAAAGAAAGGATTCACTCATGAGCCAGCCCCGTTTGCACCGCTATTGCACGATGAAGCTGGAAAACAGCACGCCGACGACCGGCATTTCAGCCTGATCGGCCGCCTTGACCGCCTTCTTCTTGGGTGCGTTCGAAGCCACATCTGCTGCACCACCAAACGGAATCGAGGTTTCGCGCAAGATGTCTTTTGCCAGCTTTTGTTTGCCCTCTTGACTTAGCAACTCATCGGCGGTGCGCTGCGAGATCAGCATCAGGATGCTGCTGCGTATAGTTGGCAAATAGACCTTGACCGAGTCTCCCGCCTTGGCATCGAGCACCTGCAAAGTGATGCCCACCTGCGCCACCTTCTCGCCGCCCGGGTCAGCCAGGTTCACCACCATATTGTCCAGCGGCAGGTAGACCGGAGGCCCTTTGGGCACGGCATGGGCCGCCGCTGCAGGCGCACCGTCTGCGCCCTCCAAAGCGGCAGCGCGTTGCTTGCTGATAAAGTAAAAAGCCACGCCGCCCACCAAAGCCAACAATAGCACCACCGCCAGGATGATGATCAGCTTTTTCTTGCCCTTGGCCGGTTTTTTTACGGGTTCGTCCGCTTCAGGCTTTGCTGCCTCAGGTTTGGTCGCCACTGGATTTCCTTGAACAAATTGAATGAGAGAGCATTATTGAGCACATTCACGACCATAAGCGCTAAATCAGTCGTCAGAAAGCATTGCTTTGAGCAGTTTCTCGCCTGCGTCTTTACACAAACATATCCAGTGCCCGGCCCACCGCAGGGTTGAGCCGCTGGCGCCCGGGTACTGGCCCCGCTTCTGGGGTGATCAAGCTGGCCTGGCCGCTCTGACGGCGGCCCCCGCGATCACGTTGCTCCTGGGCGCCTGCGCCATTGCCATTCTGACCCGATCCGCCCACCGACACGCCTGACAACTCCAAGCCTTCGCTCTTCAAGACCTCTTTCAGGTGGGCCAGCGCCCCTTCGAGCATCTGACGAATTTCAGGCTGGTCGGTGCGAAAGCCAATGTGCGCCTGATCCCCTTTGAGCGAGATTCTCACCGCAACGGCTTCATCACCGAAACCTTCGAGCTTCAGCTCCGCGTTTTGAATGCCTTGCGTTGTCCAATAACTCACCGTGTCGGCCACCATCGACTCGAGCGACTGGGTCGGCGTGCTGACCAAGACCGCAGACGCGCTGACACGGCTACTCGCCAGCAGGGCCTGATGACCCCAGGCGCCCTCGACTCCAGCGCTGGCCGTCAAGCCGGAAAACTTGTTGGCAAAGCGCTGTGCTGGCCTGTGCAAGGTGTCAGCGATTTCGCTGCTCAACACGCCCCCGGCCAGCACCGGTTCGCTCGTAGCCAGGTCAGCGCGACCCGTTCGCGGGAGTCCGCGCGCATCGCTCACCGCGGTGGCCAGACCGGAGCGAAATCCGCTGCCCTTGAGGTTGGCGGACGCGCCGGACAGGCGCTGAACCGTTTGCTCCAGCATCGCATTGACGCCCTGACCGGCGTCTGCCGGTGCGCTGGCGGCCAGCGCAGCAGCGGCCAGCGGTGACTCTGCTTTACCCTTGGCGCTCGCGCCACCGGCATTGCGTGCACTGGCCTTGGCTGCCGACGTTGGGCCCGTATTGGCAGGCGTTAGCACATCAGCAGCGAGCTGCCCGAGGACGCCCGTCGCAGGAGGCAAACCATCTGGCACCGGCAAGACCGGCACCGCGCCACCTGCTGGTGCCAATGCTGGTGCCAATGCTGGTGCCAATGCTGGTGCCAATGCTGGTGCTGGTGCTGGTGCTGGTGCTGGTGCCAATTCCAATGCAGTTGCCGGCAGTCCTGACGACGCCATCGCTCCATTGGCAAGCTGGTCCGGCGCATTCACTGAAGCAACACTGGCGCCACCGCCACCACCACCGCCACCGCCGGCGCCGGCTTGCGCCAGCAGCATGGCGAGTTCATCGGGTAAGGCGGTAGCGGGTAGATCGATAGCGTCGGGGCTCAAACCAGCGACCACATTGGGGAGTTCGGGCGTGAGGCCGGGCAGGACCAGACCGGGCTGCGGGTCCGCCCCTGTGGTACCCAACTCTGTTCCCAGCTCCGCAGCGGGCTCCAGGGCAGTCATCAGCGCCAGAAAGCCCGCGCCGGCGAAGCCCCCGGCATCATCTTCCGACTTGAGCTGAGCTTTGCCCTTGGCGCTGCCACTTTCCACGGCACCGAGCATTTTGGGGCTGCTGGTCGCGTTACTTGATTCAATACTCATAACTGATCTCCGCTGAATTGGTCGCCGGTGCTTCGGCGTGTCTGCAAAGCGGCAAACTCATCCATTTGCTTCTGTTCACGCCGCGATTGAATCAACGCCAGATCGGCCTGCTTTCTTTTCAAAACCTGCTGCAAACTGAGCAGCCGAAATTCGGCCTCCAGTACCAGTCGCTTGGCATGCTCCAACTTGCGACTCTCATTGGCCAGCACCCCCTGCTGCAGCCCGATGGCCTGCTGCAAACGATCAAGGAACTGGTAGTGGTGGCGCAGCAACTCAGGCGTCGTGCCGCTCTGGGCTGCCTTGGTCCAGCGCGATGCGGTCTCTGCTGCATAGACTTCAAGCTGACTCATCTGGTCTTGCGCAAACCGGCAAGCACTTTCCAGCCGCATCAAGCCCTGTGCCACTTCGTCGCGTTTTTGCGTGGCCAAATCAATCGCCAGCAAAAAACTCCTGACGGCACTCATGCCCCGGCCTCTTTGCTGTCGATGGCTTTCGCCATGGCGCGCACACTGGCGTCCATTGTGGTGGCCTCAAACATATCTTGCTGCAAGAAGCTGGCCATGTCCTCGTGCAATCGGATCGCTTCGTCCAGCGCCGGGTCCGAACCGCCCACATAAGCACCAATCTGCACCAGATCACGGCCTTTTTCATAGCGCGAGTTGATCGCCCGAAAACGCCGCGCCATCTCGAAGTGCGGCCGTGAAATCACGTTTTGCATCACCCGCGAGGCCGACTGCTCGATGTCGATGGCCGGAAAATGGCCCGACTCGGCCAACGCACGCGAGAGCACAATGTGCCCGTCAAGAATCGCCCGGGCTGCATCGGCAATCGGGTCCTGCTGGTCATCACCCTCGGACAACACGGTATAAAAGGCGGTGATCGAGCCGATCCCATGCAAGCCATTTCCGCTGCGCTCCACCAATTGTGGCAACTTGGCAAAGCAGGACGGCGGATAGCCCTTGGTGGCGGGCGGTTCACCGATGGCGAGCGCAATTTCACGTTGCGCCATGGCGTAGCGCGTGAGCGAATCCATCAGCAGCAGCACATGCTTGCCCTTGTCACGAAAGCTCTCCGCGATGGCTGTGGCGTAGGCAGCGCCCTGCATGCGCAACAGGGGCGGGGCGTCGCCAGGCGCGGCCACCACGACCGAACGGGCGCGGCCGTCTTCGCCCAGGATGTCTTCAATGAATTCCTTGACCTCGCGCCCGCGCTCGCCGATCAAACCAACCACAATCACATCGGCTTTCGTATAGCGGGCCATCATGCCAAGCAACACGCTCTTGCCCACACCAGAGCCCGCAAACAGCCCGATGCGCTGGCCGCGGCCAATCGTGAGCAGCGCATTGATGGCGCGCACCCCGGTGTCGAGTTGTTCACGCACCGGCGCGCGGTCCATCGCATTGATCGGCTGGCGGTCCAGCGGCAGCGCCGTCACGTCCTCAATTGGGCCGCGCCGGTCCATCGGCGCACCCTGGGCGTCCACCACGCGACCCAGCAAACCCTCGCCCAGCGGCAGGCGCAGCGCGCCATAGCCCGCCATGCGCTCAGCTTGGCGGCGCTCGCCCAAACGCGGCACAGCAATATAAGCCGCCGCCGGTTCCACGCTGGCGCCACTGGAGAGGCCATGCACGTCGCCAGCCGGCATTAAAAAAGCGCGTTCATTGGAGAAACCCACCACTTCGGCCAGCACCGGCGCCTGCCCTTTCATGGTCACCAGGCACTGCGAGCCGACGGGCACGCGGATGCCGGTGGCTTCAAGCACCAGGCCGGTTAGCCGCGTCAGCGTGCCACGAATTTCCAGCGTGCTGCCCGTGCTGACGCGTTTGCGCGCATTGTGCGTAAAGAGCTCCCACTTGAGGCAGGCGTCACTGCTCATGCGGGGGCTCCTGCCAGGACGACGCCAGCCCCAGGTTGGCGACCGCCCGCTGCCAGCGCTTTTCCAGGGTGCCGTCCACCACGGTGCCCGCCGACTCGACCAGGCAGCCGCCCCGGCTCATGGCCACATCGGGCACCAGGGTCAAGGACAGCCCTGAGAACTCGTTGCGAATGACCTCTTCGAGCGCGGCCAGGTCGAGCGGGTGCAGGCGCAGCACCGCACTCTTGCTGTCGGCCACCAGCAGGCCCAACGCCTCGCGCAGCACCGGTTGCACCGCCTTGAGGTCCACCGTCAACTCGCGGCGCAGCACCTGGCGCGCCAGTTCGCACGCCAATTCCAGCGTGCCTTGCGCCATGACCTGTTCGGCCTCGGCCAGCTGAGCCTGAGCCGCCACTAAAAGCTGCGCAAAGGCGCGCGCGGCCTCAGCGCCCTGCCCGGCCATAAAGTCAGCGATCTGGTGTTGTGCCTCCACTGTGGCCTGCGCATGCCCCTGGGCAAAGCCCTGGGCATAGCCCTCCTGCTTGCACGCCTCGTTGCGAAACTCATCGGCGGCTTCGTCGCGCGCCTTGACCTGCGCGGCCAGCAGCAAGGCAGCCGTGTCAACGGAGGCAAAGCTCCACGGCTCGGCCGCGTCAATCTCTTCGCCGGGGATGAAGCGCGAGTAATTACGCATGCTCAGACCATCGCGTCATCGGCGCCACCACCGATCACGATGGTGCCTTCATCGGCCAGACGGCGCACTGTTTTCAGAATTTCTTTCTGCTGAGCCTCCACCTCGGACAGCCGCATGGGTCCGCGCGACTCCAGGTCTTCGCGCAGCGTCTCCGCGGCACGCGAGGACATATTGGCCAGGAACTTCTCTTTGAGCTCGGGCTGTGCACCTTTGAGGGCAACGATCAGCACGTCAGATGACACTTCTTTGAGCACCATCTGGATCGCCTTGTCGTCAAGCTTCATCACATCGTCAAAGACAAACATCTTGTCCATGATTTTTTGCGCCAGATCCGGGTCATGGTTACGGATCGATTCAATCACCGTGCCCTCAATCGCCGTACCCATCAGATTGATCATTTCGGCCGCTGTCTTAACCCCGCCCAGCGAGGACTTGCGAACCTTGTCGCCACCGGCGAGCACCTGGAACAGCACCTCGTTGAGGTCTTTCAATGCGGACGGCTGAATCCCCTCCATGGTGGCCACACGCAGCATCACCTCATTGCGCTGACGCTCGGCAAAGAACTTGAGCACATCGGCGGCCTGGTCAAAGTCCAGATGCACCAAAATGGCCGCCACAATTTGCGGATGCTCATTGCGCAGGAGCTCCGCCACAGACGAGGGGTCCATCCATTTCAGGCTCTCGATGCCCGAGACATCGCCGCCCTGCAAAATCCGGTCAATCAACAGCGCCGCCTTGTCGTCACCGAGCGCGCGCTTGAGGACCGAGCGCACATAGTCGCCGGAATTGGACACCAGCAGACTCTGCGCCGCAGCCACGCCGGTGAAGCGGTCCACCACTTCATCGACCCGTTCACGCGTGATGGCCTTGGTCTTGGCAATCGCCTCGCCCAGTTTTTGAACCTCTTTGGGCGACAGATGCTTGAACACTTCGGAGGCCTCGGCCTCGCCCAGCGACATCATCAAAATAGCGGCGTCCTGGAGTCCGTCTGTTTGAGTCATATTGTGATCCTGCGCGCGCCCAATCAGGCCGGCGCCTCGCCATTGATCCAGGTCTTGACGATATTGGCCACCGCCGCAGGGTTGTCGCGCGTCAACTTGCGCGCATCGTCCAGGGCCAGCTCACCGGAAGTGGCCACGGCAGGCACATTGCTGCGCGACGGCGCTGCCAACTGCGGCCGATCGGGCGTCTCCGACTCGATGGCGTCAAGCTGTCGCGCCTGAGTCAAAACTCGGGGTTGCGACTGCGCCAGGGTCTTGATGGCCGGGCGGATCACGCCCAGCAGCACCAAAGCGCCAAACAACAAGGTGCCCAGCGGCCAGGCAAAACTGCGTGCCAAGTCCTGAACTTCGGCCTGTTTCCAGAATGGCAAGTCCACCACCACCATCTTTTCCGTGGCAAAGGGGGCGTTCATCAGGTTCACCGAGTCACCGCGCTCTTTGTTAAAGCCCACCGTCTCGCGCACCAAGGCGGTCATTTGCTCGATCTGCTGCTCCGTCAACGGCGTGGTTGTGGTCTTGCCTTTGGCATCGGTCAAGGATTGATGGTTGACCACCACCGCAGCGCTGATGCGTTTGACGATGCCTGTGCCACCGCGCACCACCTTGATGGTCTTGTCTACCTCGTAATTGATGATGGACTCACGTCGACCACCGGCCCCCGCAGCGCCGCCGACTGCGGTCAAGGTCTGTGGCGCGCCGTTGATAGGCGCCGAGGACGGCCCCGGCGGCTGATTGCTGGTGGCGCCCGGCACGCCCGAGGGCGGCCCACTGAGGCCGCTGTTGCTGCTTTCCGAGACCTGCTGGCTGCGAATCGCGGTCGAGTCGGGTAATTGATTGGGTTTGTGCGACTCCGAGGTGGACTCCGTCTGCGAGAAATCGAGCTCGGCCGTAACCTGGGCGCGGGCGTTGCCGCGGCCCACGACGGGCTCCAGAATGTCCAGAATGCGGCGACTGTAAAGCTGCTCGAGTTGCTGCACATACTGCAACTGCTGCGCATCCGCGCCAGCGGTGCCCTCTGCACCTTCAGCCGGGGTTGACAACAACTTGCCTGAATCATCGAGCACGCTCACCGCCGTGGCATTCATTTCGGGAACGCTGGAGGACACCAAATGCACAATGCCCGCCAGTTGCGCCCGGTCCAGCGTGCGCCCGGCATTCAAACTGACCAGCACCGAGGCCGACGGCTTTTGCTGCTCGCGGAAAAATCCGTTCTGGTTCGGCAAGGCCAGGTGCACCCGCGCGCTCTGCACCGAAGACAGCGCCTGGATCGAGCGCGTCAACTCACCCTCCAGGCCGCGCTGGTACGCCAGGCGCTCCTGAAACTGTGTCATGCCAAAGCGGTTCGCATCCATGGTTTCAAAACCCGCCACCGAGCCCTTGGGCAAACCTTGCGATGCCAGCTTCAGCCGTGTGTCGTAGACCTTGTCAGCCGGCACCAAAATAGCGCCACCGCCATCGGCATGCTTGTAGGGGATATTCATGGTCGACAACTGGGCCACGATGGCCCCGCCGTCCTTGTCTGCCAGATTGGCATAGAGCACACGCCATTCGGCCTGGCGGCCCATCACCAAACCGATGATGCCAATGGCAATGAACACCGCCAGCCCCAGAGCCATGCGCAGCCGCTGGGCTTGGTCCAGGCCGGAAAAACGCTGCGACAGTGTGGGGTTAATAGGAATGGCGGGGGCGGCAGACATTGTGGGTTCCAGGTCGGTGTGGCGCGATTTTGCACCACCAATGGCGACGATTATTCGACCCGACCGCTAAAACATTAGTCCGATAAGCCGCGCTTTTACCCCTTACTTCAAATTAATGTTTGACGGGGTGCGCCCTAGCATCACTCAACTTCCAATTTATCAGACAAGACCGCCCCATGGAACTCCGACTCTCCCCTACCACCATGCCGACTGCGGTGCGCCCCACGCTGGCACCGCGCCTGTCAACCAACCAGGTCACAGGGGGGGCTGACGGCGGTTTCTCGGGCGCACTCAAGAGCGCCCTCGGCTCGGTCAGCGCCGCGCAAAACACAGCCACCCGCTTAGGGCGAGAAGTGCAGATGGAAAACCCGAATGTCAGTCTGGAAGAAACCATGGTGGCGATGCAGAAAGCGCAGATCGGCTTTCAGGCCACCTTGCATGTGCGCAACCGCATGGTGCAGGCCTACACCGACATCATGAACATGCAGGTGTGAGCCCGCTTGCAAGCCCAGCACATTTCGCACTATTTTTTAAATCAAATAGCCCTCTAGCCTTCGTCAATGCTGTGTAGGCAGCTATCAATTTAGGCATCATCCCAGCTTACGCTGCGCCAAACTGACGACAACGCACCGGCCCCAGGTTCACGCCAGCACCAGTTCTTGCCCGGTAAGCCGCTTGACCAGGCCCTGCGTCAGCCGGTTGACGATGCCGTAGATAGACAACTGAGGGTTGGCCCCGATGCTGGTCGGAAAGATCGAGCCGTCATGAATCGACAGGTTTTCCAGCTGCCAATGCACGCCGTCGGGGCGCGTCACGCCCAGCGCCTCGGTGCCCCCCAATCCGCAACCGCCCATCACGTGCGCGCTCACCACTTTGGTCAGCAATGGTTGCATGGCCAGGGCCGCAACCGCCTGTCGGCCCTCGGCCCAACTGTTGTAGGGACGTGCCATTTCGTGCATGGGTAACACCTGCCGCGCACCGGCGGCAAACTGGATCTCCATCATGGCCAGCAGGGCCCGGCGGGCCCCGTCCATGACAAAGTCGCTCAAAGGATAGTCCAACTCGGGCGAGCCGTCCCCGCGCAGTTTGACCTGCCCACCGGCCGCTTCTTCATGAAAACCGTCGCGCATCAGTGCCAGGATCACATGGGTGTTGGGAAACTGCGCCAGCATATCGGCCTGTTGCTGACCGTAGCCAAACACCGTGGAGGCAAAGATCACCGGGTGCAGCGGCGGCGCCTCCAGCTTGAAGCCGATCGGGCCGTCAATCGGATCGGTGCCCAGAAAATGGTCGGTGTAGATGGTTTGCGGCGCGCCGGCCCAGGCCTCGACTTTTTGGCCCATGATGGCTGCGGACATCACCACCGGGTGCAAGAAGGTGCGCCGCCCCAGGCGCGCGTGCGGGTCCGGCGCCTTGGAGCGTAGCAGCAAGGCGGCCGAGTTGATCGCGCCCCCGGCCAGCACAAAATGCTTGGCGATGATGGTGGTTGCGCTGGCCCCCGGCCCCTCGGGGGCACTGTTGGGCTTGACTGCGATGCAGCGCACCGACTGCACGCGCCCGTTGAGCAACTCAAAGGTTTCGGCCCGGGTTTCGACCAGCAGCGTGGCACCCAGGTCCAGTGCTGCGGGAATGGTGGTCACCAGCATCGACTGCTTGGCATTGGTCGGGCAGCCCAAGCCGCAGGAGCCCAGGTTCCAGCAACCCTTGACGTTGCGGGCAATCGCCGCCGCCGGTATGCCCAGCCGCGCCGCGCCGCGGCGCAACAAGTCGTTGTTTTCATTGGGCGCCACCAGCCAGGGGCCCATGCTCAGGCGCGTCTCGGCCTGCTGAAAATAGGGCGCCAGCGCATCGTTGTTGTAGTCGGGCAAGTTGAATTTTTGCTGCCAATAGTTCAGCGTATCCATCGGGGTTCTGAAGGAACTGGTCCAGTTGACAGTGGTGGAGCCGCCCACGCAGCGCCCCTGCAAAATCGTGACGCCCTTGTCCGAGGTCTTGCGCCCCGCACTTTCCTGGTACAGCGCGGGGTAGGCTTCGGCCTCTTTCTGGTTGAAGTCGCTGCTGCTCTTGAGCGGCCCTTCTTCAATGATCACCACCTTGAGACCGGCGCGCGCCAGCAATTCGGCGCTGATGCCGGCGCCAGCGCCCGAGCCAATGATGGCCACATCGCAGACAATTTTGTCGGGGCGCGCACCGTGCGGGCCGCCCAGCACTTTCCAGCCACGTTTTAATCCATCAAGGATTGGATCCTGCAAACTGCTCATAAAGTTGGAATTCGTCTTGGTAAAGGGTTCATATCTTCAGCGGGCCGGGGTAGCCCAGCGCGGGCCAGGTGCTGGCGTCTGAAAAGTAGGCCGCGCCCACAATCTCATGCAGCGCCTGGTAACTCTGCAGGCGCAAGCCCAGGCGTGAGCTGCGCATCGACTGCAAAGCCTGCTGCACCTCAACGACGCCGGCGCTGCGCCAATCGCTCGACAGCCCAGCCAGCGTGCGCCGCCCAACGCCAGTGCCCAAGATGCCGAGCAATTGCGACAACTCCGCCTGTGCGTGCGGCGGCAGCGCCTGCGCCAGCGCATCAATGCGCTGCAGCAAACCCGCCAACGCCGCCTGGTTGGCGGCGGGCTCCTTGGGCAGGGTGCCGTCCAAAATGGCACGCCCCACGCTGGCGAAAACCTCCTGCGCGCCCGGGCTCAAGCGTCCCTGCTGCAGGCCGGGCTGCAGCAAGGCCACCGTACCACCCGCCAGAATCAGCACTGTGGCCGATACCGCCCCCAACTTCAACCAGGTTCTTCTTTGCATGCTTCGAATATGGCACGCAAAAGTGCGCAATTTTTAGAGCCTGGCACCTAGGTAGACTCAGGGTTTATATGGAAGCCACCAACATCATCCGCGACGCGGTCACGCGCGTCAGCGCACTGCGACAAAGTGCCATCGACGACCCCGCGCTCGCAAACGCCCTCAGCGCGGTCAAGCGGCTGCAAGCGCGCCGCTTTGCCGGCACCTATGCGGACCTGCTGCAGTCTGAACAATACCGGCCCGCAGCCACCTTCTTTCTGCAGGAGCTCTACAGCGAGAAAGACTACACCTTGCGCGATGCGCAGTTTGCGCGCATTGCCAGTGGCCTGGAGCGGCTGTTCCCACAGCAAGTGGTGCAGACCGCGGTGTCGATGGCGCACTTGCACCACCTGACCGAAGAGCTCGATCTGGCCATGGCCCAAAGCTGGCTTAGCCACGGCGCGCTGGGCGAGGCGGCGCGCTATGTGGCCGCCTGGCGCACGGTCGGTCGGCCTGCGGATCGGGAGCTGCAATTAGCAACCGTGCTGGAGGTGGGCCAAGAGTTGGACCGCCTCACGCGCACCCCGGGCCTGCGCATGATGCTCAAAATGATGCGCGGACCGGCCCGCATGATGGGCCTGAGTGCGCTGCAGCAATTTCTGGAATCAGGCTTTGACACCTTCGCCGCCATGGGGCGCAAGGGCGACGGCGCCCGCTATTTTCTGGGCACCGTGCGCGAGCGCGAAGCCGGGCTGATCGGACGCCTGTTTGCGCTTGATGCTGTCGCGTGTGAGACCGAAATCAGCCAGATACTGGGGCAAGCCCGGTAGCGGCAAGCGACGGTTCTGGCTCAAAATCAGCGCCAGGAGAACCCACATGGACAAAATCTGGCTCAAGAGCTATCCCCCCGGCGTCGAGCATGACGTCAACCCGCAGCAATACCAATCGTTGACGCAGTTGCTGGAAGAGTCCTTCCGCAAGAACGCCGACAACCGCTTTGCCGTCTGCATGGAAAGCTCGATGACCTACGGCCAGCTCGACCAGCTCTCCGCCGCATTGGGCGCCTGGCTGCAAAGCAAAGGATTGGCCCCGGACGCCCGGGTCGCCATCATGCTGCCCAATATTCCGCAGTTTCCAGTGACCATGGCGGGTGTCTTGCGAGCCGGCTACACCTGCGTCAACGTCAACCCGTTGTACACCGCACGCGAATTGCAGCACCAGCTCAGTGACTCCGGCGCGAGCGTGATTGTGGTGCTCGAGAACTTTGTCGCCACGCTGGCCGAAGTGATCGACCAGACGGAGGTCCAGCATGTGGTGGTGGCCTCGATGGGCGACTTGCTGGGCTTCTGGTACGGCCAGTGGATCACCTTTGCCGTGCGCCACCTGGCCAAGATGGTGCCGCCCTACAAATTAACGCTCTCGAACGGCCGCACCGCGACTTCCTTCAAGCAGGCCATCTCAGTCGGCGCGGCGCTGCCCTTCAAGTCGGCGCCGAGCACACTCGATTCGATTGCCTTCTTGCAGTACACCGGCGGCACCACGGGCCTGAGCAAAGGCGCCGTGCTGACGCACCGCAACATCGTGGCCGCCGTCTTGCAGGCCGAGGCCTGGTTCACCCCGGCGCTCACGCGCATCGGCGACGTACGCCATATCAACAGCATCGCCGCGCTGCCGCTGTACCACATCTTTGCACTCACCCTGTCGCTGCTCGCCATCCGCTGGGGCGCGCATCTGACGCTGATTCCGAACCCACGCGACTTTGGCGGTTTCATCGAGACCCTCAAAAAGCGCCCCTTTCACATGCTGCCGGGGGTCAACACCTTGTTCAACGCCCTGCTGGCGCACCCGCAGTTCAAAAGTGTTGATTTCTCCAGCCTCTGCGCGACGCAAGCGGGGGGCATGGCGGCCTCCAGCGGCACCGCCCAGCGCTGGTTAGATACCACCGGCTGCCCGATGGTCGAAGGCTGGGGCATGAGCGAGACCTGCGCCATTGGCACCAACAACCCGGTACTGGCCAAGGAGTTTTCGGGCACGATCGGCCTGCCGCTGCCCGGCATTGACATCGCCATCAAGGACGACGAAGGCAACTCACTGGCACAAGGGTTATCGGGCGAGATCTGCATCCGCGGCCCCAATGTCATGACTGGCTACTACCAGCAGCCCGAGGAAAACCGCAACGCCTTCACTGCGGACGGTTTCCTGCGCACCGGCGACGTCGGTATCATGGACGAGCGCGGCTACACCAAAATTGTGGACCGCAAGAAAGACATGATCCTGGTCAGCGGCTTCAACGTGTTCCCGAGTGAGCTCGAAAATGTGATCTCGCTGTGCGACGGCGTGCTGGAGTGCGCGGTCATCGGCGTGCCCGACGAGAAACAGGGCGAGGCCATCAAGGTCTTCGTCGTCAAAAACAAGCCGACGCTGGCCGAAGACGACGTGGCGCGCTACTGCCAGCAGAACCTGACCGGCTACAAGCAGCCCAAATACATCGAGTTCCGCGACGAACTGCCCAAGTCAAATGTCGGCAAGATCCTGCGGCGCGAATTGCGCGTGGGCAAATAGGCCACGCACAAGAATCAAGTTTTTCAGACGCTACTAAAAAAATAGCTGTTCATGCACGTGGAATAAGGGCTAGAGGATAATTTAACCTAAAAACTCAGCCTCTCACTTCACCAACTGGTTGAGCTGAATGATCGGCATCAGCACCGCCAGCACGATCAGCATCACCACCACGCCCATCACCACAATCAACAGCGGCTCCAAAATGGTGGCCAGTTGCATGGCGCGGCGTTGCACCTCGGTGCTGAGCTGCTTGGCGGCGCGCTGCAGCATGGTGGGCAACTGCCCGGTTTGCTCACCCAAGCGCGCGAACATGGCGAGCAAGCCGGGAAAGCGCTTTTTTTGCGCCAGCGCCGCGGCCAGCGGCGCGCCTTCGCGCACCAGCACCAAGGCATCAAGCGCATCGGTGCGCATGGCGCGGTTCGACAGGGTTTCAGCCGCGGCCTGCAAGGCTTTGAGGATCGGCACGCCAGCGGCGGCCAACATCGCCAGCGTGCTGGCAAAACGCGCGGTGTTGTAGCTGCGGGACAACTTGCCCAAAATCGGCAGCTTCAGCCAGGCGGCGTCAAACTTTTCACGAAATGCGGCGTTAGCCAGCGCCACACGGGCACCAACAACTCCCAGAACAATAGCAACCAAGATCAACCAGCCATAGCTGCGCAAAAAAGCACTGGTGCCAATCATGATCACCGTGAGCAGCGGCAGCGCGCGCTTGCTGCCGGCAAACACATGCGCCACTTGCGGCACCACATAAGTCACCAGGAACAGCACGATCACGATCGCCACCAGCGACACGATGGCCGGGTACAGCGCCGCGCCGATCAGTTTTGACTTGAGTGCTTGCTGCTCTTCCAGGTCGTCCGCCAGGCGCTCCAGCACCAGGCCGAGGTTGCCGCTTTGCTCGCCGGCGCCGATCACCGCAATAAAAATGGGCGTGAATTCACGCGGATGCAGCGACAAGGCCTTGGCAAAGGTCGAGCCGCCGTTCACCTCAGCGCGGAGCAGCGCCACCAGGTGGTGCTCATTGTCGCGCTCGGCCTCATCGGACAGCGAGGTGAGCGCCCGCTCCAGCGGCAGCCCCGAGGACACCAGACCGGCCAGCTGGCGCGTCCAGATCGTCAGCCCGGTGGCGTTGAAGACCCGGCGCGTCAAACTGCGGCCCGAGCCTGCAGCACCCGCGCCCGCCTGGCCTGGCGCCTGCGCCCCCACGGCCTCCACCTTGAGCGGCACCAGCGCCTGCGTGCGCAACAGGCTGCGCGCGGCCTTGGCCGAGTCGGCCTCGATCACGCCCTTGCGTGTTTCGCCGTCAGCGCTCAGGGCTTCAAAGGAATAAACCGGCATGGCAATGTTTAGGGTCAGTCGCGCGTCACGCGCAGCAGCTCTTCGCGCGAGGTCAGGCCCAGGCGCACCAGGCGCTCGCCGTCATCGCGCATCAGCGTCATGCCGCTGGCCAGGGCCGCAAAGCGGATGTCGGCCTCAGAGGCGCGGTTGTGAATCTGGGCACGAATCGCGTCATCGGCGACCAACAACTCAAACACGCCCGAGCGCCCGGCGTAACCGGTTTGGCCACAGGCGCT
This sequence comes from Rhodoferax sp., assembly GCA_013791765.1. Taxonomy (GTDB): domain Bacteria; phylum Pseudomonadota; class Gammaproteobacteria; order Burkholderiales; family Burkholderiaceae_C; genus Rhodoferax. The sequence goes on from VMTC01000133.1 coordinate 26,869, forward strand.
GCAGCCCGTGCCATAGCAACTCAGACACAGCTTGCGCAGCAGACGCTGGGCCAACACGCCCAACAACGACGAACTCAGCAGGAAGGGCTCGACCCCCATGTCGGTCAAGCGGGTGACGGCGCTGGTGGCGTCGTTGGTGTGCAGCGTCGCGAGCACCAGGTGACCGGTGAGCGAGGCCTGAATCGCAATCTGCGCGGTCTCGAAATCGCGGATTTCACCGATCATGATGATGTCCGGGTCTTGCCGCAAGATGGCGCGCAAGGCCTTGGCAAAGGTGAGTTCGATCTTGGCGTTGACCTGGGTCTGGCCGACACCCGAGAGCTCGTACTCGATCGGGTCTTCCACCGTCATGATGTTGCTGCGGCTGGCGTCCAGGCGGCTCAAGGCGGCATACAAGGTGGTGGTCTTGCCCGAACCCGTGGGGCCGGTGACCAGCACAATGCCGTGCGGCTGCGTCACCAGCTGCTCAAAGCGCTTGAGCACCTCGCCCTGCATGCCCAGCGCCTCCAGGCTCAAGCGGCCTTCAGATTTATCCAGCAAACGCAGCACGGCGCGCTCACCATGCGCACTGGGCAAGGTCGAGACGCGCACATCGACCGCGCGCGTGCCAATGCGCAGGGAGATACGGCCGTCTTGCGGCAGGCGGCGCTCGGCAATGTCGAGCTCGGCCATGATCTTCAGGCGCGAAATCAGCGCCGCGTGCAGCGCTCGGTTCGGTTGCACCACCTCACGCAGCGTGCCGTCGACGCGAAAGCGCACGCTCGAATGGCGCTCATAGGGCTCAATGTGGATGTCGCTGGCGCCGTCGCGCGCCGCTTGCGTCAAGAGCGCGTTGAGCATGCGGATGATGGGCGCATCGTCCGAGGTTTCGAGCAAGTCTTCAATCGCGGGCAGGTCCTGCATCATGCGCGTGAGGTCGGCGTCGCTCTCGACCTCACTGACCACCGCCGCAGCGCTCGACTCGCCCTGGGCATAGGCGGCGCTGATGCGCTGGATCAGCGCCTGGGCACCGAGCGACTGCAGATGGCGCACCGGGTACTTGCGCATGACCTCGCTGACCGCGCTGGCCCCCGAGTCGGGGTGCACGCACAGCGTCAGATCGCCCGACTCATCTTCGAGCAAGAGTTGGTGGGTGCGGGCAAAGGCGTAGGGCAGCGGGTAACGCATGGCGGCTTGGCCTTTTGGCTCAGAATTGGGGCTTGACGGCGGGGGTGGCGCCCAGCGGCTCCGGCGGCGCCGGCCGCTGGATCGCCGGCACCGAGCCCGGCAAGGCTGGCAACACCGGCGCCTCGTTGATCGGCGCCAGCCGGCTCGGCTTCGGCTGCGCGGCATTCATGCCCGAGCGCATCAGCTCATAGCGGTCCAGCGACAGGTTGTCGCTGTCCTGGGCGTCACGCACCACCACCGGGCGCAGGAACACCATCAGGTTGGTCTTGTTGCGGGTGCGGGAATCGTTCTTGAAAAGATTGCCAAAGACCGGCACATCGCCCAGGCCCGGCACTTTCTGCTCGTTACCGGAGTACTTGTCCTGCAGCAGGCCGCCCAACACCACGATGCTGCCGTCGTCGACGAGCACGGTGGACTCGATCGTGCGCTTGGAGGTCGTCGGCCCGTTGACCGCCGTCTCCGTGCCGGCCTTGACCGCCGAAGTCTCCTGGTAGATCACGAGCTTGACCGTGCCGTTCTCGTTGATTTGTGGCTTGACCTTGAGCGTCAGGCCGACGTCCTTGCGCTCCACCGTGGTGAACGGGTTGACCGAGCCGCCACTGCCACCGCCACTGCCGGTGTTGGTGAATTGGCCGGTGATGAAGGGCACGTTTTCACCGATCACGATCTTGGCCTCTTCGTTGTCCAGCGTCAGCAAATTGGGCGTGGACAGCACATTGCCGCTGCCGCTGCTCTCGAGAAAGTTGGCCAGGAAGCCCAGCACATAAATGCCGTTGGTGCGCTGCACTGCCCCAAAATTGATGCCGGGAGCGGGGGCCACGGTGCCGGCTCCGGCGCCGGTGGCCAGGTTGATGATGTTTTTGCCAGCGGCGCCAAAGTTGGTGCCCAGCAGGCCAATGACGCCGTCGCCGGCTTTGCCCAGGGGGCCCTGCCACTGAATGCCGAACTCGGCGGCGCGGTCGGCGTTGACCTCCACAATCAAGCTCTCGACCAGCACCTGGGCGCGTCGGCCGTCGAGCCGGTCAATGACCGCGCGCAATTGCCGGTACTGCGGCTCGGGCGCGCTGATGATGAGCGAATTGGTGGCCACATCGGCCTGAATTTGCCCCCCAGTGGCGGACACAGCAACGGCGGCAACCACTGCCCCCGCCACGCCGGCGGGCGCCGCTGCTGCCGGCGCCTGGCCGCTCATGGCCGCGCGCAAGGTGGCGGCCAGTTTGGTGGCATCGGCGTTTTTAAGGTAGACCACATAAATATTACCGGCGTCGCCATTGGTGCTGGCTGCGGGCGGCTGGTCCAGTTTGTCCACCAGCGAGCGCACCAGCGCCACCCGGGCCGGATTCGCGGCACGCAAAATCAGCGCGTTGGAGCGCGGCTCGGCCATCAGGATGGTTTTGAAGGAGGTGTCGGCCTGACCTGGTGCCACCCCGGCGCCGGAGGACTCCACCAGGCGCAGCACCAGCGGCGCCAGATCGGTCGCAATGGCGTGCTTGAGCGGCAGAATCTGCACATCGGTGGCATTGGAGACATCGACCGCGGCAATGATGCGCGCCATGCGACGCAGGTTGTCGGCGTAGTCGGTGATGATCAGCGAGTTGGTGCCGGGGTTGACGTTGATGGTGTTGTTCGGGCTGATCAAAGGGCGCAGCACCGCCACCAGGTTGTTGGCGGACTCGAAGTTGAGCTTGAATATCTGCGTCGTGATCTGGTTGCCCAGCGCGCCGCCGACTGGCTCGTCGCTGACCGTCACGGCGCCACTTTGCAGCTTGGCGTCGGCCTCGGGCACCACCTTGTACAGCCCTGCGGACTCCACCATGGTGAATCCCTGCAGGCGCAGCGCCGCCTGAAACTGGTTCATGGCCACGCGCCGACTCACCGGCCGGTCTGTCACCAGCGTGATCAATCCCTTGACGCGCGGGTCCACCACCACATTGGCGCCGGTGATGGTGGCCATGGTGCGCGCCACCGCCTCAATTTCTGCATTGCTGAAGTTCAGCGTAACGCCCTCCTGCACCCGCCCTGCAGGGCTGGTTTGCGCCCCTAAATTTACAGAAAATAGAGCGCTAGCCCCCGCCAATATTGCGTATGCAGCTATTGAATAAAGAGCATTCTTGGGATCGGTGGCAACGCGGAGTTTCATACAGTTTCAACCTACTTTGATGATGGCGCGGGCGCCGTCGCGCCGACCGATGATATTGAGAAGATTAGACAGGGCATCCAACCGCTCTGGGGCGGCGCTGGCAACCCCCTCAAAGCGCAATCGGCCCCCGACCCACTGGCCGGTGCCGGACAATTGTAGGGCGCCCTCCAGGGTGCTCAAGCTCAGGCTGGGGCTAGCGCCGCTTAGCAGCAGAACGCGGTAGCTGCCCATCGGCTTGAGTGTGGAAAGCCGTGACGACAGATGCATCGCATCGAGCTGGGCGCTGCCCTGAAGCAGCAAGCGCCCTGCCGCCCATTCGGCAGCGAGTCCGTGCGTGCTCAGACTCAGCTGGCCCTCGGGCTGCACCGTGTTCCAGGGCGTACCCAGCCCGGTCAGCCACTGCGCCGGCCATTGCGACTGGCTGTCGGTCAGCGCCAACCTGGCCCCGCCCCAACGTGGGCGCAAGCTTAAGCGCCACGGCTGCTGCATACAACAGTCAGCATTGAGCTCAGCGGCCAGCCCAACCCAGTTGGGGCGCAGCCGCCACGTCAGGCGCCCAGGCAGGGTAGCCGCATCCGTGCTGCCGGCGCCCCCGGTGAGCGTGAGCCGGGCCGTGCCGTTCCAGAGCGTGCCACGCGCATCGGTGAGCAGCACCCGCCCTTGCAAGCCTTGTTCCACCGCAGCGGCCAGCCAGCGCGCCGGTGCATTGAGCAGCAGCGCCAGCGTCAAACCCAGCAGCACGCCGGCTACGGCCCAGGACCAGGGCGTGGTGCGCGAGGCTTCGGTGGCGCGACGCCGACTGCGGGCAGGCGATCTCACGGGGGACGGACGGCGCAGCATGAAACGGGCGGTCGGTGTGGAGCTGATCGGGCCAGGCCCTCAGCGCGCACTCAGGCTCAGCACCAGCGTGCCGTGCCAGCCGGCGGGCGCGCCACCGGCTGGCGCAGCAGCGCGCACCAGCCGCACCTCACTGGGCACGGCGCGCGCGGTCAGGCGCGCCTGCGCCAGCCACTGTGCCAGCGCGTCGGCGGAGATGCCTTTGGCGCTGAGCGTCACGCGTTCGCCCGCAACCGACAGTTGCGCCGTGCTGCCCAGCGATTTGACCGAGGCCTCCAGCAAACGCCGTGCGTCGTCAAAACTCAAGGGCGGCTGGGCTTGTAGCGCCTGGGCCTGGGCCTGCAGGCGCAGCATCTGCTGCCATTGGGCGTCCAGCAGCACGCGCTGCTGCTGCGCCGCCTTCAGGGTCGCCAGCGCGGGCGCCAGCGCCACACCCCAGAGCAAGGCCACCAGCACCAGCGCCAGCGCGCCCAGCAGCAGGCGCTGCTCGCGACGCGCCACCAAGCGCCAGCGCGCTTGCAGCTCGGTCAACAGCTTCATGAGCCAGTCCCCTGTTTAATCACCAGGTTGTCGGCATCGACGTTGACGACGTAGCCCTGGGGTTTGAGTTGAAAGGAGAGCGCCGCCACTTGCTCCGGACTCAGCGCAAGGCCCTTCAAACGCAGTTCACCGGCCATAAATTCAATAGCATTAGGCACAGTACCGGCGGGGGCTACAGCCCCAAAAGCCGTCAACATGCTTTCCAGATCACGGTTGGATGGCGCACCGCTGGCCTGCTGCAAGATGGCAAGCTCACGCGCCATCTGAATGGGAGCATCCACCACCACGCGCACCTGCGGGAAGGTCGTGGTCAACACCGCGCTAATGGCCTGGCGCTGGCTGCTGAGCAAGGATTTTTCTTTCCAGGCCCAGGCGTTCAGGCCTGCCAGGTTAACCACCAACAGCGCCAGCACGGCCACCCTAGCGGCGCGCCAGCGCGGCGCGCGCAGCAACTCGCGCCCGGCGTCAGTCCAGCGTTTGCGCGCTCGGGCACCGTGAGACGTGAGCAGATCAAATTGCGCCAGATCCCAGGGCGATTGCGCTGCCTGCAATTGACGCTGGCCACTGGGCTGCACGATCACGCTGCGCTGGAACAAGGCCTCAGCCAGCGCCACCACAGCGGGCTCGGCCACCACGCTCTTTTCTTCCACCCCACCCAGCAACGCGGCGGCGTCGCGCGACAAGGGCAGCCTGGCGACGCTGCCGTGGGCTGCGCCCACCAGGAAAGCAGCCTCAAACTCACCGGTCACAAACAGCGTGTCACGCAGGGCCTGCGGCGGGAACTCGGGCACGATGCGACTGGCCGCGCGCCCGGACTGCTCCAGCACCTGCAAGGCTGCGCGCAGCCAGGCGCGCTCGCACACTGCCACCCACACCGGCGCGTCAAGGGAGGGCTGCGGCTCCAGGGCGAAATGCAGCTGCGCGGTGTCGTCGAGCAGGCGGTCTTCAAGCAGGCCATCGAGCACCGCGCGCACACGCAAAGCACCGCCTTCCTGAAAAAAGCGCCGCCCCAGGGTGCCCTTGGGCAACTGCACCTGGTGCCAGGACAGGCGCTGCGCGGGCACCAGCGCCACCACCTCGCCCTCGGCTTTGCCCAGCAGCGGCAACAGCGCCAGCGGCGCACGCGACTGCTCGGCCAGCGTGCTGCCCTCAGGGCTCAGGACGTAGTCGTACAGGGCCGCCACGTCAAGCGGCTCTTCAGGAAGGGTAACGATCAGGGTGGTCATGGGGCTTGTCGGTGCGGGTCGGCGCTCATTGTAGGGTTGGCGTGGTGCCGGCCACGCCGCGCTGGCGCGACAGTGTTTTGACATCGAGCCCGTCGCGCTGCACCACGGACTGCTCTTGCACCGTCGCCTGGTCGATGCGCAAACTGCCACGCACTTCAAAAAAACGCGAGGACACGCTGTGCCGCGCGGCGTCAAATTGCGCCTCCGCCCGACCGCTGAGCTTGCCCGCATCGCTCAGGGCGGCCAGGTGGGTCGCGTTGCGCTCACGCACCAGACGATCGGCGTCGGCCAGGTCAAAGCTATCCACACAGGCGTAAATCACCTCGGCGGGTGCCGTGTTGAGGTTGACCGGCGTTCGCACCGGCAAAACGGTGATGAACGGGCGCAACACGGCGATGCTGCGCGCCGACAGGCCAAACCAGGCCAATTGATCGATCGTCTGCGGCCACAGCGCACTATTGGCCGCATCTGGCGCGTCCACGGGCGCTGCGTCGGCGCCAGTGGGTGCGCCCTGTGCCAGCCGCAGCTTGTCCTGCAGCAGGATCAGCTCGGTTTCAGGCAGATCGAGCAGCTCAAACAAGCGGCTAAACGCCAGCGCGCTGGGCGCGTCGATGGCGCCGCCTTGCACCAGGTTGGCCACGTTCAGGCGTGACTGCAAATCAGTGATCTGGCCCGACAAGAAAGCTTCTTGCGCGGCATCGGCCTCGATCGCATCGCTGCGATCGGCCGCTAAAAAGCTCGACAGGCGCGCTGGCGCCAGCGGCACCGCCCACGGCTCGGCCAGATGGTCGGCGCCGCCTTTGCGGCCGTCCTCGCGCAGGATCAAGCGCGCCCAGTCAAGCGCACCGTTCAGAATCCAGGCCGACTGCACGCGGCTGCGCTCGGCGGCCTCGACCTCGACCGCGCGCCATTGCTGCCAGAGCGTGGCCGAGGCCAGCGAGGCCACCAGCACCACGGTCAGCATGGCGGTCAGGATGGCAGCGCCGCGCTGTGATTTCATTTGCCAGCCCCCAGCGCGGGGCGAACCCAATCGCGCGTGACGCGCCCTTGGACGGCCTGCCCGGCCGGCAAAGTCAGCACCAGCCGCACGCCGTCAGGCGTCGCGCCCGCCGTTGCGGCCTGGGCCGGGCTCGGCGCACCGGCGCTGGACATCGGGTTGCTCCAGGCGTTGTCGCGGAAATAGAAAATTTGCCACTGATCGAGCGGCACCACGCGCACCTCGCGGCTTCTCGCCTCTTCGCTCGGGTTCTGCCCCCACAAGGCCGCTTGTTGCCAGGCCAGCTGCAACTGCCCGCGTGTGGTCACGGGCGGCGACTGCCAGCGCAGCCACTGACCGGCGCCGTCAACCAGGCGCCGGGACCAGGCGACCACGCGCAGACCCTCGCCCGGCGCTGCGCTGCTGCGCCGCAAGATGCGCAGCGCGCGCCCGTCCCAGTCCAGGCTGGGGGTATTGGGCTGGGTGGCGAGCGCGTCCAGGTCCGCGCCCCACTGGGCCAGACCGGCCTGCAAGGTGAGCACTTGGTCCGAGTGCTGGCGCATTTGCGTTTGAGCCCGCGTCATGCCATCGAGCCCGCGCCAGCTCAAGGCCGCCATCAGCGCCATCAGGCTGATCGCCACCAGCAGCTCGATCAAGGTGAAGCCTTGGGCACGAGCGCGCGGCCAAGCGGGTTGCCTCATCAGTAGCGCCCCGCAATGGTGGACAAGCGCAGCACCGACTCATCGCCCTTGAACACCTGCGCATCCACACGTCTGAAGTTGAAGTTGGGCGTTGGCCGTACCGCCAGCGCCACGGTAAAAACCTCGCCAGCCTGCTCGCAGACGACGCTGCTGTCGCCCACATCAGGCAACTGGCGCGCCAGGCGCAGCCGGATCAGTTCATTTTCGGCGCAGGTCTGGCCCAGCAGCATGTCGGACTGACGCTGGGCGTGGCGCGTCAGGGCCGCGGTAGCCTGCAATCCCGCCAGCAAGGCAATGGCCACAATGCCCAGCGCCACCAGCACTTCAACCAGGGTAAAGCCGCGCGCCAATCGACGCGCTGGGGTGATGCGGTGCATGGAGCGGTTCAAGGCGCGTCTGCCTGCACGGCGAAGGGGCGCACGCCGTCGGTCGCCAGGCGCACGCTTTTGCCCGGCTGGGTGCGCGACACCAGCACCAGTTGCTGCGGCTCAATGATGGGTTCTGGCCCCAACAGGAGCACAGGCCCAAGCGCCCCGGCGGCGCTGTCGGCCACCGCCGTGTCCGGGTCGAGCCATTGCTCGGGCAAGTCGGCATCGGGCTGGCCCGAGGGCTCCAGGCCCTCAAAACGGAATCCGGCTGGGGTGGCGCGCCAGCGCACCGGTACACCGCTTGCGCGGGACCGGGCCCGTGCCGACTCCAGCAAGGCCGCCAGGCGCTCGGCGTCGCGCGCCAGTGCGACCTGCGAGCTGTCACGCATGGCAAAGCCGACACCGGCCGAGGCCATGGCAATGATGGCGATGACCACCAGCAGTTCCAACAGGGTGAAGCCTCGGCAATGACGGGGTACGCGCATCGCCGGCGAAGAAGCGCTCAAGATCGAAGACCGTGCGAATGCCGTCTACGGTTGCCAGCTGCCCACGTCGGCATTCTTGCCCTCGCCACCGGCTTGGCCGTCGGCACCAAAAGACATCACGTCAATTTCGCCCTTGATGCCGGGGTTGAGGTAAACATAAGGATTGCCCCAGGGGTCATTGGGCAACAGGTCCAGGTAAGACTTCCAGTTGGGCGGCACCGGCGCCGTGGTGGGCTTGGTCCGCAAGGCTTGCAAACCCTGCTCGCCCGTGGGGTAACGCTGGTTGTCCAGGCGGTAGAGCTTGAGCGCCTGCATCAGGTTGTTGACATCGGTCTTGGCCGCTGTCACGCGAGCGTCGTCGGCGCGGTCCAGCACATTGGGCACGATCAGCGCGGCCAGCACGCCGATGATGAGCAGCACCACCATCAGCTCGATCAGGGTGAAGCCGCCCTGGAGGCGCCGGCGCAGGCTTTGGGACATTGATTTCATCGGGTAGGGTCACTTTTAAATGGCTGGGTCGCTTCTATGATAATCCAGCCATGAAGACCGCAACGCTCTCCCTTTGGTGGCTACGCATCGCCACTCTTGTGCTCGCTGCGCTGGCTGCAGCCAGCGCCACCTATTGGGTGTTGAAGTGGCAGGCCACGCGGCCCTCCAACTTGAGTGCTGCTGTGGTTTATAGCGCGCCAATGCCGGCCAACCCGCAACTGGTGGCGCGCGTGCTGGGGGGCGGCCAGGCCAGCGTCAACGCTGGCGCCACAGTAGCGAGCAGCGCTGCCAGTCACTTCAAATTGAGCGGCGTGCTGGCCAACCGCGCCAACGGCAGTTATGCGCTGATTTCGGTCGATGGCAAACCGGCAAAACCCTACCGGGTCGGCACGCAGGTGAATGAGGAACTGGTGTTGCACTCGGTCAGCGCCCGCAGCGCCTCGCTTGCCACCAGCGTGCAAGCGCCGGTGTCGGTCATGCTGGAGTTGCCCAAACTGGCCCCAAGCCAAGGACCCGCCTTGCCCCGCCCAAACTCAGCGCCTAATCAAGAAGACTGAGCTGGCGAGCGGCTCAGGCGGGCGTTGCCAGCGCCTGACGCATCGCGGCCACCACCGCCTTGTAGTCGGGCTTGCCAAAGATGGCGCTGCCCGCCACAAAGGTATCGGCCCCGGCGTCGGCGACGCGCCGGATGTTGTCAACCTTGATGCCGCCATCGACTTCGAGGCGAATGTCTTTGCCGCAGGCCGTGATGCGCCGGCGCACAGCCTCAATCTTGCGCAGGGCTGAATCAATGAAACTCTGGCCGCCAAAGCCGGGGTTGACGCTCATGATCAGCACCAGATCAATGTCGTCAATCACCCAATCGAGCACGTCCAGCGGCTCGGCCGGGTTGAACACCAGCCCCGCTTTGCAACCCTTGGCCTTGATCGCCTGGATGCTGCGGTGCACATGGTTTGATGCGTCCGGGTGAAAGCTGATCAAGTCCGCGCCCGCGTCGGCAAAGGCGCTGGCCAGCGCATCGACTGGCTGCACCATCAGGTGCACATCAATCGGCACCGCCACACCGCTGGCGGTCTTGGCGTGGGGCTTCAAAGCGCTGCAAATCATCGGGCCGAAGGTGAGGTTGGGCACGTAATGGTTGTCCATCACGTCAAAGTGAATCCAGTCGCAACCGGCGGCAATGACGTGCGTGAGTTCCTCACCCAGACGGGCGAAGTCGGCAGAGAGGATGGAGGGGGCGATGCGGTAGGTCATGGAGGAAGTTTAAACGGTCTCTCCCGGCAGCAGCGGTCAGTCCAGCACAGAGTTGTTAGCATCACGCCCATGCCCAAATACCAATTTCGCGTCGAAGTCGCGCCACGCTACCTTCCGGCCCAGTCAGAGCCGCAGCAAGACCTGTATGTGTTCGCCTACACCATCACCATCGTCAATGTGGGTCAGGTCAGCGCCCAGTTGATCTCGCGCACCTGGAATGTGAACGACGCCAACGGCCACACCGAGCGCGTCAAGGGCCTGGGCGTGGTCGGGCAGCAACCGCTGCTCCAACCTGGCGAGGCCTTTGAATACACCAGCGGCACGCGCCTGCGCACGCCCACCGGCACCATGCACGGCAGCTTTTTTTGCGTCGCTGAAGACGGTGAAAAATTTGACGTGGACGTGCCCATGTTTGTGCTCGATGGCTTGAGCCCCAGTGCGGGTGGCACGCGCACCCTGCACTGAACCTGCAGCCTATGACGCCCACTTTTGACCTATCCGAACTGCTCGATGCGCTCGACCCGCAGGTCGGCCTGGCGCACCGCCACCTGTGGCTGATTGACTTGATGCGCTGGATCCGCGGCAACCGCGATTCAGTGCCGCGCACGCTGGCCCGGTTGACGCTGCTGCTCGACACCCTGCAACAGCGCCCGGATGCGCGGGCCAAGCTGCAAAGTTGGTGGCAGGTGCTCTTGAGCACCGTGGATGCGACCGCCTTGCTGGCCGACTACGGGTTTTCATCGCGCAACGCCTTTGTCAGCGAGCTGGCCGAACGCCTGCGCCTCAAATGGCTGCCCGGCACACCGGAGACCGCCGATGCCTCGGCCCTGTTTGCCCTGGTGCTGTGCGATGCCTTTGATGCCCGGTGGATCAACGCCCTTGACGACGCCACGCTGACGCGCTTGTCTGAGCTGCTGCATGTCTCGTGTGCCGACGTCAACGAGGGCAACTGCGCCTGGGTACCTCAGGCCAAGCTCAGCAGCGTCTCGCCCTGGCAGGCGACGCTGCTGGAGGCGCTGACTTTTTGCACCAGCCAGATTCGCGCCACCGGTTTTTCACCCGAGTTGCGCCTGCGCATGAGCGTGCCAGCGCGTGAAACCGCCTCCTTTCACGCGCTCGACGGTGACATCATGGCACTGCAAGTGGCCTATCTGGCCAGCCCGCAGGTCGAATCGCCCGCGCGCCAGCACGCGCTGCAGCAGTACCTGAGCCGCCTGGAGGCCTGCCGTCATGCGGCTGCGTCGGTGTATACGCACCTTGACAGCAACGGCATCTCGGTCAACCTGGTGTTTCAGCTGCGCCAGCTGCGCGAGCGGGTGCTGCGTGTGCGCGCCCTGCTCGATTGCCTGCTGGCAGCCAGCCCGCAGGCCAGCACCGCGCGCTTGCTGGCGCAATTGGTCACGGTCGGGCAGGCGCGGCGCAGCCTGCGCGCCCTGATTTCCGCCAACTCGTCGATGCTGGCGGCCAAGGTGGCTGAGCGCAGCTCCGAGACCGGCGAGCATTACCTCACCCGCACGGTGCCCGAGTACCGCACCATGCTGCGCCAGGCCGCCGGCGGTGGCGCCTTGACCGCCGTCACGACCTGGATGAAATTCGGCGTGATGGCACTGGGCCTGAGCGCCTTCTGGAGCGGCTTCTGGTCAGGGGCCGCTTATGCGCTGAGCTTTGTCATGATTCAGTTGCTGCACTGCACCCTGGCCACCAAGCAGCCCGCCATGACGGCGCCGGCCATGGCCGCCAAACTCAAAAACCTGGACGAGCCCGGCGCGCTCGACGCCTTTGCCGACAAGGTCACCTCCCTGGTGCGCTCTCAGGTGGCGGCGGTGCTGGGCAACGTGCTGCTGGTGGTTCCGGTGGTGCTGCTGATGTCCGCCGCGCTGCAGCTGGCGCTGGGCCAGCCGATGATTGATGCCAAAGCGGCTGAGTACGTGCTGCAGTCACTCTCACTCCTGGGCCCGACCGCCTTGTTTGCAGCCTTCACCGGCGTGCTGCTGTTTGCGTCGAGCATCATCGCGGGCTGGACCGAGAACTGGTTTGTGCTGCACCGGCTGGACTCGGCCATGCGCTACAACCCCAAGATCACCGGTGCGCTGGGGGTGGCGCGAGCGCAGCGCTGGGCCGCCTTCATGCGCGACAACATCTCTGGCTTTGCCTCCAACATCTCGCTGGGCTTCATGCTGGGCCTTGTTCCGGCCTTTGCCAGCTTTTTCGGGCTGGGGCTGGACGTGCGCCACGTCACCTTGTCAGCCGGCCAACTGGCCGCAGCCGGCGCCACGCTCGGCTGGGATGTGCTGCGCCAGCCGGCCTTATGGTGGTGTGTGGCGGCTATCCCCGTCATCGGCGCGTTAAATTTGGGCGTGAGCTTTTATATGGCACTGCGCCTGGCCATGCGCGCCCACAACGTCACCGGTGTTGACCGCGCCCGCGTGCGCTATACCATCTGGCATCGCTGGCGCCAGGCGCCGCTGAGCTTTTTCTGGCCGGCACGCGATGCGGTGCCAGCGCCCCAACCTCTGAAGGACTAGCCATGGGTGAATTTGAGCTGATTGAACGCTATTTCAAACGCCCTGAGCGCCACACGGCGCGGCTCGCCCTGGGTATTGGCGACGACTGCGCGTTGCTGCCCACCCAGCCCGGCACACAGTTAGCCATTTCCTGCGACATGCTGGTCGAAGGCCGCCACTTTGTGGCCACGACGGACGCGTTCAAGCTGGGCCACAAAGCACTGGCCGTGAACCTGAGCGACCTGGCCGCGTGTGGCGCCCGCCCGCTGGCCTTCACCCTGGCGCTGGCGCTACCGCGCGCCGACGAGGCCTGGCTGGCGCCATTTGCGCAGGGCTTGCTGGCGCTGGCAGACGCGCACGGCTGCGAGCTGATCGGCGGCGACACCACGCAAGGGCCGCTCAACATCTGCATCACCGTCTTTGGCGAAGTGCCGGTGGTGAATGGCCGATCGCAAGCGCTGTTGCGCTCGGGCGCTCAAGGAGGCGACGACCTCTACGTGAGCGGCAATCTGGGCGACGCAAGGCTGGCGCTGGAGGTGTTTCGCGGCAGTGTCTCCGTCCCGCAGGCCGTGTTCAACGCGGCCCGTGTGCGCATGGAAACCCCAAGCCCGCGCGTGGCGCTGGGGCTGGCGCTGCGCGGCATTGCCAACGCCGCCATTGACGTCAGCGACGGCCTGCTCGGCGACCTCGGCCACATCCTCAAACAATCAAAGGTCGGGGCCACGGTGGATGCCGATTTGACTACTACTTTAATAGCTGCTAACGCTTATTACACGCGGGCTAGAGGCCAATTTGATATAAATATTGCGCCAGAACAGTGGCGCGCCTGGGCGCTCTCGGGTGGCGACGATTACGAACTGCTGTTCAGCGCCCCGCAGGCCCAGCGTGCAGCGGTGGCTGCGGCGGCGCAAAGCAGCCAGACCCCCGTCACCCGCATCGGCCAGATTGACGCCGAGCGCGGCCTGCGCCTGGTCGATGCCCAAGGGCAGCCGCTGCCCAACACCTACACCTCGTTCGACCACTTTGCCTGAAGCTGTAGTGCTGAAAGAGCATGCGTTTCATGACTATTTATCCTTGCATATTGTTCATCACACGGGCGAAATGCAAGGATAAATGGCGTATCTCAGACCCTGAAAACTTGTAGTTTCAGCCCCTTGATGGCCGAAAAGTGCTTTTCATTGGCGCTTAGCAACACCAAATTGTGCGACATGGCCGTCGCGGCAATCAAGGCATCAGCCACAAATACGCTGTGCGACAAGGCATACTGTTCAACTAGCTTACACGCTAGGTCACTGATGCCGGTCGTCACGGGCAACACATCGTGCTCGCCCAGCTTGAACGCCTTTTGCACCACCTTGAGCTCCGCTTTGTTGCGGCAGCCTTGAACCAGTTCCATATAAGAAACCGCCGAAATGTAGCCCTCGGCAATCGTCTGCAGAACCGCCACGGCACGCTCATTGCCGCGTGCAAACCAGATCAACACATCAGAGTCAATCAACACGCCGTGGGCGGCAACAAGGGCGCCAGCCATCAAAACCGCGGCATGCGCAGCGTGCGCACATAAGCCCCAGGGTCGGCCATGTCGTCGCGGTCGGCCCACAAACCGGCCAGGCCTGCCAAGCGCTGCGCCTTACTCGCTGGGCTCGTCGTGGCCTGTTGATCCAGGAACTGGTCGACGGCCAGACGAATCAGTTCACTCTTGGTCACAGCCGCGCGCCGCGATGCATCTGCCAGCCGCACTTGCTGGGATTGCGTGAGATAAATTTGCGTACGGGCAAGGGTTGAAGGTTGCTGCATGATGTATAAATTGTACATCACAGACTGCTAACTCCCTGGCAACTACCCTGGGGCCCTAAGCCAATAACCGCCAGCTCAGCTGCCGGTCTTTTGCGCGTAGTACGACAGCCGCATGCGCGGGTTCAGGTACTCGATCGCGTTCTGCGCCAGCGCAGCGGGCTTGAGAACATGCTCGATTTTGAGCTCCTGCGACTCCATCAGGTTCAGCACCAGGGCCTCGCGCCGCGGCACACCGGGCTCGTACACCAGCACCGTGGGCTTGAGCGAACTGCCGGGCGTGGCGGCAATCACCATGCCCAGCGAGCCATTGCTGAGTTTCACAAACGAGCCCGGCGGATAGACCCCCAACTCGCGAATGAACACCGCCAGCATCGCCGCGTCGAAATGGCGCGCCTCGCGTGAATACATGATCGACAGCGCCTCGGCCGGCGTGATCGCATCCACAATGCGCACCGGGTTGCACAGCGTGTCATAGCGGTCGGCAATCGCCACCATGCGCGCCAGCGGGTTGATTTTCGGCCCCGCTTCGCCATGCGGAAAGCCGCTGCCATCAAAGCATTCGTGGTGCTGCGCAATCACCGCACGCACGCCAGGCGGCACATGCTCGCCCACGATCTTGACGCCGTACTCGCAGTGCAGGCGGTACAGCGTCTCCTCACTGCGGTTGCGGTGCGGGTTGCGCAGCACCGTCTGGCTGATTGAGGTCTTGCCAATGTCGTGCAAAAGCGCGCCCACGCCCGCCACGTCCATCACCTCGCGCGGCACCCCCATGCCCTTGCCGATGATCATCGTCAGGATCATCACGTTGAGCGCGTGCTGGTGGCTGATCTCGTCAACCTTGCGCGAGGCCACCATCATGATCGTCGCGCCCTGGTCGTCCAAGAAAGTGGCGGTCAACTGCTGCGACATCGCCCGCGCCTGGACTGCGGCGTGCTTGGGGTTGCGCAAAATCTCGGTCAGCACCTCGTGCGTGGAAGCAATCGAGGCCTCATAGAGCTTCTCGCAGCTCTGAATGCGCTCCCGGTGCGCCGCCATGCGCCCGGTGCGCGTTTGCTTCTCCAGCATCAGGCGCTGGTCGACGCTGTTGACCTGCGGCCCCTCGGGCACCACGGGCTCTTTGTCCAGGGGCAGCGGGCCGGCCTCGGAGCGCTGTGGGTCATAGGCCAGCGTGCGCAGCCCCAGCTCGCGCAAGGTGGCGAGCTGCTTGTCGGTCTTGATCAGGAACGAATTGACGAGAAACGGATGCTCGAGCCAGCTCAGGTCAAGCGACACAAACATGCCCAGCTGCAACTGGTCAATGTGCACCAGCGGCAGCGAATTGGAGACTTTGTTTTGCATGAATCAGTTCAGAATACATCTATCCACGAAGAATAACCCCGCTGCGTTGCCACAGCGGGGCTATTGTCGTGAATTGGAAGCTGAAGCTGAAAAACCGGTTGATCGGCAATGAATCAGAACGATTTGCTGACGCCCAGGATCAAACGGCCCTTGCCTGCAATGCCAACTTTGTCCCTTTGTGCACCCGAATAAATGGCTGAAGCGCTCGTGGCATTGCCCAAGTCATACTTTAAGCCCAGGTTGTAGTCTCTGGCGCCAAAATTATTGGCGGTGTTGCGCCATCCCAGGCCCGAAGTCAGGGTCAGGGAATCGGTCAAAGGCTGCTTGACACTCACGCTCAGGCGGGAGTGTTCATCGATAGAGCCACTGACACCGCGTGTGAGCTTGACGGTCAAATAGTCATAAGTCAGGCTACCGTACAGTTCATTGCCGTTCCAGCCAGCGTTATCAGGGTAGAGATAGCTGGCAAATCCGATGTCATAAGTGAGGTCCTTGCTGATCTGGCCGCCGTAGCCGCCATACAGGTCGACCTCGACATTGGCGCTGCCGAACTTGCCGGTTGAGTTCCAGTTGCCCACGTAAAAACCGTTGCCAAAGCTATAGTCCACGCCGCCCTGGATGGCCGGACGGAACGCTTTGGGGCTACGGCTGTCCTGGTCAATCCCGTTGGACTTGTAAAGCGAAACAGCACCAAGGTTGAAGGAAAGTTGCGCCTGCGCCATGGAAGGCGCCAGCAACGAAGCAGCCAGGAGAGTGGCTATGGCAAGGGGGGTCTTGATGATGTTCATGGATTAAATATCGGTTGGACAATGAAATACGCTCAGGTGAGCGAAATTATGCAATAGCAAGGCCAACAAGAAAACCCTGGCGCAGTTCGTTTGCAAAAAAGCAACAGGGCGCCGCGTGGCGCCTCTGTTTGGCTGCGCAGAGGCAGCTAAGGCCCACGCTAAGGGCCTGTCCATGAATAAGCTGTGCATTTGGCCGCCGGATTTGGGATGCAATGCTACGGCAGCAAAGCGTGCCGTGCAGCTCTGCTGCACAAGCGATTTGCAACGACGCAGTGCGCCCAAAGGTGGTGGGCCAAATGTGCATGTTATTTGTGCACAGGTCCTAAGTTCAAAGCGCAAAAAACCCCGCTGCGTTGCCACAGTGGGGTCTTGAATTCAACCGCTAACTCGGTTGCGTCAACGTGGGATTAGAGCGCCTAGTGCAGGCCATTCCATCAATCAATCCACACCCATCGGGACATCGGTGATCAAAAAAACTTCTTGGAAAAATTGGCGGCCGCCATGGTGATCAGCGTGCCCAGCATCCACTTGACGAGCAATAAATCACCTTTAATCGCTTCAAATCGGGGATCGAAAAGGGTAGCGTCCCCTTTTAACCTCTCAGAACTCACCGCGCTTTATCAGCCACATCGCCGGGGAGTGCATTGCACCACTCTACCGCTTCGGTTACGCGTACCTGGCCGACGGCGTGAATTAATTGGAATACGCACCTTGCGGCAGCGACTGCAGCGTGCTGATGCACACCCGATTGACTACACCGATATTTCTGAGCTATCCGATGAATGGTTTTTACGCGCCGCACGAGAAGGCAACCTGGCCACGCCGCCAGCCAAAAAGCCCATCAGCATCAAACTCGATGAAGACGTGCTGGACTACTTCAAGAGTGAGGGCAGCCGGTACCAGACGCACATCAACGCTGTTTTGCGGGCCTACATGCAAGCGCAGCGCATTGTGCGATCGCGCTAAGGCACCAGAAAATCATGCCTGCCGACGGTATTTTTTGGGCTTGCGAATGCTGCCCAACCCATCGACGAAACATTGCATATTTGCCAGGCCCTCGCGCAATGAGTACGAGGGTTGAGGCCGGTGCTTTGTCAAGGCGAGTGGATGCGATGTGGCTACGAGCAGGGAATTTAACTGGCATCTGATCCCAAGCGACCTAATATGTCATATTAGAATATCATTTTAAAGAATAAAAATGATAGTTTTGACGCTTGGCCCACATGAATACTTTGAATAACGCTATTCTAAATATAGCATTATTGGCATGAAAAACGTCGCCTAAGTGCAATATACGCATATATAAACACGGGGAACAAAGGGGCACACTCAGACTTCAATGCTGGCTGAGCGACAGATGACCGCCGTTTTTGCTTAAGGTAGTGCCATTGGAATCTGACCCCAATTAACCTTCGAATTAACCGGCCGCTGCCACCAAATTTGCTGCGACCAGCGGATTCATTACTTCGACCCCCTCCTTCATAGGGTAGGAGCTATCCACTGGAGCCACCAATAGCTTTCTGGTTGCGCCCACGTCATTGGCTGCAAGGTAGTAGCCCTTGGACACAGTGGGTGCGCAAGAGCGTTTGATTTCGATGACCCATGTCTGTCCATTTCGGAAGTTCAACACCAAGTCAGCCTCCGCTCCGTGGCTGGTGCGATAGAAACTGGCTTGTGCCTGCGGTGCGGCTGCAATTAGCTGCTCAATCACGAACCCCTCCCAACTGGCGCCGGCGACCGGATGACTCAGTACCGAATCAAAATTATGAAGTCCTAGCAAAGCGTGAACAATGCCGCTGTCACGCACATATACCTTTGGCGAGCGCACCAATCGCTTTCCAACATTGCCACTCCAAGCCGGAAGGCGTCGCACCAGCATCAGGTCACAAAGCAAATCGATATACCGGCTCACAGTCTGTCCGTTGACGGCAAGTGATGCAGCAAGTTTTGATTGATCCAATAGCTCACCCTGGTTGTGCGCAAGCATCGTCCAGAGGCGACGTAAAGTTGTAGTCGGAATGCGTGGCCCCAAAGCAGGAATGTCTTTGTCCAAATAGGTAGCAATAAACATGTCGCGCCATGTCAAGCTGGCGGCGTCATCCGTGGCCATCCATGACAGAGGAAATCCACCCCTAATCCACAGTGACTGCATTTCAGACGCGCTTGCGCTGATGGAGAACACCTCCCTTGCTTGAAAGGGTGATAACTCGAATTGAGCGACCCGGCCGGCCAGGCTTTCTGTACTTTGCTGCAGCAGCACCCCCGATGCCGAACCCAGCAATAGATATTGGCCGGCGGGCTCGCCATCGCGCCGGCGTCGATCAATGATGCCCCGCAATACCGCAAACAACTCCGGAATGCGTTGCACTTCGTCCAGTATCACCAACTGTTGGCGGTGTGCCAGGAAGAAGGTTTCGGGATCGTCGAGTTGCCTCTGTGCGGAGGGAAGTTCAAGATCAAGGTAGTACGCACTTCCACGGCGTTTTTGCTCCGCGATAGCCAAAGTCGTCTTTCCTGCTTGCCTTGGACCAAGAAGGACGACAGCGGGAAATTGGTTCAATAGACCCTGGAGAATGGGCTCAGCTAAGCGGGAATACATCCGTGTATTTTACACATCAATAATTAAAATTGCACGGTTGCTAGTCGTCTTCTGTGCAATTTTTGACGATTTTGATTTCAACACTGGGAGATCGGACCAAATATCTTCACATTGATGTCATTGCTGTCTGCATTGCTGTTTACGCTTTGGTGCTGGCGGCCAGTTGGTTACCGGGGACGACACCCAAGGGATTCGGAAATTGTAAAAGTACCGTTTCATCGTCATTGCGAACGCAGTGAAGCAATCCATAAATTCCGTCTGCATAGACTGCCGCGCTTCGCTCGCAGTGACGAACTTCTGGTTCAAAGAAATTAATTGGAATCTGACCCCAATTAACCGAGAAGATTAGTGTACCCGTGTGGCAAGAATGAGGAAGCAAGGACCCATCGGCATAGGGGGCAGCCATTCTAGGCTGCGCCCCTGCCACACCACCCGGCATGCGGGTCCGCACCGGGCGGTTCGAGAAGTTGAGGTCATGAGAGGCGGGGCAATCCGAGTCGATCGAAATATGCAATGGTCAGCACGCTATTGAGCAGCATGGCACTGTTGTGCCACCAGCGATGGGAATTGGCCGCCACCTGTCTGGCCACCTCAAAACTGGCACCCATGGCGCGCACTTCCCGAAACATGGTCTTGACATGTCTCCAATGCTTGAGTTGCAGGGCTCTGAGCCTGTGACGCAACCATTCGTCCAGCGTTCGCCAGACTCCTGGCGTTTGCGCCAGACCAAAATAAGCCTTCCAACCCAACATATAGGGCCGCAGTCGCTGCACCACTTCACCCATGCTGCGTCCACCCGAGCGCCGCGTCAGTTGCCTGACGCGCTGCTTGAACGTAGCCATCGGCTTGGCTGCCACCTTGAACTTGACCTCTGCACCCTTGGCCGCCCATAAGCTGTAGCCCAGAAACTTGCGCCCGAAGACGCTGGCCACTGCGCTTTTGGCTTGATTGACCTGCAGGTGCAGTTTTGCATACATCCCCTCCAGCAAGGCCATCATCCGCTCCCCCGCACGTCGGCTGTGAACGTAGACGTTACAGTCATCGGCATACCGTGCGAAGCTGTGACCGCGCCGCTCCAATTCCTTGTCCACTTCGTCGAGGAAGACGTTGGCCAGCAGCGGGCTCAGTGGCCCGCCTTGCGGCGTGCCCTTGTCGCGCTGTAGCACCACGCCGCCCGCCATGATGCCGCTGTTCAGGTACGCCCGAATCAGCCGGATAACTCCAGCATCGTCTATGCGTCTGCGTAGGCGGTCAATCAGGATGTCGTGGTTGACCCGGTCGAAGAATTTCTCCAGGTCAACATCGACCACGACTCTTTTGCCGGACTGTACGTACGCTTTTGCGGCCTTCACCGCTTGGTGCGCACTTCGTGCGGGTCGAAAGCCGTAGCTGTGCTCGCTGAATGTGGGGTCCAAAATTGGCTGCAGCACTTGCAGCAGTGCTTGCTGGATCAGTCGATCCGCAACCGTCGGGATGCCCAACTCGCGCTGGCCCCCATCTGGTTTGGGGATCGTTACCCGGCGTACCGCACTGGGCCGGTACGTCCCCTGCAGCAGTTGGCTGCGAAGTTCGGGCCAGTTCGTGCGAATCATCTGGGCGGTTTGCTCGATGTCGAGCCCATCAACCCCGGGCGCACCCTTGTTGGCCTTGACCCGCTTTCACGCTGCTTGCAGGTTCTCTCTCGTCAGGGCTGCGCCGAGCAGTCCTGACCCTGTATTGGCCTTGTCACATCGCGGGCCGCAGGCTTCGTCGCTGGTGGGAGCACGCGCAGCTTCACCGCACGCTACTGCCACCCGCCCCGCTTGCACGGGCATCTGACGCATTGCCTTTGACATGGGCTCAATGACTCCTTCTCGTTTGGCCCTTCGCTGCAGACTTCTGGCCTTGAGGGCCCCATCTGCAGCTACTACGGCCTCTGCTGACTTCTCGCTCCAGGTTGCCCTGTCGCCCTTTCAGGCGTGAGGCGAGATCTCCCCAGGTAAGAACGCTCTCCTTCATTGCACAACCGCCGGATTTACGCCACTTCGCCTTGATCACGAGAGCTTCGCGGTTTCTCGCCCGCTCGCCCTGCTTGGCAGCGCCTTCTATCCGGTTCTTGTTCATCGGCTCACAATTTATGCTCCACGCTTCCTCCCCACACTCGGTCACCCTCATGCAGTTGCGCTTCACTTCGTTCGTTGTGATCAACTTACGACGGGACTTGCACCCGTAGGAGTGCGCCCATGCTGGGCGCACACGAAAAAAAACCCCGCTGCGTTGCCACAGCGGGGTTTTTGGTTTTAACCTTTAACTGGCTTGCGCCAGCGCTGGATTAGAACGAGTGGGTCATTGCCACGAGGTATTGATCACCGCTCAGGCCATTGCCTTCGTCAGCTGTGTGGCGGCCATAGCCAGCCGTGAGGGCAGTGCGCTTGCTCAGGTTGTAGTTCGCGCCCAATTCGGTCACCTTGAAATCGCCACGCTTGGCGAAGTTGACACCGAGGGTAACGGGGCCCAGAGGAGCCGACACGCCTAAAGAATACGCGTTTGAGCGGTCAGTAGCGGTTTCCGTGAAGCCAGGAACAACAACGGCTGTTTTGCCGACGTTTTTACCGTCGAAGCCAACACCAATCTTGGCCACGCCGAAGTCATAGGTAGCAAACGCTTCCAGACGATTGCTGCGGGTCGCTTCAGTAGCACCAGCGTCCAGAAAGGCCAAAGCACCCGAGTAGTCGTACATCTTGTATGCCAGACCAGCAGCGATGGGGCCCTTGGCATAGCCAGCACCCAAAACCACAACTTTGGCAGCAGGTGTAGTGGCGCCGTCGGCAGCGGCTTCAACATACTGGGCATAACCCGTGAAGTCACCCACGGCCATGCCGTAGGTCAAAGCATCAACTGCAGAGCGGGTGATGACATTGGTCGTATCGTAAATGCCTTGATCGAGATTGACCGGACCAACCATACCCCTGGTCAGCAGATTGCCGCTGCGGGTATTGTCAAAGCGCACTTGGCCAAAACCACCGGTCAGGCTGATGCTGGTGTTGCGACGCAGCAGAGCTTGAGCGAAATTCTGGGTAGACGACGAGCCGTAAGAGTCGAATTGCATGTTGACAGCAGCTTTCAAGCCACTGCCGAGGTCTTCAGTCACGCCAACTTTCAGGGTTGCAGCGGTCAAGGCAATACCTTTGTTTTTAACACCGTTAATTTCAGTGCTCAAATAACCAGCGCCATAGTTACCACTAAGGGTCACAGCGGATTGTGCCGATGCGGCACCAACAACAGCCAGGGCAGCGAGGGCTACGAGGGATTTTTTCATTTCAAATTACTCCAAGGTTAAACAGAGGGCGCCGGATTGAATGATCTCAGAACCCCGGGCCAACCTCCTTGTTCAGGAAGTTGGGTCTATTGAACCAGAGGCCGCAGGGCTTAGCAAAGAAAAGGGCGCAAATAGCGGGTAAAGAAGGCGTTTTTGTTGCAAGCGTGCAACAGCTGACGCGTGTGGTTGGCCGCTCACCGGGGAATGGGCGCGCCCATCCACCCGAACGGGGTCTACAGCATCGTGAATTCAGCGGCCATCACAAATGATGGACGCATCGCTGGCGACGCGTGGCGATGTGCAAGCTCTTGAGAAGTTGGTCCATACTGATATCGAGTGACTTGAGCGCAAGATGCTTGAACACGATGGACAGCACCAGTCCAAGAACAAGAGCGTCAGCGCCGCAGCAGGAACTCAACGAACAGGGGGTCATCAATCGTTGATCAGATGCTTCACCCATGGTTTGAACTTCGTCCAGCGTCAACAGAATTTGCCTCTTGTGCTGCTTTGCGAGCCGGGTCACCAGTGCATCCAGCCGCAGCGCCGCAGATGCCGGTAACGCTCGGCGTTGCAGTTCATCGCCAAGATCAAAGCTCACACCAAGAACTCCAACCTTCTTCACAGGGGTCTTGGCCACCTTCCCAGCGTGGCTGGTTGGCACTGTCAAGTCGTCCCACGCTTCTTCAAGAGCGTGATTGATGGCATCCAACGGAGCCGCTTTGGGCGAGCCCTGGGACGCCGGAGCTCGATGTCATCAAATGTTGCCATAGGTTCATCGTCGTTGATTGACGTAAAAATCACAATTGCTGAATTAATAACAATGAACAGCAATCAGCTCCCAAAGGGTCTGCCGCCAAATTGAACAGCCATCCATCCCATCACTTGAGTTCGTACCAAACACCACGCCCGCTACCCTGCTGATTCAAATGACCTTGCTCGACCAGGTTGCGAAAATGAAGCTTGAGCGTGTTTCGGCTGACACCCGTCAGTTTGATGACCTCGCCAATCGTGACGCGCCCGTGCTCCCGGCTAAATTCGACGATCTGCAGTGACAGCTCGGGCAAGGCAGCTAGCACTATCTTCTCGCGCTCGACCTTCTTTTCCAGTCGCCTGGCCTGTTCGGCCAGCGACCGCAGGAAGAAAACCAGCCACGGCTTCCAGTTGGGCGCATTCGTCCGAATCGACCCTTGCGTCTGCCGCAAAGCAAGGTAGTAGGCCTCTTTGTTGAGTTCGATTACGCTTTCCAGTGAGCTGTATGGCACGTAGGCGTAGCCTGACTGGATGAGCAACAAAGTGGTCAAAACACGACTGAGGCGGCCGTTGCCATCCTGGAATGGGTGGATCTCCAGGAACACCACCACGAAGATGGCAATGATCAAAAGCGTGTGCAATTGCGCCTTGTCGCGCTCCGCGTTCACCCAAGTCACAAGTTCAGCCATCAGGCGCGGCGTGTCGAACGGGCTTGCCGTCTCGAACACGATCCCGATCTGCACACCGTTTTCATCGAAAGCGGCCACGCTGTTCGAGTTGGTCTTGTACTGTCCACGGTGCCGCGAGTCTTTCTGACTGTGACGCAGCAGGACCTGGTGCAGTTGCTTGACATGATTCTCGTTGAACGGTATGTCCCGCCAGGAGCCCAACACCAAGTCCATCAGTTCGGCGTAGCCAGCCACCTCCTGCTCATCACGGGTCTCGAAAGACGGGATGGCCAGGTTGGAAAGCAGCTTCTCCACTTCCCTGTCGGACAGCTTGCTGCCCTCGATGCGGGTGGACGACCCGATGCTCTCGATGGTGGCCACCCTGCGCAAGGCAGATAAACGATCAGGCGCAAGCGTGCCCAAGGCGCGCCAAGCGCCTTTGAACTCATCAATCCGAGCGATAAGGCTCAAAATTTCAGGGGTGATGTAGAGGGTGTCAGAGCGCAGCATAAACCAATAATACACCCAATAACACCCATTCCTCAAGGTAATAAGCCCACCGGGGCCTCACGGAAAAGGGGCGTCAATGGGTGTTTTATCGGTCGCGTCTTGATCTATCTTTGCGATCCTGGCACGTTTTTGACGCGGTGGCCCGTTTGCGCCCCATCCGCAATGAAGCCGAGTACGAGCGGACGTTGTCCATGATGAATGCTCTGCTGGATGTCGTTGGAGACGACGAATATCTCGATCTGGCCAGTTTGCTGGGGTTTGAGCTGGGCCAGTGCGACCAGATGACGAAATCCGTCTAGAAAAATACCGGTTGACGCCCCGCATGCTGATGCATACCATGAGGCATATCATTCAATAAAAGGATATCTCAGAATGCATCAAACTGCAAAAATATTTGCCACAGGCCGTAGCCAGGCGGTGCGCTTGCCGTTGGAGTTCCGCTTTGACGTAGCAGAAGTCTTCATCCGCCACGACCCCGCCACAGGCGATGTGGTGCTGTCGCGCAAGCCTACCGATTGGCAAGGCTTGCTCGACGTGGTGGCTCAAAACAAGGAGTACGACCTGGCTTTTGAGCGCCGCCAGACCTGCTCGCGGCGCGACCCCTTTGAGGGCTACCAGGAATGAGCCAACGCTACTTGCTTGACACCAATGTGGTCAGCCACATCATGCAGGGGCGCGATGCCGAATTGCTGGCGCGCTTGACAAAGCTGTCCGTGGGGCAGGTCGTGATGTCCAGCGTGACCCTTGCAGAGCTGGAATACGGCTTGCACCGCAAAGGGCAACCCGTTCGCTTGAAAAATGCGCTGACCCAGGTGCTGCTGCGCATGGACGTGCTGCCATGGGATGAGCAGGTGGCCACTTGCTATGGCGAGTTTTGCAGCACGCTGGAAGCCCAGGGCATCAACTTCAGCGACTTTGACATGATGATTGCCGCCCATGCAGTGGCCGTGAACGCGACCCTGGTCAGCCGTGACAGGGCATTTGCACAGGTGCATGAGCAACGCTTCAGGCTGGAGATTTGGTAGCCACGTTGCCACGTGCACAGCATTGTTCGTGAGCCTAGTGACAAAAGGGGCCAGGCTTGGATTTACCCGAATTGGCCTGGACCCTTGATACCCACGTTCTGGTCTATGCAACCGAAGCCGAGGCGCCAGCAGAAAAGCAGCGCATTACAAAGCAATTGCTGACGCGTCTGGTCTCGGCCCCACAGGCTTGTCT
Organism: Rhodoferax sp.; assembly: GCA_013791765.1. Classification (GTDB taxonomy): domain Bacteria; phylum Pseudomonadota; class Gammaproteobacteria; order Burkholderiales; family Burkholderiaceae_C; genus Rhodoferax. The sequence continues at coordinate 52,522 of VMTC01000133.1, forward strand.
GGTCGGGCAGGTTGTTGGTGAATTCTTGAGCGTTGGTCTGCGGAAAAAGGCCATGAGCCATGCGCAGGCCTTCATAAAAGGGAACGCTACGCTTTAACCCGTCATGGTCTGCGGCGCCCAGGATGCTATTCTTCGCGCATGAAACTCATCACCAAATGGCTGCTCAGTGCCGCCGCCCTGCTCGCGGTGGCCTATCTTTACAGCGGCGTGTCCGTCGCCAGCTTTGGCGCGGCTTTGATTGCCGCGTTCGTGATTGGCCTCTTTAACATGCTGCTGCGCCCGCTGCTGGTGCTGCTGACGCTGCCGGTGACGGTGGTCACGCTCGGGCTGTTCTTGTTTGTCATCAACGCGTTGATGTTCTGGTCAGCCGCCGGGGTGCTGAGCGGCTTTCATGTGAACGGCTTTGGCGCGGCGCTGCTGGGCTCGCTGATCTACTCGGTGTTTGGCATCGTGATCGACTCAGCGGTCGAGCGTCTGTTCTTTAAGTAGCAATTCCACCTGGCGTTGCCGGGTGTCGATGATCGAGGCGTCGATGTGGTCGGCCGCCGTCTGGCTGCTGCCCCCCGCGCGCGTAAAGGCCTGGGCCGCCTTGAAACGGTCTAGCGCTGCCGCGTAATCGAGCCGCGCCACCTGCGCTTCGGCGTCCGCGCGCAGGGCGCGCAAAGTCTGGTTCTGCGCACTTTGCACCCGTGACAACAATTGCCAGGCCTGCGCATCGCGCGGCTTCAAATCAACCCAGGCTTGCAGACGCGCCGCGCTAGCGCTGAGCGCGGCGCTGGTCGCGTGTGCCGGTTCGCCCGCTCCAGGTTGCAGCGCGATTTGTGCGGCCAGCAGCAACTCGGGGCGCGCCACGGTGGGCGCCGGGTCTGGCGCGCCTGGCGCAGCGGGAACGGCTGGGGTGCTGACCGCGCTCAAGGCGGCTTGCGCGGCGCTGGCGTCACCCGCGCGCAAGGCGATTTCAGCCTGCAACAGCTGTGCCAGTCGCGCCGCGCTGGCGTCACCGGCCACCAAGGGACGCAGGCGCGCCAGGTAGCTGCTCGCCGAGGCAAAGTCACGCAACTGGCTGGCCGCGAGCGCGGCGCCATACAAGGCGCCAGCCTGGCGCGGCGCGGCCTGGGTACGCAAACTGGCGCTGTCGGCTTCAAGCTGCGTGGCCCGCAGGGCGTCAACGTCCGCGTTGGCCAGCACCCGGGCACGCGCTGCCACCAGGGCGTGCTCCAGCGTGACCGCGACCTGCGCTGGCGCTGGCGCGGCCAGCGCCTGGCGCGCCTGCATGTCGGCAATGCGCTCGGTGGTGAGCGGGTGGCTGCGCAGGTAAGGGTAGGCGCCGTTGTCGTTCAGGCGCGAGGCTTGCTGCAGCTTGTCGAACATCGAGACAAAACCCTGCGCCTCAAAGCCAGCCTCGGTCATGACGCCATAGCCCACTCGGTCGGCCTCGCGCTCCATGTCACGCGAGAAGTTGAGCTGGTTTTGCGCCGCCACCGCCTGGCCGCCGACGATCAGCGCATTGGCGGCATCGGCACTCTTGCTCGCGGCCAGTGCGCCCAGAATCATGGCGCCAATCATCCAGGGCGTCATTTGCCCTTGTTTGGCCATCAGGCGCGAGATGTGGCGCTGCGTGACGTGGCTGAGTTCGTGCCCCAGCACCGAGGCCAGTTCGTCGCGGTTGCTCACCACCGCGATCAGCCCCAGGTGCACACCGAGGTAGCCCCCGGGCAAGGCAAAGGCGTTGACGGTGCGGTCGCGCCCGAGCATGACTTCCCAGGCAAAGCGCTGGCTGAGTTCGGGGGAAAGGTCACCGCGCGCGCGCGCTGCCACCAGCAGCGGCTGCCAGATGGCCTGCACGTACTCGGCCAGCACTGGGTCGTCCAGGTAGTCTGGGTCACGGTAGAGTTCACGCGCAATGCGGTCACCCAGGCGGCGCTCGTCGCTGCTGCTCAGGTCGCTGGTGTCGCCCAGAGTGGGCATCTGCGAGGCGCTTGGCTGGGCCCATGCCGGGCTCAGGGCCGCGCTGGTAAATGAAGCTAAAACAATAGCTAATAACGCCCTGTTGACGAGGGGTAATGCCCTATTTGATCTAAATTTATGACTCAAAATGGATACTCGTTGATGGGCGTTGCAGAGGGCCAAGGCGCTGACCAGAGGGCATGGCAGGGCGCCGACTCTGGCGCCGCTCGCGCCAGCGCCGACGGTGCCAATAGCGCCATCGTATGATGCGCGTCGGATATGAAGTTTGTGTAAATTTTGCACTTGCCCCCTCTTTTGAACTGTAACGAATTCCATCCATGAACGCTCTCACCCATTTTGACGCCCAGGGCCAAGCCCACATGGTGGACGTGGCTGCCAAGGCCGCCACCCACCGCATCGCCATTGCCGGGGGCCGCATTGAGATGCTGCCGGGCACACTCGCCATCATTGAGGCCGGCAGCGCAAAGAAGGGCGACGTGCTGGGTATTGCGCGCATCGCCGGCATCATGGCGGCCAAAAAGACCAGCGAGTTGATCCCCTTGTGCCACCCGCTGGCGCTGACCCACGTGGCGGTTGATTTTGAAGTGAAACAGGCCGATGACACCGCGCCCGCCAGCGTCTACTGCCGAGCGACGGTGGAAATCGTGGGCGCCACCGGCGTCGAGATGGAGGCACTCACCGCCGTGCAGGTGGCGCTCCTGACCATTTACGACATGTGCAAGGCGGTTGACCGCGGCATGACGATGGGTGACTGCAAGCTGCTTGAAAAGCACGGCGGCAAGTCGGGCAGTTTTGTCAACGGAACTTGATGGGCGCGGCGACGCGTGGGCACCTGTCGGGTTACACCCTGCGGGCTAACACGACCTACGGGGCTGCCGGGTTTTGTAGGTCGTGTTAGCCGCAAGGCGTAACCCGACAAACCCCATGCAGTACCGGCGCGCCTTCGTCCCCGGCGCAACGCTTTTTTTTACGGTGGTGACCCATGACCGACGGCCCCTGTTGGCTTCGCCCGAGGCGGTTGATGTCTTGCGCTCAGCTTTTCGGGCCGTGCGCCAATCACGGCCCTTCACGGTTGACGCCATGGTGGTCATGCCCGACCACCTGCACTGCATTTGGACGCTGCCGCCCGAAGATGGCGACTTTGCGACGCGCTGGCGGCTCATCAAGACCTGGTTTAGCAAACGGGCCTCGCCTGAGCTTGGCATCAGGCCCGATTCATCCCGGCTTGCCACGCTCGGTCAAGCCATTTGGCAACACCGGTATTGGGAGCATCTGGTCCGTGATGACGACGATTACGCACGCCACGTTGATTACATCCACTACAACCCCGTCAAGCACCGCCTGGCTGCATCGGCGTCGGCTTGGCCCTATTCCAGTTTTGACCGCTACGTGGCGGCAGGTATTTACCCTGCGGATTGGGGCCAGAGCAGTCTGAATCTTCAGGGTGTCGGTCGTGAGTGAGACGGGAAGTTGAGGCTGTAGCAAGGTGTCGGGTTACGCCCTGCGGCTAACACGACCTACCAACACCCGGGAACCCCGAACCTCTGCCCGACCCGCCGCCATGCCTTTGCAGCCCCGTAGGTCGTGTTAGCCGCAAGGCGTAACCCGACAGGTGCCCACGCGTCGCCGCACCCATCAAGTACCGTTGACAAAACTGCCCAACTTGCCGCCGTGCCATTGCAGCCCGGTAGCTCGTGTTAGCCGCAAGACCTAATCCGACATTCGTTTGCAGAACTACGGAGCAGTCTCGGCGGATTGACGGGCAACTCAGCCGCCCGGCGCGCTCTCGGGAAACGCCGCCCGGTAGCGCAGGCGGTAAAACTGGGCTTGCTCAAAGTGCCCGAGCAGCATGGCGCTGTCGATCAGCTTGTCGATCACGCGCGGCTCGGGTGAAAAATGCAGCAGCGCCAGCGCCTGCTGGTGCAACTGCGCTGCATTGGCCGGGGTCAAGGCGGTGGTGGTCAGCTTCGCAAAGCGCAACTGGTCCTGGAACAGCCAACTGCTCGTGATTTTGGCCAGCGGCTGCACCCGGTAGGCCGGCGCGCGCAGCTTGGGGCTCAGGTAGAGCTGACTGACACGCTGATAGTCCCAGGCGGCATACGCTGCGATTACCATTATTACGATAGCAAACAATATAGGCAGGACGTGGGATATAGGCCTAAAAGGCTTGAAATTGTTGTTAAAAAATCGCACCCCACCCGCAGGCTTGCGCCACAGCAGCAAGACGCTCAGGCCAGCGGCCACCTGAAACGGCCCGTACCACAGCGGGTACTCCAGCAGACTGTGCAGCAGGATCACAGCCAGCACCGACCAGGCCAGTT
>VMTC01000126.1 GCA_013791765.1 Rhodoferax sp.
CCAAGCCGCAATTGTGCGCAATATCGGTCGCCTTGGAGGCCCAGGGCGACACCGTGCCAAAACGCGGCGTGACCACGATCAGGGCGCCTTCCAGCGGGCCGGTGTAAGGATCGCCGTAAGTGAGCAAGGCGGCCAACTGGTCCTGCAGCACCGCCGGCGGCTCCCGCTCAGACGTCACCAGGTGCACAAAGCGCGCGGCCAGACCGTTGATCTTGTCGTGAACAGCTTGCAGGCTGGGCAAAAGTTGCTGGATACGAAAATTGCTGAGAGCGCTGCCGCCCTCGAATTGGGATATGTGCAGAGTCACTTTGAAGGCCTGGATTTGGGGGGCTGACAGGGTTGAAAAACGACTCAAGGCGCGCGGCCTGGGCCCGGCCATAGAGAGCGGTGATTTTACCAGCGGCTGAAAACAGCCGGGCATGGAACGCCCGCCTTCAGAAGCCACGAGCTCGGAGCGGATGCGCCCCGATGCAAGCCGAAGCTCAGCAATACGGCGTTGACCAGTCATCACTTACATCCGTTGATTATTTGGGAAGTCCCTGCAAAAGATTCGGCCTCACAGCGCCTGCAGCAGAGATTGCCTGAGTGGCGACGCCAGAACCGCGAAACCAACCACATTCAGCAGCACGGTTGCCCAGAACACCTGCCTGAACTCCTGCTTGGAGGACTTGTGGCGAAGAAACTGCTGCGCCACAAGTGCGCCTGGCCAACCACCAGCGAGTGCCAGGGTATGCAGGGTGCTCTCTGGTGTGCGCCAAGACCTACTGGATGCGGCGGACTTGTCTGCGGCGTAGGCGATGAAGGTGGCTGCGCTCAGCACGAGATACAAACCCGCGACCCACAGAGGTAGCGTCCACAGCGCTGCAACGACCACATAGAACACCAGAAATGCCGGTATGGCAAACAGCGTGGCGCTACCCCACTGCGCTCGACCGGCGCGCGCACTCTGTCTGGCTGGACGACGCGACTGGCTGAGCTGGACTTTGCACGCCCGCTTGCCCTTGGGGCCAAGTTCAACCTCGAAGGTGACTGCTTGATTCAGCTGCGGACGCCCATTCTTACGTGGCCAGGCGGAGACGTGAACAAAGATCGGTTCACCTCCTTGGCTCGACTCAATACGTCCGAAGCCGCGTTCGTCGTTCCAGGAGGTGAGAGTGCCTTCAAAGCGCATGGGTGAGGGATATGTTGTGTGAGGCCTAGCGTAGCGTTCAGCGGTGCACGGCACCTGCGCGCGTCCGTTGGGACGGCAAGTTGGAAGCGGTCGCCTCAAGTCGCTCAGCTAGCCCTACTTTAATAACAGACTGCCTTGTAACTCCCAGCTTGCCAGCTTCGCGATCAAGCGAGTCAATCGCGGGGCTTTTGCGCAGCGTCCGTGTTGACTACCGGGTGACAACTCAGTTCACGCTCCTGTTGGCCGACAGCTATTTTTCAGCCAAGGCAAAGCCAGCATTGCCTGGCGCCACGACGGAAACAAATATGAAGGGTTCCTCCGGGTCGGCGTTAATGGCTCCGTGAACCTGCCCAGGTTTCGCTACGGCGATTTCTCCGGCCTGGAGCTTGGTGACCACACCGCTTCCTTGGTAGTAACCGGCAGAACCAGAAAGAACAGTCCAAGTGTCTTGACCGTGGGGATGAACGTGAGCGGCAATTTCTTGCCCGGGAAGAACATGGTAAACAACGATTACCGTCTCTACAGTTTCAAGCACCACCGAGAGAATAGGCTCGCCATCAGACGGGTGGGTAAGCTCCGAAACCGTAAATATTCTTGATTCAGTAGTCATAGCGGCATTCTTCATATCTGTATGCTTGATATTCTTGCACACTGCCAGATGGGTTCTAACGCCGCGCTAACCCGTCGCCCGCTTGCGGGCAGTCTGCGTTGAGCGATCAGTTATGGGTTGCGTTTTCTCAATCAGACGCCCACTGACGAACTTATGCAAGACACTCGCTATCAGTGTTTGATATGGCATCCCCTCTTCTAGGGCTCTAACCTGAATGTCACTCAAGTCAATGGACGACAGGCGTATATTGACCCTGCGATCTTTCACTGCGGTGGCCCTCGCTGCCGCCCTGAACTTCTCAAGTTCTGTCTTCGTTGCGACGGACTTGAGGTTGCCTTTGTCAAAGGCGGTCAGGATTTCGCGTTCGTACGCATCAACTTTTGGCATTTTTCTCACCTTGTTGCAAATAATCCCGCGTCGCCTTGCGACTAGGGATCACGGTCTTAAGAAAAAAGTGATCCTCTTCTTCGACAAAAGGGACGAGATAGACATAGCCATCAAACGAGACAACGAGAATTTTCTGATTCGGATATTTTGTCTTGTTCGGGTGCTCCACAATATCGAGCAATCCCTCAGACTCGACAGCCACGACGATGCTTTCGAAAGACACGCCCCGGATGGACTTCAGCGACTCGTTTTTCTCAACACTCCATCGAAAAGGCTTCATGGGAAGATTTTACTTCGCTGTGTGCCTTTTGTCACCAGCGGCTACGGTGCGGCTTACAACGTTTGACATGAGGGGCGGCCAAGGGCGATAGCCCATGGACGTCCCCCTCGATGGAAGAGTTGGAGCTACGCATCCTTTGAGCCCTTATCGAAAATGAATCCCATGACCAACGTGATTAGAGGGACTGCGATCTTCCAATATTCCAATGCCGGGATAGCGCTGTGAAAGAAGAGAACCGCTAGACCGGCACCGACCAGTAGGAGCCAATGACATCCTCAATGGCGCTGCCAGCCCGGTTTTCAGTAACTCCGCCCTGCTCCAGACTGCGCTGCCCCTGCCCGGGTGAAGGAAATTTCGCCCAATGGGATAATTGGGCCCATGACTATCACTTACAAAGACGCCGAGGGCATTGCCGGCATGCGGATAGCGGGTCGCCTGGCGGGCGAATTGCTGGACTACCTGAGCCCCTTCATCCAACCCGGCGTCACCACCAATGAAATCGACCGACTCGCCGAAGCGCATACCACGCAAGTGCTGCAGGCCATTTCCGCCCCTCTGAACTACGCACCCGGGGGCCACAACCCCTACCCCAAGTCAATTTGCACATCGATCAATCACCAGGTCTGCCACGGCATTCCAAACGACAAGCCGCTCAAAAAAGGTGACATTGTCAACATCGACGTGACTGTCATCAAAGACGGCTGGCACGGCGACTCCAGCCGCATGTACATGGTGGGTGAGGTGTCCATCGCGGCCAGGCGGCTGTGCCATCTGACCTACGAGGCCATGTGGCACGGCATTGTCAAAGTCAAGGCTGGCGCCTATCTGGGCGACATTGGCCACGCCATCCAGACCTTCGCCGAAGGCCAGGGTCTGAGCGTGGTGCGCGAGTTTTGTGGTCACGGTATCGGGCGCAGTTTTCATGAAGAGCCGCAAATCCTGCACTACGGGCGTCCCGGCACACTGGACCAGCTCAAGGCGGGCATGACGATCACGATTGAGCCCATGCTCAACATCGGGCGCAAGGAAATCAAGGAGATGGGCGACGGCTGGACCATCGTCACCAAAGACCGCTCGCTGTCAGCGCAGTGGGAGCACACGGTGCTGGTCACGCCAACGGGCTATGAGGTGCTGACCCTGTCCAACGGCGGCCCGGCGATTCCGTCCTTTGTGCCGGCGCCAGCGGCTTTGGCCATTCCCAGCTGAGATGACATTGACACTGCCCAGCCAGCCAACCAGCCTGCGATAAAACCACCCGGGAACCCCGCATGACCGATCTGCAAGCGCTGCGCAGCCGTTACCGCGCGCAAAAATCCATCATCCTGGAATCGATAGCGTCGCCCGATACCACCACGCGCGGGGTTCGCGCCACGCTGGCCAAACTCTCCAAGCTGGCCGATTCGACGCTCAAGATCCTGTGGCGGCAAGCAGGCTTTAGCGGCGCGTTTGCGTTGGTGGCCGTTGGCGGCTTTGGGCGCGACGAGCTGTTTCCCTACTCCGACGTGGATGTGCTGGTGCTGTTGCCCGATTCAGAATCACCCGCCAACGACGCAGAGCTCAAGACCCGAATCGAAGGCTTCATTGGCAGCTGCTGGGACGCCGGTCTCGAAATTGGATCGAGTGTGCGCACGGTGGCCGAGTGCCTGGAGGAGGCCGCCCGAGACGTCACGGTGCAGACCTCGCTGTTAGAGGCCCGGCTGATCACCGGCAGCGCCACACTTTTTGACGATTTTGAGCGTCTTTTTTTTGCTGCGATCAATCCCAAAGCCTTTTTTATTGCCAAGACGCTGGAACTGCGCCAGCGCCACAGCAAGTTTGAGGACACTCCTTACGCACTGGAGCCCAATTGCAAGGAGTCACCGGGCGGCCTGCGCGATTTGCAGGTCATTTTGTGGGTCGCCAAGGCTGCGGGCTACGGCAACGATTGGGACGCACTGGCCCAAAGCGGCCTGGCAACCGCCTTCGAAGTCAAACAGATCAAGCACAACGAAGCGGTGTTGCGGCTGATACGCGCGCGCCTGCACTTGCTGGCACACCGGCGCGAAGACCGGCTGGTGTTTGATTTACAGAACGCCATGGCCCAGTCTTTTGGCTTTAAGGCGCCCCCCACCATTAGCGACACAAGGGCATTTGTGCGCCCGAGCGAGGCGCTAATGAAGCGCTATTACTGGTCGGCCAAGGCGGTGACCCAGCTCAATCAAATTTTGCTGCTCAACATCGAAGAGCGGCTTAACCCGTCAACCCGCGCGCCGCTGCCCATCAACGCGCGCTTCATGGACAAGGCCGGCCTGATTGAAGTGGCCAGTGACGACTTGTACCAGCGCGAGCCGCACGCCATTCTGGAAACCTTTTTGCTCTACCAGACCACGCCCGGCCTGCAGGGGCTGTCCGCCCGCACCTTGCGCGCGCTCTACAACGCGCGTGATCTGATGAATGGCGAATTTCGCAATGACCCGGTCAACCGGGGGGTTTTTAAACAGATGCTGATGCAACGCAACGGCATCACACATGCCATGCGGCTGATGAACCAGACCTCGGTGCTGGGGCGCTACCTGTGGGCCTTTCGGGCGATTGTGGGCCAGATGCAGCACGACCTGTTTCACGTTTACACGGTCGATCAGCACATCTTGATGGTGCTGCGCAATGTGCGACGCTTCTTTATCGTCGAGCACGCCCACGAATACCCGTTTTGCTCACAACTCGCTGCAGGATGGGACAAGCCCTGGATTTTGTACGTGGCGGCGCTGTTCCACGACATCGCCAAAGGGCGCGGCGGTGACCACTCTGAGCTGGGCGCCGTCGAGGCACACCGATTTTGCAAACAGCACGCTGTCCCAAAGGCAGACGCTCAATTGATCGAATTCATTGTGCGCGAGCACCTGACGATGAGCCGGGTGGCGCAAAAATCCGACCTGAGCGACCCCGACATCATTGCCGCCTTTGCCAAGCGCATGGGCAATGAGCGCTATCTGAGCGCTTTGTACCTGTTCACCGTGGCCGACATTCGCGGCACCTCGCCCAAGGTCTGGAATGCCTGGAAGGGCAAATTGCTGGAAGACCTGTATCGCCTGACCCTGCGGGTGCTGGGCGGCCACGCTGCTGATCCACACGCCGAGGTTGAATCTCGCAAGCGCGAAGCGCTCATTCAACTTGCGCTGCATGCTCTGCCGTTCGAGGCGCACAAGGCGTTGTGGGACACCTTCGATGTGGGCTACTTCATGCGCCACGACGCGGCCGATATTGCCTGGCACACCCGACAACTCTCGCGTTATGTGAATTCCGGAAAGTCAGTCGTGCGCTCGCGCCTATCGCCCCTGGGCGAGGGGCTCCAGGTGCTGGTCTACACACCCGACCGGCCGGACTTGTTTGCCCGCATCTGCGGGTATTTTGACCAAGGCGGCTTCAGTATTCTGGATGCGCGTGTTCATACGGCTTACAACCACTATGCGCTCGATACTTTTCAGGTGATCGCCCAAGGCATGACCGAGCACTACCAAGAACTCACCAGCATGGTGGAAAGTGAGCTGAGCCGTACCATCGCCGAAGACGGCCCGCTGCCGCCACCGGGCCGCGGCCGGGTCTCACGGCGGGCCAAAAGTTTCCCGATCGCCCCCCGTGTCACCCTGCGCCCGGATGAGAAAGGCCAGCGCTGGCTGCTCAACATCTCGGCCAGCGACCGCGTCGGGTTACTGTACTGTGTGGCCCGGGTGCTGGCCAAGCACCAAATCAACCTGCAACTGGCAAAAATCAATACGCTGGGGGAACGGGTGGACGACACG
>VMTC01000125.1 GCA_013791765.1 Rhodoferax sp.
CCTTGGCGGTGCCGCCAAATTTGGCTGCCAGTACGCTGGTGATGGCTGCGGTCAGCGTGGTCTTGCCGTGGTCGACGTGCCCAATGGTGCCAACGTTAACGTGTGGCTTGGTGCGCGAAAATTTTTCTTTTCCCATTTTCAAATCCTTAAGTAAAAGAGCAATACCCGTGAATTGGTTTAATGTTTGCAGTTCGTCACGTTATCCCTTGCCACGGGCAGCTCGGGGTGCGAAATCGCAGACAGTTCTTAAAAGCGGGGAGCAGAACATAAATTGCTGCGCAATTTATGGATCTGTCCCTCGAAATGGTTACTTGGCGCGTGCCGCCATGATGGCTTCGGACACATTGCGCGGAGCTTCCGTGTAATGCTTGAATTCCATCGTGTAGGTCGCTCGGCCCTGTGACATGGATCGCAGCGTGGTCGAGTAACCGAACATTTCAGACAAAGGAACTTCAGCTTTGATGGCCTTGCCGCCGCCGACCATGTCTTCCATGCCTTGCACCATGCCACGGCGTGAGGACAAATCGCCCATCACGTTGCCGGCGTAGTCTTCTGGCGTTTCGACTTCCACAGCCATCATAGGCTCCAGAATCACCGGACCGGCCTTGCGGCAACCTTCTTTGAAACCAAAGATGGCAGCCATCTTGAAGGCGTTTTCGTTCGAGTCCACATCGTGGTAAGAGCCGAAATGCAGCGTGACCTTCACGTCCACCACCGGGTAACCCGCCAGCACGCCCGAGGTCACGGCTTCGTTAATGCCTTTTTCGACAGCCGGGATGAATTCCCGCGGCACAACGCCGCCCTTGATGGCGTCGACAAACTGAATGCCCTTGCCAGGCTCGTTGGGCTCAATCTTGAGCACCACGTGACCGTATTGACCCTTACCGCCGGACTGACGAACGAACTTGCCTTCGGCATCTTCGACGGTCTTGCGAATGGTTTCGCGGTAGGCCACTTGCGGCTTGCCCACATTGGCTTCAACGCCGAACTCACGCTTCATGCGGTCGACAATGATTTCGAGGTGCAACTCGCCCATGCCGGCAATCAGGGTCTGGCCGGACTCTTCGTCCGTCTTGACCCGGAAAGAAGGATCTTCTGCCGCCAGACGCTGCAAGGCGATACCCATTTTTTCCTGGTCAACCTTGGTCTTGGGCTCCACCGCCTGCGTAATCACCGGCTCAGGGAACACCATGCGCTCAAGCATGATGATGGCATTGGGATCGCACAAGGTCTCGCCGGTCGTCACGTCTTTCAGACCAACGCAAGCGGCGATATCGCCCGCGACAATTTCGCTCACTTCCTGGCGGTTGTTGGCGTGCATCTGCACAATCCGTCCGATACGCTCTTTTTTGCCGCGAATCGGGTTGTAGACGCTGTCGCCTTTGTTCAGCACGCCAGAATAGACGCGCACGAAGGTCAACTGGCCCACAAACGGGTCGGTCATCAACTTGAAGGCCAAAGCAGAAAACTTCTCTTTGTCGTCAGCCTTGCGCGTGATTGGCAACTCGTCTTCATCGGTGCCCTTCACTGGCGGAATGTCAACCGGCGCTGGCATGAACTCGATAATGGCGTCCAGCATGCGCTGCACACCCTTGTTCTTGAAAGCCGTGCCACAGAACATGGGCTGAATTTCGCTGGCGATGGTGCGGGTACGGATACCGAGCTTGATTTCGTCTTCCGTCAAGTCACCTTCTTCCAGGTACTTGTTCATGAATTCCTCGGACGCCTCTGCGGCCGCTTCGACCATTTTCTCGCGCCATTCCTTGGCCAAGGCCAGCAACTCCTGCGGGATTTCCTTGTATTCAAACTTCATGCCCTGGGAGGCTTCGTCCCAGATGATGGCTTTCATTTTGATCAGGTCAACCACGCCGGTGAAATGCTCTTCAGCGCCAATCGGAATCACGATCGGAATCGGACTGGCCTTCAGGCGCAACTTCATCTGGTCCACAACTTTGAAAAAGTTGGCACCGGTACGGTCCATCTTGTTGACAAAGGCCAAACGCGGCACCTTGTATTTATTGGCCTGACGCCATACGGTTTCCGATTGCGGCTGCACGCCACCCACGGCACAGTAGACCATGCAGGCGCCGTCGAGCACGCGCATGGAGCGTTCGACCTCAATCGTAAAATCGACGTGTCCCGGCGTATCAATAATATTGATACGGTGCTCGGGGAAGTTGTTTTCCATGCCTTTCCAGAAGCAGGTGGTCGCCGCCGACGTGATCGTGATGCCACGCTCTTGCTCCTGCTCCATCCAGTCCATGGTGGCGGCGCCGTCATGCACTTCACCAATCTTGTGATTCACACCGGTATAAAAAAGAATGCGCTCGGTGGTGGTTGTTTTCCCGGCGTCAATGTGAGCAGAGATACCGATATTGCGGTAGCGCTCAATGGGGGTATGGCGAGCCATGATGGATCCTTGGTTGATCTGTAAATTTCAAACTGCAACGCCGCCCGGGCTTGTGACCCCAGCGGCGTAGCGAGCAATGTTTAGGCTAGGCGCATGGGCGCTGACAGTGCTGTTCGCACGGCTAGCCCATGCAACGACGCATAAACAATGCGCAGTAGCCGCTTTAGAAGCGGAAGTGAGAGAAAGCCTTGTTGGCTTCTGCCATGCGGTGAACTTCGTCACGCTTCTTCATGGCGCCGCCCCGACCTTCGGTGGCTTCCATGAGTTCATTGGCCAGGCGCAAGGCCATTGATTTCTCGCCGCGCTTGCGGGCGGCTTCCTTGATCCAACGCATGGACAGGGCCAGACGGCGAACCGGGCGCACTTCAACTGGGACCTGGTAGTTGGAGCCACCGACGCGGCGGGACTTCACTTCAACCATCGGCTTGACGTTGTTGATGGCCATGGTAAAGGCCTCAACCGGGTCTTTACCCGGGTTCTTCTTCTCGATCTGCTCCAGGGCACCATAAATGATGCGCTCGGCAACCGCCTTTTTGCCGCCCTCCATGATCACGTTCATGAATTTGGACAGCTCAACATTGCCGAACTTGGGATCCGGCAGGATTTCACGTTTAGGGACTTCGCGACGACGTGGCATTTTTTCACCTCTTTGCTTCAGTTGGCGTCTTGTTCAGACACCGCAAAAACCATGTTGGTTTTTACTTACTCGACCCAACAGCGGGTCACTACGTTGCATCACCGCGCCACGCGGGAGACAACACCTTTGTTTATTAAGCGAAAAGCCTATTTGGCTTTTGGCTTCTTGGCACCGTACTTGGAGCGCGACTGCTTGCGGTCTTTCACGCCTTGCAAGTCAAGCGAGCCACGCACGATGTGGTAACGCACACCCGGCAGATCCTTGACACGACCGCCGCGAACCAGCACCACACTGTGTTCCTGCAGGTTGTGGCCTTCACCGCCAATGTAGGAAATGACTTCAAACCCGTTGGTCAAGCGCACTTTGGCGACTTTACGCAGAGCCGAGTTAGGCTTCTTGGGCGTTGTGGTGTACACACGGGTGCAGACACCGCGACGCTGCGGAGAATTTTGCATCGCAGGGCTTTTGGACTTGATCGTTTCGACCTCGCGCCCCTGACGAACTAGCTGATTAATGGTTGGCATTGAAAAACGTCCCTCAACGTTTGATAGCTGCAGTTGCAGCTAAGACTTAAATACTTCGAAAACGTGAAACCCTTCGGAAATTCCGAAAAGCTTTCAACTATAGCAGGTCAAGCTCCTACCCGCAATTATTTTTGCGGTTCTGGCGCTTGTGCGTTGCGGGCTGGCAGCAAAGCTGGCACCACATCCCTTCACTTGATCCACAGACGCAGTGCATCCCAGGCTCGACCCAACACCCCAGCCTGCTCTACGGTCTCCAGGACCAGCAACGGTACCTCAACCACGACCTGCTCACCACTCGTGACCTTCAGAGTGCCCACTTGCTGACCTTTGGTGAAGGGGGCGACCAGAGGGTCCGAGCGCAGCACCTGCGTTTTGAGCTTGCCTGCGGTGCCTGCAGGAACGGCCACCACAATCGCTTCTGGGCGGCCCAATTTGACGGTTGTGGTCTTACCCTTCCAGACCGCAGGAGAAACCACAGCCTGATTGCCATCAAACAGTTTGACGGGCTCAAATGCGGTGTAGCCCCAATTGAGCAGCTTCTGAGCCTCGTTGGCGCGCGCGTTCTCACTGGCCGCACCCAACACAATCGCCAACAGGCGCCGACTTCCCATGGCGGCCGGTGATCCGGCAGCGACACCTGACGCACCCAGGCCGACGACCTCGCGCTTGGCGGTGGCAATCAGGCAATAGCCCGCAGCATTGGTGTGCCCGGTCTTCAAACCATCCACGGTCGGGTCGCGAAACAGCAGCAGGTTACGGTTGTTGTCATTCGCCGCGGGGGTGCCCGGGTAACGGTATTTCTTGATGGCGTAATAGCCCACGTAATCGGGAAAATCGTGCATCAGGCGGTTGGCCAGGATGCTCAGGTCGCGTGCCGTGGTGGTGTGACCTGCCTCGGTCAGGCCTTCGGGATTTCGGTAGTTCGTGGACTTCATGCCCAACGCCTTGGCTTGCTCGTTCATAAGCCGCACAAACTGCTCAGCCGTGCCGCCAACGCCTTCAGCCAGAGCCATGGTGGCATCGTTGCCGCTTTGCACAATCATGCCTTTGAGCAGGTCTTCCACCGGCACCTGCATCTTGGGATCGATGAACATGCGGGAACCCGGCATCTTCCAGGCGCGCTCACTCACCGGCAGGGTTTGCTTGAGGTCGATTTTTTTGCTGCGCAGCGCATCAAAAACAACATAAGCGGTCATCAGTTTGGTCAGCGATGCCTGCTCCACCGGGCTGTCAATATCCCTTTCTGCCAGGAACTGATTGGCCGTGACATCAAACAACAGATAGGAACGTGCCGCAATTTCAGGCGGTTGAGGCGTCTGGGCCGCGACCGAAAAACACACGGCAGCGGCCAAGGTCAAGAGTAGTTTTTTCATCATGGAGTGGGTATGCCCATCTTGCCTGACGGCAAGATGGATCTAAATAAATGCTATTTATATAATAGCGTATGACGTAGTATAGACGGGGGCTGGAGGCCAAAAATGTAAGAATTAGTATCAGCGCCCCAGCGTTGGCGGGATGAGCAGACGCTGCACCACCTGGCCCTTTTTCAGGTGCGAGTCGACAATTTCATCAATGTCAGCGGTGTCCAGGTAGGTGTACCAGACCGCCTCGGGGTAAACCACCAGCACCGGTCCGGCGGCGCACCGGTCCATGCAGCCGGCCTTGTTCACGCGCACTTGGCCAGGGCCTGCCAACCCCTCCGCCTTGATCCGCGTCTTGCAGTGATCGAAAGCCTGCTGCGCCTGGTAGCGCGCACAGCAGACTTCCCCTTCTTTTCTTTCGTTGAGACAAAAGAAGACATGTCGTTCGTAATAGGATTGGAGCGACTGGGGCTCTAGCCCGTTTCCCGCCTCTTGGTTTGGTTTGATTTCAGTCATGGCCTTGATTCTAGTTTTTTGTATCCCTGACCCAAACCCGGAACAGCACATAAACCAGCGCGGCATAAGGCCACAGCCATCCCAGCCACTGCGCCAGGCCGTGAAAGCGAATAAAGCGCCCCTGCTCCCAGGTTGACAAGGTCTGGGCGAAATAGGCACTGGCTGGCGCCTGGTTCAGCAGGTCCAAGTGAATGCCCAGCGCCAACAACACCAACGCCGCGCTCACGCGCCTGGGCACGCCCACCAATGACAATGCCAACACCAGCGCAGCAACCAGGCCCGCCTTGACCGGCAAACTGAACCACGCCCATGCGTGCTCCGGGCCATAACTCAACGCAGCCGAAAGCGCCGTCACACCGATGCCACAGGCAAACACCAGCAACGCAAACAGCAGGCGCCGGGCGGCTGCGCGGATGATGCAATAACCCAGCAAGCAGGGAATAAGCAGGCCCAGCATGACGCAGATCAGTTCGGCACCCGGCACCAAGGGCTGCAATTCAATATCGCGCACCGGCAGCCAATCGAGCCAAGGCGTGCCGTCCAAGCCCTCGGCCAAGGCCGCTTCCAGCCGTTCCAGCACCTGCCCCAAGCCAAACGGCACTGCGGCCGGGAACAGCAAGGCGAGCGGCCACAAAGCCAACAATACGAGTCCCCCGCGGGCGTCGGGCACAAACCAGCGCGCCCTGAAAATGCTCCAGCGCGCAATGACGCCCAACTTTTCCAGGCCCCAGGCCAGCAGCGCACCGAGCCAGGCGCCCAGCACATTCATTCCTAAATCCAGATTCGAAGGCACCCGCAGGGGCAAATAATTTTGCAGCGACTCCAGCGCCAGCGACAAGCCGCCCGCCACCAGCGTCGCCAGCATCACGGCAAAATGCCCGCGCCCGCTGCGCAAAGCACTGAGTGCCAACAAGAAGCCCAGCGGCATGTAACCCAACAGGTTGGTCGTGACATCAAAACCAGTCCAGTACTTGGGCCACGGGCTGCTGAGGAAGGCCCAGGGCACAACACCCTGGTAGCGCCAATCGGAAAAGGGATACAGGCTGGCGTAACAGATGAGCCCAACGCACATCAGAGCCAGGGGCCACGCGGAGGTCTTGTGCATCTGCGACTCAGAACGGCTTGAGCACAACCATGGCCATCATCAAGCCAACTGCTGGCCGGGTGGCCAAGTTGACCAGACGGCTATTCACACAAGGCCGGTGGACCACGCAACTGACGACAAAAACAAGGCGGAACGACTTAATACAAAGCATAGGATGCAGTTTAGGGCCTGTCCATGAATAAGCTGTGCATTTGGCCGCCGGATTTGGGATGCAATGCTAGGCGCAAAGCGTGCCGTGCAGTTCTGCCGCACAAGCGATTTGCAATGCCGCAGTGCACCCAAAGATGGTGAGCCAAATGTGCATGTTATTTGTGGACCGGTCCTTAGTAGAGCGGGAGCCATCTCTGTCGATCAACGAGACGCCGACCCCACCGCGCTTGGGCGACTAAAGAGCCTACCAAAAAAAACCCCAGCGCAAGGGCTGGGGTGGTAAGCCTATTTGCTGTCACACATCAAGGCCCCGCTCAGGGAGGAAAAGCGGGAGGCAGCGAACTGCCCATGCGTAATTTAACAAAGTTCTGACCGTGTTTCAAGTCAAGCCATAAAATATTTTGTAATCGAGACGGCCAAAACCTTGAACGCCTTACACTTTTGGCCATGACAAACTTTGCTCCCTACCCCTCGGGTCGCCCGCGCCGCTTGCGCCGCGACAGCTTCACACGAAATCTGGTGCGCGAGAACATCTTGACTGCGCATGACCTGATCTACCCTATTTTTGTCGTCGACGGTCAACAGCAGCGCCAGCCGGTGTCGTCCATGCCCGGCGTGGACCGCCTGAGCCTGGACTTGTTGCTGCCCGTGGCCGAAGAATGCGTCAAGCTGGGCATTCCGGTGATGGCCTTGTTCCCGGTGATTGAGCAGTCGCTTAAAACCCCTGATGGCCGCGAAGCCTTCAACCCCGACGGCCTGGTGCCGCGCGTGGTGCGGGCCCTGAAAAAAGAATTCCCCGATCTGGGCGTCATGACGGACGTGGCGCTTGATCCGTTCACCAGCCATGGCCAGGATGGCCTGCCCAGCCCCGATCCACTGGAAGACGGATACATCATGAACGACGAAACCGTCGAGGTGTTGGTCAAACAAGCTCTCTGCCATGCAGCGGCCGGCGTCGACATCGTCGCCCCCAGCGACATGATGGACGGGCGCATCGGCGCCATTCGTCAAGCCCTGGAAGCCAATCACTTCATCCATACCCGCATCATGGCGTACAGCGCCAAGTACGCGTCCGCGTTTTACGGCCCGTTCCGTGAGGCCGTGGGCTCAGCGGCCAACCTGGGGCGCAGCAACAAGAAGGTCTACCAGATGGACCCGGGCAACTCGAACGAAGCCCTGCGCGAAGTGGCGCTGGACATTCTTGAGGGCGCCGACATGGTCATGGTCAAGCCCGGCATGCCCTATCTGGACGTGGTGCGCCGCGTCAAGGATGAGTTCAAGGTGCCCACTTTTGCCTACCAGGTGTCTGGCGAATACGCCATGCTCAAGGCCGCCGCGCAAAACGGCTGGCTCGACCATGATGCCGTCATGCTGGAAAGCCTGCTCGCCTTCAAGCGCGCCGGCGCCGATGGCGTGCTCACCTACTTCGCCCGGGATGCCGCCCGTTTGCTGCAAAAATAATAGCTATTTACCTAGCAATGACGAGGGCTAGCGGCCAATTTATTCTATAGAACCGTGATGGAACAGCCCCTGCGAATCTTCACCATTGACGCCGCCAACGTGCGCGAGACCCTGATCGCTGGCGCCAATGCAGCACTCGGACTCACACCCTTGGCTGCACTGCAGCAGGTGCGCCTGCCAGAGCGCGGCTACCTGTGGATTGCCTGCTCCCGCGCGCAGTTCGAGGCGCTGCAAGCGCAGTTACATGCCACACTGCAAGCGCTTACCGGCACGCAACTGCTTGATTTGCACGTCGCTGACTTGCTAAACCAGCAGTTGCCCTCTCGCTACGACGTCACCTCACAGTACGACCTGCTGGTGTTTCGCCGTCTTGAGGCTGGCCGCAGCGAGACTGATCAGGTAGCAGCGGGCCAAGCGCTGGCCTATTTGCCAGCCCGCGGGGGGCCGCCGATTTTGCGCCGTATTGACACCAGCCCGGTGGGCTTTGTGGTGTTCGACCGCGTTCTGCTGACGATTCACCCGACCGACTTCTCGGTGCGCGACGCCTACGCCGCGCGCTTGCTGGCAGCGGGCGGCAGCATGGCGCCCGCTGCCAGCAGCATCAGCCCGGACAGTCGCTCGGTCGGTGCGCGCGGGGTGCCAAGCGACCCGGCAGACATGATGCTGCGCATCGTCAACCAGATGGTGGACAGTTACCTGGACCTGCGGCGCGATCTCACGCACCAACTGGACCACTGGCAGGCCGAGCTGCTGAACCCGAAGACACGCTTTAACAACTGGAGCGCCCTGCTGAGCGCCCGACTTTCACTGCACCACCTGGACGAGATATGCGAAGACCAGCGCAGCGCCGTGCAGGACTGGATCGAGTCCCTCAAGACCTGGCCCGAGGCCGACACCGCCTTGAGCCAGCGCGCGCATGAAATGCTACTGGTGCGCAGCCGCGACGTGCTCGAGCACATTGAGCGCGTGGTGCATCACGTGCGTCGGCTCGAGCAAAACGCAGAAGCCGCTGTGCAGATGCACTTCAACGCCCAAAGCCACCGCACCAACGAGATCATGCGCACGCTCACTGTGCTGACCGCCATCTTTTTGCCGCTGAACCTGATTGCCGGTATCTTCGGCATGAACTTTGATTTCATCCCGCTCTTGCACCGGTCCAACGGCTTTTGGCTGGCGATGGTGGCGATGGGCTTTACCACTGTGCTCTTGGTGGTGTTTTTCTGGCGCAAGCGCTATCTGGAGCGCTCACCGCGATAATCGCCATGCTTGGGACAACCTGAAATTACAGTCCCCCTTCCATTTGAAAGGCATCCTTTGAAATTCCACCCCTTGTTATCCATAGTCCTGCTGTCAATCGCGCTGGGCATCAGCGGCTGCTCGCCGCAGGATTCCACCAAGACTGCGGCCGCAAGCAAACGCGAAGTCTCCTTGCCGACGATAGCCGCACAGGCCAAAGGCTTTAGCGCCGGCGCCCTGATGAGCAGCAACACGGTCTACGTTTTTTTCGACACTCAGTGCTCCCACTGCGGGCACCTGTGGCAGGCGTCCGAGCCGCTGCAGCGCAAGGTCAAATTTGTCTGGATTCCAATTGGCATGATCAATGCCAGCAGCAAGGCGCAAGGTGCAGCACTGCTGACCGCAGCCAGTCCGGCGGCCTTGATGACCGAGCATGAAACGTCGCTGCTGGCAGGCCAGGGCGGCATAGCGGCCAGCAGCAGCGTCAACCCCGAGATCGAACAGTCGATCAAGAACAACACCCAACTGTTTAACAGCTTTGGCGCCGACGCGGTGCCATTCATTGTGGCCAAGAACATGAAGTCGGGTCAAACGGTGAGCCAGGCAGGCGCCATGACCACTGTCGCACTGGCTGAGTTTCTGGGAGTGGATGCGCCTTAAGCTGGGCCACCAACCGCTGGCGGGCCACTTGGTCGACAATGGCGGGTTGACCTAACGCTTAATCCTATGACCAGTACCACCTTAGACGCAGCCGCTCAAGACGCGACGCCCACGCCAGCGACGCAGCCTACGGCGCCGAACGAACAATCCAGCAAGCCTGGACGCTCGCCATCGGTCCAGCCCGTGCTGGAAAAACTGTTTGAACTCTATCCGCAGCTGTTTGGCGCCGAGTTTTTGCCGCTCAAGCTTGGCATTTTTCAAGAGCTGCTGGCCCTGCACCCCGAACAGTTCCAGCGCGACAGCCTGAAGCTGGCACTGGGTCAGCACACGCGCTCGACCCGTTATCTGCAGAGTGTGGCCGCCGGCAAGCCGCGCCATGACCTGCAAGGCGCCGCCGTGGAGCCGGTCGCCCCCGAGCATATTCACTTTGCGCTGCTGGAGTTGTTTCGCCGTCGGCAAGGCCGCAGCCAGGCTGATTTGCGGCCGAAATTGCGCGCGCAACTGATTAGCGCCTTCGAGGCCTCTGGCTTGCCCCGGCAAGACTATGTTGCACGCGTGCAAATGAAAGACGAGGGCGCCAATGCCTTGCTGGAGCAAGCATTCGCCGAACTTGATCAGAAGCTGGCCAAACAGGAGGCCTTACGCAGCGCCTTCAACAGCAGCGGAAAGACACCCGAAGAGTTTGCCGACATGTACGGCATGGACCCACGCGAGGTCCTGTGGGCCTTGCATCAGGCGCCCAGCCAGCCAGTGCCTGCCGCCCACCACCAAGCGGATGAGCCGCAGTCCGATCTGTCGTAGATCGCTCTAGCAACCCGGCGTCAACGGATATCTGCCACAGTGCCTGACCCTGGGCCACTTTAGTCCTTGCAGCTCATCAACCACGAGAAAATCATGGACTTCAAGCCCCTCGTCACGCTGCTGGCCATCGTCAATCCGTTGGCGATCGTGCCTTTTTTCATTCACTACACGCAGGACTTCACGCGCGAGCAACGACGGCGCACGATTTGGATCTCGTCCTTCAGTGCCTTTCTTGTGATTGCGACTTGTGCGCTCATGGGCCTGCACATCCTGAATTTCTTTGGCATCTCGCTGGCCAGCTTTCAGGTCGGTGGCGGCCTGCTGCTGCTTACCGCCGCACTGTCGATGCTCAACGGGCGGCCGGTTGAGAGCAAAACCACGGCCGAAGAGGACGTACAAGACGCGGCCGCGCGCGCCAGCATCGCGGTGGTGCCGCTGACCATTCCGCTGCTGACCGGGCCGGCCACCATGTCAACGGTCGTGATTTACGCCGAAAAAGCGAAAACCTTCTGGCAGTTGGGCACGCTGGTGGGCTACGGCGTGGTCATCGCACTGGTCACTGCCCTGTGCTTTTCGCTGGCGCAGCCAATTGCACGCGGCCTGGGCAAGACTGGCATCAACGTCATGACGCGCCTGATGGGCTTGATCCTGGCGGCGCTGGCGGTCGAGGTCATGTCCGACGGCCTGATCCAGCTGTTTCCGTTCCTGGGACGGTAAGGCTACCTGGCCAGCACCCCGGCCAGCGCCACGCCGGTGGGTGTGCCCAGCGCCACCACACCCTCTGGCGTCGTCGCCGCCACCACGCGGCCGCCGGCGTTGCCGCCGTCGGGCCCCAGGTCAATCACCCAATCTGCCTCGGCAATCACATCCAGGTCGTGTTCGATCACCACCACGCTGTGGCCACCATCGACCAGCCGGTGCAGCACCTTGATCAGTTTTTCCACGTCGGCCATGTGCAGGCCGACGGTGGGCTCGTCCAGCACATACAGGGTGTGCGGGGCTTTTTGACCGCGCCGCGTGATGTCGTCGCGCACCTTGCTCAGTTCGGTCACCAGCTTGAGGCGCTGCGCCTCGCCGCCGCTGAGCGTGGGCGAGGGCTGCCCCAGCGTCAGATAACCCAACCCCACGTCTTTGAGCAATTGCAGCGGGTGGCTGATGTTGGGCATGGCGGCAAAAAATTGCACCGCTTCATCCACTTCCATTTGCAGCACATCACCAATGTTTTTGCCGCGCCACGTCACGGCCAGCGTCTCGGGGTTGAAGCGCGCGCCCTTGCAGGTCTCGCACAACACCTTGACGTCCGGCAGAAAACTCATGGCGATGGTGCGAATGCCCTGCCCCTCACAACCGGCACAGCGGCCCTCTCCCGTGTTGAAGCTGAATCGATTGGCGGCGTAGCCGCGTGCCTTGGCCTCGAGCGTGTCGGCAAAAAGCTTGCGGATGATGTCCCAGAAGCCGATGTAAGTCGCAGGGCAGGAACGCGGGGTCTTGCCGATGGGCGTCTGGTCCACTTCGAGCACACGGTCTACGGCCTCAAAACCAGATACCGATGCGCAACCGACCCAGTTGATTTGTTCACCCGCAGCCAACGCGTCGCGGCCAGCGCGGGTGCTGCGTTTTTGCACGGCGGTGTGGACGTTAGCGAGCAAAACGTCTCGTGCCAGGGTCGATTTTCCGGAGCCACTGACACCAGTGATGGCGACGAGTCGACTTAAGGGGACTTGGGCGGTGACGTGTTGCAGGTTGTGCAGGGTGGCGTTGGTGACCGTCAGCCAGCACGGCACTTCGGGGCCCGCGAAATTGGGGTCAGATTCCAATTTCGAAGCGGCTTTTTTCTTCTTGGGGGGAGCGGGGACGAAAATGCAATCCGACCCCTGGACTTGGGGTTTTGCCTGGACTTGGGGTTTTGCCAAATTCACTATGGTCGTGGCCGACGATGCTGACACGCTCAGACTGGCTGCAACGCGTATCACATCACCACCAGCATCAGCGCCAGCGCCAGCGCCAGCGGGCGCGACGACAGGCCGACGCGGCTGCAACGGGTGCTTCATCGCATGCAGAAGATAGCGCCCCGTTTGTGACTCAGTCGCCCCTTGAATATCCGCCACAGTACCCTCGGCCACCAGCCGCCCACCACGTTTGCCCGCGCTGGGCCCAATGTCGATGATGTGGTCGGCATAGCGGATGGTGTCTTCGTCGTGCTCCACCACCACCAGCGTGTTGCCCTGGTCACTCAAGGACTGCAGGGCACCCAGCAGGATCTGGTTGTCGCGCGGGTGCAGGCCAATGGTGGGCTCGTCCAGCACGTAGCAGACGCCCTGCAGGTTGCTGCCAAGTTGCGCCGCCAGCCGGATGCGCTGCGCCTCGCCCCCACTGAGCGTGGGCGCCCCGCGATCGAGCGTGAGATAGCCCAAACCCACCTGCTCCAGAAACTCGAGCCGACCCTTGATTTCGGGGATCAGGTCACGCGCAATTTCGGTTTCGCGCGGGCTCATGCGGCCCTGGGCTTGCAACGTTTCAACCCATTGGCGCAAGTCGCTCACACTCAAACGTGCTAGGTCGGTGATGGCGGGGACATTCGGGTAAAGCGCCAAATCTCCAACCGATTTCCCAACAAGGTCTAGCGGCGTGCGTGGGGTGTCTGACGTAGAGTGGACTTGGGGTTTTGCCAAGTCAAGGCGGAGGCTCGGGCGCAGCCCGGGCCGGGGGACATTCGCGGAGTCGGACACCCCGCGTGCGCTGCGGGTCAACGCAGCATGGTTCTCCGCCCCCAACTCGAGCCGCACCGCCCGCGCCGTGGCGTTCAAGCGCGTGCCGTGGCAGCTGGGGCACACGGCATCCACCAGGTCTTCCACATCAGCTTCAGCAAAAGTCTGCTCGCGCCCCTTGTTGTCGTCGTCACGCACCGAGTCGTCGAACACCTTGCGCTGCTCTTTGTTCAGGCGCAAACCGGTGCCGACGCAGTCCGGGCACCAGCCATGCTTGCTGTTGTAGGAGAACAGGCGCGGGTCCAGCTCGGCGTAACTGGTGCTGCACACCGGACAGGCGCGCAGCGTGGAAAAAGCCTGCAGCGTGCCAATCTGAGCGGTCGCTGTGCCTGCCAGCATGGCGGCGCGCAAGCCGGTCAAGTTGCTCAACACATGCACCACGCCTTTGCCGTGCATCAGCGCGGTTGCCAGCGCCGTGCGCAGTTGCGCTTCGTTCTCCGGGAACACGTCCAGGCTCATCACCGGCAGCTCGATCGTGTGCTCCTTGAAGCGGTCGATGCGCGGGAAAGCCGTGGTCGGCAAGAAGTTACCGTCCACCCGCAAGTGGGTGAAGCCGCGCGGCCGCGCCCAGTCGGCCAGCTCGGTGTAAACGCCTTTGCGGTTCATCACCAGCGGCGCCAACAGGCCAATGTGCTGGCCGCGAAAGTTTTTCATGAGTTGGGCGGCAATGCTGTCCGGCGTTTGCGGCGCCACCGGGCTGCCTTCATGAATGCAATGCTGCGTGCCCAGCTTCACAAACAGCAGGCGCAAGAAATGCCAGACCTCGGTGGTGGTGCCGACGGTCGATTTGCGCCCCCCTCGCGAGAGCCGCTGCTCGATCGCCACCGTCGGCGGAATGCCATAGACCGCATCCACTTCGGGTCGCCCCGCCGGTTGCACGATAGAGCGCGCGTAGGCGTTGAGCGACTCCAGATAACGGCGCTGCCCTTCGTTGAACAAGATGTCAAAGGCCAGCGTCGATTTGCCCGAACCCGACACGCCGGTCACCACCGTGAACTTGCCGCGTGGAATGTTGACACTGAGGGATTTCAAGTTGTGCTCCCGCGCATTGATGATCTGGATGGAATCTGCAGGAACAACCCCATCCACCGTAGCGCGCCCCAAATAGGGCGCACTGACTTCATTGACCCCATGCACCCCCCCCATCGCCGCCGCGTAGTCGCGCAAGGCTTTGCCCGTATGCGAAGTCGGATGCTGCCGCACATCGTCCGGCGTGCCATAGGCGACGACTTCACCGCCGGCATCGCCCCCTTCGGGCCCGAGGTCGATCAGCCAATCCGAGGCCCGAATCACATCCAGGTTGTGCTCGATCACCACCAGTGAATGCCCCACATCCAGCAGTTTGCGCAAGGCGCGCATCAGCTTGGCGATATCGTCGAAGTGCAGACCGGTGGTGGGCTCGTCAAACATGAACAGCGTGCCGCGTTTGGCCAAGGCCTGGCGGCTGGCGCTACTGCTCTTGGCCGCGTCCGCCAGGAAACCGGCGAGCTTGAGGCGCTGCGCCTCGCCGCCGCTGAGCGTGGGCACCGGCTGGCCCAGCTTCACGTAGTCCAGACCCACATCCATGATCGGCTGGAGCGCGCAAATGACGTCGCGATCAAGTGCAAAAAGCGCAGCGGCCTCGCTGACGGTGAGGTTCAGGACGTCGGCGACGTTGAGCTGGCGCACGGTTGCGCTGGCACCGGTTGCTGCAGTGGATGAGCCTGAGGGCTCGCGTCGCTCAATCATGATCTCCAGGATTTCGGGGCGGTAGCGTTTGCCATCGCAGTCCGGGCAGCGCAGGTAGACGTCGCTTAAAAACTGCATCTCCACATGCTCAAAGCCGGAACCGCCGCAGGTGGGGCAGCGGCCGTCGCCGTTGTTGAAGCTGAATTTGGTCGCGGTGTAGCCGCGCTGGCGCGACAGGGGTGCCGTGGCAAAAATCTCGCGAATGGCATCCCAGGCGCCGACGTAGCTGACCGGATTGGAGCGCGCGGTCTTGCCAATCGGCGACTGGTCCACAAACACCACATCGCTGAGTTGTTCGGCGCCCAACAGGCGCTCAAAGGTGCCGGGCGATTCCGACGGCTTGCCAAAGTGGCGTTTGAGCGCCGGTGCCAGGATGTCCTGGATCAGGGTCGACTTGCCGGAACCGCTGACACCGGTGACGCACACCAGGCGCTGTAACGGAAACTCGACGCTGACGTTCTTCAGGTTGTGCTCACGTGCGCCTTCCAGAACCAGGCGTGGGGTGTTGGCGGCCACCAGCCGCGCAAAGCCCAGGCCGACCTGCTTGCGCCCGCCCAGGTAAGCGCCGGTCAGGGTGTCGGCATGGCGCAGATCTTCCGTGGAGCCGTCGAACACGATCTGGCCGCCGTTCTCGCCCGGGCCCGGCCCCATGTCGATCATGCGGTCGGCCGCCAGCATCACCGCCGGGTCGTGCTCCACCACCACCAGCGTGTTGCCGGCATCACGCAGGCGCTGCATCGCCACGATGATGCGGTGCATGTCGCGCGGGTGCAGGCCGATGCTGGGCTCATCGAGCACAAACAGGGTGTTGACCAAGGACGTGCCAAGAGCCGTCGTGAGGTTGATGCGCTGCACCTCGCCACCGCTGAGCGTGCGGCTTTGCCGGTCCAGCGTGAGGTAGCCAATGCCCACTTCACACAGGTATTTCAGGCGTGTGCAAATTTCTTCAAGCAAGAGCTTCAGCGTTTTGGCATCCGCTTGCGAGCCCCCCGACACCCCAAGCCGGCCCTGCAGCGCATCAAAAAACAGACGCACCCGGTCCAGCGGCAGCAGCATCAAGTCGTGCAGACACAGGCCCGGCAGGGCCTCCAGCTGCTCGCGTGACCACGACACGCCAACCGGCATGAAGCGCTGCGCCGGCGCCAGCACCGCATCCGCATCGGCCTTCGCGCCGATGCGCCACAACAGACTTTCGGTCTTCAGCCGCGCCCCGCCGCAGGCAGGGCATGGCGTGTAACTGCGGTACTTGGACAGCAGCACGCGAATGTGCATCTTGTAGGACTTGGTTTCCAGGTACTCAAAGAAACGCTTGATGCCAAACCAGTGCTGGTTCCACTTGCCGTTCCAGTTGGGCGAGCCATTGATCACCCAGTGCTGCTGCTCGGGCGTGAGCTTGTTCCAAGGCGTGTCGCGTGGAATGCCCGCGGCCTCGGCGTGGCGCATCAGATCGTCCTGCGCCTCCTTCCAGGCCGGGGTCTGCATCGGCTTGATGGCGCCAGCGCGCAGCGTCAGCTTGTCGTTGGGGATCACCAAGCCGTAATCGACGCCGATCACACGGCCAAAACCGCGGCAGCTGCCGCAAGCGCCGACGGCGGAATTGAAGGAGAAGCTTGATGCCAGCGGCTCGGTGTAGCGCAAGTTGCTGTCGGGACAGTGCAGACCGGTGGAGAAGCGCCAGATCTCGGGCGCTGTAGTCGCTATTGAATCTATAGCTTCATACGCTTGTTCTACGCTGGCTAGAGCCTCATTTAATACATAAACATTGATAGAACCGCTGCCATGCTTGAGCGCCACCTCGATCGCCTCGAGCACGCGCGCACGCTCAGCATGACCCAGCCTGAAGCGGTCGGCCACCACGTCCAGCACTTTGCGCCGGGTGGCGACCGGCGCGGCGGGCTTGCCCGACTTCTTGGGACTGGCAACCGGCATTGCCGCCACCTCGACGTCGCGCTCGGCCTGCACCTTGGTAAATCCGCTCAGCGACAACCATTGCGCAACTTCTTCGGGCGTGGCGCTGGCCGGCAACTCCACCGGAAAGGTGATGGCCAAGCGCGCATTCGTCGCCGCAGAGCGCTCCACCAGTTGCGCGTAAATGGTCTCCGCCGAGTCATGGCGCACCGGCTGCGCCGTGTCCCGGTCAAACAGGTGGCCCGCGCGGGCAAACAGCAGCTTCAGATGATCATTGAGCTCGGTCATGGTGCCCACGGTGGAGCGACTGGAGCGCACCGGGTTGGTCTGGTCAATCGCAATCGCGGGCGGCACCCCCTCGACCTTGTCCACGGCGGGTTTGTCCATGCGGTCCAGAAACTGGCGCGCGTAAGCACTGAAGGTTTCCACATAGCGCCGCTGCCCTTCGGCAAACAGGGTGTCAAACACCAGACTCGACTTGCCCGAGCCGCTGGGCCCGGTGACCACGGTGAGCTCGCCGGTGCGAATGTCGAGGTCCAGGTTCTTGAGGTTGTGCTGGCGCGCACCGCGAATGCGGATGATTCCCTGGGTCATGGTTGGGCTTTTGGCTGTTGAGGCCAAGGATTCTAGGTACTTCCCCGGCCCGGCTCTATTGCAAGGGTATCCAGGGCCGAGCCGGCGGCCGTCAAGCCGTTTGACCCGCCCCGACATCGCCCAGGCCATTTGTCCCTTCTTCCAACAAGGGTCATCATGGCATTGACTCGTCTACTGGCCCTTGCCGCCACTGCCGAAGAATCCATTGCAGCTGCCATGCTCTGCATAGAGGCGGTCAATGGCAAGGGCGGCGCCATCGTCGGCCAGGTGCAGCCCCAAGCCCAAGCGCGAACGCCGGCAGGCGACGCTTGAAGATATGCAGAATTTCGATTTAGGCGCTCTGGTGATCAGCAACTGCTTGCGCGGCCGAGAATCTGGACACTATTTTTTTACTTTAGCTCGAGCGCTTTAGTAATTGACCACTAAAAATTTATGGGTTTATTTTGGCTTTGTCGCAATAATCAAATCATGTGGTCTGCGCCACATTTCTTGCTGTTTGTTCCAACCTCACTTGACGGGACCCATATGATTGATCCGGTGGTCGACAAAATCCAAAAGCACCCGAAGTACCTGGAGCTAAAAACCAAGCGCAATAACTTCGGCTGGCTGCTTACCTTCCTGATGATGATCGTGTATTACGGTTACATCGCCCTGATTGCCTTCAACAAACCTTTCCTGGCGCAGCGCATCGGCGA
Source organism: Rhodoferax sp. (assembly GCA_013791765.1). Taxonomy (GTDB): domain Bacteria; phylum Pseudomonadota; class Gammaproteobacteria; order Burkholderiales; family Burkholderiaceae_C; genus Rhodoferax. Next base: position 18,555 of record VMTC01000125.1, read on the forward strand.
TGGCGTGACAACGTGGGGCATTCCCATCGGCATGGGTGTGATCGTGTTCACCGTCGTGATTACGGCCATTTACGTGCGCCGTGCCAACAAAGAGTATGACGATCTCACCGCCGCCATCCTGAAGGACGTCTCCAAATGAAAATGACTAAATCGCTTTTTGTCGCACTGCTGGCGCTGCTGGCGTCCGGCCTGGTCCTGGCCGCCGGCGCCGACATGGGTCAAGTCGAAAAACAACCCACCAACTGGGTGGCGATCGGCATGTTTAGTGCTTTTGTGGTTGGCACGCTGTTCATCACCAAGTGGGCTGCCTCCAAAACCAAGTCAGCGTCTGACTTTTATACCGCCGGCGGCGGCATCACGGGCTTCCAGAATGGCCTGGCCATTGCCGGCGACTATATGTCTGCCGCTTCCTTCCTGGGCATTTCTGCTGCGGTCATGGCCTCTGGCTATGACGGCCTGATCTACTCCATCGGTTTCCTGGTGGGCTGGCCGGTCATTACGTTCCTGATGGCGGAGCGCCTGCGTAACCTGGGCATGTTCACTTTTGCAGACGTGGCGGGTTATCGCTTTCAGCAAAAGCCGATCCGCATTTTTGCGGCTTCCGGCACCTTGGTGGTGGTGGCTTTCTACTTGATTGCGCAAATGGTGGGCGCAGGTTCCCTGATCAAACTGCTATTCGGCTTGGACTACTGGCTCGCTGTCGTGATCGTGGGTGCATTGATGATGATTTACGTGATGTTTGGCGGTATGACAGCCACCACCTGGGTGCAAATCATTAAAGCTGTGTTACTTCTGTCTGGCGTCACGTTCATGGCGTTCATGGTTATGTCGAATTTTGGTTTCAGTTTTGAAGCCCTGTTTGCCAAAGGCGTTGAAGTCAAGGCGCAACTTGCGGTCAACGGCGGCAAGACCGAAGTGGACGCGGCTGCGATTGGTCAAGCCATCATGGGCCCTGGTGGTTTTATTAAAGATCCCATATCCGCCATCTCCTTCGGCCTGGCTTTGATGTTCGGTACTGCCGGTCTGCCTCACATCCTGATGCGCTTCTTCACCGTGCCTGATGCCAAGCAAGCGCGCAAATCCGTGCTGTGGGCAACGACCTGGATTGGCTACTTCTACGTTCTTATTTTTATCATCGGCTTCGGCGCCATCACCCTGGTCTTGACCAACCCTGAATACGCTGATACTGCCAAGGGCATCATCAAGGGCGGCGGCGGCTCGGCCAACATGGCAGCGGTGCTGGTGGCCAAAGCGGTCGGTGGCAATGTGTTCTTTGGCTTCATCTCCGCCGTGGCATTTGCAACGATTTTGGCGGTGGTGGCGGGTCTGACCCTGTCAGGCGCTTCCGCTGTGTCGCACGACATCTACGCCACCGTGATCAAAAGGGGCAAGGCTGACAGCGACTCCGAGCTGAAGGTTTCGCGCATGACCACTCTTGCTCTGGGCGTGATCGCCGTAGGGCTGGGTATCCTGTTCGAGAAGCAGAACATTGCCTTCATGGTGTCGCTGGCCTTCGCGATTGCGGCGTCTGCCAACTTCCCCGTGCTGTTCATGTCGGTGCTCTGGAAAGACTGCACCACCAAGGGCGCCGTCATTGGCGGCTTCCTGGGACTGATCTCGTCGGTTGGCCTGACCGTGGTGTCGCCCTCGGTTTGGGAAGCGACATTCGGCAATCCGGTGGGGTCGGCTTTGTTCCCGTACTCATCCCCAGCGCTGTTCTCCATGACCATTGGTTTTGTGGGCATCTGGTTGTTCTCCATTCTTGACCGCAGCCCCAACGCCGCCCAGGAACGCGCCGCCTTCCCCGCGCAGCAAGTGCGCTCGGAAACCGGCTACGGCGCCGCTGGTGCTTCTGGCCACTAGGAGCGAACAAAATTACGGGCTTATGCCCGCGTTTTAACAAGTTTAGACCGGGCTTTTGCCCGGTTTTTTTACATCATAAGCTACAAAAATAATAGCTATATTCACTTATGCGGCGAGGGCTAAAGGCCAAATTCTTGTAAATTATGCGCAAATCAAGGCGCTCCGAATCACGCACCCCGCAGTTGGCGCAGCTTGATGAAGGCCAGCGCAGCCATGACGGCATCGTTCACCGCATCGTGCGCATCGCGCTGGGGCAGACCCAGGTCGTTCATCAGGGTCGCAAAACGCAGGTCGATGTCGGCATAGTCGTGCCGCAGATGCGATGAAAGCTGCTTGAACTTGTAGTCGTAATACAGGGCCGACACCTCGATTTTGGGCTGTGGCAAGCCTTGGCCCAGCAGGGGCCCGATGGCCCGATTGAGCATGGCCACGTCAAACTCCAGAAAGTACCCCACCAAGGGACGACTGCCAATGAAATGCATCAGGCGCTTCATGGCTTCATCAATCGGCAGCCCCTGGGCCACATCGCGTTCGCGCAGATGATGAATACACACGCTTTTGGCGGAGACCCGCCGTTCGGGCCGCACCAACAGCTCAAGACGCTCACTGGTCATGATGCGGTTGCCCACAATGCGCACAGCCCCAATCGAGATGATCTCGTCCGTGCGGACATTCAGGCCTGTGGTCTCGCAGTCCAGCGCCACCCATTCATTCTCGGGCGCCGGATCGAACATGAAGCGAAAACCGGGGTCCCTCAGGCGCGACAGCAACCACGCACGTTTGAGAGTCTGCAGCCAGCGCAGCGCAGCGCATGCAGGGCTCACGTCATGGCATCCAGATGAAAGCGACGGCGCAGCATTGCCTTGAAACGCTTGACCACATTCAAGGTGTCTTTGAGCAAATCCCGGTCCAAGCTGCTCAGGCGGGTCACATCGATGGTACCGCTCACGGCCTTGCCCATGTCCAACTCCATCAAGCCGGTTTTGAGCGTGAGTCCCATGAAAAAGTGCAGGCTGTCAGTCAGATCGGTCCCCATGTTCGCATCGAGTTGGCCGGCGGCCACCAACACGGCAATGCGCTCGGACGTATTGGTCTCTTTCACCTGATTCGCCAGCGCCAGACTGCGCACGCCATGCACCAGCGGAAAAATACCCTCTTTTTTCAGGTTGAGCTGATGATCGGCGTCACCCTTGCCCAGCAGCAGGTTCCACCACCCGCTGTGACTGCCAAATAGCTCGATGGCCGACGCGAACCGGCTCAGCATGACATCGCTGGCAGTGGCCAGCAGCATCAGCCGGTTTTGCACATCTTCAAGCAAGTGCGGGTCGCCACAGACGGCATGCGCGTCCATGAAAATCGCCAGATTCATCAAGCTATCCGGGCTGGGCATGATCAGCCATTGACGGCCCATCTGGCCAAATTCGCTGGCATTCTGGCGCCACTGCGGGTTACTCACCATGATGTTGCCTGGACACTTCGGGTAGCCAAAGCCCGCCAAGGCCGCAGAAAATGCCTGGCAAATCGCATCGATATTTTCAGGGACCGCATAACCATCGCGCAGGATCAGGGCGTTGTCCTGATCGGTCTTGAGCAGTTGTTCCCCGCGCCCCTCACTGCCCATCACAAACAGGCAGCTGTTGCTCACCAGGTCTGCGGGCGCAACCAGGTTCCAGGCGCGCTCGAACAGGCGCGCATTAAGCTGTTGCACCAGTTTGGCAATCAGATTGACGCGTGAGCCACCGCGGTGCAGCATGGCAATCATGCCGGTGATCTGGGCCGCCGCCATGCTCAGAGCGGGCAGGTTTCTGGCTTCTTCGATGTGCATCGTGATCAGGTGGGACTGGTTGGACAGGAAACTGCACAGGTCCAGCGCCTCCAGAAAACCCTTGATCTCGCCTCCTTCTGACACCACCACACGGTGAACCCGTCGGCGCAGCAGCACATCGATCACGTCGCCGAGCTGATCGGAGGGCCGCACCTCAACCAGTGAAAAATTTGCCAGGTCGCCAGCCCGCTGCTGGTCCAGCGGCCGCCCATCGAGAATGGCGCGATGCAGCGTGGTGGCGGTGAAAATGCCCACACGCGGCGGTTGGGATGCCGTGTCGCGCACCAGCACAGTGGCGATACGCTGGGAATGAAGCAGTTTGACCACCGAGAGCACATCGGTGTCGGCATCGACAAAATGGGCCGGCCGCACAAAGGCCTCATCAACCCTGGACAAGCTCAGCGATTGCTGCTGGTTCAGGCACTTACGATCCGACAGGGCGCTGAGCTTCTTGCCGAGGTCACAAAACAGCAAAGCGCCAAAGGTGGCGTTCGACGCAATCAAATCGCTCACAGCCTGGTGGGTCAACAAGTAGACAACCAGTTCTTCGGTCGCCACAAAACGGCTGCTGACCTTGCCGGCCACCAGGCCCCGGCCATCAAAGCAATCGTCTGGCCCATAGGTAGTGATGACCTCACTACCCTCCAGCTGCGTCACAAATCCTTTGATGATGACGAACAGGTGGGTAGGCACGATACCGATGTCCAGAATGGTCTCGCCCTGGCGGAAATAGGCCACATCGACGCTGTCGCGCACCAGACGCTGCTCATCCGGGCTTAGGCAGTCAAACGGCGAGGCAGAAAAATTAAAAGCATTCGGCATAAATTGAATCGCTTGTCACGCCCTGCGATCAGCGCCTTTGCCATTGCGCTGCGTTTGCAGCTGCGTCCCACGCGCCGTCAAACCAGGCGTCGCCAGCCAGATAGTCGCGCAACATCGGCAGCGCATCCAGGCCCCAAAACAGCTTCCCATCGACCTCGAAAGTCGGTACACCAAAGACACTGCGCTCAATCGCTTCATCGGTGAGGGCCTTGAGCCGCGCCTTGACTTCGTCGCTGTTGACGGCACGCTGTGGCGCCAGTTGCTGCGTCAGCGCCTGCAGTCGCTCGGCATCAAGGGCATCCAGCCCCCCGTGCCAGACGTGTTTGAACAGCGTTTCGCAGACATACCGGTTGGGCAAACCCTGCGGCGCGCAGGCCACGGCGAGGCGCAGCAGTGCCAACGGGTTGAACGGATGGCTCGCTGGCAACTGCAGGTCCACGCCCTGCTGGCGCGCCAGCCACAGCACCTGGCGGTAGGTCCAGTCGCGCTTGGGCGCAATCTCGGCCGGGCCCAGTTGCCCATGGTGCTTGAGCAGCGCTGCGAACAGGATCGGCTTGTACGTCACGCTGTAACTCTGGCCCAGCAATGCCTCGGGCAGTTTCTCGAACGCCAGATAGGCGTAGGGCGAGATGAAGTCCAGATAGAAGGTGATGTGTTTCATGCTGTTCCTCGGATTCAGGCCGTGCCGCCGGCAAGGCGCTGCTCAATCTGCGCCCAGATGGCGCGCTTGGCCGGCTCATCGGCCGTGCTCCACGCAATGATCTCGTCGAGCGTGCGCCAGCAGCCTTCGCACAGGCCCGTGTCCTCGCTCATGCGGCACACCGACACACAGGGTGAAGGCACATTTTGGCCTGTGGCCCTCGCCAGTACTGAACGAGCAGCTATTGATTCAAGAGTGTTTGACGCACGCTCCGGTGCCGGGGTCTGCACCACATCGACCACCGGTGCACCGGTCCACCGCGCCAGCTCCTGGGGGCTGAGCCGGAACACCGCGTGCGGGTGGCCCGCCGCGGCCCAGATGGCTTGAAAGCGAAACAACGTCTGGTCGATCAGGGTCACGCAGGCC
>VMTC01000128.1 GCA_013791765.1 Rhodoferax sp.
ACATTGACCCGTTTTTTGAAGAAACGACGATGTTCCTGAGCTGCGATGTGGTCGAGCCCAGCGACGGCAAAGCCTACGACCGCGACCCGCGCTCGGTCGCGCATCGCGCCGAAGCCTACCTCAAGGCCTCCGGCATGGGCGACACTGCCTTCTTCGGCCCGGAACCAGAATTTTTCCTGTTTGACGATGTGCGCTGGAACACCGACATGTCGGGCACCTTCTTCAAGATCGACGACTACGAAGCGCCCTGGAATTCGGGCAAGAAGATGGAAGGCGGCAACCGCGGCCACCGCCCCACCACCAAGGGTGGCTACTTTCCGGTGCCTCCGGTGGACAGCACACAAGACATGCGCGCTGAAATGTCGCTGATTCTTGAATCGCTGGGCATTCCGGTCGAGGTGTTCCACCATGAAGTGGCAGCCCCGGGCCAATGCGAAATTGGCACCAAGTTCAGCACACTGGTGCAACGCGCCGACTGGACCCAGGTCCTGAAATACGTGGTGCAAAACGTGGCCAATGCCTATGGCAAGACCGCCACCTTCATGCCCAAGCCCATCGTTGGCGACAACGGCTCGGGCATGCATGTGCACCAGTCGATCTGGAAAGACGGCAAGAACTTGTTTGCCGGCGACGGTTATGCGGGCCTGTCCGACTTTGCGCTGTACTACATTGGCGGCATCATCAAGCATGCGCGCGCCCTCAACGCCATCACCAACCCCGGCACCAACAGCTACAAGCGTCTGGTTCCCGGCTTTGAGGCACCGGTGAAACTGGCGTATTCGGCCAAAAACCGCTCGGCGTCGATCCGTATTCCTTATGTGGCCAACCCCAAGGGTCGGCGCATTGAGGCACGTTTCCCGGATCCGCTGATGAACCCCTACCTGGGCTTCTCGGCCCTGATGATGGCCGGTCTGGATGGCGTGGAAAACAAGATCCACCCCGGGGAGGCCGCCACCAAGGACCTGTACCACCTGCCGCCCGAAGAAAATGCCAAGATTCCGACGGTGTGCCACAGCCTGGACCAGGCGCTGGACTGCCTGGATGCGGACCGCAGCTTCCTGACCAAGGGCGGCGTGTTCACCGACAGCCTGCTCGATGCCTACATTGAACTCAAAATGGGCGAGGTCACGCGCTTGCGCATGGCCACCCACCCGATCGAGTTTGACATGTACTACTCCTTGTAATCCATCACAGGACCTTGCGGGGCGGACCGCTGTTACACGCAGTGACAAGCTCTCTGCCCAAGTGATCAAAAATGTGGCAAAAAGGACGGCATTGGCCGTCCTTTTTCATTTGTGCGGCTGAACTTTCTTCACATCAAGAGTAACTGACGCATACTGACCACTTTATTCATGCCTATTTTTTCTGGCATGGAAAACTTATGAACCCTGTTTTATCGATTCCCTTGCTCATGGCCCTGGCCGCTGGTTTTTTTTCAACTCACAGCGTGGCGCAAGACCGCATTTACCGCTGCGGCAACGAGTACACCAACACGGTCTCTGACGCCAAGGCCAAGGGCTGCAAGCTCGTGGCCGGCGGAAACGTGACCGTGGTGCAAGGCACCCGCCCCAATGGCAGCCAGCCCAAGCCGGTGGCAGCGGCGACTCAATCCGGATCAAATGGTCAGCGCGTCGATGCCTCCGAGCAAAAGTCGCGCGACTCCGATGCGCGCAGCATCCTGGAACAAGAACTGAAAAGGGCCATGGCACGCCAAGAGGAACTGGCGCGGGAATACAACAACGGCGAGCCCGAAAAGCAGGGCATTGAGTCACGCAATTACCAAAAATACCTTGACCGCGTGGCAGAACTCAAGGCCGCACTGGCCCGCAATGACAGCGACCTGGCCGGCATTCGCCGTGAACTCGGGCGGCTCGGCGTCGCGACGGCGGCACCTGCGGCAAAATAGGCCGCTTGAACAAGCTCGATCACCCCCCCGGCATTTCTTGCGCGGCGCCCATCGCTGACGATTCCCTGCGTTTCCAGTCCTTTGACCTGCTCGCCACGCTGGTCGCGGTGGTGCACAGCGATGGCACCGTCCTGTTTGCCAATGCCGCCCTGGAAGATGCCCGCGGCATCTCGCGTCGCACCATTGTGGGCTCGCATTTTCCGGACAGCTTCACCGAGCCCGGCCGACTCCAGCATGCGCTGCAAAGCGCCGGTGACAATGAATTTGCGGCTTTGCGCTATGACACCTGGCTCAAACGTCTGAACCACGAAGCCTTGCCAGTGCACGTGATCGTGACGCAGACGGAATCCCGGGATGAAATCGTGGTCGAGTTGCTGCCGCTGGAGCAACAGGCGCGCCAGGACCGCGAGGAGCGCCTGGCCGAGCAGGCGCAGGCCAACAAAGAGCTGATTCGCAACCTGGCGCACGAGATCAAGAACCCGCTGGGCGGCATTCGCGGCGCCGCGCAGTTGCTGGAGCTCGAGATGGACTCAGCCGAGCTCACGGAGTACACGCAGGTCATCATCCATGAGGCGGACCGGCTGCAGACGCTGGTAGACCGGCTGCTGGCACCGCACCGGCGCCCGCATCTGGTGGGGGACGTCAACATCCATGAGGTCTGTGAGCATGTGCGGCTGCTGTTGTCGGCAGAATTCCCGAAGGGTTTGCAGGTGGTGCGCGACTTTGACACCTCGATTCCGGAGTTTCGCGGGGACCGCGAGCAGCTGATCCAGACCGTGCTCAACATTGCGCACAACGCCTGCCAGGCCCTGACCGCGCAGATCGCACAAGGCAGCGCCTGCCTGACTTTTAGAACCCGAATTGCGCGCCAAGTCACTTTTGGCAAGCAACGCTACCGGTTGGCACTGGAATTGCATGTGATTGACAACGGGCCTGGTGTACCAGACGCGATCAAAGACCGCATTTTCTATCCGCTGGTGTCGGGACGGGAGGGCGGTTCGGGGCTGGGACTGACATTGGCGCAAACTTTTGTCCAGCAACACCACGGTTTGATCGAGTGCGACAGTGTGCCAGGCTGCACGGATTTCAAGATATTGATTCCACTTCCTTAACCGCGCCAGCCACTTGGCCATTGACCTGAGGTAGACCCGCTTATGAAGCCGATTTGGATCGTAGATGATGACCAGTCCATCCGCTTCGTGCTGGAGAAGGCGTTACTGCGCGAAAACCTGCCCACGCGTAGTTTCACCCAGGCGCGCGATGTGCTGAGCGCGCTGGCGCAGTGCAGCGACGACGACGCGCCACGCGTGCTGGTGAGCGACATTCGCATGCCAGGCGGCTCGGGCCTGGACCTGCTGGACAAGGTCAAGGAGAAATACCCGGCGCTGCCGGTGATCATCATGACCGCGTACTCTGACCTGGACAGCGCGGTGTCGGCCTTTCAGGGTGGCGCGTTTGAGTACCTGCCCAAGCCCTTTGACGTGCCCAAGGCGGTAGAGCTGATTCGCCGTGCGGTCGAAGAGAGCGAACGCGAAGAAGTGGCGCAAGAACTCATCACCGAGGCCCCTGAGATGATGGGCCAGGCGCCCGCGATGCAGGATGTGTTTCGCGCCATTGGCCGCTTGAGCCAGAGCAATGTCACGGTCATGATCACCGGCGAGTCTGGCTCCGGCAAAGAACTGGTGGCGCGCGCGCTGCACAAGCACTCGCCCCGCGCCAAGGGGCCGTTTGTGGCGATCAACACCGCGGCCATTCCCAAAGACCTGCTCGAATCCGAGCTGTTCGGCCATGAGCGCGGCGCATTCACCGGCGCGCAGGCGATGCGCCGCGGCCGCTTTGAGCAAGCCGATGGCGGCACGCTGTTTCTGGACGAAATCGGCGACATGCCTTTTGACCTGCAAACCCGCTTGTTGCGCGTCTTGAGCGACGGCCATTTCTACCGCGTGGGCGGTCACAGTGCTGTCAAGACCAATGTGCGCGTGATTGCCGCCACGCACCAGAATCTGGAACAACGCGTCAAGGAAGGCGGCTTTCGCGAGGACTTGTTTCACCGGCTCAACGTCATTCGCCTGCGCCTGCCGCCCTTGCGCGAGCGCCGGGAGGACATTGCGGTGCTGACACGGCACTTCTTGCAGCAAAGTGCGGTGCAACTGGGCGTCGAACCCAAAAGAATTTCAGAAGCGGCACTGGCGTGGCTGGGCAATTTTGCTTTTCCGGGCAACGTTCGGCAACTGGAAAACATCTGCCATTGGCTCACCGTGATGGCGCCCGCGCAGGTGATCGAACCCAAGGACCTGCCGCCCGAAGTGGGCGTGATGACCGCCGGCCCCGGTGAGGCGCCCACCGCCCTGCCCTTGCCCGAAAACTCGATGCCGCTGGCCCCGGTGCAAGCGTACATACCCGAACCAGCGCCGGAATCAGCCACTGCGGGCTCTTGGCCGACACCTGAGGCTGCAACGGCTGCCCCAGTACCCGCGCAGCCTGGCAGCGCTGACGAAGCCGCTGCGGCTGCCTGGGAACAGGGTCTTGAAGCCGAAGCGCTGGCTTTGCTGGCCAGCGGTCGCAACGATGTGTGGGACGCGCTGACGCGTCGCTTTGAGGCCCGCCTGATTGAGGCGGCGCTTGCGACCACCCGGGGCCGGCGCATCGAGGCGGCGCAAAAGCTGGGCATCGGGCGCAACACCATCACGCGCAAGATTCAGGAGTTGGGTTTAGAGTGAATCTGGCCTTAGCCCACGTCCAGCTTGCGTGAGCAGCTATTTAATTCATCGTTGGTTTCTTGGTCTTATGCTTTAGCTTCTGAGACGGTGCTTTTCCAAGTTATCTTTCCCCCACTCACTCCCCCCGCCCTCTCTCGCCCCGCCGGGCGAAAGAGGGAGCCAACAGCCACATTTGGCCGCGTCTTTGAAGGTGGGAAATCTGTTTCTGAATGGCGCGCTGCCCCAAAGCAGCCGCAATGGGAATGCGAGACCGATCACACACGCAGCGGCTGCGGGCCTTGCCGCTCGCGTTTGAGCGCGACTGACCATTTGATTGGTGAGCGACTGGTTCATGAGTTACCGCCGCTTTCAGGCCAGCGAGCAGTCGAACGTTCATTTCCCACCTTCATCGACGCGGCCAAATGAAGCCCCCCTCTTTCGCCCGGCGGGGCGAGAGAGGGGTTGGGGGAGTGAGTGGGGGAAAAATAGCAGAAAAATCGAGCGCTTCCCGACTCAAACAAAATTTCAAAAAATGTATATTTTTTATCCCGCTAGCCCTCGTCCAACAAGCGTGAGTAGCTATCAATATAAATAAGAATCAGACCTTTGCAACGTCCGCCAGCGTCACCACCACCGGCGCATGGTCACTGGGGCGTTCGTTCTTGCGCGGCGCCTTGTCAATCACACAAGCCGTTACCAGCGGCTTGAGCGCGTTGCTGACCAGAATGTGGTCAATGCGCAGCCCCTGATTACGGCGAAAGGCGGCGTTGCGGTAATCCCACCATGAATAGCTTTTGGCCGGCTGCTCGAACAGGCGGTAAGCGTCATGCAGGCCCAGGGCGATCAGCGCGCGCAAGTGGTAACGCTCCTCTTCGGTGCAATGGATGGTGTCTTTGAGACCGACCGGGTCCCACACATCGGCATCGTCAAAAGTGATGTTGTAGTCGCCCATCAGCACCAGTTGCGGGTGCTTGATGAGCTCCAAGCGAACCCAGTCGCGCAGCCCCTTGAGCCACGCCATCTTGTACTCAAATTTCTCGGAACCCGGCTCCTGGCCGTTGGGGAAATAGGCGCCGATGACGCGCACACCGTACACACTGGCACTGATTGAGCGCGCCATCTCGTCGTCAAAGCCGGGGATGTTTTTCACCACGTCGGTGGCCGGGGCGCGGGTGAGAAGCGCAACCCCGTTGTAGGTCTTCTGGCCGAAGCACTGGGCTGCGTAGCCGGCCTGTGCAAAGGCGGCATGCGGGAATTTATCGTCCGTCAGCTTGAGCTCTTGCAGCGCCAGCACATCGACCGGGTTAGCCGCAAGCCAGTCCAGCACCTGCGGCAAACGCACGGTGAGCGAATTGATGTTCCAGGTGGTGAGTTTCATAGTGAATAAATAATCGTTGTAAATCAACGTGTTGCAAACTAACTACTTTTGTTTCTGGCGACTCTACCGGTCTTTTGGGAGTCTGCGGGAGCTATGAACAATATCAACCACCTCCCAAACTGCGCCGTCCAGTTGGCGGATGAAGGCCACGTAAGGCAAGTTCGAAATGACGAGCTTGCGAGTACCGGGGAATAGGTCGCTGGCAGGAATGCTCATGGGGAAACCATCGATCTTTTCCACCTGCTGCCATATCCGGTTTTCAACGGAGTCGGCAACCTGTCGGCCCGCTTCCAGCTCGTACCAGATGATGATTTCTTCCAGCCTCTCCAGTGCAAAGTCAGACCATTGAATCGCCATGGGTAGCTGACGCGTGTGGCTTACGCTGGCAAATTCAACTTGCTGCGTCGCGCTTCAAGGCGCGCATGCATTACGGCCTTTGCCGTTTCGTTTGAGTAGCTCTTCATTTCGCCGCTGTCCAGCGCATTGATAGTTTTTTGCAGGCGCTCACGCAGCCATTGCGTGTAACCTGCATCGGCAGGCTGGTCGGCATCTACCGGGTCGGCGGCGATGACCAAGGGGAGTGTGCGAGTCTTGTAGACCTGGGTCATGAACACCCGCATCGCCTCCGACGGGCTAATGCCCATTTCGCGTAGAACCGCAAAGGCACCGTCCTTGATGGTGGAGTTCATGCGGAACTGTATGGTTGCGTCGACATCTTGCGTGGTTGACATAGTGATGTCCTCAATAAATGGCTTGTACTGTCAGTGTATTGACAAATTTAGAAAAGTCAATTGCGAGCTGATTTAGGCCCAGAACCTGAACATTTATAGATAAAAACGGACTGTAGCCCTCGTGGAATATGCTTATACAGCTATCAAAATCAAACTTGGTTTGCCGCGCTTCGGCGCTGATAGCTGACAAAGCTGAAATGTAGACCTGAGGCCGCAACATGGGGCTCGCGCGCACACTCCACCCAATCCGGCGCGAACGTCGGCGCAAACGCATCGCCTTCAAAGTCGGCCTCGATCTCGGTCACCAGCGCCGCGTCGGCCAGCGCCAGGGCCTGCGCATACAGCTCGGCGCCACCGATCACCCAGGCGCTACTCTCGGGCGGACACAGGGCGCAGGCCTCAGGCAGGCCGCGCGCGACCAGGGCGCCTTCGGCCTGCCAATGGTCTTGCCGAGTCACCACAATATTGAGCCGTCCCGGCAGGGGTCGGAACTTTGTGGGCAGGGACTCCCAGGTCTTTCGCCCCATGATCACCGGTGAGCCCATGGTGGCACGCTTGAAATGGGCCATATCTTCTGGCAGATGCCAGGGCAACTGGCCATTGACGCCGATGACGCCGTTGCGCGCGCGCGCCAGGATGAGATGGAGTTTCATGCGGATGGTGTCAGTGGTTTGAGTGGGCGGGAAGGAAGCAAGACAGCGGCGATGGCGGCCATGACGCACAGCGCCGCGACAAAATCCTGCCAGTGCGGCCATTCACCCACGATCAGGGTGGCGCTGAGCGTGCCCACCAGCGGCACCGCCATGATGCTCATGGCGCTGGTGGCTGGCGGCAAGTGGCGCGCCAGGCCCGCCCAGAGGGTCTGGGCAAAGCCGTAGTTGATCAGAGCGCCATAGGCCAGACTGCCCCACATCAGGGCCGAAAACGACCAGGCTGGCCAGGGTTCGTTCAGGGCCGCAATCAGCCACAGACAGGCGCTGGTCAGGATCATCATCCACACCGTCAGCGTTTCGATCGGCAGGCTCAGGCGGGCACGGCGCAGCATCAACGTGCCTGCGGCCCACGACAGCGCGGCGAGTTCCATCCAGACGATGCCCATGGGTCGCCCAGCGATGGCGGTGAATTCGTTGGCCGTGAGCAGCATGATCGCCAGCGCCACGGCAGCCGCCGCGAACGCCACGCGGCGCGTGAGGCGCTCACCGAGCAGCAGCGCGCCCAGCAGTACGGTCCAGATCGGCATGGTGAAACCCAAAATGGCGGCGCGCCCGCTGGCAAGCTCTTTGACCCCCAGAATGGCGAAGGTATGCCAGGCCAGCATGTTGGGCAGGCCCAGAGTAACGACCGAGCGCCACTCGGCACCGCGGGGCAGCATGCGCACGCCCTTGACGCGGTAGTAACTGAAGAGAAAAAGCGCGCCAAAGCTCATGGTGAAAGCGCGAAAGTACAACGGCGAGAGCTCGCGCAGGGAGTACTTCATCATCGGCCAGTTCACGCCCCACATCAGCGTGAGCGCCACCAGGCTCCAGAGTTGGCGCCGGCTGATCACACCGCCACCGGGGCCTTGATGGCGGGGTGGCTCTCGTAGCCCTGCACCTCGAAGTCCTCATACGCGTAGTCGAAGATCGACTCAGGCCGACGTTTGATGTTCAGCGTGGGGTAGGCCAGGGGCGTGCGACTCAATTGCAGCGCCACTTGATCAAAATGGTTGCTGTAAATGTGGCAGTCGCCGCCAGTCCAGATGAAGTCACCAACGTCCAGGTCGCACTGCTGCGCCACCATGTGGGTCAAGAGCGCGTAGCTGGCGATGTTGAAGGGCACGCCCAGAAAGATGTCGGCGCTGCGCTGGTACAACTGGCAGCTCAGTTTGCCTTTGCCACCGGGCTCGCTCGCCGGCGCCACATAGAACTGAAAAAAGGCGTGGCAGGGCATCAGTGCCATCTTGTCGAGTTCGGCCACGTTCCAGCTGCTGACAATGATGCGGCGCGAATCGGGATTGCTCTTGAGCATCTGGATGGCCTGGGCGATCTGGTCGATATGGCCACCGTCGGGCGTCGGCCAACTACGCCACTGCACACCGTAGACCGGGCCCAGCGAACCGTCGGGGCGGGCCCATTCGTCCCAGATGCTGCAACCGCGTTCTTGCAGCCACTTCACATTGGAGTCACCGCGCAAAAACCACAGCAGCTCGATGATGATGGCTTTGAGGAACACCTTCTTGGTGGTAACCAGCGGAAAGCCCTCATTCAAATCGAAACGCATCTGGTAGCCAAACACGCTGGTGGTGCCGGTGCCGGTGCGGTCCGGCTTGAACACGCCGTGGGTTTGCACGTGGCGCAGGAAGTCTTCGTATTGGGAGCAGATCGGGTGGGAGGTCATAGGAGCGGTATTTTCCTACAGTTCAGTCAGGTCGACGCCAAGGCTATAGTCACCATCATCATGCAAACCCTCCTTAGCGCCGACCAGATTGAGCACTTGAAAGCAACACAGGCGGTGCTACTCCTGTTTGGGGGCCCACAGTGCGGCGTGTGTCAAGCCATCAAGCCAAAGCTGGAACGTTTAATGGTGCAGAAATACCCCGAGATTGCGCTGGTCTACATCGACTGCGGCGAGAGCCCGGACATCTGCGCCCAGCACAGCGTCTTCAGCTTGCCCGTGGTGCATTTTTACATTGAAGGCCAACTGTTCCTGGAGCGCGGCCGCAGTTTCAGCCTGCTTGAGTTGGGGGAGGAAATTGAGCGCATTTACCGCCTGTGGACGGCATAGTGCGTTCTTCTGCGCCTTAGGCCCCACTAGACCCGCAGCATACGCCCCGGATTCATCAAATTCTGCGGGTCCAGCGCCTGCTTGATCGCGCGCATCATCCCCAAGGCCACCGGCGATTTGTAATGCGCCAGATGGTCGACCTTCAGGCTGCCCACGCCATGCTCGGCCGAGATTGAGCCGTCAAAAGCCTGCACCGAATCAAACACCAGGGTATTGACCCGCGCTTCATCGTCACGCAAAAATTGGGCGGCATCCGCTCCAGCAGGCGCTTGCACGTTGTAGTGCAGATTGCCGTCACCCAGGTGGCCAAAATTGACCAGGCGCACGCCGGGAATGGTCTGCTGCAAGAGCGCATCGGTGGCGTGCACGAAGTCGGCGATGCGTGAGATCGGCACCGAGATATCGTGCTTGATGTTGAGCCCCTCCAGCGCCTGCGCCAGCGGGATGCTTTCACGGATATGCCACAGCTGTTTCGATTGCCCTAGGGTCTCGCTCACCACGGCATCGGTGGCGTAGCCCTGCTCCAGAGCTGTTTCCAGCAAGCGCTCGAACTGCGCGTGCGCGTGCAGCTCGGATTCATGATCCGAGTTCTCCAGCAACACGCAAAACGGCGTCTCCAGATGCAGCGGCACGCGCAGTTGCGGGAAGTGCTTGGCAACCAGGCCCAGGGCGAACTGCCCCATAACTTCAAAACCCGTCAGCCCCGCGCCCAAGTGCCGATGCGCCAGGCCCAACAAGGTCACGGCCGCTTCCAGCGATGGCACCGCGACCCAGGCGGTCAGTTGCGCGGCCGGCAGCGGGTACAGCTTCAGCGTGGCAGCCGTGATGATGCCCAGCGTGCCTTCAGCCCCGATGAACAAATCGCGCAGGTCGTAACCGGTGTTGTCTTTGCGCAAACCGCTCAAACCGTGCCACACCTCGCCCTGCGCGGTAACCACTTCGAGCCCCAGGCACAGGTCGCGTGCATTGCCGTAGCGCAGCACCTGGGTGCCGCCGGCGTTGCTGCCCAGGTTGCCGCCGATGGTGCAGGTGCCCTCGGCCGCCAGGCTCAGCGGAAACAGCAAATTCGCCTCCTCGGCCCGCTCCTGCAGGTTTTGCAAGATGCAGCCGGCCTCGACCGTCACGGTCAGGTTGTCGGCGTCCAGGCGTCGCACGGCGCTCATGCGTTGCAGGCTCAGCACAATCTGATGCCCCGATTCATCGGGAGTGGCACCCACCGCCAGGCTGGTGTTGCCACCCTGGGGCACGAGGCTGACGCCGCACGCAGGGTTGGCGTGCAAGTAGTTAGCGCAGGCCTTCACGACCTGCGCCACCTCGTCGGTCGACGCGGGCCGCACCACCGCCAGTGCTTTGCCATGAGAGCGCTTGCGCCAGTCCTGCTCCCAGGCGCTCAAGTCGCCGTCGGTGAAAACGTGGGCGTTGCCGACGATGTGGCGAAGTTCATCCAGCAAGGTTTGCATGGCTTGTGCTTTCTTTGGAGGCGTTTTTAAGGCGCAAGCGAACATGCAGCGCGCAAGCGGTGAACAGAACCAGGCACAGCGCCACCTCTGCCATGGCCAGATAATTGCTCGGCGCTTTGTCGCTGTAAGCGCGCACCACCCCTTCGGTGAAATACAGCCACACCATTAGGCTGACCCAGCGGTAGGTGTACATGCGGTTTTTCAGCAAACCGGCCAGCGGCAGGCACAGCGGCAACACTTTGAGCGCCAGCCAGGAGCCCCCCGGGCGAATCGGAGCCAGCCATAGCTCCCAGGCCAATCCCAGCAGGATAAGCCCAAGCAAACTGCCCACGGCCAGCACCCGTGTGGTGCGCACCGAAGCTGTGGCGTTGTTTTGTGGAGTGTTCATGGAAGTCTTCATTGGAGTGGCATCATAGCGGTCATGCAAATGCCCCTGCCCCACTGCACCCCGCCACCACCGAGCTGGTCGCAGCGCCTTGAAGTTCTGTTGCGGGACTTGTCGAATTTCCCCTGGAAGAGCACAGCCCGCACCCTGCGCGCGCGCTTCTCCGAGGACCGACTGGGCCTGACGGCCAGCAGCCTGACCTTCACCACCACCATGGCGCTGGTGCCTTTTGTCACCGTGGCGCTGGCCGTCTTCACGGCCTTTCCCATGTTTGCCCAGCTTCAGAGCGTGGTGCAGCAATGGTTGGTCAAAAGTCTGATTCCTGACAACATCGCACGCCAGGTGCTGGGCTACCTGACCCAGTTTGCCGGCCAGGCCAGCAAACTGGGGGGCGCCGGCATTGCGCTGCTGCTGGTCACGGCGGTCGCGCTGATTCTGACCATCGATCACACGCTCAACAGCATCTGGCGGGTGCGCACGCGCCGCCCGCTCGGCCAGCGCGTGCTGGTGTACTGGGCGGCCCTGACCTTGGGGCCGCTGCTGCTGGGCCTGAGTCTGAGCATCACGTCTTATGCCATTTCGGCGTCCAAAGGTGTGGTGGGCGTCATGCCAGGCGGCGTGCAACTGCTGCTCGATGCGTTGCAGTTCTTCCTGGTGGCATGGGGCATGGCGGCGTTGTACCACTTCGTGCCCAATACCTGGGTCAAATGGAGTCACGCCTGGGCCGGTGGCCTGTTTGTCTCGGCCGGCATTGAGTTGGCCAAAAAGCTGCTGGCCTTGTACCTGAGCCAGGTGCCGACCTACTCGGTGCTGTATGGTGCCTTTGCCACCGTTCCGATCCTGCTGATCTGGATTTACGTGGCGTGGGTAATTGTGCTGCTCGGTGCCGTGATTGCGGCTTACCTGCCCAGCCTGCTCTCGGGCATACAACACCGCGGCCACGCCCATGGCCTGCAGTTTCAGCTGGCACTGGAGACGCTGCAGCAGCTCGACCGCGTGCGCGTTATGGATGTGAAAGGTCTGACGACGGATCAGCTCGCCGCGCTGCTGCGGGTCGATGCGCTGCAACTGGAGCCGGTGCTTGAAACCTTGTCCGAACTGGACTGGATCGGCTTGCTCGACGAAGAGTTCAAGGGCGACGCCGCCCGTTATGTGATGCTGGCCAACCCCGACAGCACCGCGCTGGCGCCGCTGCTGGACGCGCTTTTGTTGCACCAGGAGCAAAGCACACAAAATTTATGGGAAAACGGCCGCTGGCCCACGCTGTTGTTGCGTGAAGCGCTATGAATTTTTCAAATCATCAAAAGCCACTTCGGGCGCATTGAGCCCTGCGGGCGGCAACTTGCGCCTGGTTCGCGGCGCTACCTGCAACAAGGAACAAAGCGCCCAAAGATGACAACGTGGTGCGACACATTCCTACAGCGCAAAGCGAGCGCCATGGTTAGCATGAGAACTTCACTTACACCACATAGAGGAGTCTCACCATGAGCGTCGCCAAAGTCATTGAAGTCAGTGCTACCAGCAAAACCAGTTTTGAAGATGCCATCAACCAAGGCATTGCCCGTGCGTGCGACACCGTCGCCAACGTGCGCGGCGCCTGGATCAAGGAGCAAAAGATTTCGGTTGAAGACGGCCGCATCTCGGCCTATCGGGTCAACATGCAGGTCACCTTTGTGCTCGGCGGCGACAAGTAGGCAGCCGCACCGCCTCGCGCTTCACGCTTTTAAAAAGCCGTTTAAAGCGGCCAGCATCGCGTCAGGCGTCTCGGTCATCTGATGGTGGCCGCCGGGCAGATAAACAACTTGCGCATTCAGCGCCCGTTTGATCAGGCCCAGCGCCGCTTTGGGCGGCGTCATCTGATCGACGCTGCCCAGCACAAACAGCACCGGGCAAGCTACCCGCGCCATGGCTTGCTCGCCATGGCTGTAGCTGTCGCAGGCCTTGAACCCCGTGTGAAACAGATTCACGCGCGGGTTGCTGGCCAACACCCGACGCCCCAGCGCCATGGACGCGCCGTAAACCCAGGTGCCCGGCCCCATGCTTGATGGTGGCGGTGCCAGGGTCGCGCGTGAAAAAATATTGACCATCTCCAGCGCCTTCATCGGCTCGCTCAATGAGGACGCCAGCAAGGCCGGTGACACCTTCATCGGGAAGGCGATGCCCACCAGTACCAGTTGACTGATGCGCTCGGGTGCGCGGGATGCCGCCTCCAGCGCCACCAACGAACCAAAACTGTGACCCACCAGCGCGGCCTTTTGCAGGCCGGCCGCGTCCATCAGCGCGATGACAAAATCAGCTGCGTCCTCGACCGTGCTTGGCGGCTCACCGGCACTGCGGCAATGGCCCGGCAGGTCCACGGCCAGCACGTTCCAGCCGTGGTTCGCTAGGTAACGGGTCTGCAAAATCCAGACGCTGTGGTCGTTCAGGACGCCGTGGATGAAGATGACCGTGGGCTTGGCGGCATCGACTGCTTTGCCGCCGGTGTAGCAATAGGTTTTGGCGTCATTGACGGTTAAATACATGGCAGGCCTGTCAAAAATGATAAATTTAAGCAAAATCGGGCTCTAGCCCCCGCGGAATAAGCGCAAGCAGCTATCAAATTAATCAACCCTTTTCAGCCGCTTTGAGCGCGCGCTTCAGGTCATCAATCAAATCATCTGCGTCTTCCAGCCCGATGCTCAGGCGGATCGTGCCCTGCGTGATGCCGCCGGCCGCCAGCGCCTCGTCGCTCATGCGAAAGTGCGTCGTGCTGGCGGGGTGAATCACCAGGCTGCGGCAATCACCCACATTGGCCAGGTGACTGAAGACCTTGAGGCTCTCCACCAACTTTTTACCTTGCTCACGGCTGCCTTTGAGGTCAAAGCTGAAGACCGAGCCGGCGCCACGCGGCAACAACTTCTGCGCCAATGCGTGGCTCGGGTGGCTAGGCAGCAGCGGGTGCCCGACCCGCGCCACAAAGGGCTGAGAGGCCAAAAATTCAACGACCTTGCGTGTGTTGCTCATGTGCCGCTCCATGCGCAGCGACAGGGTCTCAACCCCCTGCAAAATCAGCCAGGCCGAATGCGGGCTCATGCAGGCACCAAAGTCGCGCAGACCCTCGCGCCGAGCCCGCAACAGGAAGGCGCCGACGGTTGATTCCTCGCTGAACACCATGTTGTGAAAGCCCGCGTAGGGCTCGGTCAGCTCCGGGAATTTGCCCGACTTGTCCCAGTCAAAGCTGCCGCCGTCCACCACAATGCCGCCAATCACCGTGCCGTGACCGCTCAAGAACTTGGTGGCCGAGTGATACACCAGATCAGCGCCATGCTCGAACGGTTTGATCAGCCAGGGCGTCGTTAATGTGGAATCGACCAGCAGCGGCACGCCGGACTCGTGGGCAATCGCGCTGACCGTGGCAATATCGAGCACCTCCAGCCCCGGATTACCCACGGTCTCGCCAAAAAAGAGTTTGGTGTTGGGCCGCACCGCGGCGCGCCAGCCGTCGATGTCCCCCGGTTTCACAAAGGTGGTCTCGATGCCGAAGCGGCGCAGCGTGTAGTGCAACAGGTTTTGCGAGCCGCCGTACAGCGCGGTACTCGCCACGATGTGCGCGCCCGCCCCCATCAGCGTGGCAATACTGAGGTGCAGCGCGGCCTGGCCGCTGGCGGTCGTGATGGCGCCGATGCCGCCTTCAAGTGCTGCCACACGCTGCTCCAGCACGGCGTTGGTCGGGTTGCTGATGCGCGAGTAAACGTGGCCGGCGCGCTCCAGGTTAAACAGGGCGGAGGCATGATCGCTCGACTCAAAAACGAAAGACGTGCTGAGGTAAATCGGTACGGCGCGGGCGCCGGTGGCGGGGTCGGGCGCGGCGCCGGCGTGCAGTGCCAGTGTGTCGAAACCGGGGTCTGAATAGCCAGGCATGGAGTTCCTTAGTGCTTGAGCAGGGGCATTCATTATCCGGTCAAGTGCATCCACTCAAATTCACTGCGTCACGGCTTGACGGTCTGGGATAATCTGCGCCCATGAGCGGCAACACCTTCGGCAAACTATTCGCAGTCACCAACTTTGGTGAATCCCACGGCCCGGCCATTGGCTGCGTGATTGACGGCTGCCCGCCCGGCATGCTGCTCAGTGAAGCTGACATCCAGAGCGATCTGGACCGGCGCCGCCCGGGCACTTCCAAGTTCGTGACGCAGCGCAACGAGCCCGATGCAGTTGAAATTTTGTCCGGCGTTTTTGAGGGCAAAACTACCGGCACGCCGATCTGCCTGCTGATCAAGAACACCGACCAACGCAGCAAGGACTACGGCAACATCCTGCAGACCTTCAGGCCCGGTCATGCCGACTACAGTTATTTTCAGAAATACGGCCTGCGCGATCCGCGCGGCGGCGGGCGTTCGTCGGCCCGACTGACGGCGCCGATGGTCGCGGCCGGAGCCGTGGCCAAGAAGTGGCTGTTTGAGCACTACGGCACGGTGTTTCGCGGCTGCATGACGCAGATTGGCGAGTTGCCCATTGCTTTTGAGTCCTGGGATTTCGTGCCCAACAACCCGTTCTTTGCCCCGGTAGCGGATGTCTCCAGACTGGCAGACTACATGGAGGCGCTGCGCAAGGCCGGCGACTCCTGCGGCGCGCGCATTCGCGTCTCGGCGTCCAAGGTGCCGGTGGGGCTGGGCGAGCCGCTGTTTGACAAGATGGATGCGGACATTGCCTACGCCATGATGGGCATCAACGCCGTCAAGGGCGTGGAAATTGGCGCGGGTTTTGCCAGCGTGGCGCAGCGTGGCAGCACCCATGGCGATTCGTTGTCGCCAGAGGGTTTCAGATCAAACAATGCCGGCGGTGTGCTGGGGGGCATCAGCAGCGGGCAAGACCTGGAGGTGTCGATGGCGATCAAACCCACCAGCTCGATCCTGAGCCCGCGCGAGTCGATTGACATTGAGGGTCATTCCACCGAAGTCAGCACCAAAGGCCGCCACGACCCCTGTGTCGGCATTCGCGCCACGCCCATTGCCGAGGCCATGCTGGCCTTAGTAGTGATGGACCATGCATTGCGCCATCGGGCGCAATGTGGCGATGTGGTGGTTGATTTGAAGCCGATCAAGGCATCGGCTTAACCCGCTGCAGCGCCATCACCCTGCGGCGAAGGCGCTGCGGTCATCGCCGACCTTTTTTACGCTTTTTTGGCGTAAGCGCTGCACCAACCCTTGGCGGCCACTTGTTTACCGGCAAACAGCGGGCAAAGACCCGAAGCTGCGCCCACCTTGCCCTGGTACAGCGCGCAATTGCTGCAGTCCTGGGCGGCCACGTGTTTCGGAAATTTCTTGGCATCCACCTTGGTGGTATCAGCCGCGTAGGCCAGCGCTTTGGCTTGAGGATCGGTCTCGGCGACCATGGGGAGGCCCGCGGCGAAGGCATTAGCGCCGGCCAGGGCGCTACCGCCCAAACTGAGTTGAACAATGAATTCGCGACGGTTACTCATGGTGTATTTCCTAAATGATGAAGTGATTGCCGGACTTTGCCGCTTGACAATGTCTTGGACAAAGTAATTCTATCGATACATCACTATTCATCGATCCGTGCCTATGACAATACCCTTTTGAATCAATCAACCAGAGGTTTGCCTGGCATGCCCTGCTTTGAGGCGCAGTAGGCCGGTGTGATCCGTCCGTGCCAGTTCCAAAACACAAAAACCGCCCGAAGGCGGCTTTTGTCACACTGCACAGCAGTTTACTTGCTATTGGGCACCTTGCCTTCAACGCCCTTGACGTAGAAGTTCAAGCCACCGAGAAACTTGTCATCGGCGACCGTGTCCTTGTCGATCTGCACCTTGCCGGTGTTGTCAACAATGGGCCCCTTCCAGATGGCGAAACTGCCATCCGCCAGGCCCTTTTTGACTTCTTCCACACGCGCCTTGGTCTCGTCGGGCACGTCGTCAGCGATCGACACGAGATCAATCGCACCTTCTTTCACACCCCACCACGCGGCCGTCCCACCGGTCCAGGTGCCACCCAAAGCTTCCTGGGTCGCCTTGATGTAATACGGGCCCCAGTTGATCACCGCAGAGGCCAGATGCGCTTTGGGTCCGTAGGCCGTCATGTCGGAGTCCCAGCCAAAGGCGCGCTTGCCCTTGGCCTCGGCGGTCTTGAGCACGGCAGGTGAGTCGGTGTTCTGGAATAGCACGTCAGCGCCGCCATTGATCAGGCTGGTGGCAGCTTCGGTTTCTTTCGGTGGGTCAAACCATCCGTTCACCCACACCACTTTAGTCTTGACCTTGGGGTTGCTGCTTTGCGCACCGAGCGTGAAGCTGTTGATGTTGCGGATCACTTCCGGAATTGGGATGGAGGCCACCACACCCAGGGTATTGCTCTTGGTCATCTTGCCGGCAATCACGCCCGCCATGTAGGCGCCTTCGTAGGTGCGGCTGTCGTAGGTGCGCATGTTCTCAAGCTGTTTGTAGCCGGTGGCATGTTCAAACTTGACATCCTTGTTGTCGGCCGCAACTTTGAGCATGGGCTCCATGTAGCCAAAGGTGGTGCCAAAAATCAGCTTGTTGCCCTGCCCGGCCATGTCGCGCAGCACGCGCTCGGCGTCCGCCGACTCGGGCACATTCTCGACAAAAGAAGTCTGGATCTTGTCGCCGAACTCGGCCTCCAAGGCCTTGCGGCCGTTGTCATGCGCAAAGGTCCAGCCGCCGTCGCCGACCGGGCCGACGTAGGCAAAGGCAATTTTCAAGGGCTCAGGCTTGGGTGCCGGCGCGGGCGCCGAAGCCACCGGTGCTGGTGCAGGAACGGGCGCGGGCTCTTCCTTTTTGCCGCAGCCGACCAAGGCAGCGGCGGCAACGGCGCTCAGGGCGGCGATTTTCAATGTTGAGCGTTTTTGCAGATCGGTCATGTCAATTCTTTCTTTGGCGAAGTGGGTGACGGGTTAAAAAAGTCCGATTATGAACCGCGGAGCCTCACGAATCCGGGTAAAACGGTTTGCCGATCGAGGTGGGCATGTTGATGCGAATCCACTGCGGGTTGCGCGAGATCAACGCCAGCACCACAATCGTTGACAGATAGGGCAACATGGTCAGGAACTGGCTGGGAACGTCCACCCCGATGCCCTGCAAGTGAAACTGCAGCATGGTCACGCCGCCAAACAGATAGGCCCCCAGCAACACACGCGCCGGGCGCCAGGTGGCAAAAGTCGTCAATGCCAAGGCGATCCAGCCCTTGCCCGCGACCATGCCTTCGACCCACAAAGGGGTGTAAACAATTGAGACGTAGGCGCCTGCCAAACCGCACATGGCGCCGCCCGCCACCACCGCCATCAGCCGGATGCGCCGCACCGGGTAGCCCAGGGCGTGCGCCGATGCCGGGTTTTCACCCACACTGCGCAAAATCAGCCCTGCACGGGTGCGGAACAAGAACCAGATCAGGCCCAGCGCGAAAAGAATGCTCAGGTAGACCAGCGGATGATGCCGAAACAAAGCCGGGCCAAACCAGGGAATGTCTGACAAATAGGGAACGGCAAAGCTGGGGCGCGCCGGCATCTTTTCCTGCACGTAGCCGATGCCGACAAAGGCTGAAAAGCCGGCACCAAACAAGCTCACCGCCAACCCGGTGGCATATTGGTTGGTATTGAGCCAGATCACCAGAACACCAAAAACAAACGCCAGCACCGCCCCCGCACTCATGCCGGCGGCAAAGCCGAGCCAGTCACTGCCTGAATAGACAACCGCCGCAAAACCGGCAATGGCCGCGCACAGCATCATGCCCTCGGCGCCCAGATTGACAATGCCCGCTTTTTCATTGATCAGCAAGCCCAGCGACGCCAGCGCCAGCACGGTGCCAGCGTTCAGGGTGGCGGCCATCAGAAGTGCATAAGACTCCATCATTTACCCCACTTCAGTCGGTAATTCACCAGCGTGTCGCATGCCAGCAAGGTGAATAACAACAAGCCCTGAAACACGCCGGTGAGCGACTTGGGCAGGCCCAGGCGCGACTGCGCGAGTTCACCACCGATGTAGAACATGCTCATCAAAATCGCCGAGAACACCATCCCCACAGGATGCAGCCGCCCGACAAAGGCCACGATGATGGCCGCAAAGCCGTAACCGGCCGGCACATAGGGCGTCAACTGGCCCATGGGCCCCGCCACTTCCAGCGCACCGGCCAGCCCGGCCGTGCCGCCCGACACCAGCAAGGCCACCCACAGCGCGCGGCGCGACGAAAACCCGGCATAACGGGCTGCCGCCGGGGCCAGCCCACCCACCTGCTGCGCAAAACCCGCGCGGGTGCGAAACAGGAATATCCAGGTGGCGAGCACGCCCGCCAACGCCAGAAACACACCAATGCTGACGCGCGAGCCGTCAAATAAGCGTGGGATGCGCGTGACCAGTTCAAAATTCTTGCTCTGCGGAAAGTTGTAGCCCTGCGGGTCTTTCCAGGGGCCCGACACCACAAAACTCAAGACCTGCACCGCCACATACACCAGCATCAGACTCACCAGAATCTCGTTGGCGTTGAAGCGATCCCGCAACCAGGCCGTGATGCCGGCCCAGAACATGCCGCCCAAGACGCCCGCCAGCAGGATCGGCAGCACAATCCAGCGGCCCGTGCTCTGGTCGGCCAGCAACGCCACGCCGCTGGCGGCGATGGCGCCCAGCACATACTGCCCTTCAGCGCCAATATTCCAGACATTGGAGCGAAAACAAACCGCCAGGCCGAGCGCAATCAGCAGCAAAGGCGTGGCCTTGACGGCCAACTCACCCAGGGCGTAAGGGCTGCGGATCGGCTCCCAGAAAAAGACGCTGAGCGCTTTGAGCGGGTCTTGGCCCAAGGCCGTGAACATCAGGACACCGATCATGACAGTCACCAGCAAGGCCAGCACGGGCGAGCCATAGCTCCACAGCGCCGAAGGTTGCGGCCTGGCTTCAAGCCGCAACATGCGCCACCCCCGTGCTATCCCACAAGCCACTCATCCACTCGCCCACTTTTTCCACGGTGGCCTGCGCAATCGGCAGCGAGGGTGACAGGCGGCCCTGGGCAATCACATGCAGGCGGTCACTGAGTTCAAACAACTCCTCCAGTTCTTCGCTCAGCACCAACACGGCGCAGCCGGCATCGCGCAACTCCATAATTTCGCCTCGAATCTGCGCTGCGGCTCCCACATCGACACCCCAGGTCGGTTGTGAGACGATAAATAATCTGGGGTTGGCATCAATTTCACGGCCGACGATGAATTTCTGCAAATTGCCGCCCGACAAAGAACGCGCTGCAGCGCGCGGGCCGCTGGCCTTGACGTTGAAGCGTTTGATGATGCCTGCTGCCTGTGCTTCAAGCTGCGCGACCCGGATCCAGCCCCCGCCCAGGTGCGGCAAGGCAATAGCCTCGTGGCGCGTGAGCAGCAGGTTGTGCGCCAAGCTGAGCGTGGGGACGGCGCCGCGGCCCAGGCGCTCTTCAGGCACAAAATGCAGACCCAGCTTGCGCCGCCCGCCTGGGTGCAGGCGCGACACATCGACCTCACCCATCAGAATCGAGCCCGCCCTGGCGCGCACATCTTCGCCCGATAAGGCATAGAGCAACTCCTTCTGGCCGTTGCCGGACACGCCGGCAATACCCACGACTTCGCCGGCGCACACTTCCAGGTTGATGCCGTCCAGGCCCACGCCAAACTGGTCGGCACGGGCCAGCGTCAGGTCTTGAACCCGCAACAGCGGTTCGCCCAGTTGGTGCTCGTGGCGCACCAGTTGGGGCAACTCGGCACCGATCATTAGGCGCGACAAGGAGGCATTGGTCTCCTGCGTGGGGTCGCACACGCCCGTGACCTTGCCGCCCAGCAAGACAGTGCAGACATGGCACAGTTCGCGAATTTCATGAAGCTTGTGGCTGATGTACAAGATGCTGCAGCCCTCGCTGGCGAGCTTCTTGAGCACTACAAACAGCTTTTCAACGGCTTGGGGTGTGAGCACCGAGGTCGGCTCATCGAGGATCAGCAGCTGCGGGTGGGTCAGCAGGGCGCGGATGATCTCCACGCGCTGCATTTCGCCCACGCTGAGCGTGTGCACGGGCCGCGCGGGGTCAATATCGAGCCCGTATTCTTGCGCCTTGGTGCTGATACTGTGCGTGACCTGCGCCAGGCTCAGATGCTTGCCCAGACCGAGCCAGACGTTCTCGGCCACGGTGATGGTGTCAAACAGACTGAAGTGCTGGAACACCATGCTGATGCCCAGCGCGCGTGCCTCTTGCGGGTTGCGGATGTGCACCGGGCGGCCATTGAACAGCATCGTGCCGGCATCGGCCTTGACCGCGCCATAGATGATTTTCATCAGGGTTGACTTGCCGGCGCCGTTTTCACCGAGAACCGCATGGATCTCGCCCGGCATGACGGTCAGCGCCACCTCGCTGTTGGCGACAACACCCGGATAGCTTTTGCAGATACCTGCAAGATGAAGTCGGGGAGGGGTCATTCTGCGGGTGATCTTGATATTTCCAGCCCGCTATTTTGCCTCAGCCTCAAAGCACAAAAACAACACCGTCAATTGGCCGACGATATTGCGTCAGCTTGCCAGGCGGGACAACAAGTCGCTGACGCGGCGCATCAGCCATTTGGGCGTGCTGCGCGAGGCCAGCACGGCGGCCTGATTGATGATGCCAGGCACACAAATGACGTCGCCCTTCATACAGGCTTCAAACCCCTGGCGCGCCACATCTTGCACGTCGCCAATCAGAAAGCCGGGCAACTGGTTCAATTGTGCGTTGCCCTGGGTGGCAGCCTGCAGCATCGGGGTGGCGGTGATGCCAGGGCACAGCGCGGTGATGCTCACGCCACTACCTTGCAGTTCCTGCGAGAGTGACTCGGTCAGGGACAACACGTAGGCCTTGCTGGCGGCGTAAGTGGCCAGCAGCGGCACCGGCTGAAAGGCCGCAATCGAGGCCACGTTGAGCACGCGCCCGCTGCCCCGCTTGATCATCAAGGGCAAAAAGTGGGACATGATCGCAGTGAGGGCCGAGATGTTGAGATCAATGACGCCTTGGTGGTCAGCCGACTTCATTCGGACGAACGGCTGCTGCGCCAACACGCCGGCGCAATTGACCAGCACGTCGGGCAGGCGCCGGCGCGCCTTCAATGCTGTGGCCAGTTGATGCGTGCCATCAGGCAAAGTCAGGTCGAGCGGAACCACCTGCACGCGGCTCGGGTACTGCGCCTCGATTTGGCGCGCGAGTGCCTGCAATTTGTCGGCACTGCGCGCGACCAGCACCAGATCGTGCTGAGCTTGCGCAAAGCAGTGACTCAGCGCTTCTCCGATGCCAGAGGAAGCACCCGTGATCAGCACGAGGGGGCGACGTTGGGTAGCGGGCATGGCTAACTCTCCTGGGTTAGCGCGATGATGCGCTAAGGTTGAAACACCACAGCGTCCAATTGCAGTGCTCGAATTTTCTCAGCCACGGCCTGCGCTTCGTGCTCACTGGCAAAGGGGCCGACACGCACGCGGGTGCGACCCTTGAGGGTTTGCCTGGAGGCCGGCAGACCTGCAGCCTGCAGCTTTGCGTAGGCAGCGCGCGCATTGGCTTCGATGGCAAACAAACCCACATTGATCAAGTAACGTTGCCCGGCCACTGACGACGCGCTCGAATTGGCAGGCGTGACGCTGGCCGCTGGCGCCGCCATTCTTGCCGTCGGCGGGTCGATCAGTTTGGCGCCTGCCGGGGCGGACACCGACGCGCTGGATGCGTGGGTTGGCGCAACAACTGGCGCTGGCCCGAGGGACTGCACTGGCGCTTCAAAGGGCAACCCATCGGCGGATGGACTGGTGCCCCTTGGCAATGGCGGCGCGAGCTGGCCCGAGGCAGCCTTTGTGACTGGGTTGACTGGCCGCGGGGTCGCGTCCGGCCACGCGGCATAAGTCAGCGCGGCAGCGCCGGCCAGTACCAGATTGATGGCGACCAGCCGGAGGAAGCGCTGACGGGTACTGGCCTGCTGGCTCAACCGCTGGCAAGCATCTTTCAGGGTCGGGCTGGCAGACAGTGCGGCGGCCATCTTCTGACGACTTCTGGCGTGAAAAATGGCATTGCCAAAAACCCCGGGCAGCACAGAGCCCAGCCCCCCACACACTGCCAGCCAAGCCAGTTCAGCCGCCCCAGACCATTGGAACAGCACGCGACCCAGGCCGAACACCATCAACAGCAGCCCCAGGACGGCCCCGAGGTAGAGCACAGCGGCGACCCACAGGCGCCTGAATATCATCCAGTTCAGGGTGTACAGGCTGGCAGCCCAGTTCCAGCTCGGGCCGCCACGACCGGCGGCCTCAAAGCGGGCAAAGATGGGGACGTAATAGACTGCATTGATTGGCCCGATCGCGGCCCGATACAGTGCGTCGGTGGCACTCTCTGACGACCGATCAAGCGTGGTGGTGTCAGGGGGGGCAGGCGTGGCGGGGCTGGGCATGCATTATTTTGGCACGGGTGGCGCCCGCTGCAGTCAGACGCCCGCCAGCAAACGCAGTCCGCCCGGGTCAACCAGATTCAAGGTGCGGCCCGAACCGCTGATCAGGCTGCGCTCACGCAGGTGCCGCAGCACGCGGGAAAAGGTCTCGGGCGCAATACCCAACTGGGCGGCCACAGAACGCTTGCGCTGCTGCAGCAGCACTGCCAGCACACCTCGGTCACCGGTCTGGGCATGCTGCAACAGCCACTCGGCACAGCGCGCCTCGGCATCCTTGGCCAGGCGGCTGATCGCCAATTCGGTTTGCTGGCGGTGCGCCTTGGCGACGTCATGCAGGACAGACTGGGCTGACATCGACATGGTAGAGAGCGAGCGCATAAAGTCAGCCACAGGCACGCGGCGCAAATAGACTTCAGTTTCGGCGACCGCGTCCACGGCATGCGGCAGGTTCAGCACGGCGGATGTCGCCTCCAGCCAGCAAGGGCCCTCGACTGCCCCGAGCTGATGCTCCATGACCGGCCCATCCTTGACGCCCAGAGCCACGCGGCCTGACTCGACATAGTTGACCCACGGGGAGAGATCGGCGCGCTTGAGCAGAGGCTCACCCCGGGCAGCTATTTGGCGCTTGACAGCCCGGGCAATGGTATGGAGAGACAGCATGGGCCCGACTGTGCCGCGCCGTGCACCTGCTGATCTTGAGGGAAATCAAACAACGACACTGAAACACGGCGGCGCTCAGCAAGCCAGGCGCACGGCTGTGGCGCCAGAGACAACCCACCCCCGTGTGAAGCTGCCAAGCGCCAGCGCACAATTAGCTATATAAATAGTAGCTGCTAACGCTTATTTCATAAGGGCTAGAGCCAAATTTCTCTTAAAAACAAAAGAAAATCAGCGCCCTTGGGCCTACTCGCCCAGATAAGCGGCCCGCACTTTCGGGTCATGCAGCATGGTTTTGGCGTCGCCTGTCATGGTGATCAGGCCCGACTCCATGACGTAACCCCGGTCGGCAATGCTCAAAGCACGACTGGCGTTTTGCTCGACCAGCAGCACCGTCACGCCTTGCGCGTAGACATCGCGCACCACTTCAAAAATCTTGTCCACCATGATGGGCGCCAGGCCCATGGACGGCTCGTCCATCAGCAGCACTTTGGGGCGGCTCATCAAGGCGCGGCCCATGGCCAGCATTTGCTGCTCGCCACCCGACAAGGTGCCCGCCAGTTGATCGCGGCGCTCCTTGAGGCGCGGGAAGATGGTGAACACCTTTTCCGTGTCAAGCAGGATTTCGGGCTTGTCGTCACGGATGTAGGCGCCCATCTGCAGATTCTCTGCAATGGTCATGCGGGTAAAAATACCGCGCCCCTCCGGCACCATGGCCAGGCCCTGTCGCACCAGGTCCCACGGCCCCTGGCCGCGAATGCTCTTACCCAGGTACTCAATGTCGCCGTCGACGAACGGCAGGCTGCCTGTGATGGCCTTCATGGTGGTGGTTTTGCCAGCGCCATTGGAGCCAATCAAGGACACCAGCTCGCCTTCGTGCACTTCAAAGTCAATGCCTTTGACGGCCTGAATGCCGCCGTACGAAACTTTGAGACCCGTTACTTTGAGAAGCGTTTTTGCCATCTTTTTTTCCTCAGTGGCCACTCGTGCCCAGATAGGCTTCAATGACTTTTTCATTTCGTTGCACATCGGCAGGCGTGCCTTCGGCAATCTGCTTGCCGTAGTCGAGCACCGTGACCCGGTCGCACAAGCCCATCACGAGCTTCACATCGTGCTCAATCAGCAAGATGGTACGGTTGTCGTTGCGAATCTTGTCGATCAACTCGCGCAGCATCACCTTTTCGGTCGCATTCATGCCGGCGGCGGGTTCGTCAAGCGCAATCAATTGCGGGTCGGTCGCGAGCGCGCGGGCAATCTCCAGGCGACGCTGATCACCATAGCTCAGCGTGCGCGCCTTGTAATCGGCCAACCTGGCAATGCCCACATAGTCCAGCAACTCGTGCGAGCGCTCGGCAATCCTAGCTTCTTCTCGCTTGAAACCCGGCGTGCGGAAAATGGCGCCGAGCAAGCCCGAATGCGTGCGCACATGGCGCCCGACCATCACATTCTCCAGCGCGGTCATCTCGGCAAACAGGCGAATGTTCTGAAAGGTGCGTGCAATGCCGGCCTTGGCAACCAGATGAACGGCGTTGGGCTGGTAGGTCTTTCCTGCGAGCTCAAAGCTCCCGCTGTCCGGCGTGTATAGGCCGGTCAGCACATTGAAAAATGTGGTCTTGCCCGCACCATTGGGACCGATCAGGCCGTAGACCTGACCGCGTTTGATCTGGATGCCGACATCGCTCAAGGCCTGCAGGCCACCGAAACGCTTGGACACGTTGGCCACGTTGAGGACGGTAGCTGTCATGCGCCTTCTCCCTTTTGCTGCAAGGACTTGCCGTGCTCGGGCGACGGCCACAAACCGCGCGGGCGCACCAGCATGACGCTGATCATGGCCAGGGCAATCAGGAGCTGGCGCAAAATTGACGAATCGAGCCGCCCACCGGTCATGGCCTGTAAGGGACCGGCGACGTAACGCAACACCTCGGGCAAGGCCGAGAGCAGCACGGCACCCAGAATGACGCCGGGCAAATGCCCGATGCCACCCAGCACCACCATGGCCACAATCATGATCGACTCCATCAGACTGAAGGACTCCGGCGAAATAAAGCCCTGGAAAGACGCAAACATGGTGCCTGAGACGCCACCAAAAGTAGCGCCCATGCCAAAGGCCAGCAGCTTCAGATTGCGGGTATTGATGCCCATGGCCTTGGCGGCCACTTCGTCTTCACGAATCGCCATCCAGGCGCGTCCCACGCGCGAGAGTTGGAGGCGGTGCGAGATCAGCACGCTGAACAGCACCAACACCAGGAACAGGTAGTAATACAAGGTCACCGAGTTCAGTTCGTAGCCCCCAATATCGAGCGTGCGGCCCAGGTTCAGGCCGAAGAAATGAAAGGAATCAATCTGGCTCATGCCCTTGGGCCCATTGGTGATGTTGACGGGATGATCCAGGTTGTTCAGGAACACCCGAATGATTTCACCAAAACCCAAAGTCACAATGGCCAGGTAGTCGCCGCGCAGACGCAGCGTGGGCGCCCCCAGCAGAATGCCTAAAACGCCGGCCAAACCAGCTGCAGCGGGGATCACGATCCATAACGGCGCATGCAAGCCGTCTGGAAACATCGCGCCAATCCAGGCAAACGTCTCCGTCAGGTGCGGTGATGCCAACAGGCCATACATATAGGCGCCAATGGCGAAGAAAGCGACGTAGCCCAGGTCCAGCAGGCCGGCGTAGCCCACCACAATATTGAGCCCCAGCGCCAGCAACACGTAAAGCAGCGCCATGTCGGCAATGCGCACCCAGGCATTGCCAAAGCTCTGCAGAATCAGCGGCAGTATCAGCAAGCCAACGGCCGCCAACAGGAAGACAACGATTTTCTGTTGTTGTTTCATGATGTTCCTCGGGGATCAGGCACGGTCTGCCACGCGCTCACCGAGCAAGCCCGAGGGTCGCAAGGTCAGCACAAAAATCAGCACAATAAAGGCAAAAATATCAGAATAATGACTACCCAGAACCCCCCCGGTGAGTGTGCCGATGTAGCCGGCGCCCAGCGATTCGATCAAGCCCAGCAAGATGCCGCCCAGCACTGCGCCGCCCAAGTTGCCAATCCCACCGAAAACGGCTGCTGTAAAGGCCTTCAAGCCTGGCAAAAAGCCCATGGTGTGCTGCACCGTGCCGTAGTTAGCGGCCCACATCACCCCGGCAATGGCCGCCAGCACCGCGCCAATCACAAAGGTGGCGGAGATCACCACATCGGGCTTGACGCCCATCAGGGCTGCCACGCGGGGGTTCTCGGCTGTGGCCCGCATGGCACGGCCCAGCTTGGTGTAGTTCACCAACCACATGAGCACTGCCAACGACACCACCGTCATGCCCAGAATCAGCACCTGGGTGGGTGTAATCACAGCGCCGCCGATCTCGAACGGCGTACGCGGCAACAAGGTCGGGTAAGGTTTGTAGTTGGGCTTCCAGATGATCATGGCCAGGGTCTGCAAGAGCAGCGACATGCCGATGGCCGTGATCAGCGGTGCCAGTCGGGGGCTGTCGCGCAGCGGCCGGTACGCCACCTTTTCAATCACAAAGTTCAGGGTTGCGGCCACCACACAGGCAATGATCAGCGCGATCAGCAGGATCAACCAACCGGGCGTACCAGGCATGGCATCCTGCATCAAGCCAATGATGGACCAACTGGTCAGGGCGCCAACCATCAGCACCTCGCCGTGGGCAAAATTGATCAGGCCAATGATGCCGTAGACCATGGTGTAGCCCAGCGCCACCAAGGCATACATGCTGCCCAACACCAGACCATTGATGATCTGCTGTATGAAGGTATCCATAAACTTCTCCGATTTTTGACCGTCGCGTAATTGAGCCACCAAGGGCAACGTGCGGGTTGACCGACGCTGCAACCGTGAGAGCTCTGCCAGTCTTCTAGCAAGAAACCTGCCAGCATTGACACGCTGGCTTGGGGTGGTGGCAATTGTAGTCAAGGCAAAACCATCAATGCGCAGGTCAACCGTATGGGTTTACCCTAGATTTCCTGATGGATCAGCCTAAGACTGAATCAATAAGAATGACTAATAGTCAGGGGGACCGGCTGCACCGGCCAACAGCGTGCTTGTCGCGGCTTGATCAACTTCAGGTCAGGGAGCGTCGCGCCCCGTGGGTGCCGTCTTTCACGTTAACCATTGATCAGCGTGGGTCGTGAAAAGAAAACGTTGAAGCGTCACAGATTCTCCTCATGAGAACTCGCCTTCAAAGGCAAGTGCTGACATTGCATTTTGGGTTGGCTTTTGGTGTCCATGGCGCGCGGGCCAAGCTCAATTGCAGCACCCGGCGAGCTTTTCGCGCCATGACGCCGAATCTGAACAAAAAAAACTGCGCCAAGGCGCAGTTTTTTAGACGGGGCTTGAACTACAACCGTTGCGATTGCATGAAATTATCAAAACGGGCTTCGGTAAAACGGAACCAGAGGTTGGCCTCGCCCCGGTAGGCATTGAAGTCAGCATAAATTTTCTTCCAGTTCGGGTTACTGGCACTGAGTTCAGCGTACACCTCCTGGGTCGCCTTGAAGGCGGCGATCATGATGTCGTTTGAGAAGGCGTGTAGCTTGGAACCTTGGCCGACCAACGTCTTTAAAGCGCCCGGATTCTTGTAGTCATAGTTAGCCTGGATGTTCACATGCGCGTGCGAGGCAGCCGCTTCAATGATCGCCTTGTTCTCAGCCGTCAAGCCATCGTATGCTTTCTGGTTGACATACAGCGAGAACTGCGTGCTGCCTTCCCACCAGCCGGGATAGTAATAATGGGGTGCTACCTTGTACAGACCCAGTTTCAGGTCGTCATAGGGGCCAATCCATTCGGCGGCATCAACGGTGCCCTTCTCCAGCGCCTGGTATATCTCACCGGCAGGAATATTTTGCGGTACGCCACCAAGTCGGCTTAGAATTTTTCCGCCAAAACCGCCAATGCGCATTTTCATGCCTTTGATGTCGGCCACCGACTTGATTTGCTTGCGGTACCAGCCGCCCATCTGGGCGCCCGAGTTGCCCATCGGGAAATTGACGATGTTGTAGTTCTTGTAGAACTCGCGCATCAATTTCAAACCGTTGCCAGCGAACATCCAGGCGGTCAGCTGGCGCGAATTCAGGCCAAATGGAATCGAGCAGTCCAGCGCAAAAGCCTCATCCTTGCCGAAGAAGTAATAAGGTGCGGTATGCGCGCACTCGACCGTGCCGTTCTGCACCCCGTCGACCACACCGAAAGCGGGCATCAGCTCACCTGCGGTATGCACCGAGATGGTGAACTTGCCACCCGACATGATGCTCACCTGTTTTGCAAATTCCTCAGTCCCGCCGATCAGCACATCGAGCGACTTGGGGAAGCTCGAGGCCAAGCGCCAACGAATGGCGCCACCTTGAGCGTGCACAGCGGGCGCTGCACCAGCGGCCAGTACCCCGGCGACGCCGGCGTGTTTGATGAGAGAACGACGATCCATGAGACTTACTCCTCAATTTTTAGAAAATATCAATGTGCCGTTCGGCACAGCGACGACTGATTAAAGTCATTGAAAATTGTAAGAAGCTGGGCGTCGGGCGGTATGGGGGTTTCCCCTCGCATTGCTGTCAGCAAGCTGTCGGCACCCTGAGCACATCACTCAAAAAAATGTCCGCTCACCTGCAGGGCAGGTCAGCGGACCGATAGAGAGGACGACGCGGGCCAGGCTGCGCTTGCGCGAGCCGAACGTCAAGCCCTAGATTTTTACCGTAGTCATGTAGCTGTCAAAACGATATTCAGAAAAACGCAGCCATAGCAACTGGTCACGCTGGAAAGCGCGCATGTCCTGGTGAATTTTCTTGAACTCGGGTGACTTAGCCTCGTGCTCCGCAAACACTTCCATGGACGCCTTGAAACCAGCATCCATGATCTCCTTTGGAAAAGGCTTGAGCTGGGTCTTGTCAGCCACGAGCTTCTTCAAGGCAATCGGGTTGAAGGCGTCGTACTTGGCCGTCATGTCCCTGGCCGCCACCGCAGTTGCCGCGTCGACAATGGCCTGAAATTCGGGTGACAGTGCCGCATAGGCTTTGGTGTTGATGAAAAACTCCAGTTCCGCGCCACCTTCCCACCATCCGGGATAGTAGTAGTAGGGCGCCACCTTGTTGAAGCCCAGTTTTTGGTCATCGTGAGGACCGACAAACTCGGTGGCATCGAGCGTGCCTTTCTCCAGGGCCAAATACACTTCGCCGCCGGGCATGTTTTGCGGCACCACGCCAAGTTTTTGCATGGCCTCACCGAACAGCCCGCCACCCATGCGCATTTTCAGACCCTTCAGGTCCTTCACGCTCTTGATCTCCTTGCGGTACCAGCCGCCCATCTGCGTGCCGGTGTTGCCCGCGCTGCGACTCTTGATGTTGTACTTGGCGTAAAACTCGTCCATGAGCTTGCGGCCATTGCCATGCTCCATCCAGGCATCCATCTGGCGTGCGGTCAGGCCAAAAGGTACGGCGCAGCCAAAGGCAAAGATGGGGTCTTTGCCAGTGAAATAATAAGACGCGGTCTGGGCCATTTCAACCGTACCATTCTGAATGGCATCGACCACGCCAAACGCGGGCATCAATTCGCCAGCGGCATGCACCGACACTTCGAACTTACCGCCCGACAGGGCCTTGACGGTCTTGGCAAACATTTCTGCGCTGCCATAGATGGTGTCGAGTGACTTCGGAAAGCTTGACGCCATGCGCCAGCGAACGTTGGCCCCTTGGGCATGCACGGCGGGTGCAGCACCCACGGCCAACACGCCGGCAATACCGGCATGCTTGATTACGGAACGACGATCCATTTGGTTCACTCCTAAAGTTGTGGATTGAATATCTAGTGATGCGCGTTGGCATAACAATGACCCATTACAGTCAATGGCCATTGTAGAAACAACTTGGTGCGTGTCTGCGGGGGTTTGCCCTTGCGGTGAATAAGCAGCGCTCAAGGGCACGCGCCGGAGCCGCCGTTCAAAGCGTTCAGGCGACGGCTTTGAGCGCTGGACGCCCCGGCAGCAGCAGCGGTGCGAAGCGCTTGACGATCGACGCTTCAATGCCCGCGGCATCAAGCCCCTGCAGTGCCAGCAGCTTGGCCGGGTCTCCATGCTCAATGAATTCATCGCGCAAACCCAGCTGCAGAACGGGCTTGAGCAGGCCCGCAGCCTGCAAAGCCTCCAACACCGCACTGCCAGCGCCACCCATGATGGCGCCTTCTTCCAGTGTCACCAAGGCGTCATGTTCGGCGGCCACTTGTAAGAGCAGCGCCATATCCAGCGGCTTGGCCCAGCGCATGTTGACCACCGTGGCGTTGAGCTTTTCAGCCGCCTGCAAAGCAGGGTACAGGAGCGTGCCAAATGCCAGAATGGCCACGCCCTTGCCGCTGCGCCGGATTTCGCCCTGGGCAAAGGGCAAGGCGTCCAACCCTGCCTGGACGGCTGTACCGGCACCGGCACCCCGCGGATAGCGCACGGCCACGGGGTGATTCTGCGCAAAAGCGGTGCTGAGCAACTGCCGGCACTCGTTCTCATCGGCCGGACAGGCCACGCTGATGTTGGGAATACAGCGCATAAACGGAATGTCATACGCGCCGGCATGAGTGGCCCCGTCCGCGCCCACCAGACCCGCGCGGTCCAGCGCAAACACCACCGGCAGGTTTTGAATCGCCACATCGTGGATCAACTGGTCGTAGCCGCGCTGCAAAAAGGTGGAATAGATCGCCACCACCGGCTTCAAGCCTTCGCAGGCCAGACCCGCGGCAAAGGTCACCGCATGCTGCTCGGCAATGCCGACGTCAAAGTAGCGCTGTGGAAAGCGCTGCTCAAACTCCACCATGCCAGAGCCCTCGCGCATGGCGGGCGTGATGCCCACCAGCCGCGGGTCAGCAGCCGCCATATCGCAGAGCCACTGGCCAAACACCTGGGTAAAGCTTTGCTTCGAACTCATGGCCGGGGCCTGCAGCCCCACCGCCGGGTCAAACTTGCCGGGGCCGTGGTAGGCCACCGGGTCGGCTTCGGCCAGTTTGTAGCCCTGCCCTTTCTTGGTCACCACATGCAAAAACTGCGGACCCTTGAGGTGCTTGATGTTCTCCAGCGTGGGGATCAGGGCGTCGAGGTCGTGGCCGTCAATCGGGCCAATGTAATTGAAGCCAAATTTCTCGAACAGGGTGGCGGGCACCACCATGCCCTTGGCGCTTTCCTCCAGGCGCTTGGCCAGCTCAAACAGCGGCGGCGCGCCTTTGAGCACGGTCTTGCCCACATTCTTGGCGGCGGCGTAGAACTGCCCACTCATGAGCTTGGCCAGGTGCCGGTTGAGCGCGCCCACCGGCGGGCTGATGCTCATGTCGTTGTCATTGAGGATCACCAGCAAGTTGCAGTCTGCAACCCCGGCGTTGTTGAGCGCTTCAAACGCCATACCTGCGGTCAGCGCGCCGTCGCCAATCACGGCAACCGCATAACGCTCTTCGCCCTTGATCTTGGCGGCCAGCGCCATGCCCAGGGCCGCTGAAATGGAGGTACTGGAATGCGCGGTGCCAAAGGTGTCATGCTCACTCTCGCCGCGCTGCGGGAAACCGCTCAAGCCACCAAGCTGGCGCAGCGTTGCCATGCGCTCGCGCCGCCCGGTCAATATCTTGTGCGGGTAGGTCTGATGGCCCACGTCCCACACCACGCGGTCGTGCGGTGTGCTGAACACATAGTGCAAGGCCACCGTGAGTTCAACCGTGCCCAGGTTGGAGCTGAGGTGGCCCCCGGTTTTGGCCACACTGTGCAGCAAATAGGCCCGCAGTTCGTCGGCCAGTGCGCCCAACTGCGCGCGTGGCACCAGGCGCAGGTCAGCGGGATCATTGATGGTGTGCAGCAGGGGGTAGGAGTTGTGTGGCATATGCTCTATTATTTATAGCTTCAAGCGCTTATTTCATAAGGGCTAGAGGCTAATTTACCTAATATTTTCAATTAACAGGCTCGGTTCACCAGGCGCGTGGCCAAAGCCTGCAATGCCTGCGTCTCGGACAGCCCGCTGCGCCCCAAAGCTGCCAGGGCCTCGACCAGCAGTTGCTGTGCATACTCGCTCGCGCGCGCCAACCCCAACAGCGACACAAAGGTCGGTTTGTCATGCTCGGCATCTTTGCCCGCCGTCTTGCCCAAAGTGGCGGAATCAGCCGTGACGTCAAGTATGTCGTCAACCACCTGAAACGCCAGCCCAATCGCCGCGCCATAGGCCATGAGCGCGTCCTCAGCCTGGCTTGACACCTCAGCGCAGGCAGCACCCATCATCACGCTGGCCTGCAGTAACGCGCCGGTTTTCAGGCGGTGCATCTGGCGCAGTTGGCGCTCCGTCAGTGCCACGCCGACACTGGACAGGTCAATCGCTTGGCCCCCGGCCATGCCGCCACTGCCCGCTGCGCGTGCCAGCAAACGGCACAAGGCGGCTTGCTGGCGGGCCGGGATGGATTCATCGTCAGGCGTCAACAGCTCAAAGGCCATGGCCTGCAGGGCATCACCTGCGAGCAGGGCGCCGGCCTCGCCAAATTTGACGTGCACTGTCGCTTTGCCCCGGCGCAATACGTCGTTGTCCATGCATGGCAGGTCGTCGTGCACCAGCGAATAGGCATGAATCAGCTCGACCGCGCAGGCCGCACGCAAGGCTATTTCGGGCGTGTTTGACGCGTCAAAGCGCTCGCCGCTGGCCGCTTGCGCCGCAGCGAGCACCAGCAAGGGGCGCAGGCGCTTGCCACCGCCTAGCACCGCGTAGCGCATGGCAGCGATCAACTCGGCCGGGCTGCCGCCCTCGGCGCCCCCCGTTGGGTCAGCGTTGACCCAGCGCTCAAGCGCGCGCTCAACACGCGCCAGGTGCCCCGCGCTCCAGGCGCTCAGGTCAAATGCTGCGTTCCCAGTCACTCGGGCATCCATGCTTTAAGCGTGCCTTGATCGAGAACCTTGATCTGGTTTTCAACGGCTTCGAGCCGCTCACGACAAAACTTGAGAAGTTCAGCCCCGCGCTGGTATTGACTCAAGAGCTGGTCCAGCGGCAGATCGCCCGATTCCAGCCGGGCCACCAACTGCTCCAGCTCTTGGCTGGCGGCCTCGAAACTGGCGGGAACGCTTGAAACGGGTTTGGGAGTCGAAGCCATGCGGTGAGAAAGATTCAGTAGATGAAACGTTCGATTTTAGGCGTTTGGGGTCGGTGCGTGTATGCCAAGGCGCCAAAAGCACTGAGGCGGCGCTCTAAACAAGCGCGCCGCAATCGGGCTCGAAGCCGCCAAAAACAGCCCGACAGGTACAATTTGTGTTCTCAACCGGTCCGCACCGGTTTCTTTTTACCGCGCTTTAGCGCATCTCCCTGTGGGGAGTCTGGGTCAGGTCACCGATGTCTGATTTAAGTCTTCAACTGCAGCAGGCCACCGGCCAACTACCAGTTTCAAGCTACTTTGACGAAGCGCTGTATCAGCGCGAACTGCAAACCCTGTTCCAGAGCGGCCCACGCTATGTCGGGCATCGGCTGAGTGTGCCCGAGGTGGGCGACTATGCCACGCTGGCGCACGAGGGGCAGGGACGTGCCCTGATCCATACGCCGCAAGGCATCGAACTCATTTCCAACGTTTGCCGCCATCGCCAGGCCGTGATGCTGCAAGGGCGCGGCTCGGTGGACCTGACGCACCCGGGTGCGGCCGCAGGCAACATCGTGTGTCCTTTGCACCGCTGGACCTACAGCGCCAGCAGCCCCCAACCGGCCGGCACTTTGCTGGGTGCGCCGCACTTCCCGCACGACCCGTGCCTGAACCTGAACAACTACCCGCTTAAGGAATGGAACGGCCTGCTGTTTGAAGACAACGGCCGCGACATTGCGGCCGATCTGGCCGGTATGGGGCCACGCTTTGAGCTCGATTTTGCGGGTTTTGTGCTGGACAAAGTTGAGTTGCACGAGTGCAACTACAACTGGAAGACCTTTATCGAGGTTTATCTGGAGGACTACCACGTCGGCCCGTTCCACCCTGGGCTGGGCGGTTTTGTGACCTGCGAGGACTTGCGCTGGGAGTTCAAAGAAGACTACTCGGTGCAGACCGTCGGCCTGGGCGCCGGTGTGACGCAGCCGCGCGGCAAGGCCGGCAGTCCGGTCTACCAACGCTGGCAGGATGCCCTGAACGCCTACCGGGGCGCTGCGCTGCCCAAGCAGGGCGCGATCTGGCTCACCTATTACCCGCACATCATGGTCGAGTGGTATCCGCATGTGCTGACGGTCTCGACCCTGCACCCAATGGGGGTCGGCAAGACCCTGAACAAGGTCGAGTTCTACTACCCCGAAGAAATTCAGGCCTTCGAGCGCGAATTCGTCGAAGCGCAGCAAGCCGCCTACATGGAAACCTGCCTGGAAGACGACGAGATTGGCGAGCGCATGGACGCTGGCCGCCGGGCGCTGCTGCAACGCGGCGACAACGAGGTCGGCCCCTACCAGAGCCCGATGGAAGACGGCATGCAGCAGTTTCATGACTGGTACCGGCGCCGCATCAACCTCCAGCCCGGTCAGCCTGTTATATAAATTTGATAGCTACTGACGCCCGTTCTACGGGGGCTACAGCCCTATTTAATAAAAATTAGCGATGCAAGCACTCTGGATGGTTTGGGGGTCGTTCTTTTTTGCCACCATGGCGGTGGGCATCAAGATCGCATCACGCGATTTCAACCTGTTTGAACTGGTGTTTTACCGCGGCGTGGTGAGCGTGATTTTTATGGCGCTGCTGTTGCGGGCGCGTGGCACGCCACTGCGCACACCGGTGCCCATGATGCATGCCTGGCGCACCCTGATCGGCGTGTTGTCACTGGGCGCCTGGTTTTATGCCATTGCACACCTGCCGCTGGCCACCGCCATGACGCTCAACTACATGAGCGGCGTCTGGGTGGCGGCCTTCATTGTGGGCGGCGCCCTGCTCTACGGCCAGGCGCAGCGCCAGGGCCCGCTGCTCGCCACAGTGCTGATGGGCTTTGTGGGGGTGGTGATGATGCTGCGGCCCACGCTGGACCACAACCAGTTATTTGCCGGCCTGGTCGGCCTACTCTCGGGCTTGGGCGCCGCGCTGGCTTACCTGCAAGTGACGGCACTGGGCAAGGTCGGCGAGCCCGAAGGGCGCACGGTGTTCTATTTTTCACTCGGCTCGGCGCTCGTGGGCCTGGTCGGCATCGCCTTCACCGGGGGGCTGACATCCTGGGCGGCGGCAAGTTGGCAAAGCACCATCTGGCTGATCCCGATTGGCGTGCTCGGCGCCCTGGGTCAGTGGTGCATGACGCGTGCCTACAGCCGCTGCTCAACGCTGCTGGTGGCCAACCTGCAGTACTCCGGCATTGTGTTTGGCGCCTTCTACAGCCTGGTTTTGTTCGGCGACCAAATACCGTTGCTGGGCTGGGCCGGCATGCTTGTGATCGTCGCCAGCGGCCTACTCGCCACCGTGTTGCGCACGCGCGCCCTGCCCGACACGCCGGCGCAAGTGCCTTGAGCAAGTGCCTTGAATTTCCACAACCGACCTCCAAGCAGAAAACAACC
The DNA here is from genome assembly GCA_013791765.1 of Rhodoferax sp. Lineage (GTDB taxonomy): Bacteria > Pseudomonadota > Gammaproteobacteria > Burkholderiales > Burkholderiaceae_C > Rhodoferax. Next base: position 36,897 of record VMTC01000128.1, read on the forward strand.
ATGTACACCACGCTGATCTCCGCGCCCCAACTGCAAAGCCTGCTGACTAATGATCAGCCGGTCATGGTGTTTGACTGCAGCTTTGAGCTGATGCAAGCTGAGCAGGGCGATGCCCAGTACCTGCAGGCGCACATTCCCGGTGCCGTGCGCGCTGACCTGGACCGGCACTTGAGTGCCAAGAGCGCAGCGGACGCGGCCTCGGGCGGGCGCCATCCGCTGCCCTCGCGTGAAAGCTTTGCCGCCTGGCTCGGCAGCATCGGCTTTGGCAAGCGCATGCAGGCTGTTGTTTATGACCGCCAGGGCGCCAATTACTGCGGGCGCTTGTGGTGGTTGCTGAAATGGGTGGGGCATGAAAGCGTGGCGGTGCTCGACGGCGGCTGGCAGGCTTGGTTGGCCAGCGGCGGGGCTGCGCAGAGCGGCCCTGAAGCCGCGTCAACCTATGGATCAAATTACACGCTAGCCCCCGCCCTTACTGAGTTTGTAACTACAGAAAATGTAGCAAATCAATTAGGTAGGCCGTCCCAGACCCTGATTGATGCGCGTGGCGAGTCGCGTTTTCGCGGTGAAGTCGAGCCACTTGACCCGGTCGCCGGCCACATCCCGGGCGCGCTCAACCGGCCTTTCAGCCTGAACCTTGATGCCAATGGCCAGTTCAAGCCAGCGGCCCAATTGCGCGCCGAGTTTGACGCCCTGCTCGCCGGGCGCGACCCGGCCACGGTGGTGCACCACTGCGGCAGCGGCGTCAGCGCCGTGCCCAATCTCATTGCGATGGAGGTCGCGGGTTTGGGCCGCTGCGCGCTCTATGCCGGCAGCTGGAGCGAGTGGTGCAGTGACCCAGGCAAGCGGCCCTGCGCCCAGGGTTGACTCTGAATTCGAGACTCAATTTGTTTCCATTTGATATTTCTCATGACGCGACGACGCTGCGGCTTGACAATTTGGCAGTCTTTGTGACTCTCGATGAACTCCGCGCGCACTCCTTACAAACTTCTGTGGCTTGTTTTTCTCGCCTTGGCATTGGTGTTCGCGTCTGAAACTGCTGCTTGGTGGTGGGACCGCCAGACACCTGGCGCCTCCCCGCAGCGGAGCCTGAGCTGGCTCGGGCTGGGCGCCGGGTTGTTCGCCCTGACGGTCGCCGCCTGGCTGTGGCTTGCCCTCATTCGGGCCAAGCTGGCCGCCCGGCGGATACAGCAATTGCTGATGTCCAGTCTGGACACGCTGGACGTCGGTCTGGAGATCTGGGACGAGCATGATTGCCTGGTGCTATACAACAAAAAGATCAACCATATCTACAGCGGTTTTCATACAACGGCCGACATCGGGCAAAGCTTTGAGGCCCTGGTGCGCGCCAAGCTGAAACGACATGCGATCCCGGCTGCCATCGGGCGCGAACAAGAGTGGCTGGCACAGCGTCTGGCATCGCGTGGGACACACCTGGCGCAGAGCTTGAAAGAGCTGCCTGACAACCGATGGGTAAATTTCTGCGAAACGCGCACACCCGAAGGGTATCTGGTGGCAGTGTGGGTCGATGTCACCGAACTGATGCGCAAAGAAAGGGTACTGGAGGCCAGTAACCAGCGCCTGGCCCAGCAGACCCAGATGGATGAATTAACCAGCCTGGCTAATCGCCGGCACTTTTACCAGGCCCTGACCAGCGAATGGCAGCGCGCCGCGCGCTCTAGCACCCCTTTGGGCCTGCTGATGGTGGACATTGATCACTTCAAAAATTACAACGACCACTATGGACACCTGGCCGGCGACGAATGCCTGCGCCGGGTGGCCAGCGTGCTCAACCAGTGCGTGCGCCGCGCTGGCGAGCTTGTGGCGCGCTATGGCGGCGAGGAGTTCGTGCTGCTGATGCCAGGCGCCGACATGGCCGATGCCTGCGAGACCGCCCAGATGTGTCTGGACCTGATGCACAAGGAGGGCATCGCGCATGCCGCCTCGCCCATCGGCGCCCAAGTGACCTTGAGCATTGGCGTGGCGTGCGCGCTGCCCGACGCCGTCCAGGACGACCCCGCCGGCCTGGTCAATGCGGCAGATGCCGCCATGTACCGTGCCAAGTCCAGCGGGCGCGCGCACTTTGAGGTGGCCGGCCAAGCCGATTGGGAGATCGACAAGGACACCCCACGCAGCCAGCCCTCGCCTTTGCTCTGACATCGGCATAAGGGTGCGATTCAATGTGATGGGGCACCATGAAGAAATCAAGGCCGCACGTCAAACCCGGCTTTGGGTATTAAACCCGGCGTCGAAGTCAGAATTTCTGCAGCAAGCGGCGCACATCAATTCGCGCCACCCCAACGCAGGCAACTTTTGAATTTCCCCCTACCAGCGTACCAAGACGCTCGCAGAATCAGTCGGGTGATACGCTTGGCGGAGGTAAAGGAGGAGCTCGCGAAGCGAGCGGGGGACACGTAGCAAAGCGTATCGCCCGGCTGATTCACCCACCACCGTGATATCAGCCCCGATCCAACGGCCGCACCTGAGTGCTTCAGAAAAGAACCATTCACCTGAAGCGCACTCACTTTGAATCGCACCCTCGGCATAAGCTTATGGCCCAAAGTTATCAGCGCTCAAGGACAATGGGCGCATGGGCATTGGTAATTACATCAAAGTTATTGGTCGCGGCAAGGACGGCGCGCGCGCGCTTACGCGGGCGCAGGCCGCCGACTTATTTGGCCAGGTGCTCGACGGCGCCGTCACCGACCTGGAAATTGGTGCCTTTTGTCTGGCCATGCGCATCAAAGGCGAGACGCCACAAGAAATGGCCGGCTTTCTGGACGCCACCGCCGCCCGGTTGCAGCCCATTGCGAGTCAGGGCCGCACGGTTGTGGTGCTGCCGAGCTACAACGGTGCACGCAAGCTGCCGGTGCTCACACCGCTGTTGGGCTTGCTGCTGGCGCGCGAAGGGCTGCCGGTGCTGATTCACGGCGCCAGCACCGAAAGCACCCGGGTTTCGGCACAAAATGTGCTGCTAGCCCTTGGTGTACCTGCGCAAGAAGCTATTAAATTGATACTGCCGGGAGAACTGCAGTGGGTGCCGACCGCGCTCTTGTGCCCCGGCCTGCAGCGCCTGCTGGACGTGCGCCGCGTCGTCGGTCTGCGCAATCCGGCGCACAGCCTGGTCAAGCTGATGAACCCGTGTGATGGCCCGGCTTTGATCGTCAGCAGCTACACCCATCCCGAGTACGCCGCCTCCATGACCGCCACCTTTCAACTGCTGCAAGCCCATGCGCTGCTGCTGCGCGGCACCGAGGGCGAGCCGGTCGCAGATCCGCGCCGCACACCGGCCATGGACGCCATTGCCGACGGCCAGGTCACGCGGGTGCAAGAGGCGCAAGGCGGTACGCTGGCCAGCGTCCCCGGCCTGCCAGCGCCTGATGTGGCCAGTACCGCCAGCTGGATTCAGGCAGTGCTCAGCGGCGCGCAGCCGGTGCCAGTGCCGATCGCGCTGCAGCTGGCACACATCGTGCGTCTAGCAAAGCAAACGAGGACGACCCCATGACACGCACAACCTTAGTACCCACAGGCACGGGCCACCACCGCATGCCCACCAACGCCAAACACGGGCTTGCGCCCAGTAGCAGCAGCACTTTGGCGCGTGCGGGCCGCTGCACGCTGGTCGGCGCGGGGCCGGGCGACCCCGAACTGCTCACGCTCAAGGCTTTGAAAGCCATTCAGGCCGCCACCTTGCTGCTGGTCGATGACCTGGTCAGCGACGCGATTGTGGCGCTGGCGGCACCTGGCGCGCGCGTCGTGCACGTGGGCAAGCGCGGCGGTTGCCAGTCCACGCCGCAGGCCTTTATTGAAAAACTCACCGTGATGGCGGTGCAAGAGGGCGAAACCGTGGTGCGACTCAAGGGCGGCGACCCGTTTGTCTTTGGCCGAGGCGGCGAGGAGACCGAGCACCTGCGGGCTGCCGGCATCCAGGTCGAGGTCGTCAACGGAATCACCGCCGGCCTGGCCGCCGTCACCTCGCTGGGCGTGCCGCTGACGCACCGCGACCACGCGCACGGCGTGGTGTTCATCACCGGGCACGCCAAGCCCGGCGACAGCGGCACCGACTGGCGTGCGCTCGCCGCCACCGCGCACAGCGCCCGCCTGACCCTGGTCATTTACATGGGCATCAGCGGCGCGCGCCACATTCAGGACGAGTTGCTTTGCGGCCTGCCCGCCCACACGCCGGTCGCCGTGATCCAGAACGCCAGTTTGCCCCAGCAGCGCCAGGCGGTCTGCACCCTGGGCGAACTGCAGCCCACGCTGGAGCGTGAACACCTGTCCAGCCCCAGCGTGATTGTGGTGGGCGACGTGCTGCAGGGCTTGCTGGCGTTGCAGCAGCCGCTTTCACAACAGGCATTGCGGGCTTGACCCGACAAGCCACGGCGAGCGGCTCACCGAGCCCGACTCCAGGCACCTACACTTCGGCCCATGCAAAAATTTGATGTGGTGGTGGTGGGTGCTGGCGCCGCCGGCCTATTTTGTGCGGGCGTGGCGGGCCAACTGGGCCTGAAGGTGCTGGTGCTTGACCACAGTGACAAAGTGGCCGAGAAGATCCGCATCTCAGGCGGCGGCCGCTGCAATTTCACCAACATCGACACCAGCGCCACCAATTTCCTGGGTAACAACCCGAAGTTTTGCCGCTCGGCGCTGTCAAACTACCCCCCGCGCCGCTTCACCGAGCTGCTGCAAAGGCGCGGCATCGCGTTCCATGAGAAACACAAGGGGCAGCTGTTTTGTGACCGCTCCTCCGAGGACATCATCGCTCTATTGCTGGCCGAGTGCGACGCCGGCGGCGTCACGCGCTGGCAGCCTTGTTCTGTTAAAAATGTGGTGTTTTCGGGCTCTAGCCCAGATGAATCAAGCGTAAGCAGCTATGAAATAGAGAGTGATCGAGGCAGCATTCGCTGTGCTGCGGTCGTCATTGCCACCGGCGGCCTGTCGATCCCCAAAATTGGCGCCACCGATTTTGGCTACCACATCGCGCGTCAGTTTGGTCTGCGCTTGGCCCTGCCGCGCCCTGCCCTGGTGCCCCTGACTTTCGACGGCGACGCCTGGGCCCCCTACGCCGCACTGGCCGGACTGTCATTGCCCGTGCAGATTGAAACCGGTAGCAAGAAGGAAAAATTCAGTTTCCTGGAGGACTTGCTGTTCACCCACCGTGGCCTGAGCGGCCCTGCCGTGCTGCAGATTTCAAGCTACTGGCAACCCGGCACAGCGATTCGGATCAACCTGGCACCCGCCGTCGAGCTGTTGCCGGCACTGAAGCGCGCCAAGTTGAGTTCACGCAAGCTGATCGTCAATGAATTAGCCCAACTGGTGCCCGCGCGCCTGGCCGAGGTCTGGGTGCAAGACGGCGCCAGCGCCGGCCACGACTGGCAGCGTCCCATCAGCGAGGCCAGCGACAAGGCACTGGCCGTATTGGCCGAACGCTTGATGCGCTGGGAGCTGACCCCGACAGGCACAGAAGGTTACAAAAAGGCCGAGGTCACCGCGGGCGGCGTAGACACCCGGGAACTGTCCTCGCAAACCATGGAATCCAGGCAAGCGGGGCTCTATTTCATTGGTGAAGTCGTGGACGTGACCGGCTGGCTGGGTGGCTACAACTTTCAGTGGGCCTGGGCCAGCGCCTTTGCGTGCGCGCAGGCTCTGGCCGCCAAGCTCGCAAAACCTTGACCAAGATCAGCTACCATCATCAAAGCGGTCTTGAAAAAACAGAGTTCTTTGAGAAGATTGCAACGAGAAGTATCAATTTAACGAACTGTCCCTTGGACAAAACATCTGATGCGCAACAACCAACCCGTCACACAGCGCGAATACATCTTGCGCGACAACCAGTCGCCGATTTCACGCACCGACGCGAAGGGCCGCATCACCTTTGTCAATGCTGACTTTTGCGAGGCCAGCGGTTATAGCGAAGACGAACTGATGGGCAAGGCGCACAACATGGTGCGCCACCCCGACATGCCCGAAGAAGCTTTTGCCGACATGTGGCGCGACTTGCCCACAGGCAAGACCTGGACCGGCCTGGTGAAGAACCGCTGCAAAAACGGCGACTTCTATTGGGTCCTGGCCAACGTGTCTCCGATTTGGCAGAACGGTCAAATCGTCGGCTACGCCTCCGTGCGCATGAAACCCGAGCGTGAAACGATAGCGCCGGTCGACGCCATCTACCGCCGTTTTCGCGAAGGTCAGGCCAAGGGTTTGCGCATTGCGCACGGGCAAGTGGTGCGCCGCGGCTTGACCGGCCAAATTGACGGCCTGTTGCACCCCGGTATTCGGGGCCGCCTGACACTGCTGATGCTGCTGGCCGTGACCATCATCTGCATCGTCGGCGCACTGGGCATTGCCAAAATGCCTAGCACTGGCGAGAGCCTGCAAATTGTGCTGGCCATGTTGGCCGGCAGCGCAACCATGCTGGTGATTGGCTGGCGCCTGCAGCGCAGCATCACAGACCCGATCAACGACGCCGTGGCCATAGCCAAGCAGATTGCCGCTGGCTTTCTGGCCAACAAGATCGACCGCGCCGGTAACGACGAAGTCGGCCAGCTGATGAACGCGCTGTACGCGATGCAAAAGGCGCTGGCCTCCATGGCCGAGACCATTCTCGTGAGCGCGCAATCTGTCAGCGCCGAAGCGCAAGAAATCAACCTGAACAACGACGCTTTGGCCGAGCGCACCGAGCAGCAGGCTTCTTCCTTGCAAGAAACAGCGTCCAACATGGAAGAAGTGTCAGTCACCGTCAAAAACAGCGTCGAGAACGCCAGGACCGCCAACCAGCTGGTGCAGGATGCCGGCACCGTGGTCTCTCAAGGCGGCACCGCCATTGGCAGGGTGGTCGGCACCATGGACACGATCGCCAGCAGCTCGCGCCGGATCACCGACATCATTGGCGTGATTGACGGTATCGCATTTCAAACCAACATTTTGGCGCTCAACGCGGCCGTCGAGGCGGCTCGGGCCGGTGAGCAGGGCCGGGGTTTTGCGGTGGTCGCCAGCGAGGTGCGGTCTTTGGCCGGGCGCAGCGCGGCGGCGGCCAAAGAAATTAAAGGCCTGATCGAGGACTCGGTCCATCAGGTCGAAAACGGTCTGAGCCAGGTCACTGACGCGCGCCAGACCATTGACTCGTCGATCGAAGCGGTGCACCGGGTGGCGGCCTTGATGGCCGAAATTCTGAGCGCATCGGGCGAGCAAGGCACAGCCATCGACCGGGTGGCCCATTTGGTCGTGCAGATTGATGCAGCCACCCAGCAAAACCTGCCCATGGCGGCAAGTGCCGCAGCCAGCGCTCGCACCTTGCAGGTGCAGGGCAGCGACCTGGTGCGCACCGCTGGCGTGTTCCGCCTGCGCTGAAGACGGCTGGGGTGCGATTCAAAGTGATGTGGGCTTCAGATCAATGGTTTATTTCCGAAGCACTTAGGTGCGTCTATTGAATTGGGGCTGATATCACTGTGGTGGGTGAATCAGCCGGGCGATGCGCTTTGCTCCGTGTCACCCGCCCGCTGCGCGGGCTCCTTCTTTACCTACGCAAAGCGCATCACCCGACTGATTCTGCGAGCGGTTGGGTACGCCGACAGGGGGGATTCAAAAGTTGCCTGCATTGGAGTGGCGCGAATTGATGTGCGCCGATTGCTACAGAAATTCTGACTTCGACGGCGTCAGGCACGGTGATTGGGCTATGCGACCGGGCTTTGGGGTGAAAGGCGCGCGCCCACAAGCGCTTGCATACCCCAGCTTCAATTTCGCGTGTGTTTTCACGCCAAAACCGCACGCGCATGGCCCAGTCGCCGGGCCGGGTTAAATACGCAAAGCCCGGTTTGCCGTGAGGCCTTGATTTCTTCAGCGTGCCACACTCACTTTGAATCGCACCCGACGGCTGCGCCGGACTTGAAATCGCCCACAACCCCGCTATAATCTTATGCTTTGCTGGCAAACCCCCGCTGCCTGATCAACTTTAAAGCGGGGAACAAACGCACGACAAGCGTCAAATGGCCCGATCTCCCTTTGGTGCGAAGTCTGCATATTTTGGACAACTTCATTTAATGACAACCATCCGTGTAAAAGAGAACGAACCCTTTGACGTAGCGCTGCGTCGCTTCAAGCGCACCATTGAAAAACTCGGCCTTTTGACTGACTTGCGTGCCCGCGAGTTCTACGAAAAGCCCACCGCCGAGCGCAAGCGCAAGAAGGCAGCGGCCGTCAAGCGCAACTACAAGCGCATTCGCGCCATGCAGTTGCCCAAAAAGATGTATTGATCCGATACGTCTAATTAAAAACCCGCCGGGGACGCTCAGGCGGGTTTTTTTATTTGTTTTTTGGCATTGATTGAAGTCCTGTTTCGTTTCCAATTCGGTGCGAGACTAGGCGGACCATCGCAGACAGTGCTTTAGCACGGCAAGATGGGGCAACAACCTATCGAATCGAATTGGAGACGAAACCATGACACTCAAAGACCAAGTCACCGACGACATGAAGACAGCCATGCGCGCGCATGACAGCGAACGCCTGGGCACGATCCGCCTGCTGCTCGCAGCCTGCAAGCAAAAGGAAGTCGATGAGCGCGTCGTGCTCGATGACGCCGCCGTCATCGCCATCGTCGACAAGCTGATCAAGCAGCGCAAAGATTCGGTGACTGCCTTCACCCAGGCCAATCGCATGGACCTTGCTGACAAGGAATCCTTTGAAATCAAGGTGCTGCAAGCCTACCTGCCCCAGCGTCTGTCGCTTGAGGAAGTGACGGCTGCGGTGCAGGCCATCGTGGCCCAGCTGGGTGCCACCGGCCCCGGCGACATGGGAAAGGTGATGGGCGCAGTCAAGGCGCAACTGGCCGGCAAGGCCGACATGGGACAGATATCTCAGGCTGTCAAAGCCGCGCTGGCCGGCTGATCGCCCGGCTGCCCTTAGCTGCCTGCCAGCTTCATCCGGTTCACCAGCACGGAGCCAATGGTTTTGGCGCCGTAGTTGTAGGTGTCCGCGCCCACGGCAGTGATGCCTTTGAGCATGGATTTCATGTTGCCCGCGATGGTGATTTCGTGCACCGGATAGGCAATGCGGCCTTTTTCGACCCAGAAGCCACTGGCGCCGCGGGAATAGTCGCCGGTCACATAGTTCACGCCGCTGCCCATCAACTCGGTAACGAACAGGCCTGTGCCCAATTTTTCCAGCATCGCATCCAGATCATCCCCGGGGCGCGTCAGGCGCGAGCTCAAGCTCAGGTTGTGCGAGCCGCCAGCATTGCCGGTGGTCTTCATGCCGAGTTTGCGGGCGGAGTAGCTACCCAGAAAATAACCCTGCACCCTCCCCGCCTCCACGACCTGACGCGCCTTGACGCGCACGCCCTCGTCATCAAAGGGCGAACTGCCTTTGCCGCGTTTGACAAACGGGTCTTCCAGGATGTCAATGTGTTTGGGCAGCACCTGCTTGCCCAGCGAGTCGAGCAAAAAAGAACTCTTGCGGTACAAGGCACCGCCACTGATGGCCTGCACAAAAGTGCCCAGCAGACCCGCCGCCAGCGGTGACTCGAACAAGACCGGGCATTCGGTGGTGGCAATCTTGCGCGAATTCAAACGGCTCAAGGCGCGCTCGGCGGCGTAGCGGCCCACGGCCTCGGGCGAGGCCAGTTCGTCCGCATTGCGCTGCGAGCTGTACCAGGCATCGCGCTGCATGCCGCTGCCCTTGCCCGCAATCGGCGACACCGACAGCGAGTGGCGCGAACTGGCATAGCCACCGCGAAAACCGTGCGTGTGTGCGCTAAAAAAATGCGACTGCTGCGCCGACACCGCAGCGCCCTCGCTGTTGGTAATGCGCTTGTCGGTCTTTAACGCATGCGCCTCGCAGCTCATGGCGATTGCGGCTGCCTGCTCACTGGTAAGTGCCCAAGGGAAGAACAATTCCAGGTCGGTGCGCTGCTCCGGGGGCTGGGCAATATCCTGCGCATCGGGCAAGGCCGCAAACGGGTCTTCGGCCGTGAAGCGCGCAATGTCATACGCCGCCTGCACGGTCTGCTCGATCGCCGCCTGAGAAAAGTCCGAGGTGCTGGCGTTGCCCCGGCGCTGGCCCACGTAGACCGTGACGCCGAGCGACTTGTCGCGGTTGCGTTCCACGTTTTCAAGTTCACCCTTGCGCACCGACACACTCAGGCCGCAGCCTTCCGACGCTTCCGCGCCCGCATCAGTGGCGCCGAGCTTCTTGGCGTGTGCCAGGGCGCTGTCGACCAGGCCTTCAAAAAAAGGGCGGCTGTAGCTAAATCCTCGGTCAGGATTGAGTTGAGCGGGGGCGGTGGTCTGGGTGGTGTTGGGTTTCTTCATACGGACGGCTATGATAGCTGGCTATGTCACGTAAACTAAAAAAAGGCTATTTCGTTCGCGGTGAGTTTGTTGCCGAAGGCAGCGAACGCGACCTCGAACTCAAGCGCGAACTCAAGGGCAGCGACGATCAGAGCCGCACCGACCTCAAACGCGAAAGCCTTGAACTGCAAAAAGTCGGTGAAGACCTGCTGACCTTGCGTGCCGACCTGATGGCGCGGCTCGATTTGTCCGAAAAGCTCAAAGACGCGGTGGTCGAGGCCAAGCGCATCACAAACTTTGAGGGCAAGCGCCGCCAGATGCAGTACATCGGCAAGATGATGCGCCGCTTAGAGCCGGCGACGCTGGAGGCGGTGCGCACCACCTTGCATGAGCAAGACAACGGCTCGGCCCAGGACAATCTGGTGCTGCACCTGGCCGAGACCTGGCGCGACCGGCTGGTAGCCGACGAGGACGCCTTTGGCGAATGGATCAGCCAATACCCGGACACCGACAGCCAACAGCTGCGCGCGCTGGCCCGCCAAGCGCGCAAGGATGCCAAACCCGAGAAGCCCGGTGAGGCCGTGCGCCATGGCCGCGCCTACCGCGATATTTTTCTGATCGTGCGCGAGCAGCTCGGTCGGCCCCAGGAATCAGCATGAGCGCAGCAATTTCTTCTCCCTTTGACACCATCAAGATCGGCATCGTCTCGATCAGCGATCGCGCCAGCGGCGGCGTTTATGTCGACAAAGGACTGCCCGCGCTGCAAGACTGGCTGACCCGCGCCTTGAAGAACCCGCTGCAGTTCGAGCCGCGCCTGATTCCTGATGAAGAAGCCTCCATCAGCGCCACGCTGATTGAACTGGTGGACGCCGGTTGCGCCTTGGTCTTGACCACCGGTGGCACGGGACCAGCACTGCGCGACGTCACTCCCGAGGCCACGCTGGCCGTGGCACACAAGGAGATGCCGGGCTTTGGCGAGCAAATGCGCCAAATCAGCCTGCGCTTTGTGCCAACGGCCATTTTGTCGCGGCAAGTGGCGGTGATTCGCGACCAGACCCTGATCATCAACCTGCCAGGTCAGCCCAAGGCGATTGCCGAAACACTCGAAGGTCTGCGCGGCAGCGATGGTGCGCTTTTGATGGCCGGCATTTTTGCGGCCGTGCCTTATTGCATCGACCTGATTGGCGGGCCGTACCTGGAAACCGACTCAGCCGTGTGCAATGCTTTCAGGCCGAAAGCGGCGATTCGCACATTTTCTTGATCAAACGGGCTTCTGGCCCTCGTATTGATTGACCATACTGCTATATTATAAATAGCAAAAAATCGACTATTTGCCGACCAGCTGATTGAGCTTCTCCGCCTCAAAATGTTCGCTGACGGCGGCGTCGCCCGGCACCACACTGGCATCATGGCGCTGCGCGCTGAGTTGCTCGATCGCCTTCCACAGCATTGAAATTTGATGCTCCTGCGTGGAGGCGTTATCGATCAGGCCGCGCATGGCCTGGCTTAAGGGGTCGTCATTTTGAGTGACGCCGTAAGCTGAAAAACCCATCTTGGAGGCGGCCTCTTCACGCTTGACGTCAAGCTCAGCCTGAATGATGCGTGCCGGGTTGCCCACCGCCGTGGCACCGGCTGGCACCGGCTTGGTCACCACCGCGTTCGAGCCGACCTTGGCGCCATCGCCAACCGTGAAGCCGCCCAGCACTTGCGCGCCGGCGCCGACCACCACATTGCGCCCCAGCGTGGGATGGCGCTTGACGCCTTTGTAAAGCGAGGTGCCACCCAGCGTGACGCCCTGGTAGATGGTGCAACCGTCGCCGATCTCGGCGGTCTCGCCCACCACCACGCCCATCGCATGGTCAAAAAAAACGCGCTCGCCAATCTTGGCGCCGGGGTGGATTTCAATGCCGGTCAAGAAGCGGGCGATGTGGGAGGTGAAGCGACCCAGCCACTTGAGTCCGTGTTGCCAGCACCAGTGCGCCAGCCGATGAAAAATAACGGCGTGCAAGCCCGGGTAGCAGGTCAGCACCTCCCAGGCCGTGCGCGCGGCCGGGTCGCGTTCAAGAATGCATTGAATATCGGAGCGAAGTCGGGAAAACATGACTCAAGTCTAGCCTTGGACGCAAGCCGTAGCAGGCGCCAGGGCGCCCGGCTGCGCCGCGTTCTGCAATATCGCTTTGGCAATGCCGCGCAGAATATGAACCTCTTCCTGCGTGACACCGGCCCGGTTGAACAGCTGATTGAGCCGTGGCATCAATTTTTTGGGCGCCAATGGGTCCAGAAAGCCAATGGCCTGCAGCGACTGCTCCAGATGCGCCAGCAGGCCCGCCACTTGGGCGGCGTCGGCCAGCACCGGCTCAACGGTCGCGGCTTGAACCGCAAAAGCACCCAAAGCCAGCCGCCATTCGTAGGCAATCACCTGCACCGCCGCACCCAGGTTCAGCGAGCCAAATTGGGGGTCGCTCGGTATGCTCAGGGCGACGTGGCAGCGGTAGACATCTTCATTGCGCATGCCAAAGCGCTCGCAACCAAACAGGAAGCCCATGCCGCGCTCAGGTGCCACAACGCTAACCTGCGCCGTTTCAGGCAATTTTTGCAATTCGTCACTTTTATAAGCCAAATCAGCCTCTAGCCCACGTTGAGTATGCGTGAGCAGCTCTTTTTTAATGAGCGATTCAAAATGCTCGCGCGGCGTCACCGTGGGCGGGCCAAAGTCGCGCGGGGTCATGGCCGTGGCACACAAATGCGTCATGCCGTCCAGCGCCTCATCGAGCGTGGCCACGATGCGCGCATTTTTCAGCACGTCAAGGGCACCACTGGCGCGTTGAATGGTTTCTTCACGGTTGAGCACATTGGCCCAGCGCGGGGCCACCAGCACCAGGTCGGCAAAACCCATGGTTTTCATGGCGCGGGCAGCGGCCCCGACATTGCCGGCGTGACTGGTGTTGATCAGGATGAAACGAGTTTGCATGGACTGGAAAAAGAGCAATAAACCGGGACGGCTAAAATCGCACTATTGTCGCCGCCCGCATCGCCGGGCAGCGCCCCCGTTCTTAAGTCATGAGGGCCGCGCTCAAGCGCTGCCCCACAAACATCAAACAATCTATATGGCCTCCCCCAATCTGCATCCCATGATCAATGTGGCCGTCAAGGCCGCCCGCGCCGCCGGTTCCATCATCAACCGCGCGGCGCTTGACGTCGAAGCCCTTCGCATCTCGCAAAAGCAGGTGAACGACTTCGTCACGGACGTGGACCAGGCAGCGGAGGCGGCCATCATTGAAACCCTGCTCAGCGCCTACCCGGGTCACGGCATCTGGGCCGAAGAATCGGGCCGCGAGCACGGCGCCAAAGATTCCGAATTCGTCTGGATCATCGACCCGCTGGACGGCACCACCAACTTCATCCACGGTTTTCCGGTCTATTGCGTCAGCATCGCGCTGGCGGTCAAGGGCAAGGTCGAGCAGGCCGTCATTTACGACCCCAGCCGCAACGACCTATTTACCGCCACCAAGGGGCGCGGTGCCTACCTGAACGACCGACGCCTGCGCGTGTCCAAGCGCCTGCGCCTGCAGGAATGCCTGATCTCCACGGGTTTCCCGTTCCGTCCGGGTGACGATTTCCCGAGCTACCTGCGCATGATGGCAGACCTGATGCCGCGCTGCGCCGGCTTGCGCCGCCCGGGTGCGGCGGCGCTGGACCTGGCCTATGTGGCGGCCGGTTACACCGACGGTTTTTTTGAGTCCGGCCTGCAGCCCTGGGACGTGGCAGCGGGCTCCTTGATGGTGACCGAGGCCGGCGGCCTGGTCGGCAATTTCACCGGTGAACCCGACTTTTTGGAGCACAGCGAATGCATGGCGGGCAACCCGAAGGTCTACGGCCAGCTCGTGGGCATTTTGGGCAAGTACAGCAAATTTGCCAGCGCTGGCGAAAAAGCGGCGCTGCGCCAAAGCAGTCTGGCGCCAGCAGCAACGAGTGCTCCCAGCGCCCCAGAGGCCCCAGATGCAGGGGATGCAAACGACACGCCCTCGGCATCAACTGACGCACCGTTTTAAACCTGCGCCCGGGTGCGATTCGAAGTGATGTGGCACGCTGAATAAACCAAGGCCTCACGTCAAACCCGGCTTTGCGTATTAAACCCGGCCCGGCGAACATCAATTCGCACCAAACCAAACCAAACCAACCCAACGCAGGCAACTATTGAATTTCCCCCTGTCAGCGTACCCAATCGCTCGCAGAATCAGTCGGGTGATACGCTTTGCGGAGGTAAAGAAGGAGCACGCGCAGCGGGCGGGTGACACGGAGCGAAGCGTGTCGCCCGGCTGATTCACCCACCACCGTGATAGCAGCCTCAATCCAATAGTCATACCTGAGTGATTCGGAAAAGAACCATTCATCTGAAGCCCACATAACTTTGAATCGCACCCCCTGCGCCCTGGCGCTAAGCGCCCGGCAACCGCAACTGCGCAACCGGCACCGGCTTGCCAAACAGATAGCCCTGAAACCGGATGCAGCCGTGCTGCAGCAAAAAATCACGCTGACCCACGGTTTCGACTCCCTCGGCCACTACCCCCAGCCCCAGGCTTTGCCCCAGCGCCAGCACGGTGCGCGCAATGGCGGCGTCGTTCGGGTCAGTCAACACGTCACGCACGAATGACTGGTCAATCTTGAGTTGCTGCAGCGGCAGCAGTTTCAGGTACGACAGCGAGGAATAGCCGGTGCCAAAGTCATCGAGCGAGAAGCGCACACCGGCATCACGCAGGTCGGTCATCTTGGCGATGGCGTCATGGGTGTCGGTGAGCAGCAGGCTCTCGGTCAGCTCCAGTTTCAGGCGCTGCGGGTTGGCGCCAGTCTGCTGTAACAAGGCCAGCACCTGCTGCACAAAATCGCTCTGGCGAAACTGGCGCGCACTCACATTAACGGCCATGGTCAAAGCCTCGGTGGTGCTTTGCGCCGCCCAGCGCACCAGTTGCACACAGGCCATCTGTAAGACCCACTGGCCCAGCGGCAGAATCAGCCCGGTCTGCTCGGCCATCGGGATGAATTCGAGTGGCGGCACCAAGCCGCGCTGCGGGTGCTGCCAGCGCACCAGCGCCTCGACCCCGACGATGCGCGCGTCCTGGTCCACCACCGGTTGGTAATACAACAGCAGCTCGCCACGCGCCAGGCCCAGGCGCAACTCCTGCTCCAGGGCCGTGCGCTGGGTCACCAGTGCCTGCATGGTCGGGTCAAAAAAGCGCAGGGCGTTGCGCCCGGCGGCCTTGGCCTCGTACATCGCCAGATCGGCCTGCTTGAGCAATTCCTCCAGTGTCTGCTGCTGATTGTCAAACAGCGTGACGCCGATACTGGGCGTGCTGTGGTGCTCCGCGCCGCCCAGGCGATAGGCCTGATTGAGCTGCGCCATGATTTTCTTGCCCACCTGCTCGACCTGCGCGGTGGCTTGCGCCAGGTCGCTATCGAGCCCCTGCAGCATCACCACAAACTCATCGCCACCCAGGCGCGCCACCGTGTCGGTCTCGCGCACACTGGCGAGCAAGCGCTGCGCCACCTGCTGCAAGAGCGCGTCGCCCACGTCGTGGCCCTGCGTGTCGTTGAGGTCCTTGAAGTTGTCGAGATCGATGAACAGCAAGGCACCCGTGGCGTGTTCGCGTGCGCTGCTGACCAGCGCCTGATGCAGCCGATCCATCAGCAAACGGCGATTGGGCAGTTCGGTCAGCACGTCATAAAAGGCCAGCCGCTCGATCTTTTCCTCCGCGCGCTTGCGCTCAGAAATATCGCGACCGATACCCCGGTAGCCCGTGAACTGGCCCTGCGCGTCAAAAATAGGGGTGCCACTGACGGCCACCCAGGTTGGGGTACCGCGCGCGTCGCGGCCCAGCATCTCAAAATCATGAAAGGTCTCATGCGCCTGCAACGCCTCCTTGTGCGCCGCCCACTGCGCCTGACTAACACCTTGCACATCATTTTCCCAGCGGGTCGTCCCGCGGTAGTAGTCGTCAGGCAAGCGCTCGGCGGTCTCGTTAGCGCCATCGAGTCGAACAAAACGAAACTGTGCGTCCTGCTCCCAATACCAGTCCGAGGAAAGCTCGGTCAAGGCCCGAAAACGCGCTTCGCTGTCACGCAAACGCGCCTCCGACTGCTTGCGTGCAGTGTTGTCGGTGATCAAGCCGTTCCACAGCACGGTGCCGTCAAGCTCGCGCTCAGGGCTAGCTTGGCCCAGTAACCAGCGGATTTCGCCATCCTCAAAACGCAGGCGGTATTCGTGGTGCCAGGGTTGCATCGTGCGCGCTGAGGCCTTGATGGAGGCTACAAAACCGCGCACGTCCTCGGGATGATGCAACTTCAGGGTGCCAGATGCATCCTGCATGATTTGTTCTGGCGACACCCGGTAAATCTCACGCGCCAGCTCACTGACGTAGGCAAATTCAAACTTGCTGTTCGACTTGAGGCGCAGCTGAAACACCATGCCGGGCACCCGGCTGGTGATCTTTTGAATGAAATCGAGCCGGTCTTGCAAGGCCAACGCGGCTTCGCGTTCGTGCGTGATGTCCTGCACCACGCCAAAGTCGATGGCCTCCAAGCCTTGGTCCGACCAGTGCTGCATGCGCGAGCGCAACCAATGCACACGCCCATTCGGGTGTTGCCATCGGTACTCCACCGTGGTGCCATCCAATCTGGATCGAGCCTGCAAAAACCGTGGCATGTCCTCGGGATGGATACGACTGCGCCCATCGGCCTGCGTCATCAGCGTGCTGGGCGCTAATCCGGCCAGACGAAACAGGCCCTTGGACCAACGCAACGACGCCGGATCGGCGCCGCAGACCCAATGACCCACTGCAGCCAGATTTTCCATCGATTCGAACAAATGGATTTGCTGATTCAGCCGTTGGTTCATGGCTTTCAAAAGCGCCTCGCTGGCCAGCAACTCGGCCTGCATGGCGCGCTCGCTGCTCACGTCTTTGAGGTAGCTCAAAAAATAGGCGCTGCGGCCGATCTCAATGCGGGCCGCATTGAGTTGCAGGATGAGTTTGCACCCGTCCGGGCGAACAAAGGACAGATCCAGGTTGTGCAAGTGAACGTGAGCCCGTGACGACCACAGTGAGTCGTCATGCTGGCGGTGATCCGGCCACAGCCCCATGTCCTGCACGTTGCGCCCGAGCACTTGCTGCAGCGTCAAACCCGTCAGTTGTGTCCATTCTTCATTGACGTCCACGTACAGACCATCGAGCTCCCGACTCAGCGAAATGGCAACCGGGCTCTGACTGAAGATGGCAGCAAGCTGCTGCTGCGAGCGCATTCGCAGCACCTGCGACTCCTGCGCACCGACGCTGTCCCAGAACTTCACCACCACCCGGCCCGCCATCAACTGAAACGCAAAGAAGGTGAACGATTTGCCCGACAACAGGCCCTCGCCGCTCAAGCTGTTCGGCTCGACCACACCCCCATGTAGCGCCACCTCAAACAGGGCCGCTGGCAGCGCCGTGACTGACAAGCCGGGCAAGAAGGCCAACAAGGGCTGACCCACAACGCCCGCACAAGCTTTGCCCAGCAGTTGCTCGGCTTGGGCGTCAAAGCCGACCAGCAGCAGTTGATCCGCACGCGCCTCGAACTCGAGTTTGCCAACCAGACCACCTGAGGCATCGGCAACTGCCTGCAAGCGGTCTTGCGCGTTCTGCAAGGCCGCTTGCAAGCGGTGGAGTTCCTCAGACAGGCTGGGCAGCGCGGGCATGTCAGTTGGCCCCCAGGTACGCGAGCACGCCCTGGCCGGCCTGGTGCCCGCTGGCAAAGCAGGCGCTGAGCAAGTAGCCGCCGGTCGGCGCTTCCCAGTCCAGCATCTCACCGGCGCAAAACACGCCGGGCAACTCCTCGAGCATCAGGTGCTGATCCATCACCTCAAACAGCACGCCACCGGCCGAACTGATGGCTTCATCGAGCGGACGCGCCGCCACCAGCGTGATGGGCAAGGCCTTGATGGCCCCGGCCAGCGCGGCGGGGTCATTGACCTGCTCTTTGCTCAGCAATTCGTGCAACACCGCGGCCTTGATGCCGTCTAGGTGCAAGCGGCTTTTCAGGTGGCTCGAGAGCGAGCGCGAGCCGCGCGGGTGCGTCACCTCGGCCAGCACCTGCGCGGGCGTGCGCTCGGGCAGCAAATCAAGATGGAAGGTGGCATGGCCGTGCTTGATGATCTCGTCGCGCAGTCGGCTCGACGCGGCATAGATCAGGCTGCCCTCGACCCCGGTGGCGGTGGCAACAAACTCGCCCTTGCGCCCAAAGCTGAGCCCCTGTGAATTGGTGAAGTGGATCGCCACCGACTTGAACGGTTGCCCGGCAAAACGGCTGACGAAATAGCTGCTCCAGCCCGCAGGCGCGGGCGTGCTTTTGCCGATCAGTTCCTGCAGGAATTCGCGCCGGGTCTCGCCAGGGGGACTGACATCTGCGGTGGCTGGCTCTGCCTGCCGGGCGGGGCTGGCGGCCACGTCAAAGCCGCAGTTGGCCGGCAGCAGCGGCGCCACTGCCACGCCGCGGGCCTGCAGCCAGGGCACCCAGGCACCATTGGAGCCCAAGCGGGCCCAACTGCTCCCGCCCAGGGCCAGCACCACGGCGTCGGCTTGCGCCTGGCTCGGCCCGCCCGGGCCGTCAAAGTTGAGCGTGGTGCCGGGCTGCTCAGCGTCCCAGCCAGTCCAGCGCTGACGCATGTGAAACTGCACGGCCGGCCCGCTCACCGGGTGGCGCATGCGGTGCAACCAGGCGCGCAGCAGGGGCGCGGCCTTCATGTCCACGGGAAACACCATGCCGGAGCTGCCGACAAAAGTGTCAACGCCCAGCCCCATGGCCCAGGCGCGCACTTGGCTTGCATCAAAGCCGCGCAGCAAGGCCTCGATCTGGTTGCGCCGCGCGCCATAACGGGAGGCAAAAATATCGGCCGGCTCGGCATGCGTGAGGTTCAAGCCCCCCTTGCCCGCAAGCAAAAATTTGCGCCCGGCCGAGGGCATGGCATCAAAAACATGCACCTCTACCCCGGCTGCACATAACACGTCAGCGGCCATTAACCCGGCGGGGCCAGCCCCGACCACAATCACTTTTTTCATAGCCGATTCCACTTCATTTCGTTCACTTCGTTCATTTCGTTCATTTCGTCCGTATCTTTCATTTCGATCAATGCGCCGTGGGCACTCAAGAACGCGGCCTTCACCACGGCGTCCGGATGGATCGCCTGCACCGCCGCCCGGTAGTGGTGCAACTGGGCCAGCAGCGCCGGCTGCTCCTGCGGCGCCGGGGCCGACTTGTAGTCCAGCACCCACCAATGGCCCGCGTGCTGCGGTTCCGCGCGCTGCACCAGACGATCCAGGCGCAGGCACTGGCCCCGGTACAGCAACTCAACCTCGTTGCCCTGCCAGGCCAGCACGCTATTGTCCCAGGCCCAGGCGCCCTCGCCTTGCAGGATACGCGCTGCCATCGCGGCGGCTTGTGCGCCCTGCTCGGGTGTGAGCGCAAATTCACGCGCGCAGGCCGCCACATTGGCTTTTGACGCCTCGCCCCATTCCAGCAACCGGTGCATGGCCAGACCCAGGCGGGCGCTGAGCGCATCAAGCGCATCAGCGCCCTCGCCGCTTCTACCCACATCCAGCCTTGAACCATTTTTGATAGCTGTCGGCGCATATCCCACGTGGGCTAAAGGCAGTTCCTTTATATAAAACACCGCATTTTCTGCAGCCGGCGAAATCAACGCCGCCGAGGTCGCGGTCTCGGTCGCTGCCAAGGCGACGGCGGCGGCGGGCGCCAGCGCCACCGGCTGGGCCAGCTCGCTCAGGCGCTGCCACCAACTGCGCTCGGCGCTGCGGTAGGGCGCAATGCTGGAAATCGCGAGCGTGCGGCGCGAGCGCGTCAGCGCCACGTACAGGGCATTGAGCTCTTCGCGCTGGCGCTCGAGCCGCTCGGCCGCCAGCGTGGGCAAGCTGCATGCGGGTGGCTGGCTTTCACTGGCCAAAAACACAAATTTGCTCGGCCACGCGGCCTCGCCCGGCCAGTCAATCAGCACGCCCATGGTGTCGGCGTTGCGCTCGGGCGTGTCGGTATCGAGCAAAAGCACGAGCTGGGCCTCCAGGCCTTTGGCACCGTGCACGGTAAGCAGGCGCAGCGCCTGCGGGTTCACGGTGGCAGGCGCCAGCACGCCCCCGTTTTTGAGCGCGCGAACAAAGGCATAGGGTGTGGCAAAGCGGCCGCCGTCAAGCTGCAGCGACACAGCCAGCAAGGCGTTCAGATTCGCCAGCACGGCGTCGCGCTGGCTCGCCGGTGCCGCTGCCGCAAAACGCGCCAGCACGTCACCGTCAAAGTAGATGGCCTGCAGCGCGTCGTGCGGTGGCCACTGGTCGAGCCAGCCTTTCCATCGCATCAAACAAGGCGCTAGCCATCGTCCATCTTGCGTGTATAGCTCTGAATGTTGTAGCACTTCAAACCAGCTCAACTCGTCAGGCGGCTGCGAATGCGCCTGCACCGCTTGCGCCAACTGCACCAGCGCAGCGTCCGGCATGTCAAACAGGGGCGACTTGAGCACGCGCGCCAGCGACAGGTTGTGCCGGGGCGACACCAGCACATCGAGCAGGGCCACCAGGTCTTGCACTTCGCAACAGTCAATAAGATTGGTTTTCTCGCCAATCTGGGCCGCGATGTGCAATTTACGCAGCTCCAACTGCAAAGGCAGCAAACCGGCGCGCTTGCGTGACAGCACCATGACATCGGCCGCCTGCAGGCTTGGCCCCGGCGTTTCGGCGCTGGCCAACTGCTGCGCAATCCACTGGGCCGCCTGACGCGCCTCCAGGGTGCGCAGGGTTTCTTCAGGCAATTCGCGCGGCGTGCTCAAGCTGTCGCGCCAGGGCGCGCCTACCGCACCCTCGCCCCCGACCGCAGCGCGTTCGGGCCGGGCAATGGGGGGCAGCCGGCAGACCAAACCCACGTCGACCGCGCTGGTGGTATGCGCTCTGAAGCCCTCATAGCCATCGGCCTGCGCCGCCTGCGTCATGACGGCGTTCACGACGGCGATGACCCCGATGGCGTTGCGCCGGGTGTGGTCGCAACTGAGCAGATCGCCGCTCAAACCGTCGCGCACAAAGGCTTTGGCAGCCTTGAACACTTGCGGTTCGGCGCGGCGAAAGCGGTAGATGCTTTGCTTGGGGTCACCCACGATGAACACACGCGGCGCCGTGGCGCCACCGCCAGCGCCGACGTAGCCGCTGAGCCAGGACTTGAGCGCCTGCCACTGCAGCGGGTTGGTGTCCTGAAACTCGTCGATCAGCAGGTGTTTGATGCGCGCATCCAGGCGCTCCTGCACCCAGCCGCAGAGCACCGGGTCGCTGAGCAGCACCAGCGCGGCGCGCTCCACGTCGTTCATGTCGACCCAGCCGTGCTCCCGCTTAAGCGCTGCGAACTCCCTCAAAAGCGCCCGCGTCAGGCGCGCCATGCGCTGCTGGTAGAGCCAGGCCGCGTGTTGCAAGCGGGCCGCCAGCACGCGCAGCACCAGTTCTTGCGCCTCGCGCACGGCCTCAATACCGGCGATCTTCTCGCTGAACTTGCGCGGCGCGTCCTTGTCGGTCAGCAAGGCGGCAAACGCGCCCGAGAGGTCGCCGCGGGTGAGCGCCATTTCAAGCTCCACCCCTTTGGCAGAAAACGTCTTGGCACTGGCGCCGCCCAGGGCTTTTGCCGCCGCCAGCAGGGTCTGCCAGCGCTCCGGCTGGTCGCGCAAAAAATCATCGGGCGTAGCCAAATCGGCGAACTCGGGGAATTGCGTGCCAAAGGGCAGCACGGAGCGCAGTACCACCCCTTGCGCGTCGGCCAGGGCAAATTCGGTGCGCTTGTCGAGCGCGGTTTGCAGGGCTTTGTCGGTCTGCGCGCGGCCGTAGTCAAACACCACCGCCTCGTAATCAAACTGCAGGGTCGCGTCAGTTGAATCATCGGGCGCATCACCCCCCCACTCGGAGCCCTCGACCGGCCTTGGCTTTGGGCGCAACAGCGCGGCATAAAAACGCCGCCAGACCAAGGCTTTGGCCGGTGCGTCGTCTTCGAGCAGCTGGTAGTTGGCCGGCAGCTCCATCTGCTGCAAAACCGCCAGCGGCGCACTGCGCAGCAAGGCGGCAAACCAGCTGTGGAAAGTGCGCACCTGCACCTGGCGCCCACTTTGCAAAATGTTCTTATATAAATTTGATAGCTGCTCAGGCAATAACGACGAGGGCTGGAGCCAAATTTCATCTAAAACACCGCGCAATTTGAGCTCTTGGCGCAAGGTCGCGTGGTCGGCCACGGCAAACTCGGCCAGCCATTGGTACAGCCGCTCGCGCATCTCACTGGCGGCCCGCTTGGTAAAAGTGATGGCCAAAATCTCGTGCGGCTGCACCCGCAACTCGCCCGTGTTTGCGTCGAGCCCATCGAGCAAAGCCCGCACGATGCGCGACACCAGCATCCAGGTCTTGCCGGCCCCGGCGCACGCTTCCACCGCAACACTTCGGCGCGGGTCGCAGGCAATGGCGTAGAAAGCCTCGGCGCTGATGAGCTGGCCGTTGTGCTCGTAGGCGGGTGCGGGTTGCGGGCTAGGCATTTTTGGGGCCCTTATTGCAAAGTTCGCCTGCAATTTGGTCTGCATGGTTTGATCCTTCGACCCGGTTATCGGCTGCGTTCTTGATTTTTATGCGTTGTATTCCCCCCCTCTCCCCCAACCCCTCTCCACCCCCGCCGGGGCGGAAAGGGGGGCTAACAGCCACATTTGGCCGCGTCAATAAAGGTGGGAAAAAGGCGCGCATGGGCGCGTTGCCATCAAACGAAGTGCGCGGGTTTTCGATGCGCTGCAGGCAGATTACGGGCATTTGGCGTTGAGACAGCGCTTGACCTGCTTGACCTGCTTGACCTGCTTGACCCGTTTGAGCTGAGTGGGCTGAGTGGGCTGTTCGTGGACGGCAAACCGAAAAATCCAGGGCAGACGAGCTGATGCGACGCGAAATTTTTCTACAGCGACCGGTCGCTGCGTTGCCTTCACTTTGAGGCCAACGCGCACTAAAGCACAGGTTTCCCGCCTTAAAAAACGCGGCCACATGAAGCCCCCCTCTTTCGCCCGGCGGGGCGAGAGAGGGGTTGGGGGAGTGAGTGGGGAAAAAATCACAAAAAACAGAACTCATGCAACATCCCAAAAATCTTTGCGACACAGTCCCCGCGCAGCGCAAAACTCGCAAGCCTTGCCCTCCCCCATCGCCGCCATCGGGGCACCATCGGCAATCCGCCCCATGTCCGAGGCAATCCCCGCCAGCAGCAGGTCGCGCAAAGCCACCACGTCGGGCTGCTCGTAGGTTTTGGTGCCGTCCTTTTCCCCTACATTCACATAAGCCGCCGCCACCGTGTCATCACCCAGCAGCGCCGCATAGAACGCGAGTTGGGTGTCTTCCGGTGCGTCCTTGATGCGCTGGGCGCTGCTGGCGCGCGGCTCGGTTTTGTAGTCGATCACCAGGGCGCTGCCGTCCTGCAGGCGATCGATTCGGTCAATCTTGCCCACCAGGGTCAGGGGGCCGAGCGGCGTTTCCCGCCAGCGCTCGGCGGCAACAAAAGTGGCGCCGCTGGCCTCATGGCCGGCCAGCCACTCCAGGTAGCCCGCGCGTACCCGCGGCCAGGCGGCGGAGAAGGGCAAAAATTCGCTGCTGGACAAGCCCAGCGCCAGCGTCGCCGCCTCTGATGCAGCGTTAATCATAGCTACTCGCCCAACAAAATCGGAGGCTGGGGACTCATTTAACGCTTCATGAAAGAGCTTGAGCACGGTGTGCAGCCAGTTGCCGAAGTCGCGCTTGCCAAGCTCGGTGTCGAGTTCATCCGACTCTTGCAGCTTGAGTTGGCGCAAAGCAAAGAAGCGGTACGGGCAGCGGCGCAGGTCTTCGTAAGCTGTGCTGGAGAGCCGGGTCACGGCCAGCGCATCGCTTCTCGGGCGCGGCATGGCGCCGGGCTGGGCCGTGACGGCACGCAGCACCCGCGGGTCCGGCGCGATGGCGCGGCTCTGGCCGAGCTGCAGTTCCTGCACAAAGCCGCTGGCCATCAGGTGCTCGCCACCTTCGCTCTGGCGCCACAGCACGTCAAGCTGCGGAAACTGCAAGGCGTACTGCCAAGCCGCGCGGCTGGCCGCTGACAGCTCGGTCCGCGCGGGCAATCCCAAGCATTCCCGCTGGGCGGGCGTCCACGGACCCGGCGCTTCGGGCGACATCGGCAAACGCAGCTCGTCGCAGCCGGGCAGCACCACGGCTTCAAATGGACGGCCCAACAGCTGGCTCAGGGGCAGGATCACAACCTGAGCCGGCGCTGATTGATCCGGGCTTTCTGGCAAAAAGCTGGCCGCCTCCAGCGCCTGGCTGACCCATGCCGTGAAGTCGCTCTGACTCATGCGCGCGCTCACATCGGCAAACTCCAATTCGGCGCCGTCCTGCAAGCGCAGCGTCTGCAGCACGGCCTGCCCAGCCGCGTCTTGCGTCAAGCCCATCCACTGGCCCGCGCTTTGCAGCACACCGCGCAAATCGATAAGCCAGCGTGCCAGCGGTCGCCCGCCCTGCAAAATGTCGCGCAGCGCCTGCACCGGGGCGTGCAAGGCGTCGCTAAGCGGCACCGCGCGCCACTCGCGCACGGCCTTGCGGCGCCAACTGGCCTCGGCCTGCGTCACCACGCGCGACTCAAACGCCGGCGCATTTTTCAGCCAATCCAGCACGACATCAGTGCTGGCGTCCCAGGCGCAAGCGCGCAGCAGACTCATCAGTGCGGCAGCAGCCCGGGTGGTCGACAGCGTCCAGCCAGTTTCGTCGCGCACGGCCACGGCGCGCTCTTGCAGCATGGCGCGCACGCGGCGCGTCAGCACCCGGTCTTGCGCGACCAACGCCACCGGCGAGCGCCCGGCCGCCAGATGAGCCAGCACGCAGGCGCCAGCGCGCTGCGCTTCGTCTTCGCCGTCCTGGGCCGCGTGCAGTGCCACCGCGCCTGCACCCGTTCTCGCGCTCTGAATATCCAGTGTCAGCACAAGCACCCGCTCAGCCAGGCTCTGCTGCAGGGCCAGCGCCAGCGGCTCGCTCTGAAACCCTTGCAGAACCACCAGCAACTCAGGCCGGGCCGCAAACAGCCGATCCGACGGATAGCTTGAACTGGCCACCCATGCCAGCGCGACCCGCGCGAGCGCGGCCTCCAAGGCCAGCACCGGCGCGTCCAGGGCGCTCGTCAACAGGCTGTCCAAGCGCGCGCCCCACTGCGCGCGCGCCGACGGCGGCACGGCAGCGGCCAGCCGGGCCAGACTTGCGGCGGCCTCCATCAGGCGCGGCGCCAACAGGTTTTGGTACGCGGCCAGCCCGGAACGCGCGAGCAATGAAGCCGCCGTCAGCACGTCACGGGCGCAGTCGAGCTGCAAATCATCCGGGCCGGGCTCAAAGCCACCCAGGCTGCGGGTCCAGTTCATACTGGTCTCAAAGCGGGGCAGAAAATGGGGGGAGGAGTCGACGCGCAGTGCTGCGCCCTCCAGAGCGCGCAGCCAGGCGCTGCGGGCCTGCTGCATCAGCTGGGCGTAGGGCAACAGCACCACCGTGCGCGACGCATGCACCCCGCGTCCCCGCATTTCGTCGCGGATTTGAGCCATGAGACGATCCCAAGCCTGGTCAACAGGATGGTTTATTGCTATTTCGGTCATAGGGATTTGGCGGGCGAGGCCGGCTCTTGGTTTCTGTCACAATTTCCCCACTTTACCTGTAACAGATATTGAGACTGAAACCTTGCGGGACAGACCGCAATGACACGTCGTAAATCAGCTCTGTCCTCAACTACTTAAGGAAAATCATGGCCAACGAACTTATTAAACATGTGTCCGACGCGACTTTTGAAGCCGACGTGATGCAATCCACACAACCCGTGCTGGTGGATTACTGGGCTGAATGGTGCGGCCCGTGCAAGATGATTGCACCCATTCTGGAAGAGCTAGCCACCAGCTACGAAGGCAAACTGCAGATTGCCAAGATGAACGTCGATGAAAACCGTGAGATCCCAGCCAAATTCGGCATTCGCGGCATCCCCACCCTGATGTTGTTCAAGGACGGCCAGCTCGCTGCAACCAAAGTCGGTGCCATGAGCAAGTCGCAAATGACCGCTTTTATTGACCAGCAACTCGCCTGAAGCGCGGCGAGACAGGGCGAGCGCAACGCGATCGCCTTGCGGGACCTGTGGCAATGGCGCGGATCGGAATCCTCAGCCTTCGGAACGCTTGAGGCAGACAAATATTTCCTGTCATAATTAACGCCAGTTCACTGACGCGCACCCTGAGTCAGTTCGAGTTCCTGGTTTAGAACATTGAGGCTGAGGATTGCAATCCGCCTCACCCAAACCCCCCCTGTATTTCGTTCCATCCCCCTACCTGGCCATTGCCCATGCACTTAAACGAACTCAAGGCACTGCACGTGTCAGAAGTCCTCAAGCAAGCTGAAGAACTTGAGATTGAAAACACCGGACGTATGCGCAAGCAGGAGCTGATGTTCGCCATCATCAAAAAGCGCGCCCGCGCGGGTGAGCAGATTTTTGCCGACGGCGTGCTGGAAATCCTGCCCGATGGTTTTGGGTTCTTGCGCAGCCCCGACACCAGCTACACCGCCAGCACGGACGACATTTACATCAGCCCGAGCCAGGTGCGTCGCTTCAACCTGCACACCGGTGACATGATTGAAGGCGAGGTGCGCACACCCAAGGACGGCGAGCGTTACTTTGCCCTGAACAAGCTGGAAAAAGTCAACGGCGGTGGGCCCGAAGAAAACAAACACAAGGTGATGTTTGAAAACCTGACGCCGCTGTTTCCCAACAAGCAGATGCGGCTTGAACAAGACATCAAGACCGACGAAAACATCACCGGCCGCATCATCGACATCATCGCCCCCATCGGCAAAGGCCAGCGCGCCCTGCTGGTGGCGCCACCCAAGAGCGGCAAGACGGTGATGATGCAGCACATCGCCCATGCGATTTCTGCCAACTACCCCGAAATCCATATGATGGTTCTGCTGGTCGACGAGCGACCGGAAGAAGTGACCGAGATGCAGCGCACCGTCAAGGGCGAAGTGATTGCCTCCACCTTTGATGAGCCCGCAGCCCGCCACGTGCACGTCGCCGAAATGGTGATTGAGCGCGCCAAGCGCCTGGTCGAACTGAAAAAAGACGTCGTGATCCTGCTGGACTCGATCACGCGGCTGGCACGCGCCTACAACAATGTCGTGCCATCGAGTGGCAAGGTGTTGACCGGTGGCGTCGACTCCAACGCGCTGCAGCGGCCCAAGCGCTTCCTGGGCGCGGCGCGCAATGTGGAGGAAGGCGGTTCGCTGACGATCATCGCCACCGCCCTGATCGACACCGGCAGCCGCATGGATGAAGTAATTTTTGAAGAGTTCAAGGGCACCGGCAACAGCGAAATCCATTTGGACCGCCGCTTGTACGAAAAGCGCGTGTTCCCGTCAATCCAGCTCAACCGCAGCGGCACCCGCCGTGAAGAGCTCTTGCTGGCCCCTGAAATTCTGCAAAAAACCCGCATCTTGCGCCAGTTTCTCTACAACATGGACGAAATCGAGTCCATGGAGATGGTGCTCAAGCAAATGCGCGCCACCAAGAACAACAGCGAATTCTTCGACATGATGCGTCGGGGCGGCTAAAGATAGGGTCGCCACGCATGGCCAATGCCTGTGCTGTGCTGCCCTCGAGAGGGCTCCAGCCATGCTTGAGGCGTCTCGGCGCTAGGCTATAATTTATGGTTTTACGCGACAAGTGCGACGAGCTTTTAATTGTGCAACGGTTTGCGCAAGGGCTAACGCGGCTAACGCAACTGATGGAGAAGATATGAAAGCTGGCATTCACCCCAATTACCGCGAAATTTGCTTCCTGGACACGTCCAATGGTTTCAAGTTTGTGACCCGCTCTTGCGCCAACACCAAAGAGATGACCAAGATGGAAGACGGCCGCGAACTGCCGCTGTACAAGCTTGACACCTCCAGCGAATCACATCCCTTCTACACCGGCACGCAAAAGTCCGTGGACAACATGGGTGGTCGTGTCGAGCGCTTCCGCAACCGTTTTGGCAAGTCCAAGGCAGCCGTGGCCGAAGTCGCGGCAGCAGCGCCTGCAGCCGAATAAACTGGTAAACGCTTCTTAGAAAAGGCAGCCCGGGTCACCCGCGCTGCCTTTTTTTTGCTCTTGCGACCAAAATGAAACCAACCAGCCCCGCCATCGTCGCCCAAAGTGCGGTACAGCGCTTGCCGCGCATTGCGCTGTTCTTGTTGTGTGCCGCCTACGTTTTGCCGGGATTGGTCGGGCGAGGACCCTGGAGGACGGCTGATATATCTGCTTTTGGCTACATGGCGGAACTGGCGCGCGGCAACACCGCCTGGTTGTCACCCAAGCTGATGGGCTTGTCGCCTGCAGTCGAAGCCTTGCTGCCTTATTGGCTTGGCGCCTGGGCCATGCAACTCGCGCCGACCTGGATAACACCCGATTTTGCGGCGCGCATTCCGTTTGGCTTGTTGTTGGGCCTGTCCCTGATTGCCATCTGGTATGGCATTTACTACCTAGCACGGAACCCCGAGGCACAACCCGTGGCCTTTGCGTTTGGCGGTGAGGCCCAGCCCACGGACTATGCGCGGGCCATGGCCGACGGCGGCTTGCTGGCTTTCATCGCCTGCCTGGGCTTGGCCCAGTTGTCACATGAAACCACGCCGGCATTGGCCCAACTAGGTTTCACGGCTCTTCTCTTGTACGCACTGGCCGCCCTGCCCTACCGCACCTTGGCGCCAGCTATCGCCGGCGTGCTCGGTCTTACAGGACTTGCCCTGTCAGGCGCGCCTAGCATGGCCGCGCTATTGGGCGGCGGCGGCGCCCTGATTCAACTGATGGATCGTTCCAACGAACAAGTCGCTGCACGGCGCACAGCCATTTGGGCCGTCGCCATTGCGATCCTGACGCTGCTGGTCGCCCTGCTGGCGGTCTGGCTGGACTTGTGGCGCTGGCGCATTGAACTGCCACAGGCCAACTGGACGACTTGGCGCAAATTGGGACGCCTGCTGCTCTGGTTCACCTGGCCTGCCTGGCCGCTGGCCATGTGGACGTTGTGGCGCTGGCGCCATCAACTGGTTCGCACTACCCTGCCCAGCCGTCATCTGGCACTGCCGCTGTGGTTTGCTGTCGTTGCTATCGGCGCCACGCTGACCACCGGGTCCGCCGACCGCTCGCTCTTGCTCGCCCTGCCCGCGCTGGCAGCACTGGCCGCCTTTGCCTTGCCGACCTTGCGCCGTAGCGTGGCCTCATTGATTGACTGGTTTACATTGCTGTTTTTTTCGGGCTGCGCTGTAACAATCTGGGTGGTATGGATCGCGCTACAAACCGGCGTACCCAGGCAACCCGCAGCAAACGTCGCACGACTTGCGCCCGGCTTTGAACACAGTTTCTCTCTGCCACCTTTTTTGATAGCACTTTGCGCAACCCTCGCCTGGGCCTGGCTGGTGAGGTGGCGGGTTGGCCGGCACCGTGCCGCGATCTGGAAGAGCCTTGTCTTGCCAGCCGGCGGCGCCGCGCTGTGCTGGCTACTGCTCATGACCCTGTGGCTGCCCTTGCTTGACTATGCGCGCAGCTACGCTCCCCTGGTACGTCGTACCATGATCATCTTTCAGCATCAACCAAGCTGCGTCGAGGTTTATGGGTTAAGCCGTAGCCAGATCGCCGCTTTTCAATTTCATGGCCAACTCGCATTAAGTCCGACCGGGTCGGACAGGCGCTGCCCCTGGCTGATCGTGGACAAGGATGTCGCACCCAATCTATCCAGCGCTGTTGACATGACGCAGTGGAGATTGCACAGCAACATGCGTCATCCGGCGGACAAGTATGAAGATGTGCTGATCTACCGTCGCCGAGCCGAACCCGGCTCATAGTTTTGCTTCTGTCCTGTAGCAGACGGACAGGGCTGTTTTTCGATTTGCGGCCGACAATCATTCGACGTCGCTGCAATAAATCACTTCCTGACGTAGTACATTCCCACTCTATGACCGCCGTCGACACAACGCCTCGTGAATCTCCCGCCACGGCCCTGCCGGGCCTGGCCCGTGCCCTCATCCTGGCGGGCAAGCTGGGGCAGAAGTCGGCGGAAGATATCTACCGCAAAGCGCAGAGCGCCCGCACCAGTTTTATTGCCGAGCTCACCGGCTCAGGGGCGGTGTCGGCATCTGACCTCGCGCACACCATGTCGTCGGCCTATGCAGCGCCCTTGGTGGACATGACAGCCATCGACCCGCAACGCCTGCCCAAAGGTCTGCTGGACGCAAAAATATGCCACGACTATCGCGTCGTGGTACTGAGCAAACGAAATAACCGTTTGATCGTCGCCACGGCGGACCCTTCCGACAGCCAGGCCGCCGAAAAAATCAAGTTTGCCACCCAGTTGGGCGTTGACTGGGTGATCGCCGAATACGACAAGCTGCTGCAACTGGTGACTGCCAACGCCACCACTGCGTCAGAAACGATGGACAACATCATCGGTGAGGACTTCGAGTTCGACGAGGCCTCGGCCGAGGCCTTGACTGAAAGCACGGACACGTCGAGCTCCGAAGTCGAAGACGCGCCAGTCGTCAAGTTTTTGCACAAGATGCTGCTGGACGCTTTCAGCATGCGCGCATCCGATCTGCACTTTGAACCCTATGAGCACAATTACCGCGTGCGCTTTCGCATTGACGGAGAGCTCCGAGAAATCGCCTCGCCCCCGATTGCCATCAAGGAAAAGCTGGCCTCGCGCATCAAGGTGATTTCCAGAATGGACATCTCTGAAAAGCGCGTGCCACAAGACGGCAAGATGAAACTCAAGATCGGCCCGGACCGGGTCATCGATTTTCGGGTCAGCACCTTGCCCACGCTCTTTGGCGAGAAAATTGTGATTCGGATTCTGGACCCGAACAGTGCCAAGCTGGGCATTGAAGCGCTGGGTTACGAACCCGAAGAAAAAGAGCGACTGCTGCTGGCCATCGGGCGACCGTACGGCATGGTCCTGGTGACCGGGCCGACCGGCTCGGGCAAAACCGTGTCGCTCTATACCTGCCTGAACATACTGAACAAACCCGGAGTCAATATCGCCACGGCTGAAGACCCGTGCGAAATCAACTTGCCGGGCGTGAACCAGGTCAACGTCAACGAGAAAGCCGGACTGACTTTTGCAGTGGCGCTGAAATCATTCTTGCGACAAGATCCCGACATCATCATGGTGGGTGAAATTCGCGATCTGGAGACGGCTGACATCGCGATCAAGGCGGCCCAGACCGGCCACCTGGTGCTCTCCACGCTCCACACCAACGACGCACCGACCACGCTGACGCGCATGCGCAACATGGGCATTGCACCGTTCAACATCGCGTCCAGCGTGATTTTGATCACGGCGCAACGCCTGGCACGGCGCCTGTGTCCCAGTTGCCGAGCCCCGATCGAGATTCCCAGAAAAGCCTTGCTGGACGCCGGCTATCAGGACGATGAGTTCCAGACGCCGTGGGTCAACTACCGGGCGGTGGGCTGCTCCATGTGCAACAACGGCTACAAGGGGCGCGTCGGCATCTACCAAGTGATGCCCATCAGCGAAGAGATTCAGCGCATCATTCTGCGCGACGGCAGCGCGCTGGAGATCGGTGAGCAAGCCAAACGCGAAGGGGTGCGTTCTCTGAGGCAGGCCGGCCTGCACAAAGCCAAGTTGGGCCTCACTTCGCTCGAAGAAGTTCTCGCCGTGACCAATGAATGATCCCTTAAAAAATAAAGAGACCTATGGCAACTGAAAAGTCCAAGAGCATCAAAGACTTCGTCTTTGAGTGGGAAGGCAAAGACCGCAATGGCAAGCAGGTGCGCGGCGAGACCCGCGCGGTCGGCGAGCACCAGGTTCAGGCGATGCTGCGCCGTCAGGGCGTTTTGCCCAAAAAGATCAAGAAGCGCCGGATGCGCTCGGGCAAATCCATCAAGCCCAAAGACCTGGCGATCTTCACGCGGCAACTCGCCACCATGATGAAGGCCGGTGTGCCGTTGCTCCAGGCCTTTGACATCGTCGGGCGCGGCAACCCCAACCCCAGCGTCACCAAGCTGCTCAACGATATTCGCAGCGACGTCGAAACCGGTACCTCGTTGAGCGCGGCCTTTCGCAAGTTTCCGCTGTATTTCGACAACCTTTATTGCAATTTGATCGAGGCTGGGGAATCTGCAGGCATCCTGGACCAACTGCTCGACCGCTTGGCGGTCTACATGGAAAAGACTGAAGCCATCAAGTCGAAGATCAAGTCCGCCCTGATGTACCCAATTTCGGTCCTGATCGTCGCTTTTGTGGTCACCGCCGTGATCATGATTTTTGTGGTGCCTGCCTTCAAGGAGGTGTTCTCCAATTTCGGCGCTGACCTGCCCGCGCCGACGCTGGCCGTGATTGCCATCAGCGAGATTTTTGTCAGCTACTGGTGGTTGATTTTTGGTGGACTGTTTGGTGGTTTCTACTTCTTCATGCAGGCCTGGCGTCGCAACGAGAAAATGCAGCACGTGATGGACCGCATCATGCTCAAGATGCCGATCTTTGGGGTGCTGGTCGACAAATCCTGCATTGCCCGCTGGACCCGAACCCTGTCAACCATGTTCGCGGCCGGTGTGCCGCTGGTTGAGGCGCTTGATTCGGTAGGCGGGGCTGCCGGCAATTCAGTCTACGAGATTGCCACCAAAAAAATCCAGCAAGAGGTCTCCACCGGTACCGCACTGACCGTGGCCATGACCAATACCAATCTCTTTCCGTCCATGGTCCTGCAAATGTGTTCCATTGGTGAAGAATCCGGTTCGATCGACCACATGCTGGGCAAGGCGGCCGATTTTTACGAGGCCGAGGTCGACGATATGGTGGCGGGCATTTCCAGCCTGATGGAGCCCATCATCATCGTGATCCTCGGTACGGTGATCGGCGGCATTGTGGTCGCCATGTACCTGCCGATCTTCAAACTGGGTCAGGTGGTTTGATGCTGGTGTCAACGTGGTTCGACGCCACTGTTCTGGGCATTTTGGGCTTGTTGGTTGGCAGCTTTCTCAATGTCCTGATTTACCGGCTGCCCGTCATGATGGAAGCCCAATGGAAGGCCGAGTACGCCGAGATGAGCGGTAAAGAGGCAACGGAAACGGAGAAGTTCAATCTCGCGGTGCCGCGCTCGCGCTGCCTCAAATGTGGCCACCAAATCCGTTGGTATGAGAACATTCCTGTGCTCAGCTACCTCTTTTTGCGCGGTAAGTGTTCCAACTGCGGCGTAACCATCAGCTGGCGCTACCCCCTGGTAGAACTTGCTACCGGCGCGTTGTTTCTTTATTGCGGCCTCACGTGGGGTGCCACACCCACGGCCCTGCTCTGGTGCGGCTTTGGTGCCACCCTGCTGGCCTTGGGCTGCATCGACTGGGACACCACGCTGCTGCCCGACGACATCACTTTGCCGCTGCTGTGGGCCGGCCTGATTGCAGCCGCGCTGCAATGGACGCCCGTGGCTTTGCCAGCCGCGCTGTGGGGCGCTGTGGCGGGCTACATGTCATTGTGGCTGGTCTATTGGGGTTTCAAGCTCGTGACCGGCAAGGAAGGCATGGGTTTTGGTGACTTCAAGCTGTTCGCGGCCCTGGGCGCCTGGTTTGGCTGGCAGGCGCTGGTGCCCATCATCTTGATGGCGTCAGTGATAGGCGCTGTGATTGGCATCGCCATGAAGTTCTCCAGCGGACTGCGTGAAGGTGGCTACATTCCGTTTGGGCCGTTTCTGGTTGGCGCTGGCTTGACGGCGATGATTTTTGGCCCCAACGCGATTCTTCGCCCGTTCGGGCTCTAAGGATGCAGGCTCCGCTGCGGCTCGGCCTCACCGGTGGCATTGGCAGCGGCAAGAGTACCGTGGCGCAGCGCTTGGCCGAGCTTGGCGCTGCTGTGGTGGACGCCGATGCGATTTCCCGGGAACTGACCGCGCCGGGCGGGTTGGCTATTCCTTTGATTGCGGCCACTTTTGGCCCGGATTTCATCACCCCTTCGGGCGCCATGGACAGAGGCAAAATGCGCGCCCTGGCCTACGCTGACGTGACGGCGCGGCAACGTCTCGAGGCCATCATCCACCCCCTGGTGCGCCAGGAAACACAGCGACAGACGCTGCTGGCAACAAGCCAGGGTCATG
Organism: Rhodoferax sp.; assembly: GCA_013791765.1. Classification (GTDB taxonomy): domain Bacteria; phylum Pseudomonadota; class Gammaproteobacteria; order Burkholderiales; family Burkholderiaceae_C; genus Rhodoferax. Next base: position 71,380 of record VMTC01000128.1, read on the forward strand.
CTGGCATCGTGTTTGACGTTCCACTGCTGGTTGAATCAAGCACTTGGCGCGAACAAGTCGATGCGGTGTTGGTGGTCGATTGCCTGCCTGCCACCCAGATCAGTCGAGTCATGGCCCGCAGCGCCTTGACGCGCGCCGAAGTCGAAAAAATCATTGCCGCACAAGCGGATCGCGTGCGCCGCCTGAAAGCGGCCGATGCGGTTATCTTCAATGACCGCCTGTCACTTGGGGCTTTGGCCGCAGAGGTCGATCAAGTGGCACGCCACTTCGGGCTATCATCCGAGACGTTAAGCTTTAACCCAAAATAATCAGCGTGATCCTTTACGAATACCCTTTTAACGAGCGCATCCGCACTTATTTACGGCTCGAACATCTGTTTCTTCGGCTCAGCGAGTTGGTCTCTCGCGAGTCAGCGTTGGACCATCACTTCGCGCTCTCCACCTTGTTCGAGATCATGGATGTCGGCGCTCGAGCTGACCTCAAGTCCGATGTACTCAAAGACCTGGACAAGCAAAAGCACATTCTGGACGGCTATCGCGGTAACCCGGCGATTGCCGAAGATGTTCTCGACGAGATCATTGCGCAGTTGGAGGGCAGCTACCAGGCCATGAACAGCCTGCCCGGCAAAGCGGGGCAATCCCTCAACGACAACGACTGGCTCATGAGCATCCGCAGCCGCGTCGGCATTCCGGGTGGCACCTGCGAGTTCGACCTGCCCGCCTATTACGCCTGGCAGCACCAACCAGCGGCTGAGCGCCAGAAGGATCTGAGCCGCTGGATCGCCACCTTGACGCCCTTGGCTGGTTCGATTCAATTGCTGCTCAAGCTGCTGCGTGACTCGGGTACGCCGCAAAAAGTCATCGCCAATGGGGGCCAGTTTCAGCAGAACTTGCCCCAAGGACGCACTTTTCAGCTGCTGCGCCTGGCGCTGGATGCTCAACTGGGCTTGATACCAGAAATCAGCGGCAATCGGCTCATGGTGTCCATCCGGCTGATGCGCCAGGGTGACGATGACCGCTTACACGCTTGCAGCGAAGACGCGGCTTTTGAACTGGCCCTGTGTTCTTCATGAAGTCTGCCAGCGACGCCCCCGCGCCAAGCCTCAAGATCGTCGTGTGCCCGCGCTGCGGTGGCGATAGTGTTTACGCACCCTCCAATCCATTCCGGCCTTTTTGCAGCGAGCGCTGCAAAAATATTGACTTTGGTGCCTGGGCCAGCGAAAGCTTTCGCGTGCCGAGCAACGACCTGCCAGAAGATCAACCGGGCGGGATTGAACGGCTGCAGTAAATTTATAAGAAATCAGGCTCTAGCCCACGTCTTATATACCTCAGCAGCTATCTAATACGTAGCACCCTCAAAGCCGCGTTCAGCCGCCAGCCATTGCAGCACCGGCACCGTGCCGGGCAAGACCGGCTCAACCTGCAGCGGCAACTGTTGCCACGCAAACAATTGCGATTCACGCATTTCCAATTCACCCGTCCAGCCAAAGACCTTGCAAAAATTCAGCCGAACCAGTGCGTGGGGGTAGTCCACCATTTCCACGCGCCAAGGGGTTGCGGGGCCGATGATGATGCCGAGCTCTTCATGGAGTTCACGCTCAAGCGCCTGCGCCACGCTCTCACCGCGCTCGAGCTTGCCACCGGGAAACTCCCAGTAACCCGCATAGACTTTGCCCGCCGGCCGCGAAGTCAGCAAGAATTGACCGTCTGCGCGGATCAGCACCCCCACCGCGACATCGACCACGGGGCGATGGGCCCCGCCCTGGCGCGGCAGCGCAGCGTCAGCGACCAGCATCTCGCTGCTCATGCAGCCGCAGCGTGACTACCCGCGTAGTCGCGCGCAAACTGATAGGCCACGCGGCCGCTGCGCGAGCCCCGTTCCAGGGCCCAGACCAAGGCGTCTGGCCGGGCGGCTGTAATGGCAGGCGCAGCGACACCAAAGGAACTTAGCCACTGCGCCACGATGGCCAGATACTCGTTCTGATTGAAGGGATAGAAACTGACCCACAGGCCAAAACGCTCCGAGAGCGAAATCTTTTCTTCAACGCCCTCGCCCGGATGCACTTCGCCGTCTTCGCTGTGGGTGTAGCTCAGGTTTTCACGCATGTATTCCGGCAACAGATGGCGCCGGTTGCTGGTGGCATAGATCAGGATATTGGCGGTGGTGGTGGCGACCGAGCCATCCAGGATCGACTTGAGGGCTTTGTAGCCCGGCTCACCCTCTTCAAAACTGAGGTCGTCGCAAAACACGATGAATTTCTCGGGCTGCTCCGAAACCACATCCACAATATCGGGCAGATCAACCAGATCGGCCTTGTCAACTTCAATCAGGCGCAAGCCGCGCTGCGCATACTCGTTCAGGCAGGCTTTGATCAGCGACGATTTTCCCGTGCCGCGGGCGCCCGTCAGCAGCACATTGTTGGCCGGTTGGCCATTGACAAACTGCAGGGTGTTGCGCTGAATTTTTTGCTTTTGCGGCTCAACCTCTTTCAAGTCTGACAAGCGGATCGCGCCGACATGGCGCACCGGCTCCAGCGCAGCGCGACCGACACCGCGTTTGCGGTAGCGCCATGCCACGGCCGCAGTCCAATCAGGCGGCGTCAAGGCGTGAGGTAGCACCAACTCGATGCGACCCATCAACTGTTCAGCACGCGCCAGCAGGTGCTCAAACTTATCGCTCACGAGCGGTAGTCCGCGTTGATCGTGACGTACTCATGGCTCAGGTCACAGGTCCACACGGTATCCATCGCAGCGCCGCGCCCCAGCAACACCCGCACCGTGATTTCGCTCTGTTTCATGACGCGCTGGCCATCTTCCTCTCGATACGCGGGATGACGCCCGCCCTGCGTGGCCACATGCACCTCGTCCAGGTACAGATCGATGCGCGTCTGATCAAGATCGTGGATGCCCGCGTAGCCGACCGCTGCCAAAATACGTCCCAGGTTGGGATCACTGGCAAAAAACGCCGTCTTCACCAGCGGCGAGTGGGCAATGGCGTAGGCCACCTGGCGACACTCAGACGGTGTCTTGCCGCCTTCCACCTGGAGGGTGATGAATTTGCTTGCGCCTTCGCCATCGCGCACGATCGCCTGCGCCAGCTTTTTGGCCACACCCAACATGGCAGCCAGGAGCGCTTGCCCCTCAAGGCTGTCCAGCGATTCAATCGGCGCATGCACAGCCTTGTTGGTGGCGATCACCACAAAGGAGTCATTGGTGGAGGTATCCCCATCGACCGTCACCCGGTTGAAGGAGCCCTCGGCCAATGCGCTTGCCAGCTGGCGCATCACGAGCTGGCTCACGCAGGCGTCGGTCGCCATGAAACCCAGCATGGTCGCCATGTTGGGGCGGATCATGCCGGCGCCTTTGCTGATTCCGGTGATGCTCACCAACGCACCGCCAATGCGCAGCTGCGCGCTGAACGCCTTGGCCACGGTGTCGGTGGTCATGATGCCCTCGGCGGCGCGCAACCAGTTGTCCGCGCGTGCATCGGCCAGCGCGCCATCGAGCCCGCCCTCGATGCGCTCCACCGGCAGCGTTTCCATGATGACGCCGGTTGAAAATGGCAGCACTTGCGCCGCCGAGATGCCAAGCTTGTGCGCCAGGCTCAAGCAGGTGCTCAGGGCGCGTGCGCGACCGTCTTCGCCGGTGCCGGCGTTGGCGTTGCCGGTATTGATGAGCAGGGCACGAATGCCGACACCGCTGGCCAGGTGTTGACGACACAATTGCACCGGCGCGGCGCAAAAGCGGTTCTGGGTGAAAACACCCGACACCGACGCACCCGGGTCGAGCAAGACCACGGTCAAGTCCTTGCGCTGGGCCTTGCGAATGCCAGCTTCAGTGACGCCGATACGTACGCCCGCGATTGGATAGAGTTCGGCTGGGTTGGGGGCAGATAAATTGACAGGCATCGTTTTCTTTCAAATCAGGATCACATTGTTCAAAACTTGGGCCGAAAAAAATGGGCCTTGGGTGTTAACCAGGGCCCGTTGATTTGGCGTTTACTTACCTCAGGCCAGCTTGCCGTGGCACTGCTTGTATTTTTTCCCACTGCCACAAGGACACGGTTCATTGCGACCGACGCGGGGCACGCTGGAGCCCGCAATGGTCGATTTTTTCCGGAAGGTATCGTCGTCGGTAATGGTTTCAACCTCACCGGTTGCAGTCGGTGCAATATAGGTCACGTTGGCGATGCTCTCGCCGCGACTCTCCATCTCCTGGGCCGCCTGCTCGAGCTGCTCGTTCGACTGCACCTTGACGGTCATGAGCACCTTGGTCACGTCGTTCTTGACCGCATCGAGCATCTGACTGAAGAGCTCAAAGGCCTCGCGCTTGTATTCCTGCTTCGGTTGCTTTTGCGCGTAGCCGCGCAAATGAATGCCCTGGCGCAGATAGTCGAGCGAACTCAGGTGTTCACGCCAATGAGTATCAATGCTTTGCAGCAACACCATGCGTTCAAACTGGGTGAAGTTTTCACCACCCACCTGCGCCACCTTGGCGTCAAAAGACGCATCGGCCTGCGACTGCACACGCGCCAGTAGATCGTGATCCGTGATCGCGCTCGCTGCGCTGACCTGCTGCTGCAAGGCCAGCTCAAGCTGCCATTCGTCCATCAGGACTTTTTCCAGTGCGGCCAGGTCCCACTGCTCTTCAACCGATTCCGCAGGCACATACTGACGCACGAGGTCATCAAAACAGCCTGCGCGCAAAGAGGCGATCTGGGCCGTCAGATCGCTGGCGTCCAGGATTTCATTGCGCTGCTGATAAATCACCTTGCGCTGGTCGTTGGCGACATCGTCGTACTCCAGCAACTGCTTGCGCATGTCAAAGTTACGCGCTTCCACCTTGCGCTGGGCGCTCTCAATCGAGCGCGTGACGATGCCCGCTTCGATCGCCTCGCCATCGGGCATCTTGAGCCGGTCCATGATCGCCTTGACCCGGTCACCGGCAAAGATGCGCATCAGCGAATCGTCCAGGCTCAGGTAAAAGCGCGATGAGCCAGGATCACCCTGGCGCCCGGAGCGGCCACGCAACTGGTTGTCGATGCGGCGCGACTCATGGCGCTCGGTGGCAATGATGCGCAAACCACCCAGGGTTTTGACCTTTTCGTGCTCTTGCACCCACTGCGCCTGGATCGCGTCAATCTGCTGCTGTTTCTGCTCGGCGCTCAACGATTCATCCGCCTCCACCGCTTCGAGGTCCTTGCTGATGTTGCCACCCAGCACAATATCGGTCCCCCGACCCGCCATGTTGGTGGCGATGGTGATGACTTTGGTGCGCCCGGCCTGTGCAATGATGTCAGCCTCGCGCGCATGCTGCTTCGCGTTGAGCACCTGGTGCGGTAGCTTTTCCTTTTCCAGCAAATCGGCAATGATTTCTGAATTCTCGATCGATGTGGTGCCCACCAGCACCGGCTGGCCGCGATCAAAGCATTCGCGAATATCCTTGATCGCCGCCTCGTATTTCTCACGCGTGGTCTTGTAGACCCGGTCCAGCTGGTCGTCGCGCCGACTCGGACGGTTCGGCGGCATCACCAGCGTCTCAAGTCCGTAGATTTCCTGGAACTCGTAGGCTTCGGTGTCAGCCGTGCCGGTCATGCCCGCGAGCTTGCCGTACAGGCGGAAGTAATTCTGGAAGGTGATCGACGCCATGGTCTGGTTTTCAGGCTGAATGGCGACGCCCTCTTTGGCCTCCACCGCTTGGTGCAGACCCTCGCTCCAGCGGCGCCCCGTCATCAAGCGACCGGTGAACTCGTCCACGATCACGATCTCGCCGTTTTGCACGACGTAATGCTGATCGCGAAAATACAGGTGATTGGCGCGCAGCGCTGCATACAGGTGATGCATCAGCGTGATGTTGGCCGGGTCGTACAGGGTAGCGCCTTCAGGAATCAGCCCGAGTTCGGACAGGATGCGCTCAGCGCTCTCATGACCCTGCTCCGTCAGGAACACCTGGTGGCTTTTTTCGTCCACAGTGAAGTCACCCGGCTTGGTGACGCCTTCGCCGGTGCGAATGTCTTCTTCGCCTTCCTGGCGCTGCAACAGGGGCACCACTTTTTTAATCGCGAGGTAAAGGTCCGTCTGGTCTTCAGCCTGGCCGCTGATGATGAGCGGCGTGCGCGCCTCGTCAATCAGGATCGAATCCACCTCGTCGACAATGGCGTAATTCAGGCCCCGTTGCACCCGGTCAGCGGCCTCATAGACCATGTTGTCGCGCAAGTAGTCAAAGCCGTATTCGTTGTTGGTGCCGTAGGTAATGTCGGCTTGGTACGCCGCCTGCTTTTCCTCACGCGCCATGTTGGGCAGGTTGATGCCCACGCTCAAGCCCAAAAAATTGTAGAGCTTGCCCATCCACTTCGCGTCACGATTGGCCAGGTAGTCATTGACCGTGACGACGTGAACCCCTTTGCCCGTCAAGGCATTGAGGTAGACCGGCATGGTGGCGGTCAGGGTCTTGCCTTCACCGGTGCCCATTTCAGAAATTTTGCCGTTATGCAGCGACATGCCGCCGAGCAACTGCACATCGAAATGGCGCATTTTCATCACGCGCTTGGAACCCTCACGCACGACGGCAAATGCCTCGGGCAACAAGGCGTCGAGCGATTCACCCTTGGTGATGCGCTCCTTGAACTCCAGGGTCTTGCCACGCAAGGCATCGTCAGACAGCTTCTCAAGCTCAGTCTCCATCGCATTGATGCGCACCACACTTTTGCGGTACTGCTTGAGTTGGCGGTCATTGCGACTGCCGAAAATTTTAGTGAGGATATTAGTGGCCATGAATGCAAGACCGACCCGCCAACCCACCGGGGTCAACAGAACAGCGCAATCCTTTTATTAATCTTGATGAAATGAGGTCAATGTCGCGAAGTGCAAGCGTTTGAACGAAATACGCCGCGCGGAGATGACCAAAGCGCCATTTTAGCTGTGCCCGGTCGTACGGCTTCAAGGGCGGCTTGACCGAGCTGGCACAGCTGCCACCAGTTTGGCCAATTGATGCGATGCCAGGTTTTTTCCGGCCATCAAAAACTTCTGGGGGTCTTGCGGAATACCCAGCACCAGCACTTCAAAATGCAAGTGTGCCCCGGTGGAGCGCCCCGTGTTGCCGACCTCGGCAATTTTTTGACCGCGTTTGATCAAGTCGCCCTTTGTGACCATTACTTTGGATGCATGGGCATAGCGGCTGATAAGGTCATTGCCATGGTCAATTTCAATCATGTTGCCGTACTCGGGATGAAACGCCTGAGTGACCACCACGCCACCAGCCGCCGCCACAATGGGCGTGCCCGAAATGGCTGGAAAATCCAGCCCGGTATGCAGCGCCGAGCGCCCGGTCAACGGGTCCAGGCGCCAGCCAAAGGCCGAGCCCACCGTGGCCGCTGTCACCGGCGCCTGCGTCGGCACCATCATGTTGCGAACCTTCTGCTCAAACAAGCGCGACTCCAGCACCGTCAACAAGTCGGTACGCTGATCGGTCAGGCGCGCCAGGTCATCGAGCGTGGCTTGCAGTTCTTGCATGGACAAGGAGCGGCCCGACACCAGCGCGCCGCCTTGGCCTGGCTGGGTCTTGATGTCGACGGGATTAACCCCTGCCAAGCCCGAAACACGCTCACCCAGGGATTCCAACTGCGTCAATTTGGCCTGCATTTCGCCCAGCTTGCGGGCCATCACATCCAGATTTTCACGCATGAACCGGTCGCGTTGGGCAAACTCATCTTTAACGACCACCCGCAGCAAGGTACCGACCACAGGCCACCCTTCTCGAGCACCCTTCAAAAATATGGAGTGGTAGACGCCAGCTGCCAGCAAGATCAAGGTCAGCACGGCCAGCAAGGCCGCCAGCACCAGTTTCGGTCCACTGAGCTGTATGGCGTGACTCTTGGCGAGCCAGGCATCCGTGATAATCAATTGCATTCAAATAGTCCCTCAATAAAGCACCCATGAACCGCCGCCACCATGCCGTCTCGCTGCTCCAAGCGAGTCAGGACTCGCCCACCTTGGCACGGCTGACAGAACTCACGCGTGACTCGGCCGCGCGACTCAAGGCGGTTGAATCGCTCATTCCTGCAGCCCTGTTTTCAGCGATCCAGGCCGGCCCGATCGAAGGACCGGTGTGGTGTCTGCTCTTGGACAACAATGCGGCCGCAGCCAAAATTCGCCAGCTGCTACCGGCACTGCAATCTCATTTGCGGGTCAAGGGGTGGGAGGTTAACTCAATTCGGCTCAAGGTCCAAGTGTCACGCCAGCGCTAAGTCCCCACGCCAGCGTCATCGCGCGCCAGCTTGAATAATCTGTGTATGCCCGATTGTAAGAATGCACGTTTACCCGCGACTAAGCGCTAACGAGGACTCCACCATGCTTATCAAAACCAACCGCGATGGCTTTTGCCAGCTGCGCAACAGTGACATCACCGATCAGTCTCTTTATGCAGGCCGGCGCGATCTCATGAAACTGATGGCCTCTGGCGCTGCCGGTGCAGCACTCAGCACCTGGGCCTCGCGCGAGGCGCTGGCGCAGGGCGTTAGCGCCATCGCGCGGCCGGGCAAGCTGGCGTCGCTGCCGAGTGTCAAATCCGCTGTGCCCGGTGCGGTGACGCTGGAAAAGCTCACCGACTACAAGGACGCCAGCAGTTACAACAATTTTTATGAATTTGGCACCGACAAGTCGGACCCGGCCAGCAACGCACATACCCTGAAGACCAGCCCCTGGACCGTCGAGATTGAAGGACTGGTCAAAAGGCCCGCCAAATACACCCTGGAAGACTTGCTCAAGCTCAGCGCTCAGCAAGAGCGGATTTATCGCTTGCGCTGTGTGGAAGGCTGGTCCATGGTGATCCCCTGGATCGGTTATTCGCTCAGCGAGTTGATCAAAAAGGTAGAGCCGCTGGGCAGCGCCAAGTATGTTGAATTTGTCACCTTGGCCGACCCCAAGACGATGCCGGGCGTTGGCTCACGGGTGCTCGATTGGCCCTATGTGGAGGGCTTGCGCCTGGACGAAGCCATGCATCCGCTGACCTTGCTGAGTTTCGGCATGTATGGCGAGGTGCTGCCCAATCAAAGCGGAGCGCCGCTGCGTTTGGTGGTGCCGTGGAAATATGGTTTCAAGAGTGGCAAGAGCCTGGTCAAAATCCGCTTCACTGACAAGCAGCCCGCCACCGCCTGGAACAAGGCCGCTGCCAATGAATACGGCTTTTATTCCAACGTCAACCCGAACGTTGACCACCCGCGCTGGAGCCAGGCCACCGAACGCCGCATCGGCGAGGATGGTTTGTTTGCCAAGAAGCGCAAGACCCTGATGTTCAATGGCTACGAGGCGCAGGTCGGGCAGCTCTACGCGGGCATGGACCTCAAGAAGTTCTTTTGATGCCGTCGCGTGTCTGGCTGCAGCCAACAGCACAACTGCGGCCGCTGCTGCGCCACCGTATGGCAAAACCCGTGGCTTTTGGCTTGTCGCTGTTGCCATTTTTCTGGCTGCTCTACGCGGCGATCTTCAACCAGCTCGGCGCCAATCCGGCCGAGGCGCTGGTTCGCGCCACTGGGGACTGGAGCTTGCGCTTCCTGTGCCTGGTGCTGGCGGTTACGCCACTGCGGATCATTAGCAACACGCCGACGCTGGCCAGTTATCGACGGATGCTGGGTTTGTTCGTGTATTTCTACGTCGTGCTGCACTTGCTGAGCTACAGCTGGTTTGACATGGGCTTTGACGTGGCAGACATCGGGCGCGACATTGCCAAGCGGCCGTTCATTTTGGTGGGTTTTTCGGCCTTTGTACTGCTTACCGCGCTGGCATTAACGTCCTTCAATCGCGCCATCCGGGCGCTGGGTGCCAAGCGCTGGCAACTTTTGCACCGGCTGGTTTACGTCGTTGCCGGCTTGGCGCTGCTGCATTTCTTCTGGATGCGCGCCGGCAAAAATGATTTTGCCGAAGTAGTGGTTTACGCCTTGATTCTGGGCATTCTGCTGGGCTGGCGTTTGATCAGGTTTATAAGTAAAATAAGGCGCTAGCCCCCGTTGCGTATGCGTAATCAGCTATCAAAAACATAGTTAAATTGGCTTAACCCCAACCAGACTTTCATTTTGCATCTGGTCTGCCATGGTTTCCCTGCGCCGGATCAGGTGCGCCTGGGTGCCTTCCACCAGAATCTCCGGCGCGCGGCCACGCGAGTTGTAGTTGCTCGCCATACTCATACAGTAGGCGCCGCTGGAGAGCACCGCCAGCAGGTCGCCCGGTTGCACCGCCAGACTGCGGTCATGCCCGAGCCAATCACCACTTTCGCAAATGGGACCCACCACATCCCAGGTCTGGGGCGCATCCTGGCGTGGGCTCAGGGGCACGATCCGGTGGAAGGCCTGGTACAGGGCTGGGCGCGGCAAATCGTTCATCCCGGCGTCGATGATGCAGAAGTTCTTGTTTTCACCGGGCTTGAGGTACAGCACCTCCGACACACACACACCCGCATTGCCCACAAGCGAACGTCCGGGCTCGATCATCAGTTGGCGCTGGCCAAAGCCGCGCGCATCCAGACGGGCCAAGAGCTTTTGCCAGAGCGACTCGGCGTCGGGCGGCGTCTCGCCGTCGTAGTCAATGCCCAGGCCACCGCCAAAATCGATGTGCTGCAGAGGCACGCCCGCCGCTTCGATGGCTTGCACCAGGTCGAGCATGCGGTCGACCGCATCCAGGTAAGGCCCTTCCTGCGTGATCTGTGAGCCAATGTGGCAATCGATGCCAATCACACGGATGCCCGCCAGCTTCGCCGCGCGCTGGTAGGTCGGCAGCACCCGCTCGTGGGCGACACCGAACTTGCTGTCCTTCAGACCGGTTGATATGTAAGGGTGGGTTTTGGGGTCGACATTGGGATTGACGCGGATGCTCACCGGCGCGCAAACACCCAAGGAAAGCGCCACCTCATTCAGGACTTCAAGCTCCGCCTCACTCTCAACATTGAAGCAGCCAATGCCGGCCTCAAGCGCACGCCGCATTTCCGCGCGGGTCTTGCCAACACCTGAAAAAATTATTTTTTCGGCCTGTCCGCCAGCGGTCAGCACGCGCTCCATGTCACCGCCCGAGACGATGTCAAAACCGCAACCGGCTTGTGCAAAAACTTCAATCACGCCGAGCGCGGGATTGGCTTTCATGGCGTAGCATATCTGCACCTTGCGCCCAGCGAAGCCGCGCTGGTAAGCGCCCAATGCCGCCAGCATGGCGCCTTTCGAGTAGACGAAGAGCGGCGTGCCATGGGCTTGTGCCAAATCACTCAAGCGAATTTCTTCACAAAAGAGTTCATTGCCCCGGTAGGCAAAATGGGGCTGGCCGGAAATATTTTGAGCTGTCATTGGGGCATTTGGGTGGCAGCCGAGGCGCCAAGGGTGGGTCGGTCGGCAGATGCAGGAACCGTCTGAACCTGAGGCACGGAGGCCTTTTTTGCAGCGGGTGGCTCAGCCGGCAAATACAAGGGGCCTTGCTGGCCACAGGCGAGCAGACCCACTGCACTGCTGGCAAGGGCAATCGTACTGACTAGAATTTGCAGAAATCTCAACATGGTGAAATTGTAATGACCGACCTTGAATTCATGAACCGCGCCGAAAATTTGCTTCAGGCGGTTGAGGCCAGTTGCGACCGCATCAACGACCAGGCGCTGGCAGATATCGACAACCAACGCGTCGGCGCCATGGTGACACTGATTTTTTCAAACAAAAGTCAGATTGTCCTCAATATGCAAAAACCCCTGCATGAAATCTGGCTGGCGGCCAAGGCAGGCGGATATCACTATAAATTTGACAATGAACAGTGGCTCGACACCAAGGGCCAAGGTGAGTTTTTCAGCCATTTGTCGCGCTGCGCCAGCGAGCAGGCGGGCTGCCCGCTGGTGCTCAATTCCTGAACAAGTCCAGAATTTGCCTTCTTTCATCGGCCGGCGGCATCTCAATGACCTGATTGCCGTTTTGCGCATCTGAAGCAGCATCCATCCCGACACTGGTAACGCCCGCATCGTTTGCGTATTCGGTATAAAACCACTCACCGCCCGAGTTGACGACACCCTCCGGCACGGCCAGCTCAGCCACCGGAACATGAGCAAGCGCCTGCTGCATATACCTGATCCAGATCGGCAGACTCAAGCCGCCGCCCGTTTCACGCGCACCGAGTTTGCGCGGCGAGTCGTAGCCAATCCAGCTCACCGCCGCCAGCGTGGGTTGGAATCCGGCAAACCAAGCGTCCATGGAGTCGTTGGTGGTGCCGGTTTTGCCATACAAGTCAGGGCGCTTCAAAATAGCCTGCGCAGAGGCCGCAGTGCCGCTGCGGGTGACTTCCTGCAACAAGCTGTCCATGATGAATGCATTGCGTGCATCAATGGTTCGCATTGATTCGTCAAGCACAGGTGGCTTGGTCTCCACCAGGACTTTGCCCTTCTGTTCGGTCACCTTGCTGATCAGCCACGGATTGATGCGGTAGCCCCCATTGGCAAAAACCGAGTAGGCCGATGCCATCTGCAAAGGCGTGACGGACCCAGCGCCCAGGGCCATGGTGAGGTAGGCCGGGTGCTTGTCAGCCTCAAAGCCAAAGCGCGTGATCCAATCCTGCGCATTTTGCGCGCCGACCGCCTGCAATACGCGAATGGAGATCATGTTTTTTGACTTGGCCAGCCCCCGGCGCATCGTCATCGGGCCTTCAAACTTGCCATCGTAATTTTTGGGCTCCCAAGGCTGACCCCCGGTCACGCCGGCACTGAAAAACAGCGGTCCGTCGTTGATGATCGTGGCCGGTGTGAAACCCTTTTCAAGAGCTGCAGAATAGATAAACGGTTTGAAGCTGGAGCCGGGTTGACGCCAGGCTTGCGTCACATGGTTGAACTTATTCTTCTCAAAGTCAAAGCCGCCCACCATCGCCTTAATGGCGCCATCGCGCGGGTCCAGCGCCACAAAAGCACCTTCAACTTCAGGCAACTGCGTTATTTCCCAGGTATTTTTTGGTGTTTTGGTGACCCGAATCACGGCGCCGCGGCGCACCTTGATGTTGGGTGGTGCTTTTTCCGACAAGCCTGACTGGGCCGGTTTGAGGCCTTCGCCCGTAATTTCAACGGTTTCTCCGTTCAGGCGCAGCGCGGTTATTTTCTTCGCATCGGCGGCCAAGACCATGGCTGACATCACGTCGCCGTTGTCGGGGTGCTCAGCCAAGGCCTGGTCAATCGCGTCCTCCAGTTCCTGCGGATCGGCCGGCAGCGTGACAAATTCCTCCGGTCCGCGGTAGATCTGGCGTCGCTCAAAATCCATGATGCCGCGGCGCAGTGACTTGTACGCCGCCTCCTGGTCCGCCGCGCGCAAGGTGGTGTACACATTCAGGCCGCGGGTGTAGGTCTCGCTGCCATACTGCGCAAATATCAATTGCCGCACGGTTTCAGCCGCGTACTCGGCATGCACCTTGGCATGCTCGGCACTGGACTTGATGCTGAGTTCTTCCTGCTTGGCGGCTGCAGCCTGCTCTGCCGTGATGAAACCGTTTTCCTGCATGCGATCAATGATGTGCAACTGACGCGCCTTCGCGCGCTTGGGGTTGACGATCGGGTTGTAGGCGGATGGCGCCTTGGGCAAACCAGCCAGCATGGCCGCCTCTGCCACCGTAATGTCTTTCAACGGCTTGTCAAAATAGGCCTCAGAGGCAGCAGCAAAGCCATAGGCCCGGTTGCCCAGAAATATTTGATTCATGTAAATTTCAAGAATCTGGTCCTTGCTGAGCAAGTGTTCGAGCTTGAAAGTCAGCAAAATTTCATAGATCTTGCGGGTGTATGTTTTTTCCGTGGACAGGTAAACATTGCGTGCCACCTGCATCGTGATGGTGGAGGCACCCTGGCTCTTGATGCGCCCCAGATTGGCCAGCGCCGCACGCATGACCCCCTTGTAATCGACACCACCGTGTTCAAAAAAACGAGCATCTTCAATTGCCAGAACAGCATCCACCATGACCTTCGGGATGCTCTTGATCGGCGTCAGATGCCGGCGCTCCTCGCCAAACTCTCCGATCAAAATACCTTCAGCGGAGTACACGCGCAAGGGCAACTTGGGTCGGTAATCAGACAAATCTGAAATGTCGGGCAGGTTCGGAAACGCCACCGCCATCGCAATCGCAACGATGATCAAGATGGACAGCATCCCTGCCAATGCCACACCACCGCTCCACAGCACAATGCGCAGCACCCAGTTCAAGGCACTGGCGCCAGCATGGCCATTTTTTGGGGAGGTGGGCTCACTAACGGGTGATTTGGATGACATAGATAAATTGGGTAGACACTCGCTGTCATTATAAAAATGATGTTCGCGTCGCTTTGGCGCGGTAGTATCCGCTATTGTTACTGGGTCGTTCCATGCAGTCTGTGCGCCTGCCACTGTGAAGTCAACTCAAGCTTAAAACGTCTACTTTTGGCAACACTGGTAATCCCTAGATTTGGGGAAAACCTTTGCTGGACAATAAGCTTGCTGCTAGCATTGAAGTGAAGTCTTAAGTTTCGCTGATCGTTGATTGGCCTGTTTCAGGGGATAGTTTTGATCTCATTGGGGTCCTTGTTTAGTCGGCAGCCTGCCCCCATGCTGGGCTTGGATATCAGTTCGTCCAGTGTCAAGCTGGTTGAATTGGGTCAAGACAAAGCTGGAAATTTGGTACTTGAACGCTGTGCGATTGTGCCGCTTGAGCGCGGTTGGATTACTGACGGAAACATCGAAAAATTCGATGAAGTCGCAGATGCCGTGCGCCGTTTGGTCAAAAAAAGTGGGGCCAAAACCAAGAATGTTGCGATGGCGCTGCCGCCCTCAGCAGTCATCACCAAGAAGATAACGCTACCAGGGGGCATGTCCGACCAGGAGTTGGAGATGCAGGTAGAGACCGAGGCCAACCAGTACATACCGTTCCCACTGGACGAAGTCAGTCTTGATTTTTGCATTGTCGGGCCCAGCGCCGCCTCTGCCGGCGACGTCGACGTCCTCATTGCCGCTTCGCGTCGGGAAAAAGTGCAAGACATTCAGGGCTTGGCCGAAGCCGCCGGCTTGAAGCCCGTGATTGTGGACGTAGAGTCCTATGCATCACGCCTGGCCACCAGTCGCCTGATCGCCAACCTGCCCAACAAGGGCCTTGGCACGATCGTGGCGTTGTTTGAGGTCGGCGCGCAAACCACCAGCATGCAAGTGATCCGCGACGATGAAGTCTTGTACGACCGGGATCAAGCTTTTGGCGGCGCCCAGCTCACCCAGCTGATCGTGCGCCAATACGGTTTTTCTCTGGAAGAGGCGGAAAGCAAAAAACGCAGCGGTGAGTTGCCCGATGACTATGAAAGCAGCGTCTTACGCCCCTTTGTTGAAAGCATGGTGCAAGAAATTGGCCGCGCGCTGCAATTCTTTTTTACCAGCACACCCCACAACAAGGTCGACTACGTCATGCTAGCTGGCGGCTCGGCAGCGCTACCTGGCCTGACGGCGGCGGTCACCAAGCACACCACTTTCGCTTGCTCTTTGGTAAATCCGTTTGAGGGCATGGAAATGGGTGAAGGGGTTCGTTTGAAGAAGATAACACGGGAAGCCCCGTCCTATCTCACCGCCTGCGGCCTGGCTTTGCGGAGGTTCATGCAGTGATACTGATCAATCTATTGCCGCACCGTGAAGCGGCGCGCAAACGTCGCAAAGACGCCTTCAATGTCAGCCTGGGACTAGCGGCGTTGGCCGGTGGTTTGCTTGCTGGGGCAATTTTTCTGGCATTTCAGGCCCAAATTTCTGATCAACAAGGTCGCAATCAACTGCTGCAGACCGAGATCAAGCGTTTTGACGCCCAAATCAAGGACATCGCCGGTCTTGAGTCTGAAATAACCGCCTTGCGCGCGCGCCAGCAGGCGGTTGAGGACTTGCAGGCCGACCGGAATTTACCGGTCCACCTGCTGACCGAATTGGTCAAGCAATTGCCCGATGGCGTCTACATCGTCAGCATGCGCCAGGACAACCAGACCGTGACACTGCAGGGCGTCGCCCAATCCAACGAGCGCGTGTCTGAACTGCTGCGCAATCTGGGCAACAACACACCCTGGTTCTCCAAGCCGGAGCTGATTGAAATTGTGGCGGGCTCGGTCACGCTCCCGCCCAGGGATCAGCGCCGAGTGGCCAATTTCACCATTCGTGTGAATTTGATGCGCGCCAGCGAGGCTGAAAAGGCGCGCTCTGCAGCCGGCACGGTGGCCGCGGCGCCCGCAGCCTCGATCCCTGTCAAGCAATAGGCGCAAGGCACCATGGCAAGCAAACCCGCATTGAATATTGATTTTCCGGCCCTCCAGGAGAAACTGTTGGGGCAGTTCCGCAACCTCGACCCCAAAGACCCATCCCTGTGGCCCGCGTTGCCGCGCTATCTGCTGTTTGTTGCCATTTCGGTTCTGGTTGTGGTGGTACTCTGGTTCTTGTGGCTCAACACGTCCGAAGAAGAATTGAGCGCCGAGCAGGCCACAGAGGTGAAGCTGCGCGATGAATACAGGATCAAGTTGGGTAAGGCTGTGAACCTTGAAGCGCTGAAGAAGCAGCGTGAGCAAGTGCTGCAATATGTGACGCAGCTCGAGAAGCAGCTCCCCAGCAAAGCCGAGATGGACGCTTTGCTATCGGACATCAACCAGGCGGGCTTGGGGCGCAGCCTGCAATTTGACCTATTCCGCCCCGGACAAGTCGCCGTCAAAGATTACTATGCCGAGCTGCCGATTACCGTGAGAGTGACCGGTCGCTACCACGACATCGGCGCTTTTGCTTCCGACATTGCCAACCTGTCGCGCATCGTGACGCTGAACAACCTGAGCATTACGCCCGGCAAGGAAGGGACCTTGACGATGGACGCCACCGCCAAGACCTTCCGCTATCTGGACACCGATGAAGTGGCTGCTCAGCGCAATGCGGCCCCCAAAGGAGCCAAGAAATGAGGCCTGTGCACAAGCTACTCATGACCAGCCTGTTGTTGGCGCTGGCCGCTTGCGGTGCCACCGGCGAGGATGAACTACGGCAATGGATGGCAGATCAACAGAGCCAGACCCATCCCAAGGTCGCGCCCATTTCAGAGCCCAAGCAATTCAAGCCCGAAAGCTACACCCAGGTCACCGCGATAGAGCCCTTCAGCAACCAGAAACTGACCCAGGCCCTCAAGCGCGAGTCCACCCAATCGGTCAGCAGCGGCGCCTTGATTGCCCCCGAATTGGCACGCCGTAAAGAGGCACTGGAAGCCTATCCGCTCGATGTCATGGTTATGGTAGGCAGCCTAAGCAAAGCGGGGAAACCGGTTGCGCTGGTCAAGATCGACAATTTGCTGTACCAAGTCAAACCGGGCAACCATCTTGGTCAAAATTACGGGCGCGTCACCAAAATCACCGAAACCGAAGTCACGTTGCGTGAAATTGTGCAGGACACCGCGGGCGAATGGATAGAACGCCCCGCCACATTGCAGCTGCAAGAGAAATCAAAATGAACCATCAAAACTACTGGATGACAAAGCAGATATGGCAGCGGGCTGTAACAGCAGCATCGCTCATGTTATTGGCGCTCGGCGCGCAGGCGCAGCCAGCGATCGAGGCCGTGTCAGGTTCGATTCAAAGCGGGGTCGAGGTCGTCAGAATTGACCTGTCGCAACCCCTGGCCGCCATACCGACCGGGTTTTCGATCCAGTCCCCAGCCCGCATTGCGCTTGATTTTCCAGGCGTCAGCAGTGCCATCGGCCGTTCTACCGTCGAGATCAACCAAGGCAATTTGAGGTCTGTCAGCGTGGTGCAGGCCGGGGACCGCACCCGCGTGGTGTTGAACCTGAAACAGGCCACGGCTTACAAAGCTCAGTTGCAAGGCAAGTCGCTGCTGGTGGTGCTCGATGCCGTGGCACTTGCGGCGCCAGCAGCGTCTTCCACCCCCGTGTTTGCAGAAAACCGCAGCCGCGACACCCTGCCGCTCAAAGACCTCGATTTCCGTCGCGGTGACGAAGGCTCGGGCCGCGTCGTCGTGTCGCTGCCGAGCAGCCAGGTTGGGGTCGATATTCGCCAGCAAGGGGGAACGCTGGTGGTCGAATTCATGAAGTCCACCCTGCCCGAAGGCATGCGCCGTCGTCTGGACGTATCTGACTTTGGTACCCCGGTGCAGACCGTGACCACCTTCGCTGTGGGCGACCGCGTGCGCATGGTGATCGAGCCCAAAGGTCAATGGGTGCACAGCGCTTACCAGACCGACGAGCAGTTCGTCGTCGAAGTCAGGCCCGTCAAAGTCGACCCTTCCAAGTTGACGCAGGGGCCGGGCTACAGCGGGCAAAAGCTGTCACTAAATTTCCAAAATATCGAAGTTCGCTCCTTGTTGCAGGTGATTGCCGACTTCACCAATTTCAACATCATTACCTCGGACTCAGTCACTGGCTCCGTCACCCTGCGGCTGCAAGATGTGCCTTGGGATCAGGCCCTGGACATCATCCTGCAGGCCAAGGGCCTGGGCATGCGCAAGACCGGCAACGTGCTCTGGATTGCCCCTAAAGATGAAATCAACGCCAAGGAAAAGCTGGAGCTTGAATCAATCGCCTCGCTGCAAAGCCTGGAGCCTCTGCGCACTCAGTCATTCCAGCTCAACTACACCAAAGCGGCTGACGTTGCCGCCCAGCTTACGGCAGGCGGCGGAGGCGCCAACGGCTCGCGCATGTTGAGCCCGCGTGGCAGCACCATTTCAGAGGCCCGCACCAACCAGTTGTTTGTGACCGACATTCCCAGCAAGCTAGAACAAGTGCGGGAATTAATCACCAAACTCGACATCCCGGTGCGTCAGGTACTGATTGAAGCGCGCATTGTGGAGGCGTCGGACACCTTTGGTAAATCGCTCGGCGTCAAGCTCGGTGGCATCGATCTGCGGGCACAAAGAGGTGGAGACGGCGGCTACCAACTTTCTGGCGACAATCGCGTCGCCTTCGGCACCAGCTACGGCAACGCCGTAGCCAGCAGCGGCGCCGGGGGGGTAGCCAATTTGACCAGCAACTTTGTCAATCTTCCCGCCATTGGTCAGGGCGGCGCTGACCCTGCCACATTTGCGCTCGCCCTGTTCAGTTCCGCAGCCAATCGCTTCCTGAATCTGGAGTTGTCCGCGCTGGAGGCAGACGGCAAAGGAAAGATCGTTTCAAGTCCGAGAGTCGTCACCGCTGATCAAAAGGAAGCATCCATCGAGCAGGGCGTAGAAATTCCGTTCCAGAAGGCAACGACCTCGGGCGCTACGGCCATTGAGTTCATCAAGGCCAATTTATCACTTCGGGTAACGCCTCAAATTACGCCGGAAGGCAGCATCATCATGGATGTTGAAGTGAACAAGAATTCCGTTGGGCAATCTACTTCGGCGGGTCTCGCGATCAACACCAAGCGCGTCAAAACACAGGTGCTGGTCGAAAATGGCGGCACTGTGGTGATTGGTGGTATTTTCGAATTGACCGAAAGTGAAAATGAAACCAAAGTGCCGTTTTTCGGAGATTTGCCAGGCGTGGGCAATCTGTTCAAGAGCCGGGCCCGCACATCAAACAAGCAAGAAATGCTGGTTTTCATCACGCCCAAAGTCGTGACGGACCGGGCCACGCGCTGAGTTATTTAGTTAAAAATGAATTGCAGGAAGATGAATATGAAGTTATTGAAATTTGTGCTGGGTCTGGCGATGGCTGTGGCACTGACCGCTTGTGGGGGTGGTGGTGGGAATCCGGGGGGAACCACACCTAACGGTGGCGGCACAAGCAACGCCGGGGATACTCAGACAACTGCTGTGGGCAGCGTGTCGCTGGCGTTAATCAACGGTGCTGGCCAAGCGACCAACTCAATTTCTGCAGTTGAAATTGCTCAAGTAAAGGTAGTTGTCAAAGACGCTGCCGGCGCTTTGGTTTCTGGAACCGTCGTGAGTTTTTCGGAGTCTGGTGTCGGTCTCCTGAAATTTGCCCCTGCGGCACAAACAGCGATGACCACGAGCGAAGGATTGGCAGTTATCGAAATACGCGCCGCAGACCAGACCAAAACGGGTGCAACATCCGTCTCGGTCACCGCAACCGTCGGTGGCCAGACCATAACGGCAGTCAAAACTTTAGAAGTGACCAACGCTCCTGTAAGCGGGGGCGTAGTGATCGATCCTCAAACACTGGCAAGCTCAATCAATTTTGTTTCAACCGACCCTGCTGACAAGTCCATTGTTTTGGCAGGTGCTGGCGGCAATGGCCGTACCGAAACGGGCGTCCTGACCTTTCGCGTGGTTGATAAAAATAACACGCCCGTCAAAGGCGTTTTGGTTGACTTTGTCGTCAACCCCAGCAATGACGTGACCTTGAACATTGCCCAAGGTACAACGGATGCCGATGGCGTGGTCATTACTTCGGTATCGTCCAAGACTGTCGCTACTTCGGTGGTCGTTAAGGCAACCGTGAACGGAAAGAGCATAACCACTCAGTCTGATCAATTGAAGGTAACTACTGGGCTTGGTGTTCAAGCCGGTTTTGAAATCCTGCCACTCGTTTACAACCTTGACGGCGCTCTTTCAGGCGACTCAACTGATGTCACAGCGCGCCTTGTGGACATCAACAGCAATCCGGTGGCCGATGGCGTGCCGGTCGTGTTTGTGGCGACGGGCGGCAAGATTGGCACTTCCGCAGCAGGTGGCTGCAATACGCTCAATGGTGCCTGTACCGTGAAATTCGAAGTTCAGGAACCTCGCCCGGCCAATGGTATTGTGACGGTCAGCGGGTCGGCCAAGGTGGGTGAATCAACCACACTCCTGCGGCAAATCAACTTGCACATGTCATCTGCCCCGATTGGTATCTACGAGCCTGCTGCAGGTGTGCCGGCGGCACCTTTAATTTCACCTTTGCCAGTTGCGCTGACATCGTGCACAAAGCGGAATCTCCCCTACATGGTTGCCAATGCGCTAGGCTATTCAGCCCCGAGCGGAACCACACTTTCAGCTCGAGGAGATGATGCCACAGGCCTCGGTGCTGCCATTGGTCCTGACAATACTGTATTGGATGTCGGCAATTTTGGAGCTAGCTTATTCAGCGTACTCGTTGATCCAAGTAGCGCGAACAATCCGACCTGTAACGTCAATGGCATCGCAATCACAGGGGCAACCGTGGAGGTTTCTGCAAATGCTCCGACATCAAAACGAGTTACTAAGCAATCCATTGGAGTGACTTATCCTGCGGGGAATTTGGTTTTACTCAGACCCAACTCGGCTGCAACGCCGGCTTCGATCACTATCGGTGCATGCAATGTCAGTGAGACTACCGAAGTACAAGCCATTGGCTCTGATGGGTTGGCGATACCCGCCGGAGCTACCTTTTTTGTAAGCCCATCGGACAGCAATGCGGTCGCTGGCGTGTATACCGCAAATCCTGGAGCAACGGTCGCTGGCGCCTTGGCTGGCTCCGCTACTTTGCCGGTTTCTTCAAGCGATGCAAGCCGTCAATCGTTGTGGTTGGTTGTCAAGGCTCCGACCAGTGGCCCGGCCGCCTGCTCGACCACCGGAGCGACAGCTGGAACGGGTACGATTACTCTAGACGTGACCGTGCAGATCGGGACCCGCAGGAACACCCAAACTGTGACTGTGACTTACCCAATGAAATCCTAATGTCAGCGTTGACCGCCAACCGAGAAAAGAACATGGATGGGCGTAAATAAGGGACCGATCGCCCTCATCCGCCTGCCCAATTCCGCCAGATGCACCGTTGGGCGTCAACGCGCCCGACGGCTGTGCTGCGCTGTCGAACTCAGATCACGCCATTCAGCAGCGCACCGTCTGGTCAGACGCCCGTGACCTGACCAATCATTGTTTACGAGGCCAACCAGAAGGTCTGCTAGCTGCTGCCAAATGCGCTTTGATCTTGCCGTAATAATCGCGTCAAAACATTTTCCATAAAAAGCGTTGTGACTATGATATTGTTTGAAAAATCAAATCATAATTCAAGTCATAACCCATGCGCCCCCGTCACCACGCTGTTCGTGATCAGTTGCCGGCCTTGCTGCGTCGGCACCCCGGCAGCAGTTCGTCTGAATTGGCTGACCTGGCGGGCACCAGCCCCGCCACCATGGTTCGTGCGCTCAAGGAGTTGGCTGCACAAATCGTTCGGGTTGGCAAAGCCGGGCGAACCCGTTATTACTTGATGCGGGCGTTGCGGGGGCAAACCAAGGCGCTCCCGCTCTACCGGATTGACTCGGCGGGTCAGGCAGCGCAGCTTGGGCAGCTTCAGCCGCTGGCACCTGAAGGCTGTTTTTTGGATGTCAAATCTTTGGGCTGGCCCGTGCCCGATGAATTTGCCCAAGGCGTGTGGCCCGGGCTGCCCTATCCTTTGCAGGATATGTGGCCGCAAGGATTTTTGGGGCGCAGTTTTGCACGACATGTCGCGGCTGAATTTGATGTCTCCGACAACCCCAGCAACTGGCGTGAGGACGAGGTGCTGCAGGTACTTGCACAGCGTGGCAGCGATTGCACCGGGGACCTGATGGTGGGTGATGTAGCCTTGCGGCGCTGGCTTCAATTGAAAGTGGTGGCACCCCCGGTGGTGGCCGGTGATGTGCTGCCCGCACATTACGAATCGATGGCAGAGCAAGCCACCTCGGTCGGGCTGGTCGGCGCCAGCGCGGCGGGTGAGTTCCCCAAATTCACGGCTTTGCGTGCACTTGAAGGCTGCCAGTCGCCGCATGTCATGGTGAAGTTCTCCGGCTGTGACAACTCGGGCGCGGTGCGCCGCTGGTCAGACCTGCTGGTGTGCGAGCACCTGGCGCTCGAGTCGATCGCGCAACTCGATGGCATCCGCAGTGCGTTTAGCCGCGTGCTTCAAAGCGGCGGACGAACTTTTTTGGAAGTTGAGCGATTTGACCGGCATGGCCTGTGGGGCCGCAGCCCCTTGTGCAGCCTGGCGACACTGGCGGCCTCCATCATCGACAAGTCCAGTGACAACTGGGTAGAACTTGCACAAGCGATGGTCGCTGGCGGCTGGCTCAATGCCGATGGTGTGCGCCAGATGCGCCTGATCAGTTTCTTTGGCTTGCTCATCCAAAACACGGACATGCATTTGGGCAATATGAGTTTTATTCCTGGCGCGCCGATGCAACTGGCCCCGGTTTATGACATGCTGCCAATGGCCTACGCGCCACTCGGTGGTGGCGAGTTGCCCAGTCGGGCGTTTGCGCCCAGACTGCCCATGCCCAACGATCGTGACATCTGGCTGCAGGCTGGCGTTGCTGCGCTGGCCTTCTGGCGGCTGGCGGCCCAGGACGGACGCATCAGCGACGACTTTCAGGCCATTTGCCAGAACAATGCACAAACGCTTCAAAGGCTACTCGACCTGTGTTGAGCGGCCGGCACCCGGTGCTACTCGCGCTAGACTCTGCTCATCTTCTTTTTACTCACACCGTTGGCAACTTCTGCATGATCTCCCTCATCGGCCTGCCCGGCTCCGGCAAATCCACCGTCGGACGGCAACTGGCCCGACGGCTGCAACTGCCCTTCTTTGACTCCGACCACGTGATTGAGCAGCAACTGGGTTGCTCAATCCGTGAGTACTTCGAGCGGGAAGGCGAAGACCGCTTTCGCGATATTGAAGAATCCGTCATCGACGAATTGACGCAAAAGCAGTCCGGTGTTATATCAACCGGTGGCGGCGTGGTTTTGCGGCCGGCCAACCGCCAGCATCTGCACCAGCGTTGCCGCGTGGTGTACCTCAATTCCTCACCCGACGAGCTTTTCCGGCGCCTGCGCCATGACGTGAACCGCCCTTTGCTCCAGGTCGCCGACCCCTTGACCCGCCTGCGCGACCTGCACGCGTTGCGCGATCCGCTCTACCGGGAAACCGCCCACTTCACCATCGAGACCGGCCGCCCCTCGGTCGCCACCCTGGTCAATATGATCGTGATGCAGCTGGAGCTGGCGGGTGTGCCTCTCAAGCCCCTAAACTCACCCCCATGAACGCCACCGATCTCAAGACCGTCGCCATTGACTTGGCCAACCGCAGCTACCATATCGCCATTCGCGGCTCGCTGTTTGACAACCCCTTGAGCTACGCCGAGTTGCCCAGCGCCAGCAGCGCGCTGATCGTGACCAACGCCACGGTCGGGCCGCTTTATGCGCAGCGGCTGCAGAGCGCGCTGCAGGGCAAGTTCAAACACATTCACACCGTGGTGCTGCCCGACGGCGAGGTGTTCAAGACCTGGCAGACGCTGAACCTGATCTTTGACGCCCTGCTCTCCAACGGTTGTGACCGCAAGACCATTTTGTTTGCGCTGGGCGGCGGCGTGGTGGGCGACATGACCGGTTTTGCCGCTGCCAGCTACATGCGCGGCGTGCCTTTTGTGCAGGTGCCCACGACACTGCTGGCGCAAGTTGACTCGTCGGTGGGCGGCAAGACCGGCATCAATCATCCGCTGGGCAAAAACATGATTGGCGCGTTTTACCAGCCGCTCAAGGTGGTGTGCGACCTGGACACGCTGAAAACCCTGCCCGAGCGCGAGCTCAGCGCCGGACTGGCCGAGATCATCAAATACGGCCCGATTGCCGACTTGGCCTTTCTCGACTGGATTGAGGCCCATATCGACGCCCTGATGGCACGCGAGCCGCACGCGCTGGCGCACGCCGTCAAACGCAGCTGCGAGATCAAGGCCTGGGTCGTGGCGCAGGACGAGCGCGAAGCGGGCCTGCGCGCCATCCTCAACTTTGGTCACACCTTTGGCCACGCGATGGAGGCCGGGCTGGGCTACGGGGAGTGGCTGCATGGCGAGGCTGTGGGCTGCGGCATGGTGATGGCCGCGCATTTGTCGCAGCGCCTGGGGCTGATTGATGCCGCGCTGGTGCAACGCCTCACGACCCTGATTGAAAAGGCCGGGCTCCCCATCAAGGGGCCGCAGTTGTCAGCCACCGACAATGCCGGGCGCTACCTGGAGCTGATGCGCCTGGACAAGAAGGCCGAAGGCGGCGAGATCAGGTTTGTCTTGATCGACGGCCCGGGGAACGCCAGCGTGCGCAGCGCACCGGACGCTCTGGTGCGTGACATCATCAATAAATGCTGCGCCTGAAAAATATTAGAACAGTAGCTACAAAGTCATATTCCACGTGGGCTAGAGCCCAATTTTGTATAAATTTATGACGCTTGCCTGCTACGCCTGCGACCCGGCCCAGTCGCGCGGTCGCCACTACCCCCAAGCCCCCGCGCCGACCCGCAGCGAGTACCAGCGCGACCGCGACCGCATCGTCCACAGCACCGCCTTTCGCCGTCTCGTGTACAAGACACAGGTGTTCGTGAACCACGAAGGCGACCTGTTTCGCACCCGCCTGACGCACTCACTGGAGGTGGCGCAGCTGGGCCGCTCGGTGGCCCGGTCATTGCAGCTCAATGAAGATTTGGTGGAAGCGATTGCGCTGGCGCACGACCTGGGCCACACACCCTTTGGCCACGCCGGGCAAGATGCGCTTAACGACTGCATGCGCACGTTCGGCGGCTTTGAGCACAACCTGCAAAGCCTGCGCGTGGTCGATCACCTCGAAGAACGCTACCCCCAGTTTGATGGCCTGAACCTGAGCTTCGAGACGCGCGAAGGCATCCTCAAGCACTGTTCGCGCAGCCATGCGCAAGCGCTGGCGTTGAAGGAGCCCGGCGGCGTCAGCCAGCGTTTTCTGGATGGCACGCAACCCAGCCTGGAGGCGCAGTTGTGCAACCTGGCCGACGAGATTGCCTACAACGCGCACGACATCGACGACGGTGTGCGCTCTGGCCTGATCACGCTCGAGCAGCTTGAGGACGTGCCTCTGTTTGACGACTTCAGGCGCGAAGCGTTGGCCGAGTACCCGCTTTTGCAGGACGCCGCACAAGGTCGCCGTCTACTGTACGAAGCAACGCGGCGCATGCTCACGGCCCAGGTGTATGACGTGATCAACGCCACCACCGCCGCGCTACGTGCCGCCGCACCGACCAGCGTGGATGCGGTGCGCCAGCTGCCGCCTTTGCTTCAGTTTGGTCCGGCCATGCGGCTCCAATCACAAGCGCTCAAGACATTTTTACTGCATCAGCTTTACCGCCACCCTCAGGTCATGCAGACCATGGACCAGGCGCAGAGAATCGTGCACGAGCTATTCAGCGCCTATCTGGAACAGCCGCAGGAAATGGGTGAAGGCTTCATGGCGCGTGCGCAAGCCGCCCGCGACGCTGTGGACGCCCGAAGTTCCGGTGCCCGCGTGGTGGCCGACTACATTGCCGGCATGACCGACCGTTTTGCCGCGCGCGAGCACGAGCGGCTCACGGGCGTGAAGCTGCTGTGATAATTGGCGCCACAATGCATCGCTCCAGGGAATCAAGGTGAGTTTTCTCAATCAACTTAAATCGCAGGCCAGCGCCTTGCAATCGGCCCACAGCGTGGACCTGGCCCAGCGCGAGGCCAATACCGGACTGACCGAAACGGCCGCCACAACCATTTGGCTCTATGTGGCCGAACTGGCGAAATTGATCGTGGGCCAGGCCAGCCGCTTTGCCACGCAATAAGAGACTGCCATGACCGTGTCGCCACAAATCGCCATTGATGACACCCGCGTCTGGCTGGAGCGCGCCGTGATCGGCCTGAACCTGTGCCCCTTTGCCAAGGGCGTGCATGTCAAGGGGCAGGTGCACTACGCCGTGAGTCCTGCCACCAGCGCCGCAGCGCTGTTGCATGACCTTGACGTTGAGCTCAAAGCGCTGCTGGCCCTGGAGGCATCCGCGCGCGACACAACACTTTTGATCGCCCCGGACTGTCTCGCCGACTTTCTGGACTTCAATGATTTCCTTGCTGAGGCCGACCGGCTGCTCGTTGATCTTGATCTGGACGGTGTCTTGCAGATTGCCCCGCTGCACCCCCTGTTCCAGTTCGCCGGCACTGCCGACGATGACATCACCAACTACACCAACCGCTCACCCTACCCCACGCTGCACCTGCTGCGCGAAGACAGCATTGACCGCGCCGTGGCGGCGTTCCCCAACGCCGAGCGCATCTTTGAAGTGAATATGCAGACGATGGAGCAGCTCGGGGCGGCAGGCTGGGCCGCGCTGGGCGTGGGCCGCTCAGGCAACAAGTCAGCATGAAAACCAAAAACAAAGCGCAAGCACCGGCAGCTCAGGCCAACGACATCCGCCCCGGCCAGTCCCTGGAGTTGCTCAAGGAGCTTCACATCCTGACGGTTGAAGGCAAGCTCAACCAGGACTCGCGGCGCAAGCTCAAGCAGGTTTACCACCTGTTTGGCTTCATCGAGAAGCTGCTGCTGGAGCTGGGCGATCAGCCCGGTGGCATCCTGCTTGCCGACCACGGTGCCGGAAAATCGTATTTGGGCTTCATCCTGTACGACCTGTTTTTCAAGGCGCAAAAAAGCGGGCACATCTACGGCATCGAAACTCGCGCGGAACTGGTGCAAAAGTCGCGCGAACTCGCCAGCCGGCTCGGCTTTGACCGCATGTCCTTCCTGAATTTGAGCGTGGCCGAGTCAGCGCAGTCGCAGCAGTTGCCCCAGCGCATCGACGTGGTCACCGCCTTGCACGCCTGTGACACCGCCACCGACGACGCCATTGCCTTTGGCCTGCAAAAGCACGCGCGCTTCATGGTGCTGGTGCCGTGCTGCCAGGCCGAGATTGCGCGCGTCCTGAACCAGCACAAGGCTTTGTCGCTGGCTCGCACACCGCTGGCCGAGTTGTGGCGCCACCCGCTGCACACGCGCGAACTGGGCAGCCAACTCACCAATGTACTGCGCTGCCTGTACCTGGAGGCCTGCGGCTACCAGGTGACGGTGACCGAACTGGTGGGCTGGGAACACAGCATGAAGAATGAGCTGATCCTGGCGCGCTACACGGGGCAGAAGAAACGCGCGGCGTTTGAGCGGCTGCAGGCCATTTTGAAAGAATTCGGCTTGGACCAGTTGAACGAAACGCGCTTCAAGCTCTCAGATCAGCTTTAACCAAAAGGGGAAATGATGAAAGTTCTATGGACCTTGGGTCTTCTTGCTGTGCTCGGCGGCTGCGCCACCAGCAGTCCGGATGTCATTCAGCGTGGTGACGCCCAGCGCATGTCCGAGGTGATCGACGCCACGGTGTTGAGCGTTCGCCCGGTCACGGTCGATGGCAGTCAGTCGGGCGTGGGCGCTACCGCGGGCGGCGTGGTCGGCGGCATCGCGGGCTCCAGCGTGGGCGGGCGGCGTGAAAGTGCCATCGTTGGCGTTCTGGGCGCGGTCGTCGGCGCGGTGGCCGGCAATGCGATCGAGCGCATGGGCACGCAAGAAGAAGCGGTCGAAATCCTGGTGCAACTCAGGAATGGCAGCCGCCGTGCCATTGTGCAAGCCAAAGGCAACCAGAGCTTGCTGCCCGGCGATTCAGTCGTTCTGGTCACCACCGGCGGCAAGGTGCGCGTGGTCCGGGCGCTCAGATAGGCACAGCCGACGCGGCGGGTTTTGAACTAAAATTTATGCTTTTTTGGCCTCTAGCCCGCGTCGAATATGCTTGTAGTGCTATATATTTAGAGAGCAGTTGCAGGGCATTCCCAATGGTGTTGATTTAACGCATTCGATGTAGACCCATGGCCCGCCTGCCCCGACTCACCCTGCCCGGCTACCCGCACCACATCATTCAGCGCGGCAACAACCGGCAGGCGATTTTTGCGAGCACTGCGGACTACCAAACCATGCTCGACCTGCTGCAGGAGAACGCGAAAAAGTTCGATGTGGACGTGCACGCCTATGTGCTGATGAGCAACCACTTTCATTTGCTGGCCACGCCCCACACGTTGGACGGCCTGCCACAGATGATGCAGGCGGTGGGTCGGCGCTATGTGCGCTATTTCAATGACAGTCAGCACCGCAGTGGCACGCTGTGGGAAGGCCGCTACAAATCCACGCTGATCCAGACCGATCGCTACTTGCTGGCATGCATGGTCTACATTGACCTCAATCCGGTGCGCGCCGGACTCGTGGCGCAGGGGCGTGACTATCCGTGGTCCGGCCATGGCCATTACACCGGCCTGCGCAGCGACAAGCTGATCACCCCGCATCCACTGATCTGGGAACTGGGCAACACGCCATTCGCGCGCGAAGCCGCTTACGCCGAATTGGTGCAAAGCGGTCTCAGCGCGGTGCAGCAGACGGCTTTGACCGATGCGACGCTGCGTGGTTGGGCGCTGGGCGACCCTGACTTTGTGGCTGATTTGCAAAAAAGAACGCAACGCCGGGTGAACCAGATCAGCGCCGGACGGCCTGTTTCTGCTCCAAAAATTTCAAAAAATTTATAACAAATAGGGCTATAGCCCTCGCCTAATAATCCTTAGCAGCTATTATTTTAATATGTCCCCAATTATTTGTTGAGTGGAAGTTTAGGTAATTAATTGGAATCTGACCCCAATTGTTTTGCTTGGCACTGTTGTTGCTGTACGGTATTCTTCGCCACTCTCACAATTTATAGGAGCGCGCCATGACCACGGCTGCCGAAATCAAACATCTTCAGGAACACGGTTTGTATTCTTCCACCCAGGAGCACGACGCGTGCGGGGTGGGTTTTGTGGCGCACATCAAGGGCGTGAAGTCGCACGACATTGTTCTCAACGCCCTGAAAATTCTGGAGAACCTGGACCACCGGGGCGCTGTTGGCGCCGACAAGCTGATGGGCGACGGCGCCGGCATATTGATTCAATTACCGGACGCGCTCTACCGCGAAGAAATGGCGGCGCAAGGCGTCACCCTACCCCCGTTTGGCGAGTACGGCGTGGGCATGGTCTTCTTGCCCAAAGAGCACGCCAGCCGCCTGGCCTGCCAGGAAGAGCTGGAGCGCGCCATCAAGGCCGAGGGCCAGGTGCTGCTGGGCTGGCGCGACGTGCCTGTCAACCGCGACATGCCAATGTCACCCAATGTGCGCCTGAAAGAGCCGATTCTCAAGCAACTCTTCATTGGCCGCGGCAACGACGTGATCGTGCAGGATGCGCTGGAGCGCAAGCTCTACGTGATCCGCAAGACTGCCAGCGCCGCCATCCAGAACCTGCAGCTCAAGCACAGCAAAGAGTATTACGTGCCCAGCATGTCGAGCCGCACGGTCATTTACAAGGGCCTGCTGCTGGCCGATCAGGTCAGTACCTACTTTCTGGATTTGCAAGATGAGCGCTGCGTCTCGGCGCTGGGCCTGGTGCACCAGCGCTTTTCCACCAACACCTTCCCCGAGTGGCCGCTGGCGCACCCGTACCGCTATGTCGCGCACAACGGCGAGATCAACACCGTCAAGGGCAACTACAACTGGATGAAGGCGCGCGAAGGCGTGATGAGCTCCCCGGTGCTGGGCGCCGACCTGCAAAAGCTCTACCCGATCAGCTTTCCCGACCAGTCCGACACCGCCACCTTTGACAACTGCCTGGAACTGCTGACCATGGCCGGCTACCCGCTGGCCCAAGCGGTGATGATGATGATCCCGGAGCCGTGGGAGCAGCACGCCACCATGGAGGCTCGGCGCCGCGCGTTCTATGAATACCACGCCGCCATGATGGAGCCGTGGGACGGTCCGGCCAGCATCGTGTTCACCGACGGTCGCCAGATTGGCGCCACTCTGGACCGCAACGGCCTGCGCCCCTCGCGCTACTGCATCACCGATGACGACCTGGTCATCATGGCGTCGGAGTCCGGCGTGCTGCCGGTACCGGAAAACAAGATCGTGCGCAAATGGCGGCTGCAGCCCGGCAAGATGTTCCTGATTGACCTGGAACAGGGCCGCATGATCGACGACGAAGAGCTCAAGGCCAACCTGGCCAACAGCAAACCGTATCAGCAGTGGATCGAGAACCTGCGCATCCGCCTGGACGATGTGGTCGGTGGCAGCGAGCCCGCCTCCGCCTCTGAAGTCGAGGTCAGTTTGCTGGACCGCCAGCAAGCCTTTGGTTTTACACAAGAAGACATCAAGTTCCTGCTGGCCCCGATGGCCGGCAACGGTGAAGAAGCCACCGGTTCGATGGGCAACGACAGCCCGCTGGCGGTACTCTCCGACAAGAACAAGCCGCTTTACAACTACTTCAAGCAGTTGTTTGCCCAGGTGACAAACCCGCCGATCGACCCGATCCGAGAGGCGATCGTGATGAGCCTGGTGTCCTTCGTCGGCCCCAAGCCGAACCTACTCGACATCAACCAGGTCAACCCGCCGATGCGCCTGGAGATAAACCAGCCGGTGCTGGACTTTGCCGACATGGCCAAGCTGCGCGACATCGAAAAGTACACGCGCGGCAAATTCCGCAGCCACACCCTGGACATCACCTACCCGCTGGCCTGGGGCCATGAGGGCGTGGAAGCGCAATTGGCCTCCTTGTGCGCCCAAGCGGTCGATGCCATCAAGAGCGGCAACAACATCCTGATCATCAGCGACCGGGGCATCAGCGCCACGCAAGTCGCCATCCCCGCGCTGCTGGCGCTGTCTGCGGTGCACCAGCACCTGGTGCGCGCCGGGCTGCGCACCACCGCCGGGCTGGTGGTCGAGACCGGGACCGCGCGCGAAGTGCATCACTTTGGCGTGCTCGCCGGCTATGGCGCCGAGGCCGTGCACCCCTACCTGGCGATGGAAACCCTGGCCGATATTTGCAAGGACCTGCCCGGTGAGCTCAGCGCCGAGAAAGCCATCTACAACTACGTCAAGGCGGTCGGCAAGGGCCTGTCCAAGATCATGTCCAAGATGGGCGTCTCCACCTACATGAGCTACTGCGGCGCGCAGTTGTTCGAGGCCATTGGCCTGTCCAGCAAGGTCGTGGTCAAGTACTTCACCGGCACGCCAAGCCGCGTCGAAGGCATCAGCGTGTTCGACATTGCAGAAGAAACCATCCGCATGCACAAGGCGGCTTTTGGCGCGGACCCGGTGCTGACCCGCATGTTGGACGCTGGCGGCGAATACGCCTGGCGCACCCGTGGCGAAGAGCACATGTGGACGCCCGACGCCATTGCCAAGCTGCAGCACAGCACCCGCGCCAACAACTGGAACACCTACAAGGAATACGCGCAGATCGTCAACGACCAAAGCAAACGCCACATGACGCTGCGCGGTTTGTTTGAATTCAAGATTGACCCCGTCAAAGCCATTCCCGTGGAACAAGTGGAGTCGGCCAAGGAGATTGTCAAACGCTTTGTCACCGGCGCCATGTCGCTCGGATCGATCTCCACCGAAGCGCACGCCACGCTGGCCGTGGCCATGAACCGCATCGGCGGCAAGAGCAACACCGGCGAAGGCGGCGAAGACCCGGCGCGTTACCGCAACGAGCTCAAAGGCATCCCCATCAAGCTCGGCGACACGCTCAAGAGCGTGATTGGCGCCGACGTCGTGGAGGTCGATTTGCCCTTGCAGGACGGCGACTCCTTGCGCTCGCGCATCAAGCAGGTGGCCTCGGGCCGCTTTGGCGTCACGGCCGAATACCTCAGCAGCGCCGATCAGATCCAGATCAAGATGGCGCAAGGGGCCAAGCCGGGTGAAGGCGGGCAGTTGCCCGGCGCCAAGGTGTCGGACTACATTGGCCGCCTGCGCCATTCCGTGCCCGGCGTGGGTTTGATTTCACCGCCGCCGCACCACGACATTTATTCGATTGAAGACCTGGCGCAACTGATTCACGACCTGAAAAACGTCGCGCCGCACGCCAGCATCAGCGTCAAGCTGGTCAGTGAAATCGGCGTTGGCACCATCGCCGCAGGCGTTGCCAAGTGCAAGGCCGACCATGTGGTGATCGCCGGCCACGACGGCGGCACCGGCGCCTCGCCCTGGTCGTCCATCAAACACGCGGGCAGCCCCTGGGAAATCGGCCTGGCCGAAACCCAGCAAACGCTGGTGCTGAACCGCTTGCGCTCGCGCATCCGGGTGCAGACCGACGGCCAGATCAAGACCGGCCGCGACGTTGCCATTGGTGCGCTTTTGGGCGCTGACGAGTTCGGTTTTGCGACCGCGCCACTGGTGGTCGAGGGCTGCATCATGATGCGCAAATGCCACCTCAATACCTGCCCGGTTGGCGTCGCCACCCAAGACCCGGTACTGCGCCAGAAGTTTTCCGGTAAGCCCGAGCATGTGGTGAACTACTTTTTCTTCATTGCCGAAGAAGTTCGCCACATCATGGCGCAGCTGGGCATTGCCAAGTTTGACGACCTGATCGGCCGCTCGGACCTGCTTGACATGCGCGCTGGCATTGAGCACTGGAAAGCCAGCGGCCTGGACTTCAGCCGTTTGTTTGCACAGCCCAATGCACCGGTCGACGTGCCGCGCTTCCAGACCGAGATGCAAGAGCACGGCCTGGAAAAATCGCTCGACAACATCCTGATCGCCAAGAGCCGTGCCGCCATCGACAAGGGCGAAAAGGTGCAGTTCATGGAAATGGCACGCAACGTGAATCGCTCGGTCGGCGCCATGCTGTCCGGCGCGGTGACGCAGGTCCACCCCGAGGGTCTACCCGACAACACCATCCGCATCCAGCTGGAAGGCACCGGCGGTCAGTCCTTTGGCGCCTTCCTGGCGCGCGGCATCACCCTCTACCTGATTGGCGATGCCAATGACTACACCGGCAAGGGCCTCTCGGGCGGCCGGATTGTGGTGCGCCCCAGCATCGAGTTTCGGGGCGATGCGATCAAGAACACCATCGTCGGCAACACCGTGATGTATGGCGCCACCAGCGGCGAAGCGTTCTTTGCGGGCGTGGCCGGCGAGCGTTTTGCCGTGCGCCTGTCGGGTGCAACCACCGTGGTCGAAGGCACCGGTGACCATGGCTGCGAGTACATGACCGGCGGCACCGTGGCGGTGCTGGGCAGCACCGGGCGCAATTTTGCCGCCGGCATGAGCGGCGGCATTGCCTATGTCTACGACGAGGACGGCAAATTCGCCAAGCGCTGCAACACGGACATGGTGTCCTTGACCCGGGTATTGACCGCGGCGGAGCAAAAAGAAACGGTGGAGATGAGCCTTTGGCACGGCGGCCAGAGCGACGAGGCGCAACTGAAAAAGCTGCTGGAAGAGCACAACCGCTGGACCGGCAGCAAGCGCGCGCGCGAGTTGCTGGACAACTGGGATGTCGCCCGGCTCAAGTTCGTCAAGGTGTTCCCGAACGAATACAAACGCGCGCTCGCCAAGATTTATGCACAAAAAGAGGCTATAGCCCTCACCAGTCGTGCGAAAGCAGCTACTAAAAAAGAAGTAGCCCCTGCCAAATAAGGAAAAGAATCATGGGAAAAATCACGGGTTTCATGGAGTTTGAGCGCATTGAAGAAGGCTACAAGCCAGCGCCAGAGCGTTTGAAGAATTACAAAGAGTTTGTGATCGGCCTGAACGACGCGCAAGCCAAGCAGCAGGCCGCGCGTTGCATGGACTGCGGCACGCCGTTTTGCACCAGCGGTTGCCCGGTGAACAACATCATTCCGGATTTCAACGACCTGGTGCACCGGGGCGACTGGAAAAACGCGATTGACGTGCTGCACAGCACCAACAACTTCCCCGAGTTCACCGGGCGCATCTGCCCGGCCCCGTGCGAAGCGGCCTGCGTGCTCAACGTGAATGACGACGCCGTCGGCATCAAGTCGATTGAGCACGCCATCATCGACCGCGCCTGGTCCGAAGGCTGGGTGCAGCCGCAGCTGTCAACCCACAAGACTGGCAAAAAAGTGGCGGTGGTGGGCTCAGGCCCGGCCGGCATGGCGGCGGCGCAACAATTGGCCCGGGTCGGTCACGACGTGACCCTGTTCGAGAAGAACGACCGCGTCGGCGGCTTGCTGCGTTACGGGATTCCTGACTTCAAGCTGGAAAAGTCGCACATTGACCGGCGCGTGCAGCAACTGCAAAAAGAGGGCGTGACCATCCGCACCGGGGTGCTGATCGGCGAACTACCCAAGGAATCCAAGGTCACCAACTGGGCCAAGGAAACGATTTCTGCGCAGCAACTGCAACAGGATTTTGACGCTGTATTGCTGGCCGGCGGCGCCGAGCAGTCGCGCGACCTGCCGGTACCGGGGCGCGACCTGGACGGCATTTACTTCGCGATGGAATTTTTGCCGCAGCAAAACAAGGTCAACGCCGGTGACAAAGTCAAAGGTCAGCTGCGCGCCACCGACAAACACGTGATCGTGATTGGTGGCGGCGACACCGGCTCTGACTGTGTGGGCACCAGCAACCGCCACGGCGCCGCCAGCGTGACCCAGTTCGAAGTCATGCCGCAACCGCCGCTGCAGGAGAACCGGCCGCTGACCTGGCCCAACTGGCCGATGAAGCTGCGCACCAGCTCCAGCCATGAAGAAGGCTGCACGCGCGAGTTCGCCATCTCGACCCAGGAATTCATCGGCGAAAAAGGCAAGCTCACCGGCCTCAAAACCGTTCACATCGAGTTCAAGAACGGCAAGATGGTGGAAATCCCCGGCACCGAGAAGACCTACCCGGCCGATCTGGTGCTGCTGGCCATGGGCTTTGTGAACCCGGTCGACACGGTTCTGACGTCTTTTGGCGTCAACAAGGACGCGCGCGGCAACGCCAAGGCCAGTTCTGAGGCCACCGGCGGCTACGCCACCAACGTCGCCAAGGTGTTTGCGGCCGGTGACATCCGGCGTGGCCAGAGTCTGGTGGTGTGGGCGATCCGTGAAGGCCGCCAGGCGGCTCGCGCCGTCGATGAGTTCCTGATGGAATCAAGCGACCTGCCGCGCTAAGAGATGCAGCCCCCACGCTTGTCGCTGCGCGTACTACGCTGCCCCCCGGGGGGTCCCAGGCCGAGCTTGGGGCGGCCCGGCGCCAGCCTGAGTATTGCCAATCCCTTATGATGCAGGGGCCGGGCAACACCCGGCCTTGTTAATTTGAGAACTTGCGGGACAGGCCGTAGTGACGCGATGCGAACAAGCTCTGTCCCCAACTAAATAGTTGTCCCCCCCACTTCATCGATGGCCCCCACATCCGACTCTCTTGTTGAACTGCGCAATCTCACCTTTGGCTATGGTGAGCAGGTGGTGCTGGACGGCATTTCGCTGTCCATTCCGCGTGGCAAGGTGACGGCGCTGATGGGCGCCTCGGGCGGCGGGAAAACGACCATTCTGCGGCTGATTGGCGGCCAGAACCGGGCCCAGTCTGGCGAGATGCTGTTTGACGGGCAAGATGTCACGCCAATGAACCAGACCCAGCTCTACGCGGCACGCCGGCGCATGGGCATGCTGTTTCAGTTTGGCGCCTTGTTTGCGGACTTGTCGGTGTTTGAGAACGTGGCCTTCCCCTTACGCGAACACACGGACCTGTCTGACGCCCTGATTCGCCACATCGTGCTGATGAAACTCAACGCGGTGGGCTTGCGCGGCGCGCGCGATTTGATGCCCAGCGATCTCTCGGGCGGCATGGCACGGCGCATTGCGCTGGCCCGCGCCATCGCGCTCGACCCTGAACTGGTGATGTACGACGAGCCTTTTTCCGGCCTGGACCCGATTTCATTGGCGATTGCAGCACGCCTGATCCGCCAGCTCAATGACTCCATGGGCTTGACCAGCGTTTTTGTATCGCACGAGCTGGAGCAGACCTTTGCCATCTCGGACCACGTCATCATTCTGGCCAACGGCAAGATTGCTGCTCAGGGCACACCCGAACAAGTGCGCCAAAGCACTGATCCGCTGGTGTACCAGTATGTCAACGCGCTGACAGATGGCCCGGTGCGCTTCCATTACCCGGGTCCATCGATTGAAGAAGATTTCAGTGCGGGAGCTACGCTATGAGTTGGTACAAACCGGCTGATGTCGGCTTTGCCGTGCGTCGCCAGCTGGCCGATCTGGGCCTGGGCGCGCGCCTGTTCATGCGTCTGTTGGGCACCTTTGGGCCAAGCTTCAAGCGTTTTGGCCTGATCCGCGACCAGATTCACTTCCTGGGTAACTACTCGCTGGCCATCATTGCCGTGTCGGGGTTGTTTGTGGGTTTTGTGTTTGGCCTGCAGGGCTACTACACGCTGCAGCGCTACGGCTCCTCCTCGGCGCTGGGTCTGCTGGTCACGCTCACGCTAGTGCGCGAACTCGGCCCGGTGGTTACCGCCCTCTTGTTTGCCGGGCGCGCCGGCACCTCGCTCACCGCCGAGATTGGCCTCATGAAAGCCGGCGAGCAAATTGCGGTCATGGAAATGATGGCGGTCGACCCGGTGCAACGCATTCTGGCGCCGCGGTTCTGGGCCGGCGTCATCACCATGCCTTTGTTGGCCGCTGTGTTCAGCGCCACCGGCATCATCGGTGGCTGGGCTGTGGGGGTGTTGATGATTGGGGTTGACGGCGGTTCGTTCTGGAGCCAGATTCAGGGGGGCGTGGACGTTTGGAAGGATGTCGGAAACGGCATCGTCAAGAGCATCGTGTTCGGCTTTACCGTGACCTTTATCGCGCTGCTGCAAGGTTTCCAGGCGCAAGCCACCCCCGAAGGCGTGGCCAGTGCCACCACCCGCACCGTGGTGGTCGCATCACTGGCCGTATTGGGCCTTGATTTCATCCTGACCGCCATGATGTTCACGATATGAAGATCCAAGCAATGATCCGGTTTTATCTGCAATTAACCAAGAAGATGATGTATGCAACGCTCCAAAAATGACATCTGGGTGGGTCTGTTTGTGCTGATTGGCGCGGTGGCGATCCTGTTTCTGGCTTTGCAGGCCGCCAACCTGTTGACCCTGAGTTTTCAAAAGACCTACCAGGTCAGCGCCAAATTTGACAATATTGGCGGGCTCAAGCCCAAAGCAGCGATCCGCAGTGCCGGCGTGGTGGTGGGCCGGGTCGAAAAGATTGTGTTCGATGACCAGTCGTTCCAGGCCCGCGTCACGCTGGCACTGGAAAAGCAGTACACATTCCCCAAAGACAGTTCCCTGAAAATCCTCACCAGCGGCTTACTCGGTGAGCAGTACTTGGGGCTGGAGCCCGGTGCCGAAGAAAAGACTTTGGCCGCCGGTGACACCATCTCCAGCACCCAGTCGGCAGTGGTACTGGAAAATCTGATCAGTCAGTTCTTATTCAGCAAGGCCGCTGATGGCAGCACACCGGCTGCTATCGGGGGTCAATAAATGGCCGGGAGTCATTACATGTATCAAACAAATTTTCTGCCAATGCGCAGCGCGTCGCGGGCTGGGCTGGCACTGGTTGCAGCAGCCTTGGTCGGCTGTGCCAGTGCCCCCGCAGCCCATCCAGGCGATCCGCTGGAGTCCTTCAATCGCGGGGTCTACCAGTTCAACGATGCCGTTGATGGCGCCGTCGTCAAGCCGGTGGCTACGGCCTATCAAGAGGTGATTCCTGCGCCGGTGCGCCGGGGTGTGCGCAACTTTTTTTCAAACTTGCAGGATCTCTGGTCAAGCGTGAACAACGCCTTGCAGTTCAAAGGCGAACAAGCAGGCAATAGCCTGGCCCGCTTTGGCGTCAACACTTTCATCGGCCTGGGCGGCGTTCTGGATGTAGCCTCCGAGCTGAAGATTGAGCGCCACACCAAGGATTTTGGCCATACCCTGGGCTATTGGGGCGTCGCACCCGGTCCGTATCTGGTGCTGCCCCTGCTGGGCTCGTCCACATTGCGCGACACGCTGGCGATGCCGGTGGATGCGCAGGGCAACCTGGTCTCTGGCATTGAGCACATTCCAACCCGCAACAGCTTCACCGCGTTGCGGCTGATCGACACACGTGCCTCCTTGCTGGGTGCCTCTGCCATGCTGGAAGAGGCGGCGCTGGACAAGTACAGCTTTACCCGAGACTCTTATCTACAGCGTCGGCGCAGCGGCATTTACGATGGCAACCCGCCTGACGATGGCCAGGTGGAAAAGTCGCCTGTGAAACAAGATTTCTCGGATGCCCGCGACCGCACCCGGGCCTGGGTTAAAACATTAAAAGAATCCGGCACGGCCGGTGATGAGAAGGAAAAACCATGAAACGACGTTCATTCAACCATTTTCTCACGGCGCTGATTTTGAGCAGCTTGGGTGTGCTTGCTATGCCCGCCAGCGCCGCCGACGAAGCCCCGGATGCGTTTATCGAGCGCTTGTCGACCGAGGTTCTGAACGGCATCAAGGCCGACAAAGCCATTCAAAGCGGCGAGGTCTCACGGATCATCGACCTGGTGGACAAGCTGGTCATGCCCAACGTTGATTTCAAGCGCATGACAGCCTCGGCCGTGGGCCCCAAGTGGCGCCAGGCCACGCCAACGCAACAGCAGCGTTTGCAAGAAGAATTCAAAATCTTGTTGGTGCGCACCTATGCCGGCGCCTTGTCCCAAGTCAATACCGTAACTTTCAATGTCAAGCCCATGCGCTCCCGGCCCGGCGACAAAGAAGTCGTGGTCCGCACCGAAATCCAGGGCCGCGGCGACCCAATTCAACTCGATTACCGACTGGAAAAGACATCCGGCGTCGGCTCTGGCTGGAAAATCTACAACCTCAATGTTCTGGGCGTGTGGCTGGTCGACACCTACCGCAGCCAGTTTGCGCAGGAAATCAATGCCAAAGGCATTGACGGCCTGATTGCCACGCTGAGCGAGCGCAACAAGGCCAACGCCAAGAAGGGATGACCGTGTTGGCCTTGCCCCAGGAGTTGACCCAGCCCCAAGCCAATGCATGCCTGCGCGCACTGATGCAGGACCTGGCTTCGCTGCCGGGCGCTGAGGCGGCGGTTGATGCCAGTGCCTTGAGCCACTTTGACTCCTCTGCGCTGGCGGTGTTGCTGGAGTTTCGGCGTGCCGCAATGGCGCAAGGCAAGCGTTTCTCAACCCAGAGTCTGCCCCAGCGGCTGGCTGATCTGGCCACGCTTTATGGCGTGATCGAGTTGCTGGCGGCTGCGCCTGTGAGCGCGCCCGCCCCGCTAAACTAACGGCCTCTCATGCCCGCCATCTCCTTTCAGTCAGTATCCAAAGCCTACCCTGCTCCGCGCGGACCCCAAGGCAGTACTTTTCTGGCGCTCGACCGCGTCAGCCTGGATGTCGAAGAGGGTGAGTTTTTTGGCCTGCTGGGCCCCAACGGCGCGGGCAAGACCACCCTGATCAGCATTCTGGCCGGCTTGAGCCGCGCCACCGCTGGCCGCGTCACGGTGCTGGGGCACGATGTGCACCTCGATTACGCCCAGGCGCGGCGCAAGCTCGGCGTGGTGCCACAAGAACTGGTGTTTGATCCGTTCTTCAATGTGCGCGAAGCCTTGCGTTTCCAGTCCGGGTACTTTGGCATCAAGCACAACGATGCCTGGATTGATGAGCTGCTGGACAGCCTGGGCCTGGCCGACAAGGCCAACGCTAATATGCGCGAACTCTCGGGCGGCATGAAGCGCCGGGTGCTGGTCGCGCAAGCACTGGTGCACAAGCCACCCGTGATCGTGCTGGACGAGCCGACCGCAGGCGTGGACGTCGAGTTGCGCCAGACCCTGTGGCATTTCATCAGCAAGCTGAACAAACAGGGGCATACCGTCCTGTTGACCACACACTACCTGGAAGAGGCCGAAGCCTTGTGTGGCCGCATCGCCATGCTGAAATCCGGTCACGTCGTGGCGCTCGACAGCACCAGCGCGCTGCTCAAGTCCGGCACCAGCAACCTGTTGCGCTTCAAGATTGATGGCGAGCTGCCCGAAGCACTGGCATTACAAGCCCGCGTGACCGGGCGCGTGGTGCAGTTCCCGGCGCAGGACGCGCAGGCCATTGAGCGCTACCTTGCGGCTGTGCGTGAAGCCGGTTTGAGCGCGCAGGACGTGGAAATTCGCCGGGCAGATCTTGAAGACGTTTTTTTGGCAGTGATGGCCGCCCATGGCGACGAGGCCAGCAGCCCGGGTTCCGTCGCCAGCCTCCAAGCCAAGGGGGCACTGGCAACATGATCCTGGATTCCTCAGTTGGACGCGCCCGAGTGGGCTGCTGGCGGCGTGACCGGGTAGGCGCGACAACGCTGCAGGCTCATGCCTGCGAGGCGGAGCAACACCCCCGGGCGCGCGGCCAGTGGCTCAATCGGGTGCGTAGCGCTCTCACCCAAAAGGCGAGGCGCGTCGAAGCTGAAAAAGTCAATGGCCATATGGAGTTAGTAAAGAAATCAAGCGGTCAACTGAGGAATCCAGGATGATTGGCTGGAAGATGCTTTTTTACAAGGAAGTGTCGCGTTTCTGGCGCGTCGCGTTTCAGACCGTGGCCGGTCCGGTATTGACCGCCATGCTTTACCTGTTGATCTTTGGCCACGCGCTCGAATCGCATGTCAAGGTCTACGACACCATCAAGTACACCGCCTTTCTGGTGCCCGGTCTCGCGATGATGAGCCTGCTGCAAAACGCCTTTGCCAACAGCTCGTCGTCCCTGATCATGAGCAAGGTGATGGGGAATCTGGTGTTTTTGTTGCTCACGCCCTTGTCCTACCTGAACTGGTATGTGGCCTACGTCGGCGCGGCGGTCGTGCGCGGTCTGGTGGTGGGCGCCGGGGTTTTTGCTGTCTCGGCCTTTTTTACCGATCTGTATTTTGTGGCGCCATTGTGGCTGCTCACCTTTGCGGTGCTGGGCGCAGCGCTGATGGGCACATTGGGGCTGATCGCCGGTTTGTGGGCCGACAAGTTTGACCAATTGGCGGCGTTTCAGAATTTTGTGGTCATGCCCATGACGTTTTTGAGCGGCGTTTTTTACTCCATTCATTCCTTGCCGCCGTTCTGGCAAACCGTGAGCCACCTCAATCCATTTTTCTACATGATTGACGGCTTTCGCTACGGCTGCTTTGGCATCAGCGATGTGTCGCCCTGGCTGAGCCTTGGCGTGGTCGCTCTGGCGCTGGCGCTGGTGAGCACGGTGGCTTTGCTGCTGCTGCGCTCGGGCTACAAACTTCGAACCTGACTTTTACATTGAGAGGTGTTGACATGACTGCCGACGAAATCAAAAACATCATTGCCGCCAACCTGAAGTGCGAGCACATCGAACTCACGGGCGACGGCCACCACTGGTACACCACCATTGTGTCACCCGAATTTGAAGGCCTGCGTGCCATCAAGCGGCACCAACGGGTCTACGCGACGCTGGGTGAGAAAATTCACAACAACGAGGTGCACGCCTTGTCGATCAAGGCCTTCACGCCCGCCGAATGGGCGGCATCACCTCAATAAGTGCTGCGCCCTGACTGGCGCTAGCAGCGCGTGCCTTTTCATCTTTACGAACTGATTCCATGGATAAATTACTGATTCGCGGTGGCCGGCAACTGAACGGAGAGGTGCTGATTTCAGGTGCCAAAAACGCCACCCTGCCCGAGCTGTGCGCCTGCCTGCTCACCGCTGAGCCGGTGACGCTGAGCAACGTGCCGGCTCTGCAGGACGTGGCCACAATGCTCAAGCTGATCCGCAACATGGGGGTGACAGCCGACTGCAGTCTTGAGGGCACGGTCACGGTCAATGCAGACGCCTTAAGCTCACCTGAGGCGCCTTACGAGTTGGTCAAGACCATGCGCGCGTCTGTATTGGCGCTGGGCCCGTTGCTGGCGCGCTTTGGCGAGGCCACCGTCTCCTTGCCGGGCGGTTGTGCCATTGGCTCGCGCCCGGTGGACCAGCACATCAAGGGCTTGATGGCGATGGGCGCCGAGATTGTGGTCGAGCATGGCTACATGATCGCCAGACTGCCAAAAGGCTGGACGCGCTTGAAAGGTGCGCGCATTGCCACCGACATGGTCACGGTCACCGGCACCGAAAATTTGATGATGGCCGCCACCCTGGCCGAGGGCGTCACCATCCTGGAGAACGCCGCACAAGAGCCTGAAATTGCCGATCTGGCCGAGATGCTGATCAAAATGGGGGCCAACATTGAAGGCCACGGCAGCAGCCGCATCCGCATTAAAGGTGTCGAATCGCTGCACGGTTGCAGCCATCAGGTCGTGGCGGATCGAATTGAAGCGGGCACGTTCATGTGCGCGGTAGCGGCCACGGGTGGCGACGTGCTGCTGAAAGCGGCTCGCATTGATCACCTGGAGGCCGTGGTCGAAAAGCTGCGCGATGCAGGCGCCACTGTGAAGAAGGTAGAAGGCGGCATTCGCATTGCGTCACACGGCCGTCTCAAGAGCCAGAGCTTTCGCACCAGCGAGTACCCCGGCTTTCCCACCGACATGCAGGCGCAATTCATGGCGCTCAACTGCATCTCGGTCGGTACGGCCGTGGTGACCGAGACCATTTTTGAAAACCGCTTCATGCACGTCAATGAGATGACTCGACTGGGCGCCAATATCCAAATCGACGGCAAGGTGGCGGTGGTCGAAGGCGTGGAGAAACTCTCCGGCGCCACCGTCATGGCAACCGACCTGCGCGCTTCGGCCAGTCTGGTCATCGCGGGCCTGG
Source organism: Rhodoferax sp. (assembly GCA_013791765.1). Classification (GTDB taxonomy): domain Bacteria; phylum Pseudomonadota; class Gammaproteobacteria; order Burkholderiales; family Burkholderiaceae_C; genus Rhodoferax. The sequence continues at coordinate 114,640 of VMTC01000128.1, forward strand.
TGGCTGACGGCGAGACGGTGGTGGAACGCATCTACCACCTGGACCGCGGCTACGACCAGATGGAAACCAAGCTGCGCGGTCTGGGCGCCGATATTGAGCGCGTGAAATGATTTGCCGGCGCTTTCGCCTTTTTAGAACATATTTTATTTGATAGCGCTAGGCGCTGATTGCATAAGGGCTAGAGACCAGAATGATCACTATTGCATTGTCCAAAGGTCGCATCTTTGAGGAAACCATCCCGCTGCTCAAAGCTGCAGGCATCGAGGTGCTGGAAGACCCGGAAAAATCGCGCAAGCTGATCCTGAGCACCAACCAGAGTGATGTGCGCGTGCTGGTGGTGCGCGCCACCGACGTGCCGACCTACGTGCAGTATGGCGGCGCCGATCTGGGCATCACCGGCAAAGACACGCTGCTCGAACATGGCAGCGAGGGTTTGTACCAGCCGCTGGATCTGCAAATTGCCAAGTGCCGCATCAGCGTGGCAGTGCGCGCCGATTTTGACTACGCCTCGGCGGTCAGACAGGGCTCGCGCTTGCGGGTGGCGACCAAGTATGTGGCCATCTCGCGCGAATTCTTTGCCACTAAGGGCGTGCACGTGGACTTGATCAAGCTGTACGGCAGCATGGAGTTGGCGCCGCTGGTGGGTTTGTCGGACGCGATTGTGGACCTGGTCTCCACCGGCAACACGCTCAAGGCCAACCATTTGGTGGAAGTCGAGCACATCATGGACATCAGTTCACGCCTGGTGGTGAACCAGGCCGCCCTCAAACTCAAGCAGGCCCCGATTCGCAGAATCATTGATGCTTTTGCCTCTGCGATTTCCCCTGAATCTCTTTGAGAACGCTATGACACTTGCAGCGACCCCCGCCCGTCTGTCAACCGCCAGCAGCAGCTTTGATGCTGATTTCAAAGCGCGACTGCATTGGTCGGCGGCGGCCGATGCGGCGATTGAGCAGCGCGTGGCCGACATCCTGGCAGACGTGCAGAAGCGCGGCGACGCGGCGGTGCTGGAGTACACCGCCCGCTTTGACGCTCTGAGCGCGAGCACCATGACCGATTTGGAGCTGACGCAGGCTGAACTTAAGGCCGCTTTCGACGCCATTCCCGCAGACCAGCGCGACGCCCTGCAAGCGGCTTGCGCCCGCGTGCGCAGCTACCACGAAGCGCAAAGACAAGCCTGCGGCAAGAGTTGGAGCTACGTTGACGCCGACGGCACGCTCTTAGGCCAAAAGGTCACGCCGCTGGACCGCGTCGGCATCTATGTACCCGGCGGTAAAGCGGCCTATCCATCGAGCGTGCTGATGAACGCCATTCCGGCGCACGTGGCGGGTGTGGGCGAGATCATCATGGTGGTGCCCACGCCCAAAGGCGAGAAAAACGCGCTGGTGCTAGCCGCTGCCTATGTGGCCGGCGTGACCCGTGCGTTCACGGTCGGTGGCGCCCAAGCGGTGGCGGCGCTGGCCTACGGCACGCAGACTATTCCCCCGGTCGACAAAATCACCGGCCCCGGAAACGCCTATGTGGCGGCCGCCAAACGGCGCGTCTTTGGCACCGTCGGTATCGACATGATTGCCGGCCCCAGCGAGATTTTGGTGTTGGCTGACGGCAGCACACCTGCGGACTGGGTGGCGATGGATCTGTTTAGCCAGGCCGAACACGACGAGCTGGCGCAGAGCATTTTGCTGTGCCCCGACCTGGCTTATATCGATCTGGTGCAACAGAGCATCGACCGTCTGCTGCCCGGCATGCCACGGCGCGAGATCATCGCCAAGTCACTGAGCGACCGCGGCGCCCTGATCCATACCCGGAGCATGGAAGAGGCGTGTGGGATCAGCAACACCATCGCGCCGGAACACCTGGAAGTATCCAGCCGTGACCCGCACCGCTGGGAGCCGCTGCTCAAGCACGCCGGCGCCATTTTTCTCGGCGCCTTCACGAGCGAATCGCTCGGCGACTACTGCGCCGGCCCGAACCACGTGCTGCCCACCAGCGGCACCGCACGCTTTTCATCGCCACTGGGAGTCTATGACTTTCAAAAGCGCAGCAGCCTGATCGAAGTCAGCGAAGCCGGTGCCCAGGTGCTTGGAAAAATCGCCTCGGTGCTGGCGCACGGTGAAGGCCTACAGGCGCATGCGCGGGCGGCGGAGATGCGACTGCGCTGAAGCTAGCGGTGGTTTTCATTCGCATGGCAGCGTTATCACAGCACCTGCCAGGAGCCGTTCTTGTTTATTGATGATGAGATTTCTCTGACTTTTGAAGTTCGTCGACCAACCAGTCTTCAAGCGCAACCGCCTCGGCTCTGGAGCCCCGATAAGGAGCAATCCAAAGTGACACCTTGTTGGGTCCTGGCACAAAGCCAAAGGGGGCTACCAGCGTCCCAGCGCTAAGATCGTCCCGCACCAACATTTTGGGAACATTCGCCACGCCGAGTCCGCACTTTGCAGCCTGAATCATGAGATAAAAATGCTCGAACGAATCTGCGACCTGAAGTCCCGTGTTGGCATGTCCGGATGCACTGAGCCATTCTGACCAGGCCAATGACCTTGTCTTGGTCGCCAGTAAACTTGCTCTGCCCAAATCTTCAATCGATTGAATGCGCACTGACTGCATGTATTCAGCCGAGCAAACTGGCCCAATCCATTCGTCGACCACATCCCGCTTCAAGGCGTCCTTGGGGACGTCTCGGGTCGAGAGGCGAATGGCGATGTTGATGTTTTCCCGCGAAAAATCAACCGGGCCTGAACTCATGTTGAAGCGCAGATCAACCATCGGATGCGCTTGATGAAACCGTGCAATTCTCGGAATAAGCCAGTACATCATGATCGACTCTGAGCATGAAAGCGTGATGGGGCCAGACATCAGTTGGTCAATACTGGCCTGTATCAAATTGAAGGCCGACGACAAGCCCTCGGCAAGTCGGGCCCCCTGCGGCGTTGTATCGGTGGAATGCGCATTGCGATTAAGCAGCTGAATACCGAGGGACTCTTCGAGCGACCGCACATGTCGACTGACCGCCCCATGGGTGACCGAAAGCTCATTGGCAGCGTCGCTAAAGCTGCGAAGTCGGGCTGTTGCTTCAAACGCGCGTAATGCGTTGAGTGATGGTTTCGGCGTCTTCATTTTTTGCTATCCGACTCAACGGGTTCTCTGGATCTAAGTCACGTTTAGAGACTAGGGTTTTCCCTTGTATTAGGTGAGTTTTTCTCACATTAGATGGAAATCATATCGTTTGATAAATCTAATTGTCAAGAATATCATTCGAATCACGCTGCTTGGTATGGCCAGAAAAGCGCATTTCCCAGTAGAAATACCTGAATCTAAAAAGTCACACAACGAACATCAATCAATGCCTAGCAAAAGTTCTGACCGCCCTGAATTCACCGCACGGTATTTCGTCGAAAGCGTCGTCTCTAGCGAAAAGGCTGCGGAAATCATTGCCGGGGAGCAATCAAGCGGGACCTTTATGTCTTTGCCTGGCGAGACCGATGAGCTCAAATCCCGATCGCGTGCTCGCGTCACCCGCATCGACACCCTGCCTCCCGCGCTAGAGCCATCATTGCGCAGTGCGTTTGTCGAGCGTCGGCAGCAAAAGGGTATCTATCACCGTGCTGAAATTGAGATTGCATTCCCAATCGCCAACGTTGGGCCCAACATCACGACATTGTTGGCCACTGTGGCGGGCAACCTGTTTGAGTTGGGCGAAATCACCGGATTGAAGCTCCTCGACCTTGACATGCCACAGGCCTATGCCAGCCAGTTTCCCGGGCCCAAGTTCGGGATTGAAGGCACGAGAAATAGAGCGGGCATCAACGGCCGGCCATTCATTGGCACCATCATCAAGCCGAGTATCGGGCTATCAGCCCAGGAGACTGCAGAGATGGTCGACGCGCTGTGTGCGGCCGAGATCGACTTCATCAAGGACGATGAACTGCTGGCTGACCCGCCCTATGCCCCCTTTATGGATCGGCTCAACGCCGTCATGCCTGTATTGAAGCGGCACGCTGACCGCCTGGGCCGCCTCCCGATGTATGCCTTCAATATCTCGGGCAGCATCGACGACATGTTGCGCAGGCACGATGCGGTGCTTGATGCAGGAGGGACCTGCATCATGGTCAGCGCGAATTGGGTTGGCTTCGCGGGCGTCGAGCATCTGCGCAAGCACTCTGAGCTGCCCATTCACGGACATCGAAACGGCTGGGGTGCCTTCTCGCGGCATCCACATCTGGGATTTTCCTTTGCGGCCTATCAGAAACTTTGGCGTCTGGTTGGCGTCGACCACCTTCACGTCAATGGAATTCGCAGCAAATTCAGCGAATCGGACGATTCGGTCATCGCATCGGCCAGGTCTTGCCTGGCGC
>VMTC01000034.1 GCA_013791765.1 Rhodoferax sp.
ATCACAATGCGCGCATCCACAGCCAGGGCTCCGCTTTCGTCCACGATGATCGGGTTGATGTCCATCTCGCGCAGTTGCGGCAGCTCGCACACCATCTCTGACACGCGCAGCAAGATATGCTCCAGCGCCTCCATCTTGACCGGGGATGCGCCGCGCCACTCGCCCAGCGTTTCGGCAATGCGAGCACGCTCAATCAGGCGGCGTGCCAAGAATTGATTCAGCGGCGGTAACTCCATCACGCGGTCGTTGATCAGTTCGATCATGGTGCCGCCCGAGCCAAATGCGATCACCGGGCCAAAGGGCTCGTCAGTGACCATGCCCACATAGACTTCGCGTCCACGCTTCTGGTTCGACATGTTCTGAATCGTCACGCCATTGATGCGCGCCTTGGGCTGCAGCCGGGCCACCGCTTCCATCATTTCAAGGTAAGTGTCGCGCACGCCCACGGCATTGAGCACATTGAGTACAACACCCTGCACATCAGACTTGTGGCTGATATCGGGCGAGTCGATTTTGAGCGCCACCGGAAAGCCCAGCTGGGTCGCGATCATGATCGCCTCGTTCACGCTACGCGCCAGAATGGTCCGGGTGACCGGAATATGAAAGGCCGCGAGCAGCGACTTGGACTCCATCTCGGTCAGCACCTTGCGTCGCTCGGCCAGCACGCTCTCAATCAACATGCGGGCACCCTCGACATCGGGCTTGGCCAGGTCGGACATCGGCGGCGGCGTCTGCTGCAGCAGTTGCTGGTTCTGGTAGAAGGCGGCGATGTTGCCAAAGGCGCCCACCGCCGCCTCCGGCGTGCGAAAGGTCGGAATCACCGCGTCGCTCAGGATGCGCCGTGCGTCACCCACGGTGGCGTCACCCATCAGGCAGGTAAACAGTGGCTTGCCCAGCTTTTTGTTGACCTCGGCCAGCGCCGTGGCAATGCTGGCAATGTCAACACCCATTTTGGGCGAACAAATGGCCAGAACACCATCGACCTGAGAGGCCTTGGCCGCCGCTTGCACTGCGGCCTTGAAGTGCTCGGGCCCAGCATCTTCCGAGATATCAAGCAGATCGCACAGTGACGCCAGGGGTGGCAACTGGGGTTGAAGCACTTGCGCCTGCTCTGGCGTCAGGCAAGCCAGTTGCAGGTTGATTTCGGTCACCCAATCAGCGGCCAGCACGCCGGGGCCGCCGCCATTGGTGACGATGGCCAGGCGGCGCCCGACCGGGCGGTAGCGCGAAGCCAGGCACTTGGCCGCCGAGAACAGCGCCACAAAGGAGCGCACCCGCACTGCACCGGCGCGTCGCAAGGCGGCGTCAAACACATCGTCGCTGCCGACAATCGTGCCCGAATGGGTGAGTGCGGCCCGGTTGCCGGCGGCCCGGCGCCCGCCCTTGAGCACCACCACCGGCTTGGCATTGGCCGCCGCACGCAGCGCGCTCATGAAGCGGCGCGCGCTGCTGATGCCCTCAAGATAGACCACGATGCTGTGCGTATGCGCGTCGGACGCCAGAAAATCGAGCACCTGCGCCATGTCCACAGCGGTATTGGGGCCCAGCGACACCACGGTCGAAAAGCCCACGCCGTTCTTTTGCGCCCAGTCCAGTATGGAGGAGGTCAAAGCGCCCGACTGCGACACCAGTGCCAGCGGCCCTGGTGCGCTCAAGGCGCCCGCCACACTGGCGTTGAGCTGCAGGTGCGGCCTTTGAAACCCCAGGCAATTGGGCCCCAGCAGCTGTATGCCGTCACGCCGGGCAATCTTGTTCAGCTCAGTGGCCAGGGCGGCGTCGATGCCACTGGAGATCACCAGCGCGGCGCGACATTTGATGCGACCGGCAATCTCCAGCGCGGCCGCTACCTCAGCGGGCGGCAGGGCAATGATCGCCAGATCCGCCTCGGTGTGCGCAAGATCGGCCAGCGTGCCGCTGAAGTGGATGTCCAGAAACACCAGCGTACCGGCAAAACGCTGCGCCCGAATCGCCTCGTGCAGCGCCTGCGCCTGCGCCGTCTGGCCGGAGGGATCGTCGGTCTTGCCGATGAACACAGCGATCGAGTTCGGTGAAAAAAGTGGCGTGAGAAAGTGCTTGTCCATACCGTATCCTGTTGGAAAAAGAGCTGCTGCAACGCAGCATAACCATTTTTGCAGCCTTGCTACCCGATTTTTGGAGCACGTGCTTGACTCAAAGCAAAGCCTGTACACGCTATCCTCCTCTCATGAGCGAAAAAATACGCCGCATTGCCCACCTCGACATGGACGCTTTCTATGCGTCGGTCGAACTGCTGCGTTACCCCCAATTGCAGGGCTTGCCGGTGGTCATTGGAGGCGCCCGGCGCGCCGCAGACGAAACGCTGCGCCAAAGCCAGCAGCACACGGCGCTGGCGCGCATCAAGATCGATGACTTTCCCCGCCTGCAGGGCTACAGCGGGCGCGGTGTCGTCACTACCGCCACCTATGCGGCGCGCCAGTTTGGCGTGGGCTCTGCGCTCGGGCTGATGAAAGCGGCCAAACTGTGCCCCCAGGCGATTTTGTTGCCGGTCGACTTTGCCGAGTACCACAAGTACTCGCGTGCATTCAAATTAATCATCAAGGAGATCGCGCCGCTAATGGAAGACCGGGGGGTTGACGAGGTTTACATCGACTTCACTGACGTGCCCGGTGGCCAGCGCGAGGGCGGCCGGGTGCTGGCACGGCTGATCCAGAAGACCATTTTTGAGCAGACCGGCCTGAGTTGCTCGGTGGGCGTGGCGCCCAACAAGCTGCTGGCCAAGATGGCCAGCGAGTTCAACAAACCCAAGGGCATCGCCGTCGTGTTTGAAGAAGATCTGCAAAGCAAAATCTGGCCGCTGGCCTGCCGCAAGATCAACGGCATTGGCCCCAAGACCGATGAAAAGCTGCGCCTGCTGGGGATTGCCACCATCGGTGAACTGGCGCAGCAGAACATTGACTGGCTGATTGACCACTTTGGACAGAAGACCGGCGCCTGGCTGTTTGACGCCTCGCAGGGGCGCGACTCGCGCGCCCTGGTGCTGCAGAGCGAGCCGGTGTCGATCAGCCGTGAGACCACCTTTGAGCGCGACCTGCACGCCGTGCGCGACAAGAGGGAGCTCGGCGCGATCTTCACCCGGCTGTGCCAGCAGGTGGCCGCTGACCTAGCCGCCCAAGGCTACGTGGGCAAGACCATCGGCATCAAGCTGCGCTATGACGACTTCAAGAGCGTGACGCGCGACCTGAGGCTTGACGCCTACACCGCCGACGCTCAGGTGATTCGTCAGAGCGCCGGCCTGTGCCTCAAGCGCGCGCCGCTGGCGCAGCGCCTGCGCCTGCTGGGCGTGCGAGTGGCCACGCTGGTGAGAGCGGAAAAATGCCATGAATTTATAACAAATCAGCCTCTAGCCCACGTCGCTACTGATCAAGCAGCTATTAATAGTGAAGTAAAAACTGAGCAGCTCTTTTGAGCCGCCAAGACCCCAGCCTGGCACGCACCGCCGCACACTGGAGCGCCATCGGCGCCAAGGCCGATTTAAATTGGCGTAAAGTCCGGCATCGAAATCCCATTCACAGATCATCGTTCTTACAAAGGACTCCCATGCAGCTCGCCACCTTGATGCGTCGTTTCACTATCCGCTTTCGCATGCTGGGCGCCATTGCCCTGGTGGCACTGGCCTTGCTGTTCATTGGCGCGATTGGCGTGGCGGCCCAGCTGTACGCCAATTCCATCGCCACAGGGCTGGTCACGCGTGACATCAGCTCGCTCACCGAGCTGGCGCGCCTGCAGCAGGCCATGAGCGCGGTTCGCCTGAATGAAAAAGAGATGGTCATCCAGTACGAGAACAGCGTGGAAGCGGCCAAATACCAGGACGCCTGGACGGCATCGTTTGCGCAGCTGGAAGCCTCCGCCACGGCCTTGGCTGCACTGCTGCCGCAAGAGGATCAACGCACCCTGTTGGCGCAAGTGGTGGCGGGCATGCAGCAGTTTCGAACCGAATTTACCCCGATGGCCAAGCAGCTCGAGGGCCTGAGCTTTGCGTCGGCCCAGGTCGCCTCAGCCACCATTGGTCGGCTGCAGCCCATTTATGAAAAGGCCAACACCCATTTGACGGAGCTGGCCACTGAGTTGCAACGCGCCACCGCAGCCAGCCAGGGCAAGCTGCACAGCACCGTCATGCAAGTGATATGGCTCATCGCCGGCGCCACCGGCGTCTTGCTGCTGGTGTTCATCCCCCTGACGATCCTCAACATGAACGCTATTTGCGTGCCGATCCTCAAAGCCGAGGAAGTCGCCCAGGCCATTGCGCAGGGTGACCTGACCGACCACCAGGTTGATTGCAGCGGCGGCGACGAAGCGGCCCGTCTATTGCGCTCGCTCGAAGCCATGCGCCAGTCGCTGGGCCAGCTGGTCGGACAGGTGCGCATGTCAACCGACAGCATCGCCACCGCCAGCGCTGAGATTGCCTCAGGCAACCAGGACCTGAGCGTGCGCACCGAGCAGACGGCCAGTAATTTGCAAAGCGCCGCCTCCAACATGGACCAGCTCACGCACACGGTGCAGCAGTCGGCCGATGCCGCGCGCCAGGCCAACCAGCTCGCCTCCAACGCCGGAGAGGTGGCCGCGCGCGGGGGCTCGGTGGTGTCGCAAGTGGTCAGCACCATGAACGACATTAACACAAGCTCTAAAAAGATCAGCGACATCATCGGCGTGATCGACGGCATTGCCTTCCAGACCAACATCCTGGCCTTGAACGCGGCCGTAGAAGCCGCGCGCGCCGGCGAGCAAGGGCGAGGTTTTGCCGTGGTGGCGAGTGAGGTGCGCAGCCTGGCGGGCCGTTCAGCCGAGGCTGCCAAAGAGATCAAGAGCCTGATTGGCGCGAGTGTGGAGCGCATCGAGACCGGCTCGCGTCTGGTCTCCGATGCCGGCAAGACCATGACCGACATCGTGAATTCGGTGCAGCGCGTCTCCGACATCATCGGCGAAATCACCAGTGCGGCCACCGAGCAGAGCCAGGGCATCGGAGAAGTCAATACTGCGGTGGTGCAACTCGACCAGATGACGCAGCAAAACGCCGCGCTGGTGGAACAGTCCGCCGCTGCTGCCGAGAGCCTGCGCGAGCAGGCGCAGCGCTTGGCGCAGGTGGTGGGCACGTTCAAGATATCCACTGAGAGCGCAGACAGCCACGTGATGCAGCATGCGCGCCCAAAGCGTGCCGCGCCCGCGCCCGTGGCGTCATCAGGCAAGCCGCGCTTGTCAACCCCCGCCCGCCTGGCCTTGCGGGGCTGACGACTCGACCCGTATTGCCCCAAAGTTTATAGACTATTTGAGCCGCTAGCCCACGTCAAATAAGCACGAGTAGCTATGAATTAATGATCGTTTTGAACGCCCGTGCAAAAACGGGCCACCGCTGAAACCGAGTAAAGTGCCAAGGCGACTTCCAACCCCCACCAAGAACGACCATGCGCACTCAAAAACCCGCTCCAGTTGCCGCAGCCGCAGCCGCCGCGCCCGACCCCGCTCTCGGCGAAGCGATCACACCGGTCCCGGCCCGCATTCCGATCGTCGGTATTGGTGCCTCGGCTGGCGGGCTGGCGGCGATTGAAGCTTTTTTCTCCGGCATGCCGGGCGATGGAAATCCGGACATGGCTTTTGTGCTGGTGCAGCACCTGGACCCCGACCACAAGAGCCTGCTGAGCGAGCTGATCCAGCGCCGCACCCGCATGCGGGTTTTTGAGGTGGTGGACGGCATGGTGGTGCAAGCCAATTGCGTGTACATCATTCCACCGAACCGCGACATGGCGTTTTTGAACGGCACGCTGCAACTGCTCGAGCCCGCGGCGCCGCGCGGGCACCGCCTGCCGATAGACTTTTTATTCCGCTCGCTCGCCTTTGATCAGCATGAGCACGCCATTGGCATCGTGCTCTCGGGCACCGGCAGCGACGGTACGCTGGGCGTGCGCGCCATCAAGGGTGAAGGCGGCATGGTGATGATCCAAAGCCCGGCCTCCAGTGAATTTGACGGCATGCCGCAAAGCGCGCTGGCCACCGGTCTGGTTGACTACAACCTACCCCCGGCCGAGATGCCCGCGCAACTCATGGCCTACGTGAGCCACGCCTTTGGTCGGCCACCGCACCCCGCCAGCGCCGCCACACCGCTGAGCGAAAACGCGCTCAAAAAAATATTTGTGATGCTGCGCACGCACACCGGGCATGATTTTTCGCAGTACAAGCCCAACACCATTTTTCGGCGCATCGAGCGCCGCATGGCCGTGCACCAGATCGAGTCAATAGGTGACTACGTCAAGTACCTGCAGAAAAACCTGCCAGAAGTGCAGGCGCTGTTTAACGATTTGCTGATTGGCGTGACCAATTTTTTTCGCGATCCCGACGCCTTTGCCGCGCTTGAGGCCCAGGTGATCCCCCGGCTGTTTGAGGGCAAGCCCGCGGGAACGCCGGTGCGCGTCTGGTCCACCGGCTGCTCTACCGGTGAAGAGGCGTATTCAATTGCCATCTTGCTGCAAGAGCGGCTCGAGGCGCTGCGCAAGAGCTACAAAGTGCAGGTGTTTGCCACCGATATAGACGCCCGCGCCATTGCCATCGCCCGCGCCGGCGTCTACCCCGCCAGCATTGCCCAAGACATCACGCCCGAACGGCTGACGCGTTTTTTCACGGCCGAACCCGATGGCAGCGCCTACCGCATCCACAAAAGCATTCGCGACCTGCTGGTTTTTTCCGAGCAGGACGTGATCAAGGACCCGCCGTTCTCCAAGCTCGACCTCATCAGCTGTCGCAACCTGCTGATTTACCTCGGCCCGGAGCTGCAAAAGAAGCTGATCTCGCTGTTTCATTACGCGCTCTTACCCGGTGGTGTGCTGTTTTTGGGCAGTTCGGAGACCGCTGGGGAGTTTGGCGACTTGTTTGCCGTGCTCGAGCGCAAGGCCAAGCTCTACCAGCGCAAGGAAGATTTTCAAGGCGCGCAGCGCGCTGCGCTGGGCCGGTTCCTGCCGCCGCTGATCGAAAAAGAGCTGGCTGAACCGCCGTTGCCGGGCAAAGCGGCGCTGCAGCCCAAGCTGTCGCTGCGCGAGTTGACCGAGCAAACGCTGTTGCAGCAACTCGGCCCGGTGGCAGCCCTGGTCAACGCCTTTGGCGACATCCTTTACCTGCACGGGCGCACCGGCCAGTACTTGGAGCCCGCACCCGGTGAGGCCGGTATCAACAACATTTTGAAAATGGCGCGCGAAGGCTTGCGCCGGGGCCTGACCACCGCCCTGCACAAGGCCGCAGCCCACTTGGAAACCGTGCGCGTTCTGGGCCTGCGCGTGCGCACCAATGGCCATTTCACGCAGGTCAACCTCACCGTGTGCCCGGCAGCGGGCGGCCCGGCCGCCGCGCTGGCCTCACCCTTGTTTCTGGTGCTGCTGGAGAAAGCGGTTGACGTCGCTGCACCAGTGCACACCACCCTGGTGCTGCCAGCGGTCAGCAACGAGCAGCGCGGCCTTGACGCCAACAACCAGATCGCCGAACTCAACGAAGAGCTGCAGGCCAAGGAAGAGTATTTGCTCGCGGCGAAAGAAGAGCTGGAAACCAGCAACGAGGAGCTCAAGTCCAGCAACGAAGAGATGCAGTCGGTCAATGAAGAGTTGCAGAGCACCAATGAAGAGTTGGAGACCTCCAAAGAAGAGATGCAGTCGATCAACGAAGAACTGAGCACCGTCAACACCGAACTGCAGACCAAGGTGGGCGACCTGTCGCGCGCCAACAACGACATGAACAACCTGCTGGCGGGCACCGGCATTGGCACCGTTTTTGTCGATCACAACCTGCGCATCCTGCGCTTCACGCCCTCAGCCGCGCAAATCACCAATCTGATTTTGAGCGACATCGGGCGCCCCGTGGCCCATGTGGTGAGCAACCTGGTGGGCTATACCAGCCTGGTGGCCGACCTGCAGGCCGTGCTGCAAACCCTGGTGCCCAAGGAGGTGGAGGTACAAGCCAGCGACGGCAAGTGCTACACCCTGCGCATCTTGCCCTACCGCACCTTAGATAACGTGATCGAGGGCGCCGTGATCACCTTTGTGGAAAACACCGAGGCCAAGCGTGCGCGCGAGGCGCTGCAAAAAGCCAATGAACTGCTGCGCCTGGCGGTGGTGGTGCGCGACGCGCATGACGCCATCACGGTGCAGGAACTCGACGGCCGCATCATTGCCTGGAACCCGGGCGCCGAGCGTCTGTATGGCTGGAGCGAGGCGCAGGCGCTCCAGATGAATGTGCGCGCGCGCATACCCAAAGCACTGCAGGAAGATGCCCTGCTCAAGATGCACCAGCTCAGTCTGGCGCAAACGCTCGAACCTTACCCAACCCAGCGCCTGACCAAAGACGGCCGCACGCTGGAGGTGTCGCTCACCGCCACCGCCCTGCTCAATGAAGCGGGCCAGGTTTACGCCATTGCCACCACCGAGCGCGCCTGCGAGACGCCCAAGGGGTAAGCTTGAAATGCGCACATTTTTATGCCAAATCGGGCTGTAGCCCACATTCCTTGTGCTTATGATGCTAATTTTTTGATAGTGCAAAAAAGACACTGAACAAGGCAGACAGCCTGACCGTCGCCGGTCAACGGTGGCTAAAATGAATTTTTAGCCAGCTTAAAGAGTCATTCGCATGGATTTTTCCAATTCAGAGCCCGTGCGCCCCGGCAATGACCCTGAGGCCGCCACTTCCCCGCCAAGCCTGAGCCTCACGCCCGAGATGCACCGCCGGGCCCAAGACCGGGCGCGTGACCGGCTGGCGCAACTGCCCCCGAGCGTGCAAGCGCAGTCGCCCGAGCTGATGCAGCGGTTGATGCATGAACTCGCGGTGCATCAGGTCGAGCTGGAGATGCAAAACGACGAGCTGCGCCGGGTGCAGCTGGCGCTTGAAGCCTCTCGCGCCCGTTATTTCGACCTGTACGACCTGGCTCCGGTGGGCTACCTCACGGCCAGCCCCGACGGCTTGATCCTGGAGGCCAACCTGTGCGCAGCCACCCTGCTCGGCGTGGCGCGCAGCGCCTTGGCCAAGCGCCCCTTAAGCCGCTATATTGTCCAGGCGCAGCAAGATATTTATTACCAGTGCCGCCAGCAGGTCAATGCCACGGGGGTGGCCCAGACCTGCGAGTTGCAGGTGCTGCACAGTGCCGGCGCTGCGGTCTGGGTCAGTTTGGCGCTCAGCTGCGCGCAAGGGTCTGACGGCGCGCCGGTCTTGCGCATGATGCTGAGCGACATCTCGGCGCGCAAATTGCTCGATGAGTCGCTCAAGGAGAGCAACCTCAGGCTGCAAAGCGCTTGTTTGCAGGCCGACCAGGCCAACCGCGCCAAGTCGGACTTCCTGTCAAGCATGAGTCATGAGCTGCGCTCGCCGCTCAATGCCATCCTGGGCTTTGCGCAGTTACTCGAGTCGGGCACGCCTGAGCCCACGCCGGATCAACAAGCGAGCCTGCAGCAGATTCTGAGGGGCGGCTGGTATTTGCTGACGCTGATCAACGAAATTCTGGACCTGTCCCTGATCGAGTCGGGCAAGCTGAACTTGTCGATGGAACCGGTCTGCCTGGCTGATAATTTCACCGATTGCGCCGCCATGATCGCGCCGCAAGCGCAGCACAGCGGCATCCGCGTCAGCATGGCGGCGCTCAATGATCCCTGCTTTGTGCAAGCCGACCGCACCCGCTTGAAGCAAGTGATTGTCAACTTGCTCAGCAACGCAATCAAATACAACCGCACGGGCGGCACCGTAGACATCACCTGCCGCAGCCCCAGCGCGGGGCGCGTTCGCATCAGCGTGGTCGACACCGGAGAGGGCTTGTCCGAACAACAGCTGTCCCAGTTGTTTCAGCCCTTCAATCGTCTTGGCCAGGAGAGTGGCACGCAGGAAGGCACCGGCATCGGCCTGGTCGTGTGCAAGCGGCTGGTCGAATTGATGGGCGGGGAGATCGGCGTCAACAGCCGCCCTGGCATCGGCAGCGAGTTCTGGTTTGAGCTCAACCAGGCCAAGCCGCAGCAAGCCACTGATGAGCATGAAACACCAGCGCCAGCGCCGCATGCAGCCACCCTGCCCGCCTTGCTGTATGTTGAAGACAACCCGGCCAACACCGAGCTGCTCGAGCAACTCCTTGCCCGGCGCAGCGACCTGCGCTTGTTAAAGGCCGGCAATGGCACCAGCGGCATCGCGATGGCGCGCATGCACCAGCCCGCAGTAATCCTGATGGACATCAACCTGCCGGGCATCACGGGTTTTCAGGCTTTGAAAATTTTGCAGGACGACGCTGCCACACGGCACATTCCGGTGCTGGCCCTGAGTGCCAATGCCATGCCGCACGACGTCGACAAAGGGCTGGCGGCGGGCTTTTTGTGCTACCTGACCAAGCCGATCAAGATCAATGCGCTGATGCAGGCGCTCGACCTGGCGCTGGCCGCAGCCAAGGAGCCCCGATGAAAAATTTTCCGATTGTTTGCGTCGGTGGTTCGGCCGGCGGGCTTGATGCCTACATTCGACTGCTGAAAAACTTGCCCAATGACATGGGGGTGGCCATTGTCATCGTCAACCACATCACCATCATGCCGACCCAATTGCATGAGGTGCTGCCGCCTTACAGCAAAATGCCGGTGGAGCTGATCACCGAGAACTTGGTTGTCGAGCCCAACCATGTTTACATCATCCCGGCGAACCGCGATTTGCATGTGGATGGCGAGCTATTCCAGCTCAGGCCGATCTCCAAACCGCGCGGCTGGCCCGATGTGATCACGGTTTTTTTGAAGTCCCTCACCCAGTACTGGGACGGCAAGCTCATTGCCGTGATCGTGTCGGGCTACGACGGCGACGGCGCCGCCGCGCTGCGTGGCATCAAGGAGGTAGGCGGCATCACCATTGCGCAAAAACCGGACACAGCGGGCCAACCTGACATGCCTGAGAGCGCCATCGACAGCGGTTGCATCGATTTTGTGCTCTCACCCGAAGACATTGCCAAGGAAATCGTGCGTATTGCGCAGGGCGAAAATTGAGGGTGACAGACCCCGCTTTTAAGAACGGCCTGCGCGCCACCAAAGCACCAGCTCTAGAGCCGTGATGCACAGCGCCAGCCAGGCGGCGCCTGAGGCAAAGCCCGCAAGCACGTCACTGGAAAAGTGCACGCGCAGAAACACACGGCTGGCGCCCACGGTCACCACCAGGCTCGCTGCCGCCAGCAGCGCTGGCAGTTGCCAACGGGGGGCCAGCAGCTTGAGCGCCAGGTAAGCCAGCATGCCGTAGGCGACCACCGCGCCCGAGCTGTGGCCACTGGGAAAACTCAATCCTGTGGCCTGCACGAACTGCTGCGCCTGCAGCGGCCGGGCACGGCCAAACACCTGCTTGAGAGTCGGGTTCAGCAGGCCGTTGCCCGCCAGCGCGAGCACCCAACCCAGCGCCATAGCGCGCTGCCCGTGCATCACCAGAACCAAGGCGATGCCAAGGCCCAGCAGCGTCAGTGTGGCCGGATCGCCCAGGTGCGTCAGCACGGCAAACAGCTGTTGCGTCCAAGGCGCCACGCTGGCGCGCAACGCATCGGTTAGCGCCTGGTCAACCTGGCTCAGCCCGGTGCCTGCGCCCAACTGCAGGGCTAGAGCGGCAAAGACGGCGGCGCTGCCCAGGCTGATGACCAGGCCGACGGCAACTCGCCATGCGATGCTGGGCCGATGCGACACTGCCCGCGTGTGGCGTCGCACCTGGGCGCGCCGCCAGACGCACCAGCCAGCCCAGCTTGCGCCCCAAGCCAGCGCCAGCAGCAAAAAAAAGGCCGGCAACGCGTGTTCAGCGGCCCACAGCGCCAATTGCGCCAATTGCGGGAGACGCGCCGCCTCAAAGTTCAAGCGCCGCTCCCCCAGCGCGCGCGGGATGGACTTCGGTGACGCGCTGACGCACAAAGCCCTGCGCAGCGGCGTTGTAGTCCCATTGCTCGATCAGGCAAACGCCAAGCGCGCCCACGCCACCCCAGCGCAACAGGTTGACCGAGTTCGGCGCGCCGTCACGCACCCGTCTGGATACGGCAGTACCGGCCTGCACCGCCCACATCGGGCGCACCAGGCCCGGCATCGGCAGCACGTACGGCAGGTGAATATGGCCGCCCATGACCAGGTCGCAACCCGCCCCCGCCCAACGCTGGAGCGCGCCTGCGTGGCCGCGCAGCAAATTGTGTTCTTCACTAGGACTCGGCACGGCAACGGGCTGGTGCACCACCACCACCCGCAATTGCCCCGGCGTTGCGCTTTTCAAGCGGCGGGCCACGCGCTCAATTTGGGCCAGCGACACTTCGCCGCTTTTGTGCCGGTACCAGCGCGTGGTGTTCACGCCCAGCACCAGCAAATGGTTTGAGCAATGTACCGGTTCCAGATCGGCGCCAAAGGCCGCGCTGTAGTGCGCATACGGATGAAACAGGCGCTGCCCCAGGTCAAACAGCGGAATATCGTGGTTGCCTGCAAGGCTCAAAAGCGGCACACCGAGTCGATCAATGAAAGCGCGCGCCGCCGCGAACTGGGCCGGTCGGGCGCGCTGGGTGATGTCGCCCGAGAGCACCACCAGGTCGGGCCGCTGCTGCTGCGACAGCGCCGCCAAGGCCTCAAGCACGGCGGCCTGCTCGGTGCCGAAATGGGGGTCCGAGATTTGCAGCAGCACACTCATGCACCACCCCCGGCCTGGCCGGTGGCCCCGTTCGCGCTGGCCGGCTTGATCAGGTACAGCGGCTTGGGCGCAACCCGGAATTCAATCGGCGCGCGCATCGCGCTGACCTCGCCGTCGAATGCCACCTTGACCCGCCGACGCACCCAGCGCAGACGCGGCGTGACCAGCATGCGTTGAAAATGAACGCTCTGCACCGAGTCGGCTTCGCCCAATTGTCCAAAGCTCCCGCGCAGCAGCAGCCAGAGCATCGCCAGAGCACCGATGGGGCGCAGCATCACGGCGGCCAGCGAGCCCTGGTCGAGCGCTTCGGCCTGCGCCAGGCCGACCTGTTCGAGTTGCAGCCGGTTGTTGCCGATGAACAGCGTGGGGGTGGTCACGTTGCGAACTTCGGTGCCGTGTTCAATGCGCAGGCGCAACTGGCGCCGGCGCCCCAGCAAGGTCGCCAAAGCCGCGGCAAAGGCGACCACGCGGCTGCGGCCAAAGCGCGCTTTCCAGGCCTCCCGGTCCTGCAGCAGCTCGGGGTACAGGCCCAGGCTGGCGTTGACGAGAAAAACACGCTCGTTGATGAGCCCGACCTGCACCGGCTCGGGCTCGCAGCTCAGCAAGACCTGCAGCGCCTGCGCCGCATCGCCAGGAATGCCATGGGTTCGGGCAAAGTAGTTGAAGGTGCCTTGCGGCAGCACGCCCATGGCGCAGCCCTGGGCGTAGGCGGCTTGCGCCACGGTGTTGATGGTGCCGTCGCCCCCCACGGCCACCACGGCGCCGCCACGGCTCAAGGCATTTGCAGCCGCCTTTTGCGCCACTTGGGCCAAGTCCTGCGGGCGCCCAATCAGCAGTTCGCCGACTCTAGAGCTGGCGCGCAGCGCGCTTTCAATCAGCTCGCGGGTCGCCTCAAGGTCCTGATGCCCCGCCGCCGCATTGATGACGAACAGCAGCGGTGCCGACCGGTCCACCTCAGACATGCGCAACGGCCGGGCCTCTAGCCGGGTCAACACGGGCTCGCCAGGCCAGCCCTGGCGGCTTGCGGGCGCTTGCCATCAGGGCTTGAGCTGCTTGATTTCTTCTTCAACCTCTTTGGCGCCCTGGGCGTAGAGTTTGGCTTCATCCGGGGCCAACTCATGCAGCAGTCGGAGAAATTCCCCCGCGTGAACACGCTCCTCGTCCGCGATCTCGGTGAGCACCTTGATGGCGAGCGGGTGGTCGGTGGACTCGGCCAGCTGCATGTACATCTGGGTTGCTTCGTACTCTGCGGCCACCATGAAACGAATGGCTCTGACAAGCTCCTCGTGGCTGATCTTCTTGTTGTGGGCTACGCCTGAAAAAGGCGATCCGAACTCTGGCATGGTAATTCTCCTGGGTTGCTTCAATGGCCCTGCCCCGCCAACCAACCGGCAAGCGCAGCGCCAACGTCTTGTCAATGGTAAAGATCAGCCGCATTTTGCTCTGTGCGTTTTCGCACAGAGCAGCCACGGTTGCGAACAGTTGCTTGCCGTCCAAGCTGGCGGATCGGGGCTGATAACACGGTGGTGGGTGAATCAGCCAGGCGATGCGCTGGGGTGGCGCGAATGGATGTGTGCCGCATGATGCAGAAATTCTGACTTCGACGGCGTCAGGCATGGTGATTGGGCTATGCGACCGGGCTACTGCGTGAAAGGCGCGCGTCGGCAAGCGCTTGCATACCCCAGCTTCAATTTCGCGTGTGTTTTTACCCCAAAGCCGCATGCGCATAGCCCAGTCGCCGCGCCGGGTTTAATACGCAAAGCCGGGTTTGACGTGAGGCCTTGATTTCTTCACCGGCGCACTCAGTTTGAATCGCATCCCAAGCGCAGGGGCTGCGTCAATCGGCGTGAATTTCATGTTATCTGCTCGCTGGTGAAATGTCTGAAGGCCTGGCGCCCGGGCTGCCACTGCTTCCCGGGCCAAGCATCCGCCGCGGGTCGACCCAGGCGTCGAACTGCTGTGCGCTCACCATCCCGAGCGCCAGCGCGGCCTCGCGCAGGGTGCTGCCGTGCGCGTGGGCATGTTTGGCAATTTGCGCGGCGCGGTCGTAACCGATGTGTGGCGTGAGCGCCGTGACCAGCATCAGCGAGCTCTCCAATAGCGCCTGGACTCGTGCGGCGTTCACCGTTATGCCCGCCACACAGTGCTGTTCAAAGCTGCGCATCGCATCGGTCAGCAGGCGCAGGCTGTCCAGGGTGTCAAGAATGATGAGCGGCTTGTACACATTGAGTTCAAACTGGCCCTGGCTGGCGGCAAAAGCAATGGCGCTGTCGTGCCCCATGACCTGCGCGCAGACCATGGTCAGGGCCTCGATCTGGGTCGGGTTGACCTTGCCGGGCATGATCGAACTGCCGGGCTCATTCTCTGGCAACTGCAGCTCACCCAGACCGGCGCGCGGCCCGCTGCCCATCAGGCGGATGTCGTTGGCAATCTTGATCAAGGCAATGGCCAGCATTCTCAAGCTGCCATGCAGCGCCACCAGCGCTTCGTGACCGGCCATGGCCGAAAACAGGTTGTCAGCCTGCGTCAAGGGCAATTTGAGTTGCTGCGCCAGCAGCGCCACCACCCGCGCGCCAAAATCGGGGTGCGTGTTCAGACCGGTGCCCACTGCAGTGCCGCCGAGCGCCAGCGTGTGCACCGCTCGCAGCGCGTAGTCGATGCTGTCCTGGCACAACGCAAGCTGCGCCGCGTAGCCGCCGAACTCCTGGCCCAGCGTCACTGGCGTCGCATCCTGCAGGTGCGTGCGCCCGATTTTCACCACCGCTTCGAATTCATTGGATTTGGCTGCGAGCGCACTGCGCAAGGCTTGCAGCGTCGGCAGCAAACCGAGCTGGGCTTGTTGCGCCACCGCAATGTGCATCGCGCTCGGAAAGACATCGTTGGAGGACTGGCCCAGGTTAACGTCGTCATTGGGGTGAACCGTACGCGCTGCGCCGACGTCGCCATCAAAAGCGCGCTCGGCCAGGTGCGCCACCACCTCGTTGAGGTTCATGTTGCTCTGCGTGCCCGAGCCGGTCTGCCACACCGACAAGGGGAATTGCGCATCGAACTCGCCTGCTGCCACGCGCTGCGCCGCGTCGGCAATCGCCTGCGCTTTGCCGGCGTCAAGCAGGTGCAGATCACAGTTAACCTTGGCCGCCGCCCACTTGAGCCAGGCCAGCGCATGAATCACCGCCAGCGGCATGCGCTGCTCGCCAATGTCGAAGAACTTCAGGCTGCGCGCTGTTTGCGCGCCCCACAAAGCGGCGACCGGGACTTCAATCGGGCCAAAGCTGTCGGATTCGGTGCGGGTGGTGTTCATGACCGCATTGCGAACTCACCTAGCCAAAAAGTCAAGCAGGTCCTTGGTCAGCCGTTCCTTGTGGGTGGCAAACAAGCCATGCGGCGCACCGGCGTATTCGATCAAGGTTGACTGGGCAATGCCTTTGGCCGTGAGCCGGCTTGAGGCTTCAATCGGCACAATCTTGTCGTCATCGCCGTGGATGACCAGGGTGGGCACCTTGAACGCCGCCAGTTCCGGGCGAAAGTCCGTGGTCGTGAAGGACTTGGCGCAGCCCAGGGTGGAGTTCAAGCTCGCTTGCATCGCCACGCTGCGCGCCCACGCCAGCACTTCGTCACTCACCGGCCGGTCCTGCGGGGTCATACCAAAGAATTTTTCGAAAAATCCCGCGAGGAACTTGGGGCGGTCGTCACGGAGCGCCTGCGCCGTCTTGTCAAACGCAGCTTGCTCGGCACCGAGTGGGTTGTCACTGGTCTTGAGCCGGTACGGCAGGCTGGCAGAGACCAGAACCGCCTTGGCAATCGATTTTCCATGGTGGCGCGACATGTAGCGCGCCACTTCGCCCCCGCCCATCGAAAAGCCCACAAGCACCGCGTCCTTGGCGCCGGTTTGCTCGATCACCGCCACCAGGTCGTCCGCCAGCGTGTCGTAATCGTAGCCACGCCACGGCTGCGAAGAACGGCCAAAGCCGCGCCGGTCATAGGCAATGGCGCGGTAGCCCGCTTCAGCCAGCGCCAGCGCCTGGTCGTCCCAACTGTCAGCAGACAGGGGCCAACCGTGAATCAAAATGACGGGCTGGCCAGTGCCCCAATCTTTAACATAAAGCTCGGTCTGGTCGGCGGTGATGATCCGGGGCATGGTGTGAGTCCTTGATTTCAGTCGTTGCGAACGAGGGGCGCTTGCGGCGTTTAATTGGTCCGGCCGAGAGCCCGCGCGGCGCTCAGAACCGCCGCTGGGTCAATCGCCAGCATGCGTGCTGGCGTGGCGCTGGCACCGCCAAGCCATGAGTTAGGTTGAGCGAACCAGTTTGCCACCTGCCAGGCGTCCAAGTGCGGACTCAACTCGGTCAAAACTGGGCTGAGGCCGGTTTGCAGCGACATATCGACGGGGTTGAACTGGAACAAGGGTAGCCACAGGGCCGATTGCCAGCCAAAGCAAATCACCTCCTTACTGACAATCAGGCGCGTGAGCATTGCGGGGCCGCATTCGATGTGCCGCCTGAGCAATGCAACCACCTCTTGCGCCGGTGCCAAGCCACCACTGTCACGGTAGGCATTGAGCAGGGTGATGAATTGATGGTCGCTGCAAGCCGCTTGCGGAAGGGGGTGGTCGCGGTGGGGCGCATCAGGCAACGGGCTGAAGAGGACTGGGTTGAGCCTGGGCTCAGTTCGGCTGGCTACGGTGTCTTGCATGAGAACTCCAGAGTGGGCGCGACAGGGGTGGAACGCGCAACACGGACCGGGCGCAATCGCCCTGTGCGGGACAACATGGGGCGAACGTTAGCCAGGCCCAGACTCATGGTCTGTGCGTTGCCGAACAAAGGGCGTGGCATTTTTCCAGCAACGTTTGAGAGTACTGAAGCCGGAGCCAATAAGGTGTCAAACGTGTCAGCCCAACACCAATTGCCCCAATCAAAAGGGAAAGATGCCGCCCGCATGGTCGTAATCCAGCAGAGTCGCTACCGGTATTCACCGCGCGGTCATTGCCGAAGGCGTGGAAACGGTGGCGCAAGGCGGCTTGTTGTTGCAGAAGGGCTGCGAACTGGCGCAAGGGGGCGGCATTGCCAGACCGATGTCAGCGCAGGAATTGCCCGGCTGGGCCGCAATGCGGCAGTGCGGTGCCGCACAGACGGTCCATATTCGGCCCGGTCTAATCACAAAAATAATATAGAACGGTCCTTTGACGGAGAACCTTACGATGATCCAACCTCAATACCGCCGTGCATTGGCTGTGTCCCAGCCAAACTGCCAAGACCTGCCTCAGGCGACGGTCATCAGCGTCAGCCTGTCATGCCGGAGCGCTGGCATGGCGCTGTTCACGGCGCTGGCCCTCACTGCGTTGCCGGCCTTGGCTCAAAATGGTGAAAAAATCGCCAAAACGGGCAATGCTGCCGGCGCGCCCGCCTGTATGACTTGCCATGGTGCCAGCGGGCAAGGGCAACCTGCAGCCGGGTTTCCACGCCTGGCGGGTCTGAATCCTGTCTATTTTGTGCGCCAGCTGCAGAGTTTTCACGACACGACCCGCGTGAACCCCATCATGGCACCGATCGCGCAACAGCTCAACGATGCCGACCGACAAGCCCTGGCCGCGTATTACGCCGGGCTGGCCGTCACCAACCCTGATGGTGAAGCGCCGGCTGACGCCAAATCCCTCAGCGCCGGCGAGACCCTCGCTCAGCGCGGCGACTGGAGCAGGGGCGTGCCCGCCTGCGCCCAGTGCCATGGGCCCAAGGGCCTGGGCGTGGGTGCGGTCTTTCCGCAAATCGCCGGTCAGTCCGCCACTTACATCACATCACAATTGCAGGCCTGGCAGGCCGGAACGCGCAAGAACGACCCCTTGGGTCTGATGCACGGGATTGCACTCAAGTTGTCGCCAACGGACATCGGCGCTGTGGCCGCGTACTACGGCAGCCTTGATGCCGTGCCAAGCACAAAGCGGAGTGTCAAGCCATGAAAAAATCCTTTCGCATTTCAGCGCTCGCTTGGGTGCTCGGTCTGAGCTCCGTGGCGACCTTCTTGGTCGCCTGCGATCAACGCCCGGCTACCGAGCCACTTGTGGCGCCGCCTGCTGCATCCGCAAGTGTCCCGGCCAGCGCGCCGCAGGCGGTGGCCGCAGCGCCCGCCTTCATGCCACCCCCTGACAGCGCCATACCTGACAATGAATTCGGAAAACAAGTGAAGCTCGGGCAACGCATCTTCAATAACACGGGCCTGGAGGCTCCCAAATTCGTCGGCAACGCCCTGAGCTGTGCAAACTGCCACCTTGACGCGGGTCGACTGGCCCATTCAGCCCCGCTCTGGGCCGCCTACGTGGCCTACCCGGCTTACCGCAGCAAGACCGGCCGAGTGAACACTTTCACCGAGCGCCTTCAGGGCTGTTTTGTCTACAGCATGAATGGCAAGGCGCCGCCAGCGGGTGACGAGGTGCTGGTCGCTCTGGAGACCTATGCGTTTTTCCTGGCCAAGGGAGCGCCTGTCGGCACCTCGCTGCCAGGGCGCGGCTACCCGGCGCCAGAAGATCCACTGCTGGCCATGGACTTTGCCCGGGGTGAGCTCGTCTTCCAGCAAAAGTGCGCGCTTTGCCATGGCGCTGATGGTCAGGGCCAGTCTTCGCACGGGGCCGTTGTATTCCCACCCTTGTGGGGGCCTCAATCGTTCAACTGGGGCGCCGGCATGGGCGTGATCAAGAACGCAGCAGCGTTCATCAAGAGCAATATGCCCCTGAGCCAGGGCAATACGCTGACAGACCAGGAAGCATGGGATGTTGCGATGTTCATGGACAGCCATGAGCGCCCCCAGGATCCCCGCTTTCAGGGCTCGATCGCAGAGACGCGCCAGAAACACCACGACTCGCCTGACGACATGTACGGTCGCACGGTCAATGGGCAGTTTCTGGGTAAAGGCGTTGGGCCGTCAGTGAAGCCATGACACCGGTGACCGTCAATGGCGATTCACGCCGGGCCAGCGCAAATCCTTACTGCCGCGCCATGCGTGTATTGGTCGGCAGCGCCTGCGCATAGCTGGTGCAAAAAAGGGTTGATGTCCAGGCCACCGCGGCTTCGACAGTTGAACTTGCCCCGGGCGCGAACGACGTCCGGGTGTCATTG
>VMTC01000118.1 GCA_013791765.1 Rhodoferax sp.
CCACCCGTTTTCAGACTGCCATGCGCGTCGTGGTGCCAGCTTCCATCTCCGGTATCGCGTCGGCTTATATTTTGGGTATTTCCCGCGCTGTAGGGGAAACCATGATCCTGGCGGTCGCGGCCGGTATGCAACCCAATTTGACGCTCAACCCGCTGGAGCCTGCAGCTACGGTCACATCTTTTATCGTGCAGGTGGCGCTTGGTGACCTTCCTCACGGCAGCATTGGGTATCAGACTATTTTTGCGGCGGGATTGACCTTGTTGGTGATCACGCTGTTGTTTAACTTGTTGGGGCACTGGATGCGCCGCAAATACCGGGAGGTGTACTGATGGCGCAAGATATCAAACGGACTGAAGCGCTGCGGGCCATCATCAAGGCTCACAAGCGCTGGGATGTGATGTTCGCGGTGCTGAGCGTGATCGTCATAGCCATTGCCATTTTTACGCTGCTCGCCTTGTTTTCCCGGATGCTGATTGATGGCGGGCCACGCCTGACCGCAGAGTTTTTTACAAACTTTCCCTCACGCAGGGCCGGTGAGGCAGGGATATTGTCAGCCTGGGTGGGCTCGTTTCTGGTGATGCTGGTGACCGGACTCTTCGCTATTCCGGTGGGCATCGCCAGTGGCATTTACCTGGAAGAGTACGCCAGAAAAAACTGGTTCACCGATGTGATCGAGATCAACATCAGCAACTTGGCAGGTGTGCCGTCAATTGTCTACGGTCTATTGGCGCTGGGTTTGTTTGTCTACACCTTTGGTTTTGGACAAAGCATTTTGTCAGCTGGTTTGACCTTGGCATTGTTGATTTTGCCGATTGTGATCGTCACCACGCGCGAAGCGTTGCGATCGATCCCGCAAATGGTGCGTGAAGGCGCTTATGCCTGTGGTGCCACAAGATGGCAAGTGGTCAGCGATCACCTGGTGCCCTACAGCATGCCGGGCATTTTGACGGGTGTGATCATTGGCTTGTCGCGTGCCATCGGTGAAACAGCGCCGATCATCACCATTGGCGCGCTGACATTCATCGCCTTTTTGCCACCGGTGCCATTTACTGGTGAACCAGTTGCAGGCATGTTTGATTGGCTGTTCTCACCCTTTACAGTGATGCCCATCCAGATTTTCAACTGGACATCGCGCCCCGACCCAGCCTTCCACGCCAACGCGGCTGCCGCCAGTTTGGTTCTGGTGTTCCTCACTTTGGGCATGAATGCGCTTGCCATCTGGCTTCGCTACCGCCTGCGCAAGAACATCAAGTGGTAACAATTTAACGAGAACAACACCTCATGGCATCCACCATCACTTACCCCGACAATGCGCCGCCTCTGAAGGCAGAGTCGCAAAACCTTGATTTCTATTACGGTGACTTCAAAGCTCTCAGAGGCGTTTCCATGCCGGTGTACGAAAACCGTGTCACGGCTCTGATCGGCCCCAGCGGCTGCGGCAAGTCCACCTACCTGCGCTGCTTTAACCGCATGCATGACCTCTATCCGGGTCACCGGTACGACGGAAAAATTCAGCTTCACCCGGACGAAGTCGATATTTTGGATCGTTCAGTTGATCCTATCGAGGTTCGCATGCGAATCTCCATGGTGTTCCAAAAACCCAACCCGTTTCCAAAGTCCATTTTCGAGAACGTGGCTTATGGGCTGCGGGTGCGCGGTGAAAAATCTGCAACTTACATTGAAGACAAGGTAGAAGCCGCCTTGAAGAGTTCGGCCCTGTGGAACGAGGTCAAGGACCGCATGACCGAGCCTGCGACCAATTTGTCAGGCGGCCAGCAGCAGCGCTTGTGTATTGCCCGGTCACTGGCCACTGATCCTGAAATAATTTTGTTTGACGAGCCCACATCCGCGCTGGATCCAATTGCCACCGGCAGTATTGAAGAACTGATCAGCGAGATCAAGAACAAGGTCACGATTTTGATCGTGACCCACAATATGCAGCAGGCTGCGCGCGTGTCTGATTTTGTTGCTTACATGTATTTGGGTGAAATGGTTGAATATGGCCAGACCACTGACATTTTCATGAAGCCCAAGCGACAAGAAACAGAAGACTACATTACCGGCCGTTTTGGTTAAGAACTACAAGGAAATCCGCCATGAGTGACAAACATCTATCTTCGCAATTTGACAGCGAACTCAGCGCTGTCTCGACCCGCGTCATGGAAATGGGCGGCCTGGTGGAATCGCAAATTCATCAGGCGATTCATGCGCTGTCCCAATTCAGCGTCGAAGTGGCCAACGTCGTCTCAGCCACCGAACCGCGCGTCAACGCGATGGAAATCGACATTGACCGCGAGCTCTCGAGCATCATCGCGCGGCGCCAACCGACCGCCCGCGACTTGCGCTTGCTGATTGCCATTTCCAAGACCACCGCCAACCTCGAGCGCGTCGGCGATGAGGCTGAAAAGATCGCGCGCATGGTGCGCTCCATCATTCATAGCGGCGGGCCGCGATCACTGCCGGCCAATGAACTGCGGGTCGCCGCCGACATGGCCTCGGGTTTGCTGCGCAGGACGCTTGATGCCTTTGCCCGACTCGACACCACGGCGGCAGTGGCCATCTTGAAGGCAGACGATTTGATCGACGAGGAGTTCAACGGCTTCGTGCGCAAGCTCGTTACCTACATGATGGAAGACCCGCGCATGATTTCACCAGCGCTGGACCTGTTGTTTCTGGCCAAGGCGCTGGAGCGCATCGGCGACCATGCCAAAAACATCGCTGAATTCACGATCTACGTGGTCAAGGGCGCGGACATTCGCCACACCTCGATGGAACAGATTGAATCGGTTTTGAAATGAGACAGCAGCCTGGCGTCTTGATTGTGGAAGATGAGCCAGCCATTGCCGAGTTGATTGCCGTCAACCTGCGCCACAACGGCTTTCGCCCGACCTGGGCGATGGACAGTGCCAGCGCCCAACGCGAGTTGGATGACGCGCTGCCCGATGTGATTCTGCTGGACTGGATGCTGCCCGGCGAGAGCGGTCTGGCGCTGGCCAAACGCTGGCGCGCCCACCCGCGCACCAAGGCCGTTCCAATTATCATGCTGACCGCCCGTGGCGACGAGGCCGACCGGGTGGCGGGCCTGGATGCGGGTGCTGACGACTACATTGCCAAACCGTTCTCCACCAAGGAGTTGCTGGCGCGCATGCGCGCCGTAATGCGCCGACACGCCCCCGAGCAGGTCGCCAGCACCGTCACGGTGGGCGCCTTGCTGCTTGATGGCGCGACCTACCGCGTCTCGTTCGCCGGGCAGCCGATCAAACTTGGGCCAACCGAATTCAAGTTGCTGCAGTACCTGATGAGCCATGCCGAACGCGTGCACAGCCGCGGGCAGTTGCTTGACAAGGTCTGGGGTGACCACGTCTTTATTGAGGAGCGCACGGTCGACGTGCACGTCAAGCGCCTGCGCGAAGCGCTGGGTTCCCAGGCCGGCCCAATGGTTGAGACCGTGCGTGGCGCCGGTTACCGGCTGACGGCGCAATCAGCACCAGCCGCGCTGGTGCTGGCCGGTACATGAACCAGCGCCATTGGCGCGCGCTTGGGCGCCGATAGCAATCGCACCATGTTTTTACGCTTCTTTTCCTTTACCTTGAGCCAGCTGCTGGGCGGTCTGGCCGGTTGGTTTGTGATGTCGATCACCTATGTGCCGATCACCGATCTGGCTGGCGTGCTGGCCGGTGTCGTTCTGGGCGGTGTGACCTGGTTTCTGCTGGACGCCACACGCGGCGTGCGCTTGCTGCGCTGGTTGCGTGTGGGCGATGCCGCCGAGGTGGCCATGCGCACCGGCTTGTGGGGAGAGGTCTCTGATCGGGCCCGGCGCGTGATTCGCGCCCGGGAAAGGGAGACGCAAGAGAGTCAGCACCGACTGCAGGACTTTCTCTCGGCCCTGCAAGCCTCGCCCAATGGCGTGCTGCTGCTTGATGCGAACGGGCAGATTGAATGGCTCAATCAAACGGCCGCCGCGCATTTTGGTCTGGATGCGCAGCGCGACCTTATGCAGCACCTGGGCAATCTGGTGCGCGACCCCGGTTTTGCCAGCTACTTTGCCCAGCGCGATTTCCGCCATGCGCTGATCATGCCGGGACGCGAAAGCACCGCAGCGCGGCCGGTGAAACTGTCGGTGCAGCTTCACCCTTATGGCAACGGGCGTCTTTTGCTGCTGTCGAGCGACATCACCGCCGTCGAGCAGGCCGAGGCCATGCGGCGGGACTTTGTCGCCAACGTCTCGCATGAAATCCGCACACCACTGACGGTGCTGGCCGGTTTTGTCGAAACCCTGCAGACCTTGCCCCTCAACGACGAGGAACGCCAACGCTATCTGACCCTGATGGCGCAGCAAGCCGACCGCATGCAAAGCCTGGTCAATGACCTGCTGGTGCTCTCGCGCCTGGAGGGCAGGCCGCTGCCAAGCGACGCCGAGGCCATCGCCGTGCCCGCCCTGATGCGCCAGCTCGAGCAGGACGGCCGCGCCTTATCGGCAGTGATGAACCCGGGCGCCGAACCGCGCCACCAGTTGCGCTTTGAGAGTCTGCTTTCAGGCGACATCGTCGGCGCGCCCAGTGAGTTACTCAGTGCGATGGGTAATTTGGTGAGCAACGCCATTCGCTATACGCCCCCGGCTGGAAGCATCGTGGTGCGCGCACGGCTGCTGGCCGACGACCGGGCGGAATTCTCAGTGTCGGACACTGGCCCTGGCATTGCGCCGGAGCACCTGCCGCGCCTGACCGAGCGTTTTTACCGGGTTGACCGCAGCCGCTCACGCGACACTGGCGGCACCGGGCTGGGCCTGGCCATCGTCAAGCACGTGGCGCAGCGTCATGGCGGCGAGTTGATCATTGACAGCACACCGGGCAAAGGCTCGGTGTTCAAGATCATCTTCCCGGCCAGCCGCGTCAGACTGCCAAAGGAGGCTCCTGCATCGCTTCCAGCTGCTCCTGCAGCATCTGCACCTGACCTTGCCAGTAGTCGCTGGAGCCAAACCACGGAAAGTTGATGGGGAAGGTCGGGTCGCTCCAGCGCCGCGCCAGCCAGGCGCTGTAATGAATCAGGCGCAAGGTGCGCAGCGGCTCAATCAGCACCAGCTCGCGCCGGTCAAATTCACGAAATTGCTCATAGCCATCCACCAAGGCACCGAGTTGGCGCGTGCGCTGCTGGCGCTCGCCACTGAGCAGCATCCAAAAGTCTTGCACCGCCGGGCCGCTACGGGCGTCATCGAGATCAACAAAGTGCGGTCCCGGCCCGGAGCTGGCGGGTGACTCCAGCGGCGTCCACAGGATGTTGCCGGGGTGGCAGTCACCGTGCAGGCGCAGTCGCTTGACGGGCTCAAGATAAGGATCATTTTGGCATCCAGCCCTCGTCAAACAAGCGTGAGTAGCTATCAAATCAAGGGCCTCTTGCGACGCCTTGGCCCACTGTGACTGCACATCCAGTGGCACCTGCTCATGGGCCAGCAGCCAAGCGCGCGACTCCGTGCCAAAGCTTTGTAGGTCCAGCGCCGGGCGGCTGACAAAGGGCTTGGCGGCACCCACGGTATGAATACGCGCCAGGAAGCGGCCAATCCATTCCAAGACCTGCGGGTCGTCCAACTCGGGCGGTCGCCCGCCCCGGCTTGGGGACACGCTGAAGGCAAAGCCACCAAAGTGATTAAGCGTGCTGCCGTTCAGCAGCAGCGGCCCGACCACCGGAATTTCAGCATCCATCAATTCGGCGGAAAACGCGTGTTCTTCCAGGATTTGCGCCTCGCTCCAGCGCCCAGGCCGGTAGAACTTGGCGACCACCACCGCGCCGTCCTCCAGGTGCAGCTGATAGACCCGGTTTTCATAGGAGCTCAGGGCCAGCAGCCGACCGTCGCCATACAAACCGACGCTGGCCAGTGCGTCCATGACGACGTCGGGCGTGAGCGATTCATAGGCATGCGGGGCGACACAAGAGGGCGAAGGTTCAAACATGCCGCCATTGTCGCGTCTGGCGCGCCGCGTCGCAAGACGCAGCTTGTGCCTTTGAGGCGCAATTCAAAGTGATGTGGCACCCGGAAGAAATCAAGGCCTCACGTCAAAACCGGCTTTGCGCATCAAACCCGGCACGGCGAATGGGCCAAAATTTCTGTAGCAAGCGGCGCACATCAATTCGCGCCAACTCACCGCAGGCAACTTTTGAATTCCCCCTGCCAGCGTACCCAACCGCTCGCAGAATCAGCCGGGTGATGCGTTTTGCGGAGGTAAAGGAGGAGCACGCGAAGCGGGCGGGGGACACGTAGCAAAGCGCATCGCCCGGCTGATTCACCCACTACCGTGATATCAGCCCCGATCCAACAGACGCACCTGAGTGCTTCGGAAATGAACCATTGATCTGAAGCCCACAATCACTCATTTTGAATCGCACCCTCAGAGCGAAGCCGTCACCGCGCTCCCCGGGAGCACAAAACACCTGCATTGACGGTAGGGTGGTGGCGCTGCGAACGTAGACGGGGCAAGGGCGAGGGTGCAAACACGCCGCCCTTGCCACGGCTGGCCCTGACTGGCGCCTAAGGGCTCGCCTGCAGCGATAGCATGTAGCCCTCGCGCGGATCGCCGCGCCCGGCCAGCGCCTGATCGTAGGCCGCGACCACCGCCGACGGGCCCTGTTGCTGGCGCACCCGCAGCCAGGGATCGGCCGGGTCCGTGATCTTGGCGACAAACGCCTGCCAGGCCTGCAGCAGCCTTTGTCCCAGTTGCTCAGCACCCCAGTCGCTGTTGCGTTTTTTGACCTGGGCAGGGGCAAAAAACAAGGTGGCGCGCGGTCCCGGCAGGTCTTTGGCACCACCGAGTTGATCGACGTGCGTGCCGCCGATAGACATGCTGTATTTGAGGTTTTCGAAGCGGGTGTGAATGGCACGGCGCAAATCGGTGTTGCCGGCAAAGTCGATGTAGACACAGGCAGCGCCTGCATCCACCTGGTCGAGCTGGTCGTAGCTCAAAACGCGGTCGTAGCAGCCCAGGCTCTCGCAAAACGCGACATTGCGCGCCGATGTCAAACCGAGCACCTCAATGCCGGGGCGCTGTGCCAGTTGGAACGCGGTGCCGTACGCCGTTTTGCTCGATGCGCTGGACAGCAGCATGAGCGCCCGCTGGGAACCTGTTGCCAGTGCGCCGAAAAAGTCGTTGTCGACCAGAAAATCATCAATCAGCCAGGACGTCATGAAAAGCGGACGCATGAGCGCTTGCGTGTCTTCGCTCTCAAAGGTGTAAAACGGGTCGGCGCTGCAGCGCAGGTACTGGTTGTAGACCGGGTGCAAACTGGCCCGGTGCGCGGCGCCATCCGCAAAGCCAGCCTTTGAAACCCGGGTGGGTTGCAGCACCACGCTGCTGGACATGGGGTAGTAGCCGTAGAACTTTTCCCCGAGTGCCACGCCGGGATGCAGCGACTGCAGCACGGTGGCAAAACCCCAGACCGGGATTCGCCCCCAGCCTGGTTCTTCCGAGCCATTGACCGGGAAGAACGACCAGTAATTCATCGCCTCACCAAAGGCGGCGTAAGTGATGTTGTTGGAAGTCAGCGCGAACCTGTCGATACGCAAGCGGACTTCGCCCTCGTTCAAGGGCAACTCAGGCGTGCTGCGCAGTTCGGTGCTGGCGAGTTGGTCCTTGCGGACCAGAAAATCGAGTGTCGTCATGGTGCAACCTTAAACGATGCGGCCATCCCGGGCAATCCGGTCTGGCCGCCAAGGTGACAGGACAACACGGCCAGCCCGTTCGATGCATCCCGCCAGCGTGGACTGCGGGTTTTACGCCAACGTGAGCGTCACGTCAATGTTGCCGCGCGTGGCGTTGGAGTAGGGGCAGACCTGGTGCGCCTTGTCGATCAGGGCCTGCGCCACCGCACGGTCCATGCCCGGCAGATGGACCACCATCTGCACCTCGATACCGAAGCCAGCGGGAATCTGGCCAATGCCCACGGTGGCGTCAATGGCGGCATCGGCCGGCATGGCCAACTTCTGCGTGCCCGCGACGAACTTCATGGCACCGATGAAGCAGGCGCTGTAACCGGCCGCGAACAGCTGCTCGGGGTTGACCCCCCCGCCGGGGCCGCCCATCTCTTTGGGCACCGCGAGCTTGAGCGCAAGCAGACCGTCGGCGCTTCGGGTGCCGCCATCGCGCCCGCCGGTAGAGATGGCGTGGGCTTGGTAGACGACTTTTTCAACTTTGGTGACCATGGTGTTTCCTGAAAAGACCTCGTGCTTTGAGGCGGCGTAAAAAAAGCGGGAGACAAGAAATTTGTGCGCCATCAAGCCGTGAGCTGGCGACGCAGGGCCTGGACCTTTTCAGTCAGTGCCATGAGCTCGGCCACCGGCGAGTGCGTGGCGCTGATCATGCAAACGGGTACTCTGGCCGCTCTCGTCTTGAGCTCGTGGCCGGCAGCCGTGAGCGTAATCTGCACCCGGCGCTCGTCCACACTGGAGCGGATTCGCCGCAGCAGGCCCGCCGCTTCCATTCGCTTGAGTAAAGGTGTGAGCGTGCCAGAGTCCAGGAACAGGCGCTCACCCAAGTTCGAAACCGTCACATCATCGCGCTCCCACAGCACCAGCATCACCAGGTACTGCGGGTAGGTCAGGCCCAGGTCGGCCAGCAGCGGCTGGTAGAGCTTGGTGATCGCGAGCGAGGTGGAATACAGCGCAAAGCAGAGCTGATTGTCCAGCAACAGCGCGGCATCGGACGGTGGGCTTGAGTTCTGGGAGGACATGTATAAATATATCACGCAATTAAGTTGCTAACAATTCATATGCCACTGCCCATGCCCCTTCACCCCACTAATTTAGATCAAATCAGCCTCCAGCCCACGTTCTATATGCGCTATGCGCTATAAAAACAGTTGCAACCTCAGTCTGATACCGACACCGGGCTGGTAGTCCGTTTCATCAAAACGGTTACGAAATTAAATTGATGGATTTTTCTGTCTGGCTAGGCGTGAGGAGGCGGCATAGCTGTAGCTATGACAACGACGAACAACAACGCCAGGCGGGAAAAGACACAATTTAACCGAGATTGTTCATTAGGGTTTGAGACGATGGCGAGTGGATTTGCGAAGCAGTTTGTGTGGCTGGGAGGCGTTCATAGCACCGCTATGGACACCGAGCAGACGCGCAAAATGGCCGCAAAGCCGCCGCCAGCGCTCAAACAGGTGCGAAGCACCGCCTAATGGACAATCTCGGTTTAATGTAAGTGTTTTGGTGAGACGGACTATTTGTCCTCTTGGCGCTCGCCGCGCACTTGCCGGCGCCGGTCCAGCCACCAGGCGAGCACCGGCACGATCACAAAAGAACCCGGCAGCAACAAAACCTAGCCATTAGCTTAAAGTGTTGATTTTGGCGGCGAAACCGTCTGAAACCCTCATGGCGCTTAGCGTCTGTACCATTCCCTGTGCCTAAGATTTCTCCGGACGCAAAAGAGGCCGCGAACCCAAGCTGGGCGCGGCCTTCA
>VMTC01000014.1 GCA_013791765.1 Rhodoferax sp.
CGGTGATTGGGCTATGCGACCGGGCTTTGGGGTGAAAGGCGCGCGTCGGCAAGCGCTTGCATACCCCAGCTTCAATTTCGCGTGTGTTTTCGCCCCAAAACCGCATGCGCATGGCCCAGTCGCCGGGCCGGGTTTAATACGCAAAGCCGTGGGTAAAGATGCTGCATTCGAGGTGTTTGCGAAACGCTAGTCCCACATACGCGGGCGGCGTGTGGTGGTCGCCCTGTCCTTGTGAACGGATTTACCCCCGGGGCGAGGGCAAATGCAGACTTGGGTCATGGTCGGCTGGCGCTGAACTGTCACTGGACCGGCCCAACCGCGATCAGGCGCGCTCTACAGCAACTGCATCTTTTTCGCCGCCTCAGTCAGCTCGCCGCGGAAGTCCGGGTGCGCAATCGCGATCATCTCCTGGGCGCGCTGTTTGGCCGACTTGCCGCGCAGCTGCGCCACCCCATATTCCGTCACCACATAGTTGATGTCGTTCTTGCTGGTGCTCATGTGGGTGCCCGGTGCCAGCGTCGGCACGATGCGCGTGAGGCGGTCATTCTGGGCGGTGGACGGCAACACGATGAAGGCCTTGCCGCCGCGCGAGCGGTTGGCAGCGCGCACAAAGTCAGCCTGGCCACCGGTGCCGGAATAGGGCACATGGCCCAGGCTCTCCGAGCCACATTGGCCCAGCAGATCGATCTGCAGCGTGGCATTGATCGCCATCAGCTTGTCATTCTTGGCCGCCAGATAGGGGTCATTGGTGAAGTCCACCGGGTGGATTTCCAGCGCCGGGTTGCGGTCCATGAACTGGTACAGTTTTTTGGAACCCAGCGCAAAGGTGGCGACCGTCTTGCCTGGCAGATAGCTCTTCTTGCGGTTGGTGATGGCGCCGCTTTCCACCAGGGTCAGGATGCCGTCGCCAATCATCTCGGTGTGCACGCCCAGGTCATGCTTGTGGGCCAGTTGCATCACCACCGCGTCCGGAATGCCGCCGTAGCCGATTTGCAGCGTGGAGCCGTCGTCGATCATGTCGGCCACGTACTTGCCAATCGCGACCTGCACCGGGCCAATTTTTGGCAAGCCCACCTCCATCACCGGCTCCGTGCTCTCCACCAGCGCGGCCACTTGCGAAATATGCACATGGCAATTGCCGTTGGCATAGGGCACATTCGGGTTGACTTCCAGCACCACCGCGCGTGCTTTGGCCACGGCGGCCATGGTGTAGTCAGCGCCCAGACTGAGCGCAAAATAACCGTGCTGATCCATCGGCGACGCGATTGAAAAAACCACGTCAGCAGGAATCTGGCCGCGCTCGATCAGGCTGGGCATCTCGGAGAAATAGCTGGGAATGAAGTCGATCCAGCCGGCTTGCCCGCCAGCGCGGGTCGAGGCGCCAAAGAAGAACGCCACGTGGCGCACGTGCTCCACCGTCTCTGGGTCAATGTAGCCAAACTTGCGCACCGCCAGAATCTGCCCCACCTTGACGTCACGCAAGCGCCGGCGCTGCTCTGACAGCGCGGTCAAAAGCGCAGGCGGCTCGCCGACTCCCGTGGGAACAATGATGAAGTCGCCGTTTTTGACATGCGAGATGGCATCGTCGGCGCTGCCGAGTTTGCTTTGGTATTGGTTTTTGAATGACATGGTGCGGTGGATCGTCCCGATGAGCCCAACGTGACTGGGCAGGAATTTGACTGAGGCAACGCACGCCTGCCCGGCGCACGTCGAACCCGGGCGGTCACCAAAACGGGTGACCTGCGAGGTGCTATTGGGGCGTGATCAACCGCCGCTCTCGACAGTGAAAGCGGCGTGCTGGTCTTGACCAAGCAGTTCAACCAGTTGGGGCAACGCGAGCTGCAATGCCGCCTTCAAGGTGTGCGGCGGGTTGATGATGAACATGCCGCTGGCGGGCAGGCCTGGGCGGATGACTTCGCCCTCTTCATCGGCGGTCAGCTTGCTCGATTTGACGGTCAGTGTGGCGTTCAGCCAGGGCTTGCCGGCCTTGTTGGCCAGGGTTTTGAGCTTGCGCGGCACGTCGTGCGCTTCGGGGCGCGGAATGATCGGGTACCAGACGGCATAGGTGCCGGTGGCAAAGCGGGTCAAGGCATCGGCCACCATCGCGACGACGCGGGCGTAGTCGTTCTTGATTTCGTAGCTGGGGTCGCTCAGCACCAGCGCCCGGCGCGCTGGCGGTGGCAAGAATTTCTTGATGCCTTCAAAGCCATCCTCGCGCAGCACCGCGACCTGGCGCCCGGCTTCGAGCTGCGCAATATTGGCCGACAGTGTCTTTGCGTCGGTCGGGTGGATTTCGAACACCTTGAGCTTGTCGCGCTCACCGAGCAGGCGCTGGATGATGAACGGCGAGCCGGGATAGACCTTGTGGCTGCCCTTGCTGTTGAAGCTGGCCACCAGGTCCAGGTAATCCTTCAAGGCCGGGGCCAGCGTCTCGGTGCTGGTTTTTAATTTGACTACTTTTTTTATAGCTGCTTGGGCTTTAATGGCGAGGGCTACAGGCTCATTCAATGCAGAAATAAGGCGCAAAAACCCTTGGCCCGCTTCACCGCTGGTGGCGGCGTATTCACCATCGAGCCGGTACAGACCAGCACCGGCATGGGTGTCAAACACCGTGAGCGCCGTGTCTTTTTGCAGCAAATGCCGGAGAACGGCCAACAGCACAGTGTGTTTGAGTACGTCGGCATGATTGCCGGCATGAAAGGCGTGGCGATAACTAAACATGGTGGCAATGGTAACCGGCACCGGCTTGCCTTACTGTCATTGAACTACCGCTTCCAGTGGATTGCAGTGGCTTCGGCCGACGGACCGAGGTATACCGCTCTATGGCCCACGCCCGCGGGCGAGCGGCACACCGGCCCCAGGCATTGCCGAGGTCGGCAGTCGGCTGGCCCGGGACCCCCTGCGGATTGCGCGCAAGGGCTTTGATCGCCCTGAGTTGAAATTTATTACTCAGGGCGTCGGCCCGAACTTTAGTAACGGTCTTGCTTTGGTTCGCGCTTGGGTGCCACGTAAGGCTCTGGCGCAGGAGCGACATAGGCTGGTGCAGGAGCAACATAGGCTGGTGCAGGAGCAACATAGGCTGGTGCAGGAGCAACATAGGCCGGTGCAGGTGCCACATAGACCGGTGCAGGTGCAACATAGGCCGGTGAAGGAGATTTGCCGCCAAACGCGATGTTCAGTCCCGCAGACACGATCCAGTCACCCAGATTGTTGGCACCCGCATCGTTGCCGTGTGCCTGGTAACGGGCGTCCGCACGAAAGTCAACGTTCCTGCTCAGTTGCCTGGTAAAGCCCATGCCAACCCTGGCCATCAAATTGTCGTTATTGTCGGCGTCAGAGTAACCTTCCCGTGCCCAGGCCAGGCCGGCCACCGCGTAAGGGGCAAAGTTGGGGTTGCGGTTAAAGAAATACAGGGCGTCCACGCCGATATTGCCTTGTTCGTCATTCTTGCCGTCCAGTCGCAGGTACTGGCCGCCGACTTCCATGTTCCATTTTTCGTTCAGCATCTTGCCAACAGCCAGTCCCACGCCACCACCGGTGCTTTTTGCCCGGTCGTTGTCGTTGATGACCACGCTTGCGGTTGGTGCGAGATACCAGCCGGAGTGGGTTGCCTGGGCTAACGCTGCGGTCCCAGTTAAACCAAGAACAAGGGCGGCGGCAAAGGATGAAGTTTTCATGTTGACTTTCAGGATGAATGGGGGCAGTTGTGATTACGAATACATCGTGGAAGAAGTATTGCATGAGAAAGCCATTTCTTTTCTTGTTTGCTGAAGGATACATTCCCGATCTTTTGTAAGAATTTTCCTTTTACGACGTAGGCCTGCGCCCGGTCGCAGTCCCTGGTCTGCCAGGCCAGCAACGCCGTCCGGGGCCGCCGCCAGGCCCCATTCCGCCCGGCCCGCAGCAAGTCTACGGTCTCGTGCCCGGCGTCCTTACTCCGCAATGTTATTCACGGCTTCTGTATGGTTGGCGTAATCCTGCTGCCCAACGCTCTCCATCTTCAAATTCAGAAAGAAGGGCTCGATTACCGCGTTGACGCTCCTATGGCAAGTGTCAGCTGCAGAGTCTTTCAAATCGGCAAAGTTCGCATCTTCATCTGGGCCGGAGACTAAAACGGGGCACTGCGCCCAATCTCATATAATGTCCGGCTTCGCAGCGCTTTTGTGGCTCCGCGGCGAAGCTTGTACCCCACCTAAGAGATTCCCATCAGAGGAACGCCGACCGTGGAAAAGAGTCCGACAAACCCTTCTCTAGTAGAAAACTCATGACCAAAACTTTCAGCGCTAAAGCAGCTGACGTGGTGCACGAGTGGTTTGTGATTGACGCGACCGACAAGGTCCTCGGACGAGTAGCCAGCGAAGTTGCTCTCCGTTTGCGCGGCAAACACAAGGCCATTTATACGCCTCACGTCGATACCGGTGACTTCATTGTCATCATCAATGCAGCCCAGCTGCGTGTCACCGGCGCCAAGTCGACCGACAAAATCTATTACAGCCATTCTGGCTATCCGGGCGGCATCTCCAGTGTCAATTTCCGCGATATGCAAGCGAAATTCCCGGGCCGTGCCCTGGAAAAAGCGGTCAAGGGCATGCTGCCCAAGGGCCCGCTTGGCTACGCCATGATCAAGAAGCTCAAGGTGTACGGTGGTGCTGAGCACCCGCACACTGCCCAGCAACCCAAAGTGTTGGAACTTTAAGGAGCCACTGATGATTGGTGAATGGAACAATGGTACCGGCCGTCGCAAATCAAGCGTCGCCCGTGTTTTCCTAAAAAAAGGCTCCGGCCAGATCGTGGTCAACGGCAAGGCAATTGAAAAATTCTTTGGCCGCGCAACCTCCATCATGATCTGCAAGCAGCCTCTGCTGCTGACCAACCACGCTGAAACGTTTGACATCATGGTCAACGTCGCTGGCGGCGGTGAGTCGGGTCAAGCCGGCGCGGTGCGCCACGGTATTACCCGTGCCCTGATTGACTACGATGCCACGCTCAAGCCTGAGTTGAGCAAAGCCGGTTTCGTCACGCGCGATGCACGTGAAGTGGAGCGTAAGAAAGTTGGCTTCCACGGTGCACGTCGCCGTAAGCAGTTCAGCAAGCGTTAATTTCATTTCAAATTACGCTGGCGATTTGTTGCCAAATGACAGCCGCCAGAATGCAGATTCCGGCGGCTGTTTGCTTTTCCCCCCACCCAATTAGGTTTCCATCTTGCGCCTGCGTTTGCTTATTCGCCGCCTGACGGTCAGCGCCCCGCGCATGGCGGTGCGCAGCGCCATGCCCTGGCCCTTGCGCTGGCTCGCACTGGCGATTGTTTTAGGTTTTTGCGCCGCTCTTGCTTTGTGGGCGTTCGAGTTTGGCAAAGACATTGCCGGACTGGAACGAGGAACCAAAGCTCAATTGCAGCAGGTGCGCACCGAACTGGCGGCGCTGCAGCTTGAGTTGGCGACGGTGAAGAGCGCGCGTGACCAGGCCCAGTCTGTCGCTAACACCGTGGACACTTTGCTGACCACTGAAAAGGTGGCGCAGGAGAGTCTGCTGGCGCAAAACAAACAACTCGAGGCCGAGAACCGCAGCTTGCGTGATGATCTGGGTTTTTTTGAGACACTGATTCCGGCGCAGGTTGGCGGGGCAATCGCAATTCGAGGCCTGCAGGGCGAACTGCGCAACGAGCGCGAAATAAGATGGCAGGTTCTGGTGATTCAGGCCAACAAAAATGCGCCGGAGTTCAACGGGCGACTGGAATTGAGCTTCAGCGGTTTGCTCAATGGCAAACCGTGGCTGGCGACTTTGCCGGGTGGTGCGCAGGTACTCAAGTTGAAGCAGTATGGTCGCATGGAAGGCGTCTTTGAGCTTCCGGCGCAAGTCGTGGTCAAGGGTCTGAGCGCCAAGGTACTGGAGGGTTCCTTGGTGAGATCGGCGCAATCCATCAAGCTATAGTGCAACTTCACGAGCAGCAAATTTAAGGAGACCACCGTGTTTAACAAGAAGAAACAACCCCCCATCAAGAGCCTGATCGCCGAAGGCAGTCAGATTGACGGCAATATCAGTTTTGCCGATGGCTTGCGCATCGATGGGGCGATTGTGGGCAACCTGTATGCCAAAACCGATAAAGCCAGCATTCTGGTCATTTCGGAGTCCGCAACCGTGATTGGCGAGATTCATGCTGATCACATCATCATCAATGGCTCCGTCAAAGGACCGGTACACGCGCGCGTCATGCTCGAGCTGCAGCCCAAAGCCCGCATCCAGGGCGATGTGCACTACGCAGCACTGGAGATGCATCAGGGGGCTATCATCGCCGGGCAATTGGGCCCACTGGCAGGCGTTGAGGTGGAAGAAAAGCCCTTGCTGAAGCTGGCAGCAAACAACGCCTGACTGAATGGTTGAGTAAATTGCGTTAGTATTCCCTCACTTAATTCAACGGAGAAATCCATGAGCGCCGTCGCCGAAAACATCCAAACCGAAATGCCAAGCCCCATTCTCTTTACCGACAGTGCCGCAGCTAAAGTAGCTGACCTGATTGCTGAAGAGGGAAACCCTGACCTGAAACTGCGCGTGTTCGTGCAGGGTGGCGGCTGCTCCGGCTTTCAGTATGGTTTTACCTTTGATGAAATTACCAATGAAGACGACACCACCATGACGAAAAATGGTGTGTCCCTGTTGATCGACGCCATGAGCTACCAGTATCTGGTGGGCGCCGAGATTGACTACAAAGAAGACCTGGAAGGGGCTCAGTTCGTGATCAAGAACCCCAACGCAACCACCACCTGTGGCTGCGGATCGAGCTTTTCTTAAAGGGTTGAGGGCGTTGCCCGGTCAAGCCGGGTAGACCGCACCCAAAATACGGGCGCCAGTGGCGCCCGTTACGCTTTCCAGGCTTGAGGTTTTGCCTAAAAACGTGTTGCGCGCCAGCCAGGCAAAAGCGGCGGCCTCGACTTGTGAGGGGGGCAAACCATAGGCTTGCGACGAACTGATTTGCAGCCCCGGCAACAGGGCCTGCAGCCGCTCCATCAAGTGGCTGTTGAACGCACCACCGCCACACACAATTAATGTAGTGCTGTCAGGGCCGTAGCGCTTGACGCAGGCGGCGCAAACGCTCGCGGTCAATTCGGTGAGTGTGGCCTGCACATCGACCGGTGCAATTGCTGTGAATTTTTCAAGTTTCCAAGTGAGCCAGCCCAGGTTGAATAGATCGCGCCCGGTACTTTTGGGCGCCGATTGCCCAAAGTAGGGCTCATCGAGCAAGGCCGCGAGCAGCTCGCCCTGCACCTGCCCGGCGGCCGCCCAGGCGCCGTCAAAGTCAAAGGGCTGGCCGGTGTGCTGCCGGCACCACGCGTCCATCAAGGCATTACCCGGGCCGCAGTCGAAACCCACCACGTCGTTGCCCATAAAACCAGGATGTTGGTGCCGTTCTGGCGCATCCGCTGGTGTTTCAGGGGCCGGGGCGGGGCCCAATACGCTCAGGTTGGACATGCCTCCGATATTGAGCACGGCCAGTGTTTGGTCGGGCTGCCCAAACGCCGACTGGTGAAAAGCCGGTACCAGTGGCGCTCCCTGGCCGCCGGCCGCGACATCGCGACTGCGAAAATCGGCAACGACATTCACGCCGGTCAGTTCCACCAGCAAGGCCGGGTTATTGAGTTGCAGGGTGTAGCCAGTGCCGTCGAAAAATTGCGGCTGATGCCGAACCGTCTGGCCATGGGCGCCGATTGCCGCTACAGCGCTTTTCTCAATGCCCGTCAATTCAAGTAACTGGGTCACCACGTGTGCATAGACGCGCACCAAGGCATTGGCGGCCAGTGCCGCGCGGTGCAATTCATTCATGCCAGGGCTGTTCAGGGCCAACAACTCGTCAGTCAAGGCCGTTGACAACGGCGCATTGACATGCGCCAAAACGCGCAGGGGCGCTTCTGAAAAATCAACCAGAACGCCATCGACTCCGTCCAGCGAGGTGCCAGACATCAAACCGATGTACAACTCAGGCATGCGGTGGGACGGGCCCGTCGGGCAGAAACAAGGCAATTACTGGGCGCTGCCTGGCTGCATGGACGCCGCCGCCGCTAGCGCGATCCGGTTCTCCGCTGCAAGCTTTGCAAACACGGGTCTGGCGCTGGCTGCGAGCGGTATGGTCTCGTTGCCACGTGCGACAGTGAGTGGGTCGTGGTAGACGCCGTTGATGCGGTATTCAAAATGCAGATGCGGCCCGGTCGCCCAGCCAGTGGCGCCGACAGCGCCGATGTTTTGCCCTTGGTCGACGCGCTCGCCTTTGCGTACATTCATGCGGCTCAGGTGCGCATACACCGTCTTCAAGTTGTTGCGGTGCTGGACAATGATGACATTGCCATACCCATTTTGCACGCCGGCAAAGTCAACCACACCGTCGCCAACGCTGCGTACGGCCGTGCCGGTGGGCGCGCCGTAATCGACACCCTGGTGTGCCCGCATGACTTTCAAAATGGGGTGCATGCGCATCTTGAAGCCGCTGGTGACGCGGGAAAATTCCATCGGGGAGGCCAGAAAGGCACGGCGCAGGCTTTGGCCGTCCAAGGTGTAGTAGCCGCCCTTGCTGCGGGCACTGGCCGCAACATTGGTCGTGCGGGCCGTCACCGTCGTGCTCAGGTCAGGTTCCTGAAACCACATGGCTTGAAAAATCTTGCCGTTGTTGACGAATTCGGCGCTCAGGACGCGACCGGTGCTCAGCGTCTCGCCGTCGCCTTCCAGAGTTTCGTAAACCACTGAAAAACGGTCACCTTTGCGCAAGGCGCGATGGAAATCGATGTCCCCAGCGAAAATTTCAGCGACTTGGATGGCAATGGCGTCCGGAATATTGGCATCGTCGGTAGCGGCGAACAAGGAGCTCTGAATCGTGCCGCTGGCGAGGCGACTGATTGCGCTCACGGGAGCCGACTCGATGCGTGACGCAAAGCCCTGTGCTGTTTGATCCAGCACCAGCCGGTTAAACTTGCCGTCTGTGTCGCCGCTCCAGCGGGCACTGAGTTTGAGCAAGCGGTTGCGCTCGTTGGTTTCGACGGTCACGTTGCGTCCGCTGCTGCCGAGCAGCGCCTGGCGCGCGGTGGCATCGGAGCGCAGGAAGGCCGCAGCCGCGGCGTCGTCAACGCCCAGGCGCTTGAGCAGGGTGTCGGCGGTATCGGTGGAACGCGTGAGGTCTGAGCGGAACAGCTGAAGTGCCTGCAGGTCCAGGTCAGCCGGAACAATGATGGGCAGTGCCTGTACTTGTTCGAGCACCTCGCGCACCGGCAGTTCGGCCGGATCGGGTCCGAGCGAGGCAACGGCAAAGGCGCCGCCGCCGCCGCTGAGCAACAGGGCCGCGATGGCGGCAGTCATGCGTTTAGGATGCTGGTGGATGATCTGGCTGGTCGCCATAAACAAGGCTTTTCCAGCGCCGATGAGGCTGTTTATCAAAACAAATTTTCCAGGTAAAGGTTGCTATGTGCGCAACCGAACAGACAGGAAATCGGTGCCTGGCGAATTAAACTCAGACACTTGAGAAAACGCAAGTATAACTTCGCCCTATGCGCGGGCATCCAGAATAACCCTTATGAATCAAGCTGCTACCGCCAACTCTTCTGTAACAGACCGTGTCCTGGATGCGCTCGCCGTGACGCTGCGCGGCTGTGAAGAACTGATTCCACAGGACGACTGGGTCAAAAAGCTGGCCCGCGCCCAGGCCACCGGCGTGCCGCTGCGCATCAAGCTCGGGCTTGACCCGACCGCCCCTGATATCCATATTGGCCATACGGTCGTTCTCAACAAAATGCGTCAATTGCAGGACCTGGGCCACACCGTGATTTTCCTGATTGGCGACTTCACCACGCTGATTGGTGACCCGTCGGGTCGCAACACCACGCGCCCGCCCTTGAGCCGAGAGCAAATCGAGGTCAATGCCCAGACCTACTACCGCCAGGCCTCGATGGTGCTGGACCCGTCCAAGACCGAGATTCGCTACAACAGCGAGTGGGGTGACAGCTTGGGTTCGCGCGGCATGATCGAGCTGGCGGCCAAGTACACCGTGGCGCGCATGATGGAGCGCAACGACTTTCATGACCGCTTCAAATCGGGCACGCCGATCAGCGTGCACGAGTTTTTGTACCCCTTGATGCAGGGCTATGACTCCGTGGCCTTGCGCAGCGATCTGGAGTTGGGCGGCACCGATCAGAAATTCAACCTGCTGGTCGGGCGTCATTTGCAGGCCGAGTACGGCCAGGAGCCGCAATGCATCCTGACGATGCCGCTGCTTGAAGGGCTCGATGGCGTCGAGAAAATGTCCAAGAGCAAGGGCAACTACATCGGCATCAGTGAAGACGCCAACACCATGTTTGCCAAGGTGCTGAGCATCTCGGACGTGCTGATGTGGCGCTGGTACACCTTGCTGAGCTTCAAGAGCGAGGCGGAGATTGCTGCGTTGAAAGCCGAGGTGCAGGCCGGGCGCAACCCGAAAGATGCGAAAGTGGCGCTGGCCAAGGAGATCACGGCGCGCTTTCACTGCGCCGCCGCAGCTGAGACTGCCGAGCAGGATTTCATCAACCGTTCGCGCGGCGGCGTGCCTGACGAAATTCCCGAGCTGGCCTTGGCGCTGGGCGACGGTGGCGCCCCCGTTGGCATTGGTGCCTTGCTGAAAATGGCCGGCCTGGCGGCGTCCAGTGGTGAAGGCAACCGCTTGATTGACGGTGGCGGCGTGCGTGTGGATGCCGGCGTGGTCAGCGACAAAGGCTTGAAGCTGGGTGCAGGCACCTACGTGGTGCAGGTGGGCAAGCGCAAGTTTGCCCGCGTCACGCTCGGGTAGGTCAGCATGGCTTTTATTCCTGAGCGTTTTCTGACGCCGCAGCGCCTGCTGCTGGCCTCGGTGGTGGTGGCCACCATCACCATTGCTCTTAAAACCGGGGCCTGGTACATCACCGATTCAGTCGGTTTGCTCTCCGACGCGATGGAGTCGCTGGTCAATCTGGCCAGTGCCATTTTTGGTTTGGTGATGGTGACCATCGCGCTGCGCCCGGCGGACGACGATCACCCCTACGGCCACCACAAGGCCGAGTATTTCTCCAGCGGCTTTGAGGGGATTTTG
Source organism: Rhodoferax sp. (assembly GCA_013791765.1). GTDB lineage: Bacteria > Pseudomonadota > Gammaproteobacteria > Burkholderiales > Burkholderiaceae_C > Rhodoferax. The sequence goes on from VMTC01000014.1 coordinate 11,078, forward strand.
ATCATTGCGGCGGCCATGGGCATTATTTGGGCCGCGGGTCACCGGCTGATGGCACCGCAGCCGATCGAGCAAGTCGGCTGGGGCCTGGCCTTGTCGGTCATCAGCTCGGCCTTGAATGGTTTGATGGCCTGGTTCCTGTTTCGCGCCGCCAAGGTGCACCGCTCGATTGCGCTGGAGGCAGATGCGCGTCATCTGGTCACCGACGTCTGGACCTCGGTTGGCGTCGTCATTGGCATCAGCGCGGTGGCCCTGACCGGCTGGCTCTGGCTTGACCCGGTGGTGGCCATCGGTGTCGCGCTCAATATTCTGTGGGAAGGCGCTCACCTGATGTGGCGCTCGTCGCAGGGGCTGATGGACGAGGCGGTCGAGCCCGAAGTGCTGAACCAGATTCAGCAAACGCTGGGCGAGTTCGACCACCCGACCATCCGCTTTGACCATGTGACCACGCGCCGCTCGGGCCAGCGCCGTTTTGTCGATCTGCACATGCACATGCCCGCGAGCTGGTCGCTCGGGCGCGCCGCTGCCGTGCGCACCAGCGTCGAGCAAGCGCTGATGAGCGCCGTGCCGGGCCTGCGCGCCACCATCCAGCTGCTGCCCACCGACGTGGAAGCGCATTTTGACGACCGGCGGGATTTGATATGAAAACGCGTCAGAACCATTCATGATCGCCGTGATGCAGCGCGTCAGCCAGGCGCGGGTGCTGGTTGACGGGCAGACCATTGGGGAAATTGGCGCCGGCTTGCTGCTGTTGCTCTGCGCCGAGCGCGGCGACAGCGAAGCCGAGAGCGACAAGTTGCTGGCCAAGGTGCTCAAGCTGCGCATCTTCAACGACGCGGCGGGCAAAATGAACCACAGCGTGCAGGACATGGATGGTCAGGGATTGATCGGTGGTCTGCTGGTGGTGAGCCAGTTCACGCTGGCGGCAGATGCCACGGCGGGCAACCGGCCCAGTTTCACGGCCGCCGCCGCCCCTGCTGAAGGCCGTCGCCTGTACGATTACTTCGTGATGCAGGCCCGCCAAAAGCATCTCTTGGTGCAGACCGGCCAGTTTGGCGCCGACATGCAGGTGCATCTGGTGAACAATGGGCCGGTGACGATCCCGCTGCGCATGGCGCCAGCTGCATGCACGAACTAAATTTTTTTGATAGCTACTAACGCAATTGAGACGCGGGCTAGAGCTGAATATAGTCAATATTTATTGTGAAAGATGCCCTATGTTGAACAACCTGCAAGACCGTTTTTTTATAACCTGTGATGCCGCCCTGCGCACGCTGTTTGTCACGCCGCACGCCGAACGCGCCTGCCCGACTTTGCCGGGCGAGGCCACGGAACTCACCGATGCCGAAAAAGCCCAGTCCGGCGCACTGATGCGGGTCAACCACGTTGGCGAGGTCTGCGCCCAAGCGCTCTACACCGCACAGGCTTTTGCCACCAACAACGAGGCCTTGCGCGCGCACTACAGCAAAGCCAGCGCCGACGAGACCAACCATCTGGCCTGGACCCAGCAGCGACTCGAAGAGCTGGGCGCGCGCCCGTCCTTGCTCAACCCCCTGTGGTACGGCGCCGCCTTTGGCCTGGGTCTGGTGGCTGGGCGCCTGGGCGACGCGATCAGCCTGGGCTTTGTGGTGGAGACCGAAAACCAGGTGGAAGCCCATCTGGAGAGTCATTTGAGCCTGCTGCCCGCCAATGACCACGCCTCGCGCGCCATCGTGGCGCAGATGAAGGACGACGAGATGCGCCACGCGGTGGATGCGCAAAAAGCCGGGGCCGTGCCACTGCCGCCGCCGGTGAAAAGCCTGATGAGCGCTGCCGCCAAGCTGATGACGACGGTGGCGCACCGAATCTGACCTAAGCCTCTAACACCTCAAAACTGGTTGTAATTTCAGCTGTCTTGGCCAGCATGATGCTGGCCGAACAGTATTTGTCGTGGCTCATGGCAATGGCGCGCTCCACGGCGGCAGCCGGCAGGCTTTTGCCCGACACCGTGAAGTGCAGGTTGATGCGGGTGAATACCTTGGGATCGAGCTCGGCGCGCTCGGCGATGAGCTTGACCGTGCAGCCGCGCACCTCATGGCGACCGCGTTTGAGGATCAGCACCACGTCGTACGCGGTGCAACCGCCGGTGCCCGCCAGCACCAGCTCCAGCGGGCGCGGCGCCAGATTCAGGCCGCCGTTTTCCGGCTTGGCGGCGTCCGGCGCGCCGTCCATCACCAATGTGTGACCGCTGCCGGTTTCCGCTACAAACCCCATGCCCGAGCGCGTTGCCAAAGCGCCGGTCCAGCTGACTGTGCATTCCATCGTATTGCTCACCTTGCTTTTAAAAAGGTGTGAATTGTCGCTTGAGCCAGGCGTTTATCATCGACGGCTACGCAAAGCCCCCTATGACGACCGAACACCTCACACCTGCTGATTACCTAAAAAAAATACTCAATGCCCGCGTCTATGACGTCGCCGTCGAGTCCGCGCTGGAGCCGGCCCACGCCCTGAGCCAGCGCCTGCACAACACGGTTTTGCTCAAACGCGAGGACCAGCAACCGGTGCACAGCTTCAAGCTGCGCGGGGCCTACAACAAGATGGCGCACCTGACGCCCGAGCAGTTGAAGAACGGTGTGATTTGCGCCTCGGCCGGCAACCACGCCCAAGGTGTGGCGCTTAGTGCCAAGCGTCTGGGCGCGCGCGCGGTCATCGTCATGCCGACCACCACACCGCGGCTCAAGATCGATGCGGTGCGTGGTTTCGGCGGGGAGGTGGTCTTGTTCGGCGACAGCTATTCCGATGCCCATGCCCATTCACTGGAACTGCAAGAGCAGCAGGGCCTGACCTTTGTGCATCCCTTTGACGACCCGGACGTGATTGCCGGCCAGGGTACGGTAGCGATGGAAATCTTGCGCCAGCACCAGGGGCGGCTCGACGCCGTGTTCGTGGCCATCGGTGGCGGCGGCCTGATCTCGGGCGTGGCCAACTACATCAAGGCGGTGCGCCCGGAGATCAAGGTGATCGGCGTGCAGATGAATGACTCCGACGCCATGGCGCAATCAGTCGCTGCCAAAAAGCGCGTCACCCTGCCAGACGTGGGCCTGTTCTCGGACGGCACGGCGGTCAAACTGGTGGGCGAGGAGACCTTTCGCATCAGCCGCAAGCTGGTCGATGACTTTGTGCTGGTGGACACCGACGCCGTCTGCGCGGCCATCAAGGATGTGTTTGTCGACACCCGCAGCATTGTCGAGCCCGCCGGGGCGCTGGCCGTGGCCGCCATCAAGCAGTATGTCGCCACGCACAAGACCAAAGGCGAAACCTACGCTGCCATTCTGTGCGGCGCCAACATGAACTTTGACCGCCTGCGCTTTGTCGCCGAGCGCGCCGAGGTCGGCGAGGAACGCGAGGCCTTGTTTGTGGTGACGATTCCTGAAGAGCGTGGCAGTTTCCGGCGCTTTTGCGAGTTGATCGGCAACCTGCCAGGCGGCCCGCGCAACGTGACCGAATTCAACTACCGCATCAGTGACGCGGCGCAAGCCCATGTGTTCGTGGGCCTGACCACGCACGGTAAAGGCGAGTCAGGCAAGATTGCCGCCAAGTTCTCCAAGCATGGCTTTGCTGCGCTGGACCTGACGCACGATGAACTGGCCAAGGAGCACATCCGGCACATGGTCGGCGGCCATTCAAAGCTGGCGCAGGACGAGCGGCTGCTGCGCTTTGTGTTCCCGGAGCGGCCCGGCGCCCTGCTCAAGTTCCTGAGCCTGATGCGACCGGGCTGGAACATCAGCCTGTTCCACTACCGCAACCAGGGCGCAGACTACGGCCGCATTCTGGTCGGCTTGCAGGTGCCCGCAGCCGATGCGGCCGACTTTGCCGAGTTTCTCGCCACCTTGGGTTACCCGCATGTGGAAGAAACCGCGAATCCGGTCTACCGGATGTTTTTGCAGTCATGAGTGCCTCGCTCGAGGGCAAGCTGGTGGTGGCGATCTCCAGCCGCGCCTTGTTTGATTTTGAGGAAGAAAACGAGGTATTCGAGCAGGGCGATGACCGCGCTTACATGGCCTTGCAGCTGCAGCGCCTGGACCTGCCTGCCAAACCGGGCGTGGCGTTTTCGCTGGTGCAAAAGTTGCTGGCATTCAATGCGGTAGAAGCGGGCAACAACCAGCCGGTCGAAGTCGTGATCCTGTCGCGCAACGACCCGGTCAGCGGCCTGCGCGTGATGAAGTCGGCGGCGCACTATGGCCTGCCCATCATCCGCTGCAGCTTCACGCGCGGCGAGTCGCCCTGGCGTTACCTCAAACCCCTGCACGCAAATCTGTTCCTGAGCACCCATTTGAGTGACGTGCGCGCCGCGCTCGACGCTGGTGTGCCCGCCGCGCAGGTTTACCCGGCATCGGTTCACGCTGGAGAGGCCTATCCGCATGAAGTGCGCATCGCCTTTGACGGCGACGCCGTGCTGTTCAGCGATGAAGCCGAACGCGTCTACCAGGCCCAGGGCCTGCAAGCCTTTCAACAACACGAAACCGACAAGGCGCAGCAGCCGCTGCTGGCGGGCCCCTTCAAGCCGCTGCTGGTCGCCCTGCATCGCCTGCAACAGGCCGGAACGCCCACCATGCGCATCCGCACGGCGTTGGTCACCGCCCGCAGCGCCCCAGCGCACGAGCGCGCCATCCGCACGCTGATGAACTGGAACATTGAGGTTGATGAAGCGATGTTTCTGGGCGGCCTGCCCAAGGGCGAGTTCTTACGCGAGTTCGAGCCCGATTTTTTCTTTGACGACCAGACCGGGCATGTGGATGCAGCCTCGCAACATGTGCCCTCGGGTCATGTGGCGAGTGGGGTGTCGAACCCGGTCGTTTGACGCTCGGGGTGACGGCGCTTGGGCTATCCCCCACGCACCAAGCGCCGCGGGCAGAAACGCCGAATCAAACCCTCGGTGTCAGGGCAAAACGTTCATAACCGCGCGCGCGCAGCAAACAAGCCGGGCACTTGCCGCAGCCATAACCCCAGGCGTGGCGGTGCTGGCGGTCGCCCAGGTAGCAGGTATGGGTGTGCTCGATGATCAGGTCCAGCAGTGCGTCGCCGCCGCGCGCCACGCCGGATCTGTCGCCCAACTCGTGCGCCAACGCCCAGGTCGCGGCTTTGTCGATCCACATCAGCGGGGTTTCAATCAAGAAGCGTTTGTCCATGCCGAGCGAGAGCGCGAGCTGCATCGCTTTCATCGTGTCGTCGCGGCAATCCGGGTAGCCGGAAAAGTCGGTTTCACACACCCCGGTGACCAGCACCTGCAAATCGCGCCGGTAGGCCACCGCCGCAGCGAGCGTTAGGAACAGCAGGTTGCGCCCCGGCACAAAGGTGTTGGGCAGGCCGCCCTGTTCCATCTTGAAAGCAGTGTCGCGCGTGAGTGAGGTGTCGCTGACTTCGCCAAGAACCGCCAGGTCCAGCAGATGGTCCTCGCCCAGCTTCTCGGCCCAGTGCGGAAATTTGGCGCGGATTTCGTTGAGCACGACCAGGCGCGCGTCAAGTTCGACCCGGTGACGCTGGCGGTAGTCAAAGGCAATGGTTTCGACCCGCTCGTACTTGGACAAGGCCAGCGCCAGGCAGGTGGTGGAGTCCTGGCCACCAGAAAAAAGAACGAGGGCGGTGGTGTGCATCATGAAATGGTGGGGTAAAGGTGCGGTTCGCCGGTATCAATAAGGATTCTCAAAACCCAGCCGGGCCATGATGTCGCTTTCGCGCATTTCCATGACCTGGGCGTCCTCTTCGTCGTCGTGGTCCCAGCCCTGCGCGTGCAGGGCGCCGTGTACCAGCAGGTGGGCGTAGTGCGCTTGCAGCGTCTTGCCTTGTTCCGCAGCTTCTTGGTCCACCACGGGCGCGCATAACACCAGGTCGGCTGTGACCACAGGCTCCTGCGTGTAGTCGAAGGTCAGCACGTTGGTGGCGTAGTCTTTTTTGCGGTAGTCGCGGTTCAGGGCCTGCCCTTCCTCGGCGTCGACGATGCGCACCGTGATTTCGGCGTCGCTTTGCAGCGCATGGCGAAGCCAGCGCGCTACCTTGTGGCGTGGCAGGGCGGCGCGGTGCAGGGCGGCATTTTCAAGTTTGCCAAATTGCAGTGAAAGAGTCAGTTGGTTTAACATAAAGTTTTAAGCTAAATAGGCCTCTAGCCCTCGTGAAATAAGCGTTAGTCGCTATTGTTTTAACAGTTTTCTGGATCAGATCGGCTGTTTGCGCGCACGGCCCCGCGGCGCCGGCGCGGTCACTTCATCGTCGACATCGTCGTCCTGGCGTCGCTGCGCTGCGCTGGCGCGCCCGGGCGCATCGTAGGCATCCACAATGCGCGCCACCAGCGGATGCCGCACCACATCGGCACTGGTCAGGCGGCAGATCGCAATGCCGGGCACGCGTTTCAAGACGCGCTCGGCGTCAATCAGGCCGCTGAGCTGGGTTTTGGGCAGGTCGATCTGGCTCACGTCGCCGGTGATCACGGCTTTGGAGCCAAAACCGATGCGGGTTAAAAACATCTTCATTTGCTCGGGCGTGGTGTTTTGCGCCTCGTCCAGAATCACAAAGGCGGTGTTGAGCGTCCGACCGCGCATGAAGGCCAGCGGCGCGACCTCGATGGTCTGACGCTCAAACGCTTTTTGCACCTGCTCAAAACCCATCAGGTCGTACAGCGCGTCGTACAGCGGGCGCAGGTAGGGGTCGATCTTTTGCGCCAGGTCGCCGGGCAAATACCCCAGGCGCTCGCCCGCTTCCACCGCCGGGCGCGTCAGCACAATGCGCTGCACCGCGCTGCGCGCCAAGGCGTCCACGGCCATCGCCACCGCCAGGTAAGTCTTGCCGGTGCCGGCCGGGCCGATGCCAAAGGTGATGTCGTGGCTGGTGATGCTGTCAAGGTAGGTGGCCTGGTTCAGCGTGCGGGGCTTCAGGTCGGCGCGCTTGGTCTTCAGGCCTGGGCCGTCAGCGTCATTCAAGTCGGCGTCACCGGCCAGCATCAGTTGCACCGTGGCGGGCTCGATCGGGCGCGCTGCCATCTCGTACAGGGCCTGCAGCATTTCCATGCCGCGCTTGGCATTGGCCTTGCTGCCGTCGACCTTGAACTGCTCGTGCCGATGCGCAATCTTGACCTGCAGCGCGGCCTCGATGGTGCGCAGGTGCTCGTCCATCGGGCCGCACAGGTGCGACAAGCGGGTGTTGTTGGGTGGGGAAAACAGGTGTCTGAGGATCAAGTTGATAATTCCAAAATAAATTCTCTCAATGATAGGCACTAAATGATCGGCAAATTGACCGGCACGCTCGACGACAAAAATCCACCCCAAGTCATCGTGGACTGCCACGGCGTGGGCTATGAGGTGCTGGTGCCCATGAGCACCTTTTACAACCTGCCCGAGCTGGGCGAGCGGGTCAGCCTGCTGACGCATTTTGTGGTGCGCGAAGACGCGCAGATTCTGTACGGTTTTGCCACCAGTCTGGAGCGTGCGGCGTTTCGCGAGCTCATCAAAATCTCGGGTGTCGGGCCGCGCACGGCTTTGTCGGTGCTGTCGGGCATGAGCGTGGCCGAGCTCTCGCAGGCAATCACGCTGCAAGAAGGCGGGCGGCTGATCAAGGTGCCCGGCATCGGCAAGAAAACCGCCGAGCGTTTGCTGCTGGAGCTCAAAGGCAAGCTCGGTCCCGATATCGGTGTCGCCGCCAGTGTGGCCAATGACAGTCAGTGCGATATTTTGCAGGCGCTGCTGGCGCTGGGCTACAGCGACAAGGAAGGAGCTGCCGCCCTGAAGGCACTGCCTCAGGAGGTGGGGGTGAGCGAGGGCATCCGGCTGGCGCTGCGGGCATTGGGGAAGTAGCCACTCGGCCAGATTGACGATGCCGCATGAATGAAATCAAAAATCTCGAAGCCCTCGGCCTGGTTTTGCCCAGTCCCGCCTACATCGTTGGCGCTATTTTGTTTGGCATCATTGGCTATGCAGCGTTCAGGCGCGGTCGCAAAACAATGCGGCCCGCTCTGACCTGGACCGGCGTGGTCTTGATGCTGTATCCGTACGCCGTGTCGCAAACGTGGTTGCTGTGGCTTGTGGGTATTGGCTTGTGCGGATGGCTTTACACCCAGTGGAATTGACTCGAAGGGCGTTGTCTTCATCTCTTTCTGAATTCAATCAACCGGCGTGACTATGTTCAACAGAATCGGCCTCGCAGCTGTTTGCCTGACGCTCCTGTCAATCCTTTGGGGCTGTGGGAGCTCGCCGCCGGCCCATCGTGGCTTGGGTTTCAGCGAAGCCCCGGACGTGCCGTCGCGAATTTCGAAAACGCAGGCCGACGACATCACGATTTACGCTGTCGGCCTTGTTGGCACGCCGTATCGCTACGGCGGCAACACGCCAGACTCGGGTTTTGACTGCAGTGGACTGATTGGCTACATCTACCAAAAGAGGGCAGGGTTGGCGCCACCTCGAACCGTCGCCAGGATGCAGCATTGGGGCCAGCCGGTATTAAGCAACAATATTCGCTCGGGCGATCTGGTCCTCTTTGCGCAACGCGATGTTGTCACCCACGCGGGCATCTATGTTGGCGCTGGCCGTTTTGTCCACGCGCCCTCCACGGGCGGAGTCGTCAGGCTGGACAAATTGAATTCGAAATATTGGTCATCCCAGCAGGTGACTTTTCGCAGGCCTTGAGGTCGGTCGCGCCAGCAGCGCACAGGAGCGGCCTGGGGAGTTGCATCGCCGCGTCTTCGAAGCTGCCCTGTTCGGCATCACTGTGGCAGGCGGCGCAGTTGCTCTTGCTTTTCACCAGCGGCGAGGCCCAGGCGGTGGTGCCTGGCGGGATCGATGGCTCGATTTTGAACGCCGCTTCGGTTTGATGCCGGTCCGCCGAGTTCGCTGTGATGAAGGCCAGTACGGCGGTGCCAAAGTGCTGGTTTTGCTCGAGCATGATTTTTTTCCAGGAGCGACTGGGCAGCAGCGCCGGGTAAAAAACCGCGTGGCAACTGCCGCATTCAACGCCCCCTCAAGCGCTGGCGGCGTGTTCTATTTTCAGGCACCGGTTTTGCACCACCCACAGGCCGGCGGCCTGGGCGGCTGCGGCTGCTGGCGCGTTTTCAACGCCCAGCTGCAGCCACAAAGCGCGCGCGCCAATGGCAATCGCCTCTTGCGCGACCGGCGGCACATCCTCGCTGTTGCGAAACACGTCTACCAGATCGATTGATGCGTGTTGCGCCGCTTCCTGCAGGGTGGCGTAGACCGTTTCGCCCAGAATGCTTGCCCCGCTGGCAGCGGCCACCGGGTTGACCGGGATGATGCGCCAGCCGTGCGCCTGCATGTAGCGCGCCACGCCAAAACTGGCGCGCTCGGGTTTGGGGGACAGGCCAACCACGGCGACGGTGCGGCAGCTTGCCAGGATCTGGCGAATGGTTTCGGTTTCAGTCAGCATGGTTTCATGAACTCTTTAATTTGGCCAGCATTGTGCGGACCTCTTGCACACTCAAAATTTCAGACAGCACTATGGGCGCCTGGCCATTTTGGTACAGCACATAGACGGGCACGCCATTGCGGCCGAGTTGCGCCAGCGCGGCGCTGATGGCGGGGTCACGCCGGGTCCAGTCGGCCCGAAGTAAGGTGACCTTGTTCGCATCAAAGTCGGCCAGCACCTCGGCGTTGGCCAGGGTGGTGCTTTCGTTGTACTGGCAGGTGACGCACCAGGCGGCGGTGAAGTCAACAAACACCGGTGCGCCCGTGGCAAGCACCTGCTCCACCCGCCCCGGTGCCCAAAGCTGCCAGCGCTCATTGCCGGCCTTGCTGGACAGCTCGGAGGTCGTCGCCATTTCTATGACATTTTTGCCGATAGCCCCCGTCAACAGGGCAAGAGTAGCTATTGAAATAGTAGCCATGAAGATTCTGCTGCGGCCCTTGAGCGTGAGCGACCAGAGCACCAGACTCAAAGCCAGCAGCAGCGCCAGCAAGGCCGCCGCGCCGTTAATGCCGCTCTGCTGGCCCAGCACCCACACCAGCCAGACCACGGTGGCAAACATCGGGAATGCCATGGCCCGGCGGAAGGTGTCCATCCAGGCGCCGGGGCGTGGCAGCGCGCGCGCTACCGCCGGGAACAGGCTGACGGCCAGATAGGGCAGCGCCATGCCGATGCCCAGCGTCATGAAAATCAGCAAGGCTTGCAGCGGCGGCAGGCCCAGCGCCAGCCCGAGCGAGGCGCCCATGAAGGGCGCGGTGCAAGGCGAGGCAATGGCGACCGCCAGCACGCCCGACAAAAAGGCATTGACCGATGGGTTCTTGGCCTCCAGCGACAGCACCGCAGTAGGCAAAAAACGGCCAAACTCAAACACGCCCGCCAGGTTCAGCCCGATCACGGTGAACAGCACCGCCAGGGCGGCCACCACCGCCGGGGACTGCAACTGAAAGCCCCAGCCCAACTGCTCGCCCGCACTGCGCAAGCCGATCAACAACGCGCCCAGTGCCAAAAAGGACAGCACCACCCCGGCGCTGTAGGCCAGTGCGCTGATGCGGTGGCTGCGGCGGTCATGGGCGTGGCGGGTCAAGCTCATCACCTTGATCGCCAGCACCGGGAACACGCAGGGCATCAGGTTCAGGATCATGCCGCCCAACAACGCACCGAGCAACGCCGCCCACAGGCCAATGGAAACTGGCGGGCTGAGCGCTGCGCCAGGCGCGCCGCTGTTGGCGTTCTGCACTGCAGTCAGCGTCGCTGGCGCCGCCGCGCTGCTGCCCGTTGCACTCACCACAGGGGGCCAACTGCCCTGCAGCTTGGCCTGGACCCGAAAGCCCTCACGCTGGCCGTTGGTGCTGCTCACGAGCACCAGCGGCAGCAGCTCTGGGCTCACCTCACGATGTTCGGACAGGGGCACGCTGGCGTTCCAGACGTCGACGCCTGCCACTTGGGTCCATTGCTGCGACCAGGCGCCCGCCGTTTCGATCAGCTCGGGCGTTTCCGGGAAGAATTCCAGTTGCTGACCGCGCAGCGCTTGCGGCAAGCCCGCCACCGAGACCTTGAGTTGCTTGCCTTCCACGGTGACCTGGCTGTCGCTTTGCAACTCGGTCGGTTGCGACTTCACGCTGGCGGCAAACGCGGCGCTGTTGAGCGCGGTGGAGCCGCGCACCGGCACCTGCAGCACAAATTCGCCGTCTTGCGGCACGCATTCGAGGCGGCACACCAGCCAGGTGGCTTTGAGTTTGATCTCGAGGTTGTTGCCAAGCAGCGCGGGTTTGAAAGCGGGCGTGATGCTCAAAGGCACCGGCAGCAGCACCGTGCCCTCATAGCCGTAATTGGCCAGGTTGCCTATCGGGAATTTTTTGGGCAAGGGCCAGGCGATTTCGCCAGCGCTCACGCCTTCAGGCAGCGTCCATGCCAAAGTGATGGGCAGGCCAGAGTCGCCGGGGTTCTTCCAGTAGGTGTGCCACTCAGGTTGGTGCGTCAATTGCAGGCCCACCCAGACCGGCTGCCCCGCGCCGGCGCCGTCGGGGGCCTGTGCCATCAGTTCGGCCCGCACTTGGTCGGTGGTGACCACGGATGAAAGAGCATTTTGAGCCCCAGCCCCTGTGGTTATTGCGCAAGCAGCTATAAAAAAAATAGCTTTAATCAAACGGAGGGGGGTGTTGAGGCAATTCATTGCAAAGTGTGAGTCAGGCTAATCGGTAAAGTTCCAGTGCGCAACGCAGACAGCGGTCAGCGTCTGGTGATCTCGCCGTTCGCGCCGCCGCTTCCATTGTCACTCATCGTCGCCCAGCAGCAAGGAGCCTTGCGCGAACACGCTTGGCAGCCTTTTGGGCGCCTTGATGCGCACCTGCTTGTTCACGTTCATGCGGCCAAACACCACCTCGATGTCAGCGCCAGCCACCTCAAACTGGGTCGCCAGAAAACGCACCATGTGATCCGTGGCCTTGCCGGCGAGCGGAGCCGCCGTGACGCTGACCTTGAGCTGCTTGCCAAAGGGCTTGCCAATGGCATTCTTGCTGGCGCTGGGTTTGCCCAAAATGTTGATGATCAGCACGTCACCGTCCCAGGCAAAGAAGGAGTCTCCGGTGGCGTGTTTGCTGGCGCGGCTCATGGTGCCGAACCCGCTAATACCGCCTGTTGCTGCTGCTTCAACTCAATGTGAAGACGCCCATTTTTTGCGGCCTGATACAAAATAGGTCAATAAAAAAAATTTGCATTTCCGCCACGGCGGGGGCATAGTGAATCCGTCGGACGCCAATTTTTATTTGGATTTTTGTGTTGTCGGCATTCCGTCGGCAACGGTTTCAACCCTGAGAGTAACAGGAGATTATTTATGAATTTGACGATTAGCGGCCATCACCTCGAGGTTACCCCGGCCTTGCGCAGTTACGTAACCACCAAGCTTGACCGGATCAAGCGACATTTTGACCAGGTGGTCGATGTCAAAGTGCTGCTCACCGTAGAAAAGCAAACTGAGAAAGACCTGCGCCAACGCGCCGAATGCAATATTCACGTCAAGGGCACCGACATGTTTGCCGAGAGCTCCCATGCTGATTTGTACGCGGCCGTGGACGAACTGGTCGACAAACTCGACCGCCAGGTCGTTCGGCATAAGAGTCGCCTGCAAAATCACCACCATGAAGCGCCCAAGCGGCTGATGTGAGGCCTTGCACCTGATCTTGCGCCCAGCCGCCTGCTCTGCCAGGCGGCTTTTTTTTAGTCAGAATTGGATGTGGGCATAATTCGGCCTTAATTATGAATCGACTTGCAGCCATCCTCCCCCCTGCACAAGTGCTTGTGCAGATTGATGCCACCAGCAAGAAGCGCGCTTTTGAAGAAGCGGGCTTGCTGTTTGAAAACCTGCACGGCCTGAGCCGTTCACTGGTCACCGACAGCCTGTTCTCGCGCGAGCGGCTGGGCTCGACCGGCCTGGGGCACGGCGTTGCCATTCCGCATGGCCGTATCAAGGGCCTGAAGATGCCGATGGCCGCAGTGCTGCAGTTGGCGCATCCGATCGGCTTTGATGCGCCCGACGAGCAGGCCGTCAACTTGCTGATTTTTCTGCTGGTGCCCGAGTCAGCAACGCAAAAGCACCTGGAAATCCTCTCCGAAATTGCGGAAATGCTCAGTGACGCGGTACTGCGGGAAAAAATGGCCGCCAGCACCAGCGCGGCAGAGTTGCACGAGCTGATCGTCAAATGGCAATCGGCCCAGCTGGCCTGATTCTGGCCGGGCATTGACCTGATCCACGGGACGATGCGTGAAACCTAACGTTGTCAGCGCCGATGTGCTGTTTGAGGAGTTTCGCAGCACCTTGAAGTGGGAGTGGCTGGCCGGTCTGGGCGCGTCCGAGCGACGTTTTGACGAGGTCGCGGTGCGTGCGGCGCGCTCCGGCGCCGATTTGGTCGGCCACCTCAACTACATCCATCCCTATCGCGTCCAGATATTGGGTCAGCGCGAAATCGCCTATCTCACCAACTCGACACCGAGCGACTGCGCGCGCCGGATATCCCGCATCGTCACGCTGGAGCCACCGGTCCTGATTTTGGCCGATGGACAGGGCGCGCCCGAGGCCTTGTTGTCGATGTGCGAGCGGGCACAGATTCCGATGTTTGCCACGCAGAGCTCTTCAGCCTTCGTGATTGATGTGCTGCGCGCTTATTTGTCCAAGTATTTTGCCGACCGCATCACCATGCACGGCGTGTTCATGGATATTTTGGGCCTGGGCGTGCTGATCACCGGGGAATCAGGGCTTGGAAAAAGTGAGCTGGGTCTGGAGCTGATCTCGCGCGGCAATGGCCTGGTGGCCGACGATGCGGTCGACCTGTACCGCATCAATCAGGACACGATTGAAGGCCGCTGCCCGGAACTGCTGATGAACTTGCTGGAGGTGCGAGGCATCGGCCTGCTTGATATTCGCGGCATTTTTGGCGAAACAGCGGTGCGCCGACGCATGCGGCTCAAGCTCATCGTGCATCTGGTGCGTCGCGAAACCATGGAGCGCGACTACGAGCGCATTCCCTATGAGCCGCTGACCCAGGACGTGCTCGATGTGCCGGTGCGCAAAGTGGTGATTCAGGTGGTGGCCGGGCGCAACATCGCGGTGCTGGTGGAAGCGGCCGTGCGCAACACCATCTTGCAGTTGCGCGGCATTGACACCTACCAGGAATTTGTCGAGCGCCACCGCAAGGCGATGAAGGCGGGCGACTGAGGTGCGCCTGCTGGCGGGCGCTTAGTCCGGACTGCTGGCCGAGACCGCGCGATGGGGGCACTGCGCCCGGTTGCAGTGGGCATACAGACTCAAGGCGTGGTCGGCAATGGCAAAACCCCGCGCCTTGGCCACGGCGTGCTGGCGTTTTTCAATTTCCGCGTCATAGAACTCTTCCACTTTGCCGCAGTCCAGGCACACCAGGTGGTCATGGTGCTGCCCCTCGTTGAGCTCGTAGACCGCGCGCTCGCTCTCAAAATGGCTGCGAATCAGGATGTCGGCTTGCTCGAACTGGGCGAGCACCCGGTACACCGTGGCCAGACCGACATCGGAGCGTTCCTCTAGCAACACGCGGAACACGTCCTCGGCCGTCATGTGACGCTGCGCGCCTTTCTGGAAGATTTCCAGGATCTTCAGCCGGGGCAGGGTGGCCTTCAGGCCGGTGCTTTTGAGTTCATCAATCTTGGTCATGGTGGGTCTCAGTCTTGTCAGCTGCCGGGTCGCTCGTGCAGGCACAGCCGGTACAATGTTCGATCATATCGCCACACTCCACACCACCTCATGTCTGATCTTCAACGCCGTGCTACCCGTTTGAGCCTGATTCTTGCCGCGAGCGCCAGCCTGATGGCCTGTGGCAACCTCAATGGCGCCAGTCGCAGCCTTGCCAGCATCGTGACGCCTTACAAAATTGACATTGTGCAGGGCAATTTTGTATCCCAGGAGCAGGCTGCCGCCGTGAAGCCGGGCATGAGCCGGGCGCAGGTGCGTGACATTTTGGGAACCCCTTTGTTGACCAGCGTGTTCCATGCGGACCGTTGGGACTATGTGTTTACCTTCAAGCGCCAGGGCGTGCAGCCGCAGGCACGCAAAGTCACCGCCTATTTCAAGGGTGATGTGCTCGAGCGCCTGGACGCCGATCCCTTGCCGACCGAAGCCGAGTTTGTGGCGTCGCTCGATTCAGGACGAAAAGCCGGAAAAGTACCGGTGCTGGAAATGCCGCCACAGAGCCTGCCAACCGCGCCGGCCCCCGTCAAGGCCGCCGAGACCGCGCCATTGTCACCGCTGCCCGCGCGCTATCCACCGCTGGAAGCGCCGGCCCGCTAAGCCCGCACCGCGCACGTTTGCCTACATGAGTCCCAAGCTGCCCCATCGTGTGGCCATCGCGGGCGTCTCTGGCCGCATGGGTCAGATGCTCATCGAAGCCGTCAAAAGTGCCGATGACTGTGTGCTAACCGGCGCGCTTGACGTAGCAACGAGTCCCGCCCTGGGCCTTGACGCGATGGCGTTTTTGGGCCAAGCCAGCGGCGTTGCGATCACGGCCGATCTTGCCGTCGGCTTGAGTCAGGCCCAGACCCTGATTGATTTCACCCGGCCCGAGGGCACGCTGGCCCATCTGCGCGTCTGCCGCGAACTGGGCGTCAACCTGGTGATCGGCACCACCGGCTTCAGCGAGGCGCAAAAGGCCGAAATCACCGCTGCAGCCCGCGATATTGCGATTGTGATGGCGCCCAACATGAGCGTCGGGGTCAACGTTACGCTCAAGCTGCTGGAGATGGCGGCCAAGGCGCTCGCCACCGGCTATGACATAGAAATCATCGAAGCGCACCACCGCCACAAGGTCGACGCCCCTTCCGGCACGGCGCTCAAGATGGGCGAGGTGATCGCCAGCGCACTCGGGCGCGACCTCAAGGACTGCGCGGTCTACGCGCGTGAAGGCGTCACCGGTGAGCGCGATCCGTCCTCGATTGGCTTTGCCACCATTCGGGGCGGCGACATTGTGGGTGACCACACCGTGCTGTTTGCCGGTATTGGCGAGCGCATCGAGATCAGCCACAAATCGTCCAGCCGCGCCACCTATGCGCAGGGCAGCTTGCGCGCGCTGCGTTTTCTCAGTACTCAAAAAACGGGTTTGTACGACATGGCTGACGTGTTGAACCTGAAATGAACCCGGCCCAGCTGTTCTTTCAGGGCGACGCGCTCACCCAGGGCGTGGCGCTGCTGCTTCTGGCCATGTCGGTGGGCAGTTGGGTTGTCATTGTCTGGAAGTCCTGGTTGTTGCACCGCGCCAGCGGCGACGTGCGGCGCAGCCTGACCGCGTTCTGGAGTTCAAAGTCGTTTCAGGCCGCGCTGCCCCAGTTGCAGGCCTTTGACCGTGAAGCCCTGGTCCTGTCCTTGGTCGTTGCGACCCAACTTGAAGCCAACGCGACGCTCTCTAGCGCCGGTGACAAGGCCCACCAATTGACCCGGGTGCTGCGCGATGCGCTGCATGCCGCCCTGGCCAAGCTGAGCGCAGGCCAGGTGTTGCTGGCCACGGTGGGCGCCACCGCGCCCTTCGTTGGTTTGCTGGGCACGGTCTGGGGCATCTACCATGCCCTCATTGGCATTGCAAATGCCGGGCAGGTGACGATTGACAAAATATCCGGCCCGGTCGGCGAAGCCCTGATCATGACCGCCGCGGGCCTGGCAGTGGCGATTCCGGCGGTGCTGGCTTACAACGTGCTGGGCCGCGTGATCGGGCGCATTGAAGCCGAGCTCGAAGGCTTTGCGCGTGACCTGCGCGAACTCGCCAGCACGCAGCCAGTCTGGTCCGCGCAGCCTTGAACCCGGAGCCGGCGATGTCCTTTGGTCGTCTGGAACGCACTGCTGCCCCGAAGCCGATGAGCGAGATCAACATGACGCCGCTGGTGGACGTGATGCTGGTGCTGGTGGTGATCTTCATCATCACCGCGCCGCTGCTGGTCAGTTCCATCCAGCTCGATTTGCCCCAAGCCCAGACCAGCGCAGTCAGCGCGGCGCCCAAATTCGTGACCGTGGTGGTGGATAAATCCGGCCAGAGCTTTCTCGATGACAAGGCGCTGACGCTGGCTGAACTGGCGGCGCAACTGGCGCAAGCCGCCAGGCTCAATCCCGAGCTGGAATTGCAGTTGCGGGCCGACAGCGCCGTACCCTATGGCCGCATCGTTGAACTCATGGGCAGCGCCCAAAAGGCCGGGTTGAACCGGATCGGCTTTGTGACCGATCCCAAGCCTGACGCCAAACCCTAAAATCGCCTGATTGCGATCCGGTGATCGCCAGAGTGAACTTATATGCAAGAAAAATACACCCCTCTCGAGGTCGAACAAGCGGCCCAAAGTCATTGGACCGCGATGGATGCCTACCGCGTCACCGAAGACGCGTCCAAAAAGAAGTTTTACGCCTGCTCCATGCTGCCCTACCCCAGCGGCAAGCTGCACATGGGCCATGTGCGCAACTACACCATCAACGACATGCTCACGCGCCAGTTGCGCATGCAGGGTTTCAATGTGCTGATGCCGATGGGCTGGGACGCCTTTGGCCTGCCGGCGGAAAACGCCGCGCTGAAGAACGGCGTGCCGCCAGCCCAGTGGACCTTCGAGAACATCGCTTACATGAAGCAGCAGATGCAGGCGATGGGGCTGGCGATCGACTGGAGTCGCGAGGTTGCCACCTGCACGCCCGAGTACTACAAATGGAACCAGTGGCTGTTTCTGAAGATGCTGGAAAAGGGCATTGCCTACCGCAAAACCCAGGTCGTCAACTGGGACCCGGTCGACCAGACCGTGCTGGCCAACGAGCAGGTGATTGACGGCAAAGGCTGGCGCACCGGCGCCACCGTCGAAAAGCGCGAGATTCCGGGCTACTACCTCAAGATCACCGACTACGCCGAGGAACTGCTGACTCAGGTGCAGACCGGCTTGCCGGGCTGGCCCGAGCGCGTCAAGCTGATGCAGGAGAACTGGATTGGCAAGAGCGAGGGCGTGCGTTTTGCCTTCACCCATGACATCCACGACGCCGCTGGCACGCTGATCGACGCTGGCCGGATGTATGTTTTCACCACGCGCCCGGACACCATCAAAGGCGTGACCTTTTGCGCCGTGGCGCCCGAGCATCCACTGGCGGTGCACGCGGCAAAAAACAACCCGACGCTGGCGGCTTTCATCGAGGAATGCAAGAGCGGTGGCACCACCGAGGCCGAACTGGCCACACAAGAGAAGAAGGGCATGGCCACTGGCCTGTTCGTGACACATCCGCTGACGCAGCTGAAAATCGAAGTCTGGATCGGCAACTATGTGTTGATGAGCTATGGCGACGGCGCCGTCATGGGCGTGCCCGCGCACGATGAGCGCGACTTCGAATTCGCCAAGAAATACCGCCTGCTGATCAAACAGGTGGTGCAGGTCGACGGTGAGCATTTTGACTATGAGCGCTGGCAAGACTGGTACGCCGACAAGCAACGCGGCGTGGTCGTCAACTCGGGTAGCTTCAGCGGCATGCCGTTCAAGCAAGCGGTGGACGCCGTGGCGCACAAGCTGGCCGCGCTCGGTCTGGGCGAGAAGAAAACCACCTGGCGCCTGCGCGACTGGGGCGTGAGCCGCCAGCGCTACTGGGGCACGCCGATTCCCATCATTCACTGCCCGCAGCATGGCGCCGTGCCGGTGCCGGAAAAAGATTTGCCGGTGGTCTTGCCGCTGGACTGCGTGCCCGACGGCTCGGGCAACCCGCTTCACAAGCATGAAGGCTTTCACGCCGGTGTCGTCTGCCCGATCTGCGGCGCTGCAGCGCGGCGCGAAACCGACACCATGGACACCTTTGTGGACAGCTCGTGGTATTTCATGCGCTACTGCGACCCGGAGAACGAGCAGGCGATGGTGGGCGCGGGCGCGGCCTACTGGATGCCGATGGACCAGTACATTGGTGGCATCGAGCACGCCATCCTGCACCTGCTGTACGCGCGCTTCTGGACCAAGGTCATGCGCGACCTGGGGCTGGTCACGGTCGACGAACCCTTCACCAAGCTGCTCACGCAGGGCATGGTGCTCAACCACATCTACTCGCGCAAAACCGCCAACGGGGCGAAAGACTATTTCTGGCCGAACGATGTTGAAAACGTGTCCGATGCGGCTGGCAAGGTGGTGTCGGCCCGGTTGAAGGTCGCCATCGGCGACTTGCCTGCGGGCACATTGATCGACTACGAGGGCATTGGCACCATGTCCAAGTCGAAAAACAACGGCGTCGACCCGCAGGACCTGATCGAAAAATACGGCGCCGACACCGCGCGCCTGTACACCATGTTCACCGCGCCGCCCGAGGCCACGTTGGAGTGGAACGACGCAGCCGTGGAAGGCAGTTACCGCTTCCTGCGCCGGGTCTGGAACTTTGGCGTCAAATTATCTACTATAGATATGATAGCTGCTAACGCAAGCGTGACGGGGGCTAGGAGTCTAAATGATATAAATTTCAGCAAAGAAGCGAAAGTCCTTCGGCTGGAGATCCACACCGTGCTCAAACAGGTGGACTACGACTACCAGCGCATGCAGTACAACACCGTGGTCTCGGGCGCGATGAAGATGATCAATGCGCTGGAGAGCTTCAAAGCCACCGACTCCAGCGGTGCGCAAGTGGCACTGATCGAGGGCTTTGGCATCTTGCTGCGCTGCCTGTACCCGGCCACGCCGCACATCACCCACAGCCTGTGGCAGGACCTGGGCTATGCCGCCGCCTTGGGCGAGCTGCTCGATGCGCCCTGGCCCCAGGTGGACGAATCGGCGCTCTTGCAGGAAGAAATTGAACTGATGCTGCAAATCAACGGCAAGCTGCGCGGTGCCATTGTCGTGGCGGCCGGTGCCACCCAAGCCGAGATCGAGCAGGCCGCCATCCGCAGTGAGGTGTTTGGCAAGCTGGCCCACGGGGCGACGCCCAAGAAAATCATTGTGGTGCCGGGTCGGCTGGTCAATGTGGTGCTTTGAGGTGCTGCCCATGAATCGTCGCTCTGTTGTCACGCGGCTCGGTCAGGCCGCACTGCTCAGCCTCTTGCTGGGAGGCTGCGGCTTCAAGCTGCGCGGTGCGCAAAGCTTCGCCTTCCAGACGCTGGCGATCAACCCCCAACCGGGTGGGCCGCTGGCGCTCGAGTTGCGCCGCTCTTTTGCCCACCCGGTGCGGGTTCTGGCGCCGAATGAGCCTTTAAGCCAGGCGCAAGTGGTGCTTGAAATTCTGCAGGAGCAGCGCGAGAAGGCCGTGGTTGGCCTGAGCAGCTCGGGCCAGGTGCGGGAGTTTCAATTGCGCATCCGGCTCAAGTTCCGGGTCCGCAACGCCGCCGGCGATGAGCTCACGCCCGAGACCGAGCTCATGCAGCAGCGCGATATGAGTTTCAGTGAAACCGCCGTGCTGGCCAAAGAAGCCGAAGAAGTGCTGCTGTACCGCGACATGCAGTCCGATCTGGTGCAACAGCTGATGCGCCGCCTTGAAGCGATCAAATACCTGTGAAGACTGGCCCGAACCTGGGGCGCCGCGCGGGCCAGCGCATCCGCTAGACCATGCAAGTCGCCCCCAACCAACTTGCGGCCCATCTGCAAAAGGGCCTGAAAAGCCTGTACACCGTGCATGGCGACGAGCCGCTGCTGGTGCAGGAGGCGGCGGACGCTGTTCGCGCGTTCGCCCGCAGCCAGGGCTTTAGCGAGCGCAGTTCGCACACGGTGGCCGGCGCGCATTTCGACTGGAGCGAGGTGCTGGCCGCGGGTGGCTCGCTGAGCCTGTTTGCGGACAAACAGATGCTTGAGCTGCGCATCCCGTCGGGCAAACCCGGCAAGGATGGCGCTGTGGCGCTGCAGCACCTGGCCGAACAGGCGCGGGGCAACGAGTCCACCCTGACCCTGGTCATGCTGCCGCGGCTCGACAAGCTGGCTAAAAGCAGCGCCTGGTTTGGCGCGCTCGAGAGTTTTGGCATCACGCTGGCGGTGGAGCCGGTCGAGCGCAACGCCTTGCCGGCCTGGATTGCGCAGCGCCTCTCTTCTCAGGGCCAGCGCGTCGCCGCCGGGGAGGCCGGCCAGCACAGCCTGCAGTTTTTTGCCGACCGGGTCGAAGGCAACTTGCTGGCGGCGCACCAGGAAGTCCAGAAGCTGGCGCTGCTGTATCCCGTCGGCGAGCTGACGTTTGAGCAGATCGAAAGCGCGGTGCTCAACGTGGCGCGTTACGACGTGTTCAAACTGTCGGACGCCGTGCTGGCGGGGCAGGTCCTTCGGGTGCAGCGCATGCTAGACGGTCTGCAGGCCGAAGGCGAGGCGGCCGTGCTGGTGCACTACACCCTGGCCGAGGACATTCGCGCCATGAAGCGCGTCAAGGACGCCATGAACCGGGGCAGCCCGCTGCCGCTGGCGCTGCGCGAGCAACGCGTGTGGGGCGCGCGCGAGCGTTTGTTTGAGCGCGTGCTGCCGCGCCTGAGCGATGCCACCCTGGCGGCCTGGCTGCAGGCCGCGCACCAGGTCGACGGCGTGGTCAAAGGCCTGAAGTCGCCCGGCTGGCCGCCCGAGCCTTGGGCCGCGCTGCACCAGCTGGCCTTTGAGGTCTGCCGCGCATGCGCCGTGCCGGCGCGCCAGCGCTAGCCGCCATGGCAGCGGGTTGACGATCGGCTTCGAATTTAGAATACTATAATTTGCATAGCTTTATACAACCGCTGGACGGGGGCTACAGCCCGATTTAATCAATATTACCAAGCCATTTTCCATGCCATTTTCTTCACTCGGTCTGTCTCCTGCGCTCTTGCGTGCTGTCGCCGGCAAGGCCTGGCCGGCCCCCACCGCCATTCAGCAGGCGGTGCTGGGCCCGGCGCTGCAGGGGCGTGACTTGCTGGCTCAAGCGCAAACCGGCTCGGGCAAGACGGCGGCCTTTGCTTTGCCGCTGTTGCAGCAGTTTGAAGCGGCGCTGCCGCAGAGTCCGCGCCGCCTGCGCGCCCTGGTTCTGGTGCCCACGCGCGAGCTCAGCACCCAGGTTGGCGAAGAGATTCGTCAGCTGGCGCAGCACTTGCCGCGCGCGCTGAAGGTGGCCATCGTTTTTGGCGGCGTCTCGATCAACCCGCAAATGTTGCGCCTGCGCGGCGGCGCCGACATCGTGGTCGCCACACCCGGGCGTTTGCTCGACCTGGTGCAGCACAATGCGCTCAGCTTGAGCGCCGTGGCGACGCTGGTGCTCGATGAAGCCGACCGTTTGCTCGATCTGGGTTTCTCCGAGGAGTTGAACCGCATCCTCGCGCTGTTGCCCGCGCAGCGACAAAACCTGTTTTTCTCGGCGACTTTTCCACCGGCCGTGCAGACCCTGGCGAAGACGCTGCTGCATGAGCCGGTGCGCATTGAGGTCGCGCCCGCAGCGCAAACCCAGCCCGACATTGAGCAGCGCGTTATCGACGTGGACGCCGGCCAGCGCACACAGTTGCTGCGCCATTTGTTCGTGCAAAACCACTGGAGCCGGGTGCTGGTCTTTGTCGCCACCAAACACGCCGCCGAGATGGTGGCCGACAAGCTGCGCAAAGCGCGTATCAACGCCGAACCCTTCCACGGCGAACTCAGCCAGGGCAAGCGCACCCAGGTGCTGGCTGACTTCAAGGCCTCACGCCTGAAAGTGGTGATTGCCACCGACGTGGCGGCGCGCGGCCTGGACATCGCGCAATTGCCGGTGGTGGTGAATTTTGATTTGCCGCGCTCGGCGCTGGACTAC
>VMTC01000120.1 GCA_013791765.1 Rhodoferax sp.
GAAAGGCGCGCGTCGGCAAGCGCTTGCATACCCCAGCTTCAATTTCGCGTGTGTTTTCGCCCCAAAACCGCATGCGCATGGCCCAGTCGACGGGCCGGGTTGAATACGTGAAGCCGGGTTTGACGTGATGCCTTGATTTCTTCTGCGTGCCATATCACTTTGAATCGCACCCGTCTTGCTCAGCTAAGGCGCTGGCGCAGCAGGCGCACCGCACTGGCGGGCGTGCTCAGCACCGGCAGGTCAAGCACGCGCTGCACGGCCGCTTGCGCCCGCGCCATGCTGAACTGGGTTAGTGCAATCACGTTGCAACCCTGCTGTTGCAAGTGCAGCGCGGCCTGCACCACAAGCGCATCGTGCCCTTCAAGATCGCCCTGGTTCAGCGCCTCCAAAGCACCTTCAGCCAGGCAGGTCACCAAGTCGACACCAGCGGGGAATTCAGCGGGCATGGACGCCAGTGTCGGGGCAAATGAGGCGATCAGGCCAATACGCCCGCCGGCCGACACCGCCTCAGCCACCATCGCCTCATTGGGTTTGAGCACGGGCATGTGGGGGCGCTTTGCCGCCACCGCCTCAATGCATGGCCCAAAGGCCGAGCAGGTGAACAAAATGGCCTGGGCGCCTGAGTTCTCGGCATAAGCTGCCAGCGTCTCAAAGCGCTGGTCCATGGCCGCATCGAGTCCGCGCCCATTGCGCGCCAGGTCGGCTGACAGGCTGTCGTCGAGCAGGTTCATGCGCTCACAGTCGGGCCAAGCCCGTGCCATCTCGATGTTGATTGGCGCTACCGAATGCGCCAGCGCGTGAATCAGGGCGACACGGGTCATGCGCTGGCCTGGCTACCCTGCGGGGTTTTCAGCCGCCCCGCGCGCCGGCGTTGCAAGGCGACGACCAGCAGCAACAGCCCGATGGCGGGCACGAACAGCCATTCCTTGCTCGGACGATCCGCCGGTACCTCCGCCGAGACGATGCGAAAGCCCTGTTCCATGCCTAACTTTTCGGCCCGGCTGCCAAAACGCACTTGGGTGATCAACAGATCGTTGCCTTGCGCCATCACGTTCACGCCCGCGCTGGCGAAGCGTTCACGCGCGGTGCCTTTGGGCCCCAGCGGCAGCAGCACGCCCTTGCGGATGTCCTTGCCGTTCAGATTGGTGCCCTCGATCCAGATGCGCTTGCCCGCATTGGCGGGTTGCTCCTCGATCAACTGGGTGATTTGCGAGGCCGGCACCTCGTTAAAAGGCGGGTAGGCCATGTCCCACCAGAAGCCGGGGCGAAACAGCGTGAAGGTGACCAGCAGCAAGGCCACGCTTTCGTACCAGCGCGATTTCACCAAGAAGTGACCTTGGGTTGCCGCGGCAAACACCAGCATCGCCACCGTGGCGCTTACCACCGTCAGGATCAGGTGCAGCGGCCCGTCCAGCCCGATCAGCAGCAACTGGGTGTTGAAAATAAACAGAAAGGGCAAGATGGCGGTGCGCATGCTGTAGAAAAACGCCGTGATGCCGGCTTTGATCGGATCGCAGCGCGCAATCGCCGCCGCAGCGAATGACGCCAGCCCCACCGGTGGCGTCACATCGGCCATCAGGCCAAAGTAGAAGACAAAGAGGTGCACCGCAATCAGCGGCACGATCAGGCCGCTCTGCGCACCGAGCTCCACCACCACCGGCGCCATCAGTGTGGAAACAACGATGTAGTTGGCCGTGGTCGGCAGTCCCATACCCAGGATCAGGCTGATGACCGCCACCAGCACCAGCATCAGCATGAGGTTGCCGCCAGAGAGCAACTCGACCAGTTCGGTCATGACAAGACCAATGCCGGTGAGCGACACGGTGCCCACAATGATGCCCGCCGCCGCCGTGGCCACGCCAATGCCGATCATGTTGCGCGCCCCTGTGGCCAGGCCGTCAATCAAATCGACAAAACCCAGCTTGAGCGCCCGACCGAGCCCGCCACGTCCCCGAAAGGCGGCGATGATGGGCTTTTGCGTCAGCATGACGAAGATCATGAACATGGTGGCCCAGAAGGCCGACAGGCCGGGTGACATCTGCTCGACCATCAGGCACCAGATCAGCACCACCACGGCCAGCAGGTAGTGCAGGCCGGATTTGACAGTGGGGCCAGTTTCTGGCAACTCGAACACCGGCGCATTGGGGTCGTCGAGTTCAAGTTCGGGCTGCTTGGCGCCAAACCACAGCAAGCCCACATAAGCGGCCAGCAAGCCTGCGCCCACGGGCCAGACCGCCGCATCACCCATGACCGTCTTGATCCAGCCAATGCCCCAGTACACCGCACCCGAGAGCACGACAAAACCAGCCAAGGTCAGTCCCATTGACAGCCAGCGTGAGCCGGCCGAGCCGGTGTTGCGCCGTGGCAGGCCGACCATATTGGCCTTGAGTGCCTCCAGGTGGACGATGTAGAGCAAGGCGATGTAGGAGATGATGGCCGGCAAGAAAGCGTGCTTCATGACCTCGATGTAGGGAATGCCCACATACTCCACCATCAGAAATGCGGCTGCGCCCATCACCGGTGGCATCAATTGCCCGTTAACCGAGCTCGACACTTCCACCGCCGCCGCCTGATCCGGGCGGTAGCCGACGCGCTTCATCAGCGGAATGGTGAAGGTGCCGGTGGTGACCACGTTGGCGATCGACGAGCCGGAAATAATGCCGGTGGCGGCCGAAGACAGCACCGCCGCCTTGGCTGGCCCGCCGCGCATATGGCCGAGCAGGGCAAAGGCCGACTTGATGAAGTAGTTGCCCGCGCCTGCCTTGTCCAGCAGCGAGCCAAACAGCACAAACAGAAAAATGAAACTACTGGAAACGCCCAGCGCCACACCAAAGACGCCTTCAGTGGTGAGCCATTGGTGGCTCATCGCCCGATTCAGCGAGAAGCCGCGGTGCGCAATCATGTCGGGCATGTAGGGTCCGCCAAAGGTGTAACCCAAAAAGACCAAGGCCACAATCACCATCGGCAAGCCCAACACCCGGCGTGTGGCCTCCAGCAGCAGGACGATCCCGACCAGGGCGGTGTACACATCCATCGTGGTCGGTTGGCCGGGGCGGGTAGCCAGTTCGCGGTAAAAAACAAACAGGTAAGACGCACAAAACGTGCCCACAATGGCCAAAATCCAGTCGGTCAGCGGCACATGGGCGCTGGGTGAACGCTTGAATGCCGGGTAAGACATGAACGACAAGAACACCGCAAACGACAGATGGATGGCGCGAGTCTCGGTGTCGTTGAAAACAAATACGCCCAGACTGAAGGGCAAGGGCGAGGCGATCCATAGCTGAAACAGCGACCAGGCCAGGGCGATGTAAAGCAAGAACCGTTTCATCAATGGGCCAGGCGAGCGCGCACCGGTGTCGTTATCGGCAACGAACTTGTTGACGTCGATCTCGGGCGCCGCGCCGGGTGCAGGGGTTGATTTCATGCTGAGTTCTTGCAGTGGTTTTGTTTAACAAAAAAGCCCTGACAAGTCAGAGCTTTTTGGGGTTTGAGTCAGTGCGACTTCAACGGGTCTGGATTACATCCAGCCTTTTTCCTTGTAGTACTTCACTGCACCGGGGTGCAAGGGGGCTGACAAGCCGTCTTTGATCATGTTTTTGGGATCAAGTGCGCCAAACGCCGGATGCAGCTTCTTGAACTCTTCAAAGTTTTCAAACACCGCCTTGGTCAAGGTGTAAACCGCGTCATCAGACACCTTGGCCGATGCCACAAACGATGCCAGCACGCCATAGGTCGGTGTGGGGTCGGGGTGACCTGCATACAGACCGCCGGGAATGCTTACCTTGGCGTAGTAACTGTTGGCCTTGACCAGCTTGTCAACGGCGGGGCCTGTCAAAGGCACCAGCTTGGCACCGCAGGTGGTGATGGGGTCTTGAATATTGGCAGACGGGTGGCCCACCCCATAGAAGAAGCCGTCAATCTTGTTGTCGCACAAGGCCGCACCGTGCTCGTCGGCCTTGAGTTCGGCGGCCAGGCCAAAGTCAGTGGTTTTCCAGCCCATGGCAACCAGCAGCTCGTCCATGGCAGCGCGGCTGCCAGAGCCAGGGTTGCCCACGTTCATGCGCTTGCCCTTGAAGTCTTCGAATTTGGCAATGTTGGCTTCTTTGCGCGACAGCGCGGTGAAGGGCTCGGGGTGAATTGAAAACACGGCGCGCAAGTCACTGTGCTTGCCGTCTTTTTCAAATTGTTTGGTCCCGTGGACGGCGTTGTATTGCACGTCTGACTGGGCCACCCCAAAATCAAGCTCGCCGGCCTTGATGGTGTTGATGTTCACCACCGAACCGCCGGTGGACTCCACCGAGCAACGAAAACCGTGCTTGCTGCGGTCTTTGTTGACCAGGCGGCAAATGGCACCGCCAGCTGCGTAATACACACCGGTGACACCACCGGTGCCAATGGTCATGAACTTTTGTTGCGCTTGAGCCACGCTCAGCGGGGCAGACAGGGCCAGGGCGGCGGCCACCAGGGTTAGGCCGGAGGTGGAAGATTTCAGGAAGGTTTTCAAGTTGACTCCTTTGTAGGTCGGATTAAACAGGCTCATGCCTTGGGGAAACTTCGTTGGACGCCGTCAATTATTAAAGCGCATCTTTCAAATCACTTTTCTCCTTTCGGAGGATAACCCCGTCCTCGGGGGGGGCACGCCGCAATTTACCATGCGCAGCAAAACGCTCATGCCACATTCATTTCTCTTATGCAGCAATTCTGCATTCAATGAAGACAAGATGCAATCGCTGTGTTCAGCGCCCGGCCAAGCAGAGACACGATTTCTGTCAATTCAGCCTCGCTGGTGATAAAGGCCGGCGCCAGCAGGATATGGTCGCCGCAGCGACCGTCCACCGTGCCACCCATCGGGTACACCATCAGGCCCAGCGCCATCGCCTCGCGCTTGACGCGGGCGTGCAGCTTGAGCTTTGGCTCGAACCACTGTTTGCTGGACCGATCCGCCACCAGTTCCAAACCCCAGAACAAACCCCGTCCGCGTATATCGCCGACATGGGGGTGCGCGCCAAAGCTTTGTTGCAGCAGCGCCTGCAGCGTCTGGCCGCGCGCCTGCACCTGCGCGACCAGGCCGTCGCGCTGAATCACCCGCTGCACCGCCAGCGCAGCCGCGCAGGCCACCGCGTGGCCCAGGTAAGTGTGGCCGTGCTGGAACAAGCCGCTGCCTTGGCTGAATACGTCGACTATTTTTTTCTGAGCCAGTACCGCCCCGATCGGCTGGTAGCCACCGCCCAGCCCTTTGGCAATGGTCAGCAGATCCGGCACCACGCCCTCCTGCTCGCAGGCATGCAGCGTGCCGGTGCGGCCCATGCCGCACATCACTTCATCCAGGATCAGCAGAATGCCGTGGCGGTCACACAGCTCGCGAATGGCCTTGAAATAGCCCGGCACCGGGGGCAGCACGCCGGCGGTGGCGCCGCCCACGGTCTCGGCCACAAAAGCCAGCACGTTTTCCGGCCCGAGCCGCTCGAAGGTCTGTGCCAGCTCTGCCACCAGGCGCTGGCCATAGGCCTCGGGCGTCTCGTCGGGTGCGCGGTCGCGGTACTCGTAGCAGGGGGCCACATGGGCTACATCCATCAGCAAGGGCTGAAACTGGGCACGGCGCCATTCATTGCCGCCGACCGCCAGCGCACCCAGGGTGTTGCCGTGGTAGCTCTGGCGCCGGGCCACAAAATGGCGGCGCTGCGTCTGGCCGATCTCGACAAAATACTGGCGCGCCATCTTCAGCGCTGCTTCCACTGCCTCCGAGCCGCCGCTGACGAAATAGACGTGGCTCATGCCGCTTGGGCCCGATTCGATCAGCAGGTCGGCCAGTTCCTCCGCCACGTCGGTGGTGAAGAAGCTGGTGTGGGCGTAGGCCAGCCGGTCGATTTGTGCGTGCATGGCCGCCAGCACCTCAGGATGGCCGTGGCCCAGGCAGGACACCGCGGCGCCACCGCAGGCGTCCAGGTAAGTCTTGCCGCTCGCGTCCAGCAGAGTGATGCCTTGGCCTGACACCGCAATCGGCAAATTGTGGTGTAACTGGCGGTGAAACACGTGGGTTGTGTCGGGGTTAAAAGGGGTTGAAGCGGGAGTGTTCATGAGGGTCTCAGTCAGAAAGGGGTGAAGAGAAAGACGCGGCTGTCATACCCGCGCCGTCGGCTTTTTTTCCCAGTAGGCGTGGGCCGCCTGCAGGGCGTGCTGGCGCTGTGCCAGGCGCTGCACCACGGGTGCGCCGCCTTGCTCGGCGACACAGGCGATCAGCGTTTCGGCCAGGGCTTGGGCGCCGGTCATGGAATGAAAGAAGGCGGGCGATGCGGTGTCAAAAAACAAGGACTGCTGCGCAAGCCGCGCCAGGGGCGACAAATTGCCGTCGGTGAGTGCCAATACGTGTACGCTGCGGGCGCGGGCCTGCTGCGCGGCCTGCACAATCTGGCGCGTGTAGGGCGCCTGGCTTACCACCACCAGCAGATCGCCCGGCGCCAGCGCCAAGACCTGGTCGGCCCAGGCACCGCCCGCATCCGTGGCCAGCCGGGTGTTGGGCCGCAGCCAGTCGCAGGTGTAGTGCAGGTGGTAGGCAATGCCGAAGCTGGCACGCAAGCCCAGGAACAGCAGCTCGCGCGAATCAAGAATGGATTGGGCCGCCGCCTGCAACTGCTCTGGGGTGTTGCGCGTACGCACCGAGTTCAGGTTGACCATTTGCGCCTGCGCCAAAGGGTCAAGAGGCGCCGCGCTCAGGTTGCCGTCAGTGGCGCTGGGGCGCTTGGCGGTGCCCCCGACCGACTCCGCAAAGGCCAGCATCGACGGCCGGCGCATCGCATCAAAGCTGTCCAGCCCCAGCGCCCGGCTCAGGCGCGTCATGGTGGCGGGCGACACACTGGCCGCCTGCGCCGATTGGCGCATGGACTGCAGGCCCAGCTCAGCGGGGTGCTCACGCACCCAGCGTGCAGCCCGCTGCAATTCGGGGCTCAGTCGGTCAAAGTGGCTGTCGAGCAAGTGGCTGAGGTGGCGATAGGGCAAAATAGGCTCATGAAACAATTAAACTAGTTTGATGGTAGTGAAACAAGTGTTTCATGTCCAGCATGAATTTCTTTCAATGACGACGCGACCCTGTGGATAATTCAATCATGAACACATTGCCCCCCCTGCCTTGTTACCTCAATGGCGAGTTCACCCTACTGCCCAACGCCAAGATCAGCGTCATGGACCGTGGCTTCATTTTTGGCGACGGCATCTATGAGGTGGTGCCGGTGTACGGCGGCCAGCTGTTCCGCTTTGCCCAGCACATGGCCCGGCTGGAGCGCAGCCTGAAAGAGCTGCGCATGGCCAACCCCTTGACACTGGCTCAATGGGCAGAAATTGCCAATAAATTGATAGCTACTCACGCCCATTCCACGGGGGCTAGCGCTGAAAAGATCGATCAACTGATCTACATTCAGATTACCCGCGGTGTCGCCCTGCGCGACCACGTCATGCCGACCGACATCACGCCCACTGTGTTCGTCATGATCAACAGCATGAAGCTTCCTAGTGAGGCGCAGCGCAGCCAGGGCGTGGCCTGCGTGACGGCCAGTGACTTCCGCTGGGAAAAAGCCCATATCAAGAGCACCAGCCTGCTCGGCGCGGTGCTGGCGCGCCAGATCAGTTTTGACGCCGGTGCGGTGGAGACAATCATGTTTCGCGATGGTTTTTTGAGCGAAGCGGCGGCCAGCAATGTCTGGGTCGTCAAAGACGGCAAGGTGTTTGGAACGCCCAAGGACAATCTGGTGCTTGAGGGCATTCGTTACGGCTTGATTGAAGACATCTGCCGTGCCCGCGGCATTCCGTTTGAACTGCGCCGCCTCAGCCATGAAGAAGTGAAAAACGCCGACGAAGTGCTGTTGTCGTCTGCCACCAAAGAGGTGTTGCCAGTGACGCTGCTCGACGGTCAGCCGGTCGGCTCGGGCCAGCCGGGCCCGGTCTATGCGCAACTCTACGCCGGTTACAGCCAGGCCAAGGCGCAGCGGGTGTGATTCAAAGTGGAGTGGGCTTTGGATGAGTGATTCCTTTCCGATGCACTCAGGTCTATGGGGTCGGGGCTGATAGCACGGTGGTGGGTGAATCAGCCGGGCGATACGCTTTGCCACGTGTCCCCCGCCCGCTGCGCGTGCTCCTCCTTGACCTCCGTAAAACCTATCACCCGACTGATTCTGCTAGCGCTTTGGTGCGCTGGCAGGGGCAATTC
>VMTC01000089.1 GCA_013791765.1 Rhodoferax sp.
AGCCAAAGCCAACCACCAGCGCCGGTGCCACAAATTTGTTGACGGCGGCGCCGGCGTTGCCCATGCCAAAGATGCCCATCGCAAAACCCTGCTGCTGCCTGGGGAACCAGCGCGCCACATAAGGGGTTCCGACTGAAAATGATCCCCCCGCCAGGCCGACAAACAGGCCAATCACCAGGTAATGCCAGAAGGCGGTGGCGTAAGCCATGAGCCAGATGGCGGGCACGGTGCAGGCCATCAGCGTGGCAAACACAATGCGCCCGCCAAACTTGTCAGTCCAAATGCCCAGGGGAACGCGCACCAGGGAGCCGGTCAGCACCGGCATGGCCATCAACAATCCAAACTGGGTTGAGTTCAGGTCAAGTGCCTTCTTGATCGGAATGCCGATCACCGCAAACATCATCCAGACCATGAAGCACACGGTAAATGCGATTGTGCTGACAATCAGCACAGAGAGGGCTTGCCCTTTCTTTGTCATATCAAGAACTCCTTTTTGGATTGCATGACTTTAGGTTTTGCGACGGTGCGGCGCCATCCTTCTGTGGAACGGGTTTGGGTTGAAAATAGAACTAGGGTCAAACTCGCTGCCATAGTTCTTTGGAACTATGGCAGCGCTCTTTTGGCCTGCAAAATGGCCCGAAGTAGGGCAAGTTGTCGGCCCCACGCTTGACACAATAAGAAGGGGCGTGCCATGGGCGCCAATTTTTTTAAATCGTTCAACAGGATTGCACATGACCTCTTTTGATACCCGGTTCTTCGTCATTGGCGGCGGCTCAGGCGGGGTGCGCGCCGCCCGGATTGCGGCAGGCTTGGGCGCGAGCGTGACGATTGCCGAGAACTTTCGTTATGGGGGCACCTGTGTCATTCGCGGCTGCGTGCCCAAGAAGCTGCTGGTTTATGCCTCGCATTTCTCACAGGACTTTGCAGACGCCGCAGGTTTTGGCTGGACCGTGGCGCCGGCCACATTTTCCTGGCCCAAGCTGATAGCTGCCAAGGACGCTGAAATTGCCCGCCTGAGCGCCATGTACGAGAAAAACCTGCGCGCCTCGGGTGTCACTGTGCTGCAAGGCGCCGCGCGCGTGCTGGACGCGCACACGGTGGAGGTCAATGGCCAACACTACCGTGCTGAGCACATCCTGGTTGCCACCGGTGGCCAGCCGTTCTTGCCTGCTATTGCGGGCATTGAACATGCCATCAGCTCCAACGAGCTATTTGAGCTGCCCCAGTTGCCCCGGCGGGTGCTGATTGTGGGCGGCGGCTACATCGCCGTCGAGTTTGCCGGCATCCTCAATGGGCTGGGCTCCGAGGTCACCTTGTCTTACCGCGCTGAACAAATCCTGCGCGGCTTTGATGACGACTTGCGTGTCCATCTGCATGACGAAATGGTCAAAAAGGGCGTTCGCATCCTGCTGCACAGTGAGGTGACCCAGATCGAACGCCTGAGCGATGGCGCGCTGCAGGTCGGTCTGCGCGATGCCCCAAATAATGGTGTCAGACAGGAAGTGTTTGACACCGTACTGTATGCCACCGGTCGCGTCCCCAGCACGCAGGGGCTGGGCCTGCTTGAGGCCGGCGTGGCACTGGACCAGAGCGGCGGGGTCAGAGTCGATGACTTCGGCCACAGCAACGTGCCCAGCATTCATGCGGTGGGTGACGTCACCAACCGGATTGCGCTGACCCCGGTGGCAATTCGCGAAGGGGCTGCGCTGGCGAACTCCCTGTTTGGCCCCAAGCCAACGGCCGCTGATTTGACGACGGTGCCCTCGGCGGTGTTCAGTCAGCCGCCCATTGGCACGGTGGGCTTGAGCGAGGCCCAGGCCTTGGCCACCTATGGACAAATCGACATCTACCGTGCCAATTTCCGAGCCATGCGCCAAACCCTGGCCGGCGGTGATGAGCGCACGCTGATCAAACTGGTGGTGGACAGCGCCAGCCAGCGCGTGCTGGGCGCTCATATGGTGGGTGCGGACGCCGCAGAAATCATTCAGGGGATCGCCATTGCGCTGCGCATGGGCGCCACCAAGGCTGACTTTGATGCCACCGTGGCCTTGCACCCTACATCGGCTGAAGAGTTTGTGACTTTGAAGGAGAAAACCACCCGTACAAGAGGGGATTGAAATGAGGCCCGTCCCGCTGTGAAACGGCACAACCGGGTGCGATTCAGGTGCGTCTATGGGATCGGGGCTGATTTCACAGTGGTGGGTGAATCAGCCGGGCGATACGCTTTGCTTCGTGTCCCCCGCCCGCTTCGCGAGCTCCTCCTTGACCTCCGCAAAGCGTATCACCCGACTGATTCTGCGAGCGATTGGGGACGTCGACAGGGGAAATTCAGAAAATGCCTGTGTTGAGGTGACGCGAATTGATGGGCGCCGCTTGCTGCAGAAATTCTGACTTCGACGCAAAGCCGGGTTTGACGTGAGGCCTTGTGCGCACGCGCTGTAAGAAAATACCGATATCGACGACAAACAGGCCAGCTGCTGCACATTTGTTTGAAACCAAAAACGTCATTTCACGCTGACTCAACTTACAGGCCCCTTGATGCACGATACCCTTCCCCTGCTGGAGAAAACCCGTTTTCCGGCCATCCGCCGTGCCCGGCTTGACACACTGCAAGTCAATCTGGGCTACAAGTGCAACCAGAGCTGCCTGCATTGCCACGTCAACGCCGGGCCGAACCGAACCGAGATGATGGACGCTGCCACGCTGGCGCTGATTCCCCAGGTATTGGCTGCACGCGACATCGGCACGCTGGATTTGACTGGCGGCGCACCCGAGTTGCATGATGGCTTTCGCGCGCTGGTGCGCGCGGCGCGCGGCATGGGCGTGCGGGTGATTGACCGCTGCAACCTGACCATCTTGTTTGAGCCCGGGCAGGACGGCTTGGCCGACTTTCTGGCCGCGCAACAGGTTGAGGTGGTGGCATCCTTGCCCTGCTATTTGTCGACCAACGTCGATAAGCAGCGCGGTGACGGCGTGTTCGACCTCAGCATTGCCGCCTTGCAGCAACTCAATGCCCTGGGTTACGGTCGTGAAGGCTCGGGCCTGAGCCTGAATCTGGTTTACAACCCACAAGGCGCATCGCTGCCGCCCGATCAGCAGACATTGCAGGCTGACTACAAACGCGAGCTCTTGGATAAATTCGGCATCGTTTTCAACGCGCTGTATGCCTTGACCAACATGCCGATCCAGCGCTTTGGCTCAACGCTGGTGTCCAAGGGTTCCTTTGACACCTACATGGACTTGCTGCAGCGCAGTTTCCAGCCGCACAACCTGCCCGGCGTGATGTGCCGCAGCACTGTCAGTGTCGACTGGCAGGGCTGGCTGTCAGACTGCGACTTCAACCAGCAACTCGGCCTGCCGCTGGGCACCACCGGTCTGCACCGCCACTTGCGCGAACTGCTTGAGAAGGGCCTGGCCGAACAACCGATCCGCGTGGCCGGCCATTGTTTTGGCTGCACGGCAGGGCAGGGCAGCAGTTGCGGCGGCGCGCTGGCCGCCTGAACAGGTCATGACGACACCGATGCTGACCATCGTCATGCCCGTGCGCAATGAAGCGGCTGGCATTGACGCCGCTTTGCAGGCGCTAGCGCCGCTGCTGGCGCGCGGCGCAGAACTCATCGTCGTTGATGGTGGCAGCACCGACGACACCGCCAGCCGCGTGCAGGCGGCGGGTGCGCAGCTGATCCACGCACCGCGCGGTCGCGCGCTGCAAATGAACGCCGGGACGCGCCACGCCAGCGGCGACCTGCTGCTGTTCCTGCATGCCGACACGCTGCTGCCACCCCAGGCCGATGTCTTGATTGAACAGGCGCTGGCCGCCGGCGCGAAAATCTGGGGCCGTTTTGACGTGCGCATCACGGGCAAGCCCCGGTTGCTGCGCGTGATTGCGGTTTTCATGAATGGGCGCTCGCGCTTGTCGGGCATTGCCACTGGCGACCAGGCGATGTTCATGACGCGCACCGCTTTTGAGGCTGTGGGCGGCTTCCCGGCCCAGCCCTTGATGGAAGACATTGAGCTCTCCAAGCGCTTGCTCAAGTTGTCGCGCCCGGTCTGCCTGCGCACGCCAGTCGTCACCTCGGGCCGGCGCTGGGAAAGCCGTGGCGTGTGGCGTACCGTGCTGTTGATGTGGCGGCTGCGCCTGGCCTACTGGCGTGGCGCCGCGCCTGAGCGGCTGGCGCAGTGGTATCGCTGAGGCTGGCACGCGTGAGCCTGAACCTTGTGCGTTTGCTTATTTTTGCCAAAGCGCCGCAGGCAGGCAGGGCCAAGACGCGGCTGATTCCCGCCCTGGGCGCCCAGGGCGCAGCTGAGCTGGCGCGCCAGATGCTCCGCCATACCCTGCGGGAGGCGCTTACCGCGCAGATCGGTCCGGTCGAGCTGTGCATGAGCCCAGCGCCCCATGACCTGGCTTGGCGCGGCGTAGCCGTGCCCAGGGCCGTGCAGCGCAGCGCGCAGGGCGGCGGCGACCTGGGCGAGCGCATGGCCCGCGCGGTGCTGCGCGTCACCACACAGCGCCGGCAGAGCGTGCTGCTCATGGGCACCGACTGCCCGGGCCTGACCGCCGCGCGGCTGACCGAGGCCGCCGAGCAATTGCAGGCCCATGACGCGGTGCTGGTGCCCGCCTTTGACGGCGGCTACGTCCTGATGGGCTTGAAGACACCGTGCCCGGCGCTTTTCACACAGATGCGTTGGAGTACCCCCACCGTGGCCTTGGAGACGCTGCGTCGCATGGCTGCGCTCCAACTGCGTGTGTGGCAGGCGCCGCCGTTGCACGACATTGACGAGCCCGCGGACCTGGTGCATTTGCACAC
This sequence comes from Rhodoferax sp., assembly GCA_013791765.1. Classification (GTDB taxonomy): domain Bacteria; phylum Pseudomonadota; class Gammaproteobacteria; order Burkholderiales; family Burkholderiaceae_C; genus Rhodoferax. The sequence continues at coordinate 4,809 of VMTC01000089.1, forward strand.
CGCCTGCTATGGCGCCCAGTTTCTAAAGTCAAATGGGCCTCTAGCCCCCGTGTTAATTGACTAAGCAGCTATTTATTTAATTTCATTTTGAAACCAGAAAGACGATTGATGAACAGCGAAACCAGCACCCACCACCTTGTTCAGGACTACTACGGCCAACAGCTGCAAAGCACGGCCGATCTAAAAACCAGTGCCTGTTGCGATGCCAGCGCCATGCCCGAGTGGCTCAAGCCGCTGCTCGCACGCGTGCACCCCGAGGTGCTGTCGCGCTACTACGGCTGTGGTTTGGTGTGCCCGCCGCTGCTTGAGGGCTGCCGCGTACTTGATCTGGGCTGCGGCTCGGGTCGCGACGCCTATGCTCTGGCGCAGCTGGTCGGCGCTACAGGTGAAGTGGTCGGCGTGGATATGACAGACGAGCAGTTGGCCGTGGCGCGGGCGCATCAGGCCCACCACACGGCGGTCTTTGGCTACAGCAATACAAGTTTTTTGCACGGCTACATTGAGCGTCTGGACGAATTGGGGCTGGAGCCCAACAGCTTCGACGTGATCGTGTCGAACTGCGTTGTCAATCTTTCGCCCGACAAGGACGCGGTCCTGGCCGGGGTGCAGCGCCTGCTCAAGCCGGGCGGCGAGTTTTATTTTTCCGACGTGTATGCCGACCGCCGCGTGCCACCGGCTATGCGCAACGACCCGGTGCTGTATGGCGAGTGCCTGGGTGGGGCGCTGTACTGGAACGACTTCATTCAATTGGCCCAGCGCCACGGTTTTGCCGACCCGCGCCTGTTAGAGGACCGCCCGCTTCAGATTACCGACCCGAAGCTGGCCGCACGCACCGGCAACCTGCGCTTCTTCTCGGCCACCTATCGCTTGTTCAAACTGGCGGCGCTGGAGTCTGCCTGCGAGGACTTCGGTCAGGCCGTGATTTACCAAGGCACCATGGCCGAGCACCCGGGCCGCTTTGTGCTCGACAAACACCACGACATGCAAACCGGAAAGGTGTTTGCCGTCTGCGGCAACACCTGGCACATGCTGCAGGGCACCCGCTTTGCGCCGCACTTCAGCTTCATCGGCAGCTTCGACACGCATTACGGCATTTTTGACGGCTGCGGCAGCAACTTGCCGTTTGGCGCTCGCAGCGACGGCAGCTCGGGCGTCTGCGGCGTGGTGGCTTGTTGTTGAGTCGGATTGACCGCATCCTGGGTGTCACCATCGTGGGCGAACCTGCGGGCGACATGCTGGCAGGGGCCAAAAAATACGTGGCAGACGAGTGGAAGCGGGCCCATGCGCTGCAAAAGATACAGGCCTGGCTGGCGCGCGATCACGACCTGCGCCGGGCCTGAAAACCTGGCTGCGCGTCGCTTTAGTTCACCATCACCAGCTTGCCCTTGACGCCGCGTGAGCCCATGTGGGCAAAGGCCGCCTTGAGCTCTGCCATCGGCAGGGTGCTGTCGATGACGGGTTTGATCTTGCCCTGGCCGTACCACTGGGCCAGTTCCATCATCATGGCGGCGTTGGCCTTGGGTTCGCGTTTGGCAAAGTCGCCCCAAAACACGCCGACGATGGAGGCGCCTTTGAGCAGGGCTAGGTTGAAGGGCAGGGCGGGAATCGGCCCGGCAGCAAAACCCACCACCAGGTAGCGCCCGCGCCAGGCAATGGAGCGAAAGGCGGGCTCGGCGAAGTCGCCCCCGACCGGGTCGTAAATGACATCCGGTCCCTTGCCATCGGTGAGTGCCTTGACCGCCTCGCGCAGGTTTTCACGGCTGTAATTGATGGTCGCATCGGCGCCAATGGATTGGCACAGTGCACATTTTTCATCGGTCGAGGCCGCCGCTATCACTTTCGCCCCACAGGCTTTGGCAATCTGGATGGCCGCGGTGCCGACGCCGCCGGCAGCGCCGAGCACCAGCACGGTTTCCCCGGCTTTGAGTTGCGCCCGGTCCACCAGCGCGTGGTGCGAGGTGGCGTAGATCATGATGAAGGCGGCGGCATCCACAAACGGAAAACCATCGGGCAGCGGCAGGCATAGCGCTGCGGGCGCCAGCGTGTGCGTGCCAAAGCCGCCGGTGCCCGACAGGCAGGCCACGTGCTGGCCGACTTTCAGGTGCGTGACGCCATCGCCCACTGCCTGGACCACGCCCGCATATTCGGAGCCCGGCACAAAGGGCAGCGGCGGCTTCATCTGGTATTTGTTCTGCACGATCAGGATGTCGGGAAAGTTCAGACTTGCCGCCTTGATCTCGATCAGGACTTCACCCGGCTTGGGGCTCGGGGTGGGCAATTCTTTCCAGGTCAGGGCATCAACGCCCACGGGGTTTTCACAAAGCCAGGCATGCATGGGGGGAAGTCTCCTAATTAGTTGCGTAGATGATAGTGGCTCGCAACTTCGAAAAATGTCGCTCGCGTTACCGGTCCGGCCGGGGCCCGGCGCCACCTACAATAAATATCAACTGGGCTTGAACATGAAAATTCTTATTTGCAATGACGATGGTTACCAGGCGCCGGGCCTGGTGGCGCTGTACGAGGCCTTGAAAGACGTGGCGCAGGTCGAGGTGGTGGCGCCGGAGCAAAACAACAGCGCCAAATCCAACGCCTTGACGCTGCACACGCCCATGTATGTCTGCAAAGCCAGCAACGGCTTTCGCTACATCAACGGCACACCGGCTGACTGCGTTCACATTGCGCTGACCGGTTTGCTGGGCTACCGGCCCGACCTGGTGCTCGCCGGCATCAACAACGGCGCCAATATGGGTGACGACACGATCTATTCGGGCACCGTGGGGGCGGCGATGGAGGGCTACTTGTTCGGCATACCGGCCATCGCCTTTTCCCAGGTGGAGAAAAACTGGAGCCACTTGGAATCGGCCGCGCGCAAAGCCCGTGACCTGGTCTTGCAGATGGCGCAGCAAAGCCTGATTGGCGCCAAGCCCTGGCTGCTCAATGTAAATATTCCCAATTTGACTTTTGACGAAATCGCCCATGTGAAGCTGTGCCGACTCGGGAGGCGCCACGCGGCCGAGGCCGTGATCACCCAAATGAGTCCGCGCGGCGAGACCATGTACTGGATCGGTGCTGCCGGCCCAGCCAAAGACGAGGCCGAGGGCACTGATTTTCACGCCACCAGCCAGGGCCACATTGCGATGACGCCACTGAAGGTGGATTTGACCGACCATGACAATTTGGGCTATTGGGCTCAGACCGCCGCCAAGTTGACCGGCGCATGAAGGAGCGCCCCTCTTTTCCGGCCCGGCTCGATTTCTCCTCGGGCGGGCCCACAGACAGACGCTCCGTCCCGAGGTCCGCTGGCTTGAGTCAGAGCCCAGGCGCCAAATCGCCGGGCAACCCGCCCACAAGAGGGCTGGGCATGGATTCCAGTGCGGTTCGTGCCAGCATGGTGCGCAAGCTGGCGCAGCAAGGCGTCAGCGACCCGATGGTGCTGGTGGCGATGCAGGCCATTGAGCGCCACCGTTTTGTCGACACGGCGCTGGTGAACCAGGCCTATGAAGACACCAGCCTGCCCATTGGCCTGGGGCAGACCATCTCCAAGCCCGGTGTCGTGGCGCGCATGCTGGAATTGCTGCGCAACGGCGCGAGCGGCAAATTGGGGCGCGTGCTGGAGGTTGGCACCGGCTGCGGCTACCAGGCCGCCGTGCTGAGCCAGCTCGCGCGCGAGGTCTACAGCATCGAGCGCCTGCGCGGCTTGCATGACAAGGCGCGTGGCAATCTGCGGCACTTGGCGCTGCCCAACCTGCATCTGCTGTTTGGCGATGGCATGGTGGGCTATGCCAAAGGCGCACCCTACGCCGCCATCATTGCCGCAGCCGGGGGCGAGGCCGTGCCCCAAGCCTGGGTGGATCAGCTGGCTATGGGCGGGCGCCTGGTGGCACCGGTGGCGGCAGGCGCTGGGTCGCCGGGGCGCCAGGCGCTGGTGGTGATTGACCGCACGCCACAAGGTCTAGAGCAGACGGTGTTGGAGGCGGTTCACTTTGTGCCTCTAAAATCGGGCGTCGCATGAAGGGGTATCGTATGTTTGGTTTGAGTGCTCGCCTGAGCTTGGTGTTTGTTGTTGTCATCAGCGCGGTGCTGGCTGGCTGTGGATCGAGGGCGCTCAATCGGGCGCCGGTGGAAGACCGTGGGGCGCGCATGGGCCAGCCTGAATCGGTGGTGCTGGACCCGGCGACCCTGGCGGTGCAGCAACTTCCGGGTTTCGAGAACGCCGGCAAACCCGGTTACTACACTGTCAAACCCGGCGACACGTTGATCCGCATTGGCCTGGAACACGGGCAAGTTGCCAGGGATATTGCGCGCTGGAGCAATTTGGAGAACCCCAACCGCATTGAAGTGGGCCAGGTGCTGCGGGTGGTGCCGCCAGCAGCAGTCATCAATGGCGCCAACGGGGTCGTGGCCAAGCCGGTCACCTCGGGAACCGTCACGCCAGTCACCGGGGCCACAGCGCCGGCTGCGACCGCGTCCAGTTCGGCACCGGCTCCGGTCGGGGACGATGACATCGACTGGATCTGGCCGACCAACGGTGCCGTGCTGGCCGGTTTCGATGAGGTTAAAAACAAGGGCCTTGATATTGGGGGCGTGGCCGGCGACCCTGTCGTGGCCGCCGCTGATGGTCGGGTGGTTTATGTCGGCGCCGGTCTGCGCGGCTATGGCAACCTGATCATCCTCAAGCACAACAACACCTTCCTGACGGCGTATGCCCACAACAAGACCTTGTTGATCAAAGAAGACCAGGCGGTACGCAAGGGGCAAAAGATTGCCGAAATGGGGAGCAGCGATGCCGACCGCGTCAAGTTGCATTTTGAAGTTCGCCGCCAGGGCAAACCGGTTGACCCGGCCAAGTATCTGCCGCCGCGCTGAGTCGTCTTCGGCGCCTTCACGGCTGCTGGCTCGCACCAGCGCCGCGTCTCATAATTTATATAGAATAGGCCTCTAGCCCACGTGGCTATTGCCTTATTAGCTATCTAAAGTGTAGCTTAAACCCTGCTGCACCATGACTGACGACATCAAACCCACTGACAATTTCCAACCCGACTGGCTGCTGGTCGAATCGCTTGATCTGGAGGCTCAGGGCGTCGCCCACCGGGCTGATGGTAAGGTGGTGTTCATCAAAGGCGCATTGCCGTTCGAACTGGTGAGTGTCAATGTGCACCGCAAGAAGAACAATTGGGAGCAGGGCATGGTGAGCGCGATTCACCAGGAGTCCTCGCAGCGCGTGCGGCCGGGCTGTCCGCATTTTGGCTTGCATGAGGGCGCTTGTGGCGGCTGCAAAATGCAGCATTTGCACGTCAGTGCGCAGGTGGCGGTCAAACAGCGTGTGCTGGAAGACAACCTGTGGCACCTGGGCAAGGTCAAGGCTGACAACATCTTGCGCCCGATTGAAGGCCCGGCCTGGGGCTACCGCTACCGGGCCCGAATTTCAGTGCGCCATGTGCGCAAAAAGGGCACGGTCCTGGTCGGCTTTCATGAGCGCAAGAGCGGCTATGTCGCCGACATGAAGGAGTGCCCGGTGCTGCCGCCGCATGTGAGCGCTTTGCTGCTGCCGCTGCGGGCATTGATCACCCAGATGGACGCGATCGAAGCGTGCCCGCAGATCGAACTCGCTTGTGGTGACCGGGTGATTGCGCTGGTGCTGCGCCACATGGAGCCGCTCAGCGATGGCGATCTGGCGCTGCTGCGCGACTTTGCCGAGCGCCATGTCGGGGTGCAATGGTGGCTGCAGCCCAAAGGCCCGGAAACGGTGCATCTGCTCGATGAGGGCGGCGAGGAACTGAGCTACGACCTGCCGGAATTCGGCATCCACATGCCGTTCAAGCCGACCGACTTCACCCAGGTCAATCCGCACATCAACCGGGTGCTGGTGTCGCGTGCTCTGCGATTGCTCGATGTGCAAGCCCATGAACGGGTGATCGACTGGTTTTGCGGTTTGGGCAATTTCACGCTGCCCCTGGCGACCCAGGCGCGCGAGGTTTTGGGCATTGAGGGCAGCGAGGCGCTGGTCGCCCGTTCTCGTCAAAACTTCAAGCTCAATCAGGCGCTAGCCCACGCCAATAAATCGCTGGCAGCTACAAAATTTGCAGCGAGAAACTTGTTTGAGATGACGCTGGAGCTGCTGATCGCGGATGGCGTAGCGGACAAATGGCTAGTCGATCCGCCACGCGAGGGCGCGATGTCCTTGGTGCAGGCCCTGGCTGACTTGCATCAACAAAAGCGGGACCCTCTCAATCATCCGGTCACGGCCGGTGCTGTTGGCTGGACGCCGCCCAAGCGCATTGTCTATGTCAGTTGCAACCCGTCTACATTGGCGCGCGACGCCGATATTCTGGTGCACCAGGGCGGCTATCGGTGTGCCTTGGCAGGGGTGGTGAACATGTTTCCGCACACAGCGCATGTGGAGAGCATGGCGGTGTTTGAGCTGGAGGGTTGAGCGCTGGGGCTCAATCGGGTGCGATCAGCGCGCTGGTGCGCTTGCGTCTTTGGCGGGGGCTTTATC
>VMTC01000036.1 GCA_013791765.1 Rhodoferax sp.
CCGTTGAATAGCCGTAGACCAAAATTGCCAGCAAGGTGGCTGGGTGGTGTGCTTTGGAGCCGCGACCGGCATATTGGCGTGTCAGGCGGGAGAGATCAAGGCCGTCGATGACTTCAACGACGAAGCGCGCCAGATGGTCCTAGGTGAGCCAGTCATCAACCGACGGGGGCAGCAAGTAGTCGGTCTTGCGGTCAGTCAGAATGAAGTTCGACATGGTGGTTAAATCCTTCTTAAGCCACGTGTATTATAGCTTTAACACTATGTATTTAGTAGCAAATAAGAGAATATTTAAGTCCGACAGGCTGCTAGAGACCGAAGTCAACCAGCCGCCGTGCGCGCGATCGTGCAGGAGCGCTGCGTGTCGCATATCTTCCGAAAGTCACTCGCAACCGCAAGCTGACCTTCCATGACTGTGTCTATGGCCCAGTTGCCCGGTTTTCGGCGATCTAATTTAACCAACAAAAACAAACACTTAAAACGGCCAATAAGGGTCTTCCCGGAGTCATGTGCGTGTTGGTGCGTTAAATGCTTTACCTGCTAGCACTGCGCATGACAGCAGGACCTATGCCCCGAATGCTTTGGGCAGCAAAGTAGTCGGAATGAATCAAGAAAACAACTGGAGACATTTCACGATGGAGACCTTTTACGCGGTGATGCGCCGACATGGCATTTCACAAGTACTGATAAAGCCAACAGCCACGTTGTTGGGACTGGCGCCGCCTTTTGTGCGGCAGATTGCGCACCCCATGAAAGCCAATCCGCATTACTAATGCGCTGGCTGCACGGGCTGAAGAGCCCCGTTTTTTAAGGAGACATTCAGGATGAAAAAAAGTAACTTTCTGCAGTCACTGGGCGCTGTAGCTCTGCTGCTCACCACCGCCTCTGCGCAGGCGCACACGGGGCACGGCACGGAAGGTTTTGCCGCCGGGCTGTCCCACCCCTTCATGGGGTTGGACCACCTGCTCGCCATGGTGGCCGTGGGAATCTGGTCTATGGCCATTTTGCCTAAGGCCCTTCGCTTCGCGGGACCGATGGTGTTCATCGCCATGCTGCTCGTGGGTGCTCTTACCGCCATGGCGGGCGTGCTACTGCCCCAAGTGGAGTCGGGCATTGCTGTCAGCGTAGCAGTGCTGGGCGCCATGCTGCTGATGGCGCGCCGTATCGGTCTTGTGGCGGGGCTCACCATTGTGGCGGTCGCTGCTGTGTTCCATGGTTATGCCCATGGCGCCGAATTGGCCGCTGGTCATTCGTTTGCCGCCTATGCCGCTGGTTTCATGCTCGGGTCTGCTGCACTGCATGGCGCAGGTTTTGGTGCGGGTGTTGTTCTGCAACGTTTGCCCGTGTGGGTCGGCCGCAGCGTCGCCGCGCTGCTGGGCGCGTCTGGCCTGCTGATGCTGGCGACACGTCTTTGAGTGCCGGGTGTGATAACTAATCGGAAAATTTCATGAAAAAAATCCACGAAATACTTGAGAATCACAATTCGGACAGAACCCGTTTGATGGATATTCTTTGGGATATTCAGAATCAGTGGGGCTACATCCCCGATGAGATTCTGCCAGAAATGGCGGACAAACTCGGTTTGACTGAGTTAGATATTCGGGAGACCTATTCATTTTATCATTTCTTTCTTGGCAAACCTCCCGCCAAGCATCAGATATATTTAAGCGACACGGTCATTGCAAGAATGCATGGTTATCAGGCGGTCTACGATGCACTTGAACAAGAGACCGGATGTATCTTTGGTGAAAAAGATGTCACAGACACATTTGGCCTGAAAACAACATCTTGTATCGGTCTAAGCGACCAAGAGCCCGCGATGCTGATTGGCAAAGAGGTCTTTACACGATTGACACCTGAAAAAATTTCGCAGATTATCAGTCGCTTGAAAAGAGGTGACTCCCCTGCCGATATTGTCAATCCCGATGGCGTGGCAAGTGACACGCTGGCTTACATCAACACCATGGTGGAGTCTGGAATTCGTAGCAAAGGCGCTGTATTTTTCCAGAACAAAACTGATTTCAAAGCTTTGCTTAATCAGGTTATTAATACCCGTCCGGAGGTGATTATTAACACTGTTTCTGAATCCGGACTACGAGGACGCGGCGGCGCAGGTTTTTCAACGGGCTTGAAATGGCGCCTCTGCTCTGATAATGATGAAAATACAAGATTTGTCATCTGTAATGCTGATGAGGGTGAACCAGGCACATTCAAAGACAGAGTTTTGTTGATGGAGTCACCCAAGGAAGTAATTTTCGGAATGATCACTACCGGACATGCGATTGGTGCGCAGGAAGGAATTATTTATCTGCGTTCTGAATACTACTACCTCAAGGACTATCTTGAGAAGCAGCTGGCAGACTTCCGTGCAGAGGGTCTGCTGGGCAAGTGCATTGGCGGTAAACCGGACTTCAATTTCGACGTTCGCATCCAAATGGGTGCAGGCGCGTATATTTGTGGTGATGAAACCGCCTTAATTGAATCCATGGAAGGCAAGCGCGGCACGCCACGTGTCAAGCCTCCTTATCCTGTCAATATGGGTTATCTGGGCAAACCAACCAGTGTCAATAATGTAGAAAGCTTTGTTGCCGTCACTCGAATTATGGAAGAAGGCGCACTCTGGTTCAAGGCCATGGGTACAGCTGAGTCAACCGGTACCAGGCTATTGAGTATTTCCGGTGACTGCGATGCGCCAGGAATTTACGAAATTGAATGGGGAGTCACGTTAAACGAGGTTTTGAAAAAGGCGGGTGCCAAGGATGCTTGGGCAGTTCAAGTCAGCGGTCCGTCAGGAGATTGCGTTTCGGTAAAGAAAGATGGTAACCGTGCAATCGCTTTGGAAGACCTCTCGTGTAACGGTTCATTCATGGTGTTTAATCGTTCTCGTGACCTCCTGGCTATCGTCAAACATTTTATGCAGTTCTTTGTGAATGAATCATGCGGAATTTGTGTCCCGTGCCGCTCTGGCAATGTTGATTTATTGAAAAAAATAAGCCGCGTCATCGAAAATAAAGCATGTCAAAAAGATATTGATGAGGTCGTTGCCTGGGGGAAACTGGTGCGCAAGACGAGCCGGTGCGGGCTAGGGGGCACCTCACCTAAACCCATTTTAACGACACTAGAGAAGTTCCCTGAAATATACCAGGAAAAATTGGTAAAGCAGATTGGCCCGCTACTGCCGTCCTTTGACCTGATTGAAAGCCAAAGGGGATACCTGGAAGCGGTCGCCACATTAAACAATAGGAGTACATGTTCATGATGATTCAACTCAAAATTGACGGAAAAAACATCAACGCCCGAAAAGGCGAACCGTTGGTGGATGTTGCCTTGAAGAACGATATTTATATTCCGACTCTTTGTTATACGACAGGGCAAGCGTGTCTGGGCACCTGTCGAGTCTGCTCGGTGAAAGTGGATGGCGTAGTCACTGCCGCCTGTACCGTTCCGGTTGCACACGGCATGGACGTCGAAGTCAATGAGCCAGAAGTCACGGATATGCGCAAAGCGCTGGTTGAAAGCCTGTTTGCTGAGGGCACTCATAATTGTCCAAGCTGTGAAAAAAGTGGCCGCTGTGATTTACAGGCAGTGGGTTATGAGGTTGGGATGATGGTGTCTCGCTTCGAGTATCGATTCACGCCACGGCGAAGAGATTACGCATCAGACAAGATTCTGCTCGAACGAGATCGTTGCATTTTTTGTCAGCGTTGCGTGGACTTTGTTCGTGATGAAGAAACTGGTCAAAAAATATTTAGTATTAGCGGCCGCGGTGCTAACTCCCGCATTGAAATCAATGCGGAATTCGCCAATAAGATGACTGCCGAGCAAGTTACCCGTGCGGTAAATCTCTGTCCGGTCGGCACAATTGTTGAAAAAGGCGTTGGCTTCAATGATCCGATCGGTAAACGAAAATTCGAAATCAAGTCGGTACGCGAGCGCGCATTGGAAGGAGGCCCCAAATGAGCAACCATGCTGTGAAGCAAGCCGATTCTGCTATTAATGAGATGTACAGTCACGATCTACCCAGAACCCCTGTGGATGCAGAATTCCTGGCAAGTCAGGAAGGGAAAATTAAGGTATCGATGATAGGCTTGTGCGGCTGCTGGGGCTGTACGCTATCAGTGCTTGATATGGATGAACGGCTTTTGGGCCTCTTGGATAAGGTCACCATTCTCCGCTCATCACTGACCGACATCAAGCGCATTCCGGAACGCTGTGTCGTCGGGTTTGTTGAAGGCGGCGTGGCGAATGAAGAAAACATCGAGACACTGGAGCATTTCCGCGAGAATTGCGACATCCTGATCTCGGTCGGTGCCTGCGCGATCTGGGGAGGCGTGCCAGCCATGCGTAACCAAGAGTCGCTCAGCGATTGTCTTGCCGAAGCCTATATCGGCTCTCCCACAGTCGTACTCGGTGTCATTCCTATTATTCCTGATCATCCTGATATTCCAAAGTTGACGACCAAAGTTTATCCATGCCATGACGTGGTCAAGATGGATTACTTTATCCCCGGTTGTCCACCCGATGGAGACGCCATCTTAAAAGTACTCGATGACCTGGTAAATGGCCGTCCAGTGAATCTTCCGACATCGATCAATCGCTACGATTAAAGGGATATCTAATATGAGCAGGAAACTGATTATCGACCCCGTTACCCGTATCGAAGGTCACGGGAAAGTCGTCATCCAGCTTGATGATGACAACAAGGTCATTGATGCGAAATTGCACGTGGTTGAATTTCGTGGTTTTGAAAAATTCATTCAGGGGCACCCTTACTGGGAAGCACCGATGCTGTTGCAGCGTATTTGCGGCATCTGCTTTGTCAGCCATCACGTGTGCGGAGCCAAGGCACTGGATGATATGGTGGGCGTCGGATATTCGACACATAATCTGATTACCCCCACTGCGGAGAAGATGCGTCGACTAGGGCATTACGCACAGCAACTGCAGTCTCACGCAACGGCATATTTCTACTTGCTCGTGCCGGAAATGCTGTTTGGCATGGATGCGGCGCCCGAAAAGCGCAATGTACTGGGTTTGGCGGTCGCCAATCCGGAGTTGGTTAAAAGGGTCGTCATGCTGCGCAAATGGGGACAGGAACTGATCACGGCAGTACTGGGCAAGAGAATGCACGGGATCAGCTCCATTCCGGGTGGTGTGAATAACAATTTAACGGCTGAAGTACGAGATCGGTTCATCAAAGGTGACGCTACCATCCCCAGCATGGAACAGATGCTCGATTATGCTCAAGAAGGCCTGCAGCTCTTTTATGACTTCCATGAAAAGAACCGCGTCATGGTCGATAGCTTCGGGGATGCGCCGGCATTGGATATGTGTCTGGTTGACGATAATGGTGATGTCGATTATTACCATGGCAAGTTGCGCATTATCGATAACGACAAGAAGATCGTTCGCGAATTGGACTATCACGACTATCTTGATCATTTCTCTGAAGCGACCGAGGAATGGAGTTACATGAAGTTCCCGTTCTTGAAGGAACTCGGCAGGGAAAAAGGATCGGTGCGGGTGGGCGCCTTGGCGCGGGTGAATATTACAAAATCATATTCAACGCCACTGGCGCAAGCGGCTCTGGAAAAGTTTCATGCTTATAACAAAGGCAAGTCCAGTACCAAAGCCATGCACACCAACTGGGCCAGGGCAATTGAAATAATTCATTCAGCCGAACTGATTAAAGAGTTGCTGAACGATCCAGACCTGCAAAAAGAGCAGTTGGTCGTCGCTGCCACGGAATCCATGTGGAAAGGCGAAGGCGTGGGCGTGGTGGAAGCGCCGCGCGGCACATTGCTGCATCACTACAGAGCCGATAAGGAAGGTAATATTACCTTCGCCAACCTGATAGTTGCCACGACACAAAATAACCAGGTAATGAATCGTACCGTGCGCAGCGTGGCCGAAGCATACCTGGATGGGCAGGCCGAAATCACCGAAGGCATGATGAATGCAATCGAAGTGGGTATTCGTGCCTTTGATCCTTGCCTGAGTTGTGCCACCCATGCCCTGGGTGAAATGCCTCTGGAGGTGACCTTGCTTGACGCGAAAGGAAATCAAATTGATGAACGCAGAAAGTGATCTCACATTGGATTATTTCAATGATGATTCAGCCCTGATCTACGGCATAGGCAATATCGGCCGCCAGGATGATGGTCTTGGCTGGGCCTTTGTTGACTGGCTGGCAAGCACATCGGCCTGTGCCAACGCGGAGATGGTTAAGTTTTATCAGCTCAATCTGGAAGATGCAGATTTAATCAGCCATAAGCAGCGGGTGTTATTTGTCGATGCCTCAAAGGACACGGCGATTAACAGCTTTCGCTTGTATAAAGCTGAGCCAAAAATGGATTTCAGTTTTACCTCGCATGCCATGTCCATAGAAGTCATTATGGCAACCTGTCAGATGTGTTTTGGAAAAATCCCTGAAGTCTATGTGCTGGCCATCAGAGGCTATGAATGGGAGTTGCGAATCGGTCTGACGGAGCAGGCTAAAAGCAATCTTAATCTGGCGAGCACCCACCTCTATCGCACTGCAACGGCGCTGACTTCAAAGACTGACTATTGTTTGCAGTAGTCAATATAGACTCACAATCACTTCCATACTTGATGAACTAACTGGAGATAAATAATGAAAACTAATATTGAAGAAATAGCAACATTAATCTACAACGCACCTATTGGCCAATACATTGGTGAAACTGGGGCAAAGATACTTGCGGAGCACGCGGCACAGAAGCTTGATTTGAAAGATAATGAGATTCTGTGTGAAAAAGGCGTTTCTACCAATTGCTTTTATATAGTGACAAAAGGACGCCTGGCAATCACCAATGAAACAAAGGATAAACCATTTCCGACCATTTTACATATATTGGAAAAGGGTGATCTGATTGGAGAACTGAGTTTTATTGATAACTCTCCACATGCTGATACAGTACGTTCTTTGGGGGATTCTGGTGTTATCAGCTTCAACAAAACTGACATCACGCCATTAATTAAAGGTCACCCGGAGCTTATGTTCAATTTCATGCAGGCGGTCATCAAACGTGTTCACAGTACATTAACAGCCATTAATCGTCAGCAAAACGAACTGCTGACCTACATCCAGACAGGTGGCCGAGGTCGGTTGTAATCAATCACCGCGTCCGTAGCCCGGATATTCAGGGCGGATACCATACACACTGGGATATTCGGATGTATTTGCGGATGCTGGTAGTGCTTGTCGCATGGATGCTTTGCAGCGGATCTGCGTTGACACGCTGGGGCACGGTAATCGGAGTTGCCCTGGCGCACGCCCTTGGCGCTAACCCGACGGAGGGCTGCCATGCATGAGGCCAGTATTGCGGGAGGCATTCTCAAGCTGGTGGAGGACGTCAGGCAGCGCGAAGGGTTTCGCCGTGTAACCGTCCTGCGGATTGAGGCGGGGCAACTCGCCGGCGTGGAAGGGCGTGCGCTGCGGTTTGCCCTAGAGGCCCTGGCGCCAGGGACCTGCCTGCAGCAGGCACGCATTGACATTGACGAGCCCTCAGGCCAGGCTTGGTGCCTGCCCTGCGGTGAAACCATCGCGATCAAGCAGCGCGGCGACGCCTGCCCGCTATGCGGCCTCTACCAGTTGCAGGCCACGGGGGGCACTGAGCTGCGCGTGGTCGAGATGCTGGTGGATGACTGACATGACAAACAAGGAGACAGCAAGATGTGTGTAGTTTGCGGTTGCGCTGACGCCGGTACGGCTGAGGCTGTGGTGGAGGCTCCCGGCCATGCTCACGGGCATACCCACGGTCCCGAGGGGGATCATTCCCGCGAACATGCCCATGATCATGGGCAGGGCCACGGCCACATCGATCCCGGTAGCGGTGACCTGCATTTTGGTGCAGGTAAGGCACGGGTTTCGGTGCCTGGCATGAGCCAGTCGCGAGCCATCAAGCTCGAGACGGACATTCTGGGTGCTAACAACCGCATCGCCAGCCAAAACCGTCACCACTTCGAGTCGCATGGCGTCACGGCCCTGAATCTGGTCTCTAGCCCCGGCTCGGGCAAAACCACCTTGTTGTGCGCCACCATTGAAGCGCTGAAGGTCCGCGCGCCAGGCCTGCATGTGGCGGTGATCGAAGGCGACCAGCAAACCAGTTTTGACGCCGACCGCATTCGCGCCACCGGCGCGCCAGCCGTGCAAATCAACACGGGCAAAGGCTGTCACCTTGACGCACCGATGGTGGCACAAGCGTTTGCGCAACTGCACCAGCACCAGCACCACGATGCAGGCCACCATGATCACTCGCATGCTGACCCACGCAGCCTGCTGTTCATCGAAAACGTGGGCAACCTGGTATGCCCCGCTGTCTGGGACCTGGGCGAAGCGGCCAAAGTGGCTATTTTGTCGGTGACCGAGGGCGAGGACAAGCCGCTCAAGTACCCCGACATGTTTGCCGCTTCGAAGCTGATGATTATCAACAAGATCGACCTACTCCCCCATGTTCTCTTCGACGTGCAGCGCTGCATTGAATTCGCGCGTCGGGTCAACCCGAGCATTGAGGTGATTCAACTCTCTGGCACCACTGGCGAGGGCATGGGTACATGGCTGAACTGGCTTGGTTCAGCCATGTACCCGGCATGAAGCCTGGCAACTTGCCCCCCGTGCTGGCCTGCGGTGCGTGGCTCAAAAATGCGGCGTGTCTGCTCACGTCGGGGCAGCCCCAGTGGTCTGTACTGCACGGTGATTTGAGCCACCCCGACGCGTGTCGTGCGCTGGAAGTGTCGGCGCGTGCACTGCTGCACGATGCGCACCATCCGGTGGTGGCGGTGGCGCATGATCTGCATCCTGATTTTTACAGCTCGCGCCTGGCCACTGAACTGGCGCATGAACTTGGTGTACCGGCCATCGGCGTACAGCACCACCATGCGCACATTGCCGCCGTCATGGCCGAACATGGCGTGCAGGGTGCGGTGGTGGGCCTGGCGCTCGATGGCGTGGGCCTGGGTACGGACGGCGCCGCCTGGGGCGGCGAACTTCTGTGGGTGGATCAAACCGCT
Organism: Rhodoferax sp.; assembly: GCA_013791765.1. Classification (GTDB taxonomy): domain Bacteria; phylum Pseudomonadota; class Gammaproteobacteria; order Burkholderiales; family Burkholderiaceae_C; genus Rhodoferax. The sequence goes on from VMTC01000036.1 coordinate 9,031, forward strand.
TGGCGCCGCATGGGCCATCTGTGGCCGCTGGCCTTGCCCGGTGGCGATGTGGCGGCACGCGAACCCTGGCGCATGGCCGCTGCGGCGCTGCACGCATTGGGCCGCACCCATCAAGTGGGCTCACGGTTTTCGTCGGTAGCAGGGGAAAGCGCTGCTCACATGGTGCAGCGCATGCTCGAGCGCAACATCAACTGCCCAGCCACCAGCAGCACGGGGCGCTGGTTTGATGCCGCCGCCGGGGCCTTGGGGCTCAGCGTGCACCAGGCCCATGAGGCCGAGGCCGCGATGGCGCTGGAGCAACAGGCAACCGCATGGCTGGCGCAAAACCACACGCCAATTGTTTTACACGGCGTGGACACACAGGCCATGGAGCAACTCGATATCCGGTCCCTGCTGACACGACTTCTTGAAACCCCTGCAGATGGCGATGGCGTGCCCGCTGCTGCGGCCTGGTTTCATCTGGCCTTGGCCGATGCGCTGGCAGACTGGGCGGCACTGGCCGCTGAACAGACGGGCACCCGCACCGTGTGTCTGGGCGGTGGCTGCTTTTTAAACAAACTGCTAACGAGCCATGTCACGGCCAGCTTGCAACAGCGCGGCCTGCGCGTCCTGCTGCCTCAATCGTGCGGCGATGCGGGGCTGGCACTGGGCCAGGCCTGGGTCGCGGCGCATCAGGTCGTTGCCGGTCACCCTACTCACCCTGAAACCGAAAGCCTGTCATGTGTCTAGCCATCCCTGCCAAACTCGTCGAGCTCCTGGCCAACGACCAGGCCATTGTCAATTTGGGCGGTATCTGCAAAAAAATTTCCGTCGCCCTAGTGCCAGGTGTTGTGGTCGGCGATTACGTCATCGTTCACGTCGGTCACGCCATTGGGCGCATAGACCCTGAAGAAGCCGAACGCACGCTGGAATTGTTTGGTGAGATTGCGAAGTTCGAAGCCCAGCAGGCAGAGCTTGCCCCATGAAATACATCGACGAATTCCGCGATGGCGCAATCGCCCGGAAAATTGCCGAGCGTCTGGCCGCCGAGGTGCAGCCCGGCAGGAACTACAGCTTCATGGAGTTCTGCGGTGGTCACACCCATGCAATTTCGCGCTACGGCGTAGCCGAACTGCTGCCAATGAACGTGCGCATGGTTCACGGGCCGGGTTGCCCTGTGTGTGTATTGCCGATTGGCCGCATCGACCTGGCCATCGGGCTGGCGCTGGAGCTTAATGTCATCGTATGCACCTATGGTGACACCATGCGCGTACCAGCGTCTGACGGCCTGTCACTGGTGAAGGCCAAGGCACGGGGTGGCGATATCCGCATGGTGTATTGCGCCGCTGATGCATTGACCATTGCGCGCCAGAACCCGGAGCGCGAGGTGGTATTTTTTGCCATCGGCTTCGAGACCACCACGCCACCGACGGCCTTGGCGATTCGTGATGCGCAGCGCCAGGGATTGAAAAATTTCACAGTGCTGTGCTGCCATGTACTGACGCCCTCGGCGATCACGCACATCCTGGAATCGCCTGAAGTCCGGCAATACGGCACGGTGCCGATTGACGGCTTCATAGGCCCGGCGCATGTGAGCATCATCATCGGCTCAGGGCCCTACGAGCACTTTTCCGAGGAGTACCGCAAGCCGGTGGTGATTGCCGGGTTTGAACCCCTCGATGTCATGCAGGCTGTGCTGATGCTGGTGCGTCAGGTCAACGAGGGTCGCTGTGAAGTTGAAAACGAATTTACACGCGCCGTTGACCGCGATGGCAACCTCAGCGCCCAGGCACTGGTCTCCGAGGTGTTTGAGCTGCGCACCAGTTTCGAGTGGCGTGGCCTGGGCGAGGTGCCCTACAGTGCCCTGAAAATTCGCCCCGCCTTTTCCGAGTTCGACGCCGAGCGTCGGTTTGAGCTAGCCTACCGTCCCGTGGCCGACAACAAGGCATGCGAGTGTGGTGCCATTTTGCGCGGCGTCAAGAAGCCCACAGATTGCAAAATTTTCGGCACGGTCTGCACACCGGAAAACCCAGTCGGTTCCTGCATGGTCTCCAGTGAGGGCGCCTGTGCCGCCCACTATTCCTACGGGCGCTTTCGCGACATTGCCATCGTGGCAGAAACAGCATAGCAAGCATGGCCAAGAAAAACTACATTCGCCCACTCGACATCAAAAATGGCCGCATCGACATGGGCCACGGCGCCGGCGGGCGTGCCGCCGCCCAGCTGATTGAGGAGCTGTTTGTGGCCGCGCTGGACAACCCCTATTTGCGCCAGGGCGACGACAGCGCGTCGTTTGCCATGCCCTTGGGGGCGCGCATGGTGATGGCCACCGATGGCCACGTGGTGTCGCCCCTGTTTTTTCCGGGCGGTGATATTGGCTGTCTGAGCGTGCATGGAACCATTAACGACGTGGCCATGTCTGGGGCACAACCCCTGTACCTGGCAGCTAGTTTCATCATTGAAGAAGGTTTTCCGCTGGCCGACCTCAAGCGCATTGTGGACAGCATGGCGGCGGCCGCGCGTGAGGCCGGCGTGCCGGTCATTACCGGCGACACCAAGGTGGTGGAGCGAGGCAAAGGCGATGGCGTGTTCATCAGCACCACCGGCGTTGGTGTGGTGGCGCCAGGTGTTGACGTAGCAGGGGTCAATGCGCGCCCGGGCGATGTCATCCTGTTGTCGGGCACCATTGGCGACCACGGCGTGGCGATTCTCTCAAAACGCGAGTCGCTGGAGTTTGAAACCACGATTGAGTCCGATACAGCGGCCCTGCACACTCTGGTGGCGGCGATGCTGCAGGCCGCGCCCGGCGGTGTGCGCGTGCTGCGCGACCCGACACGCGGTGGGTTAGCCACCACGCTCAACGAAATCGCGGGCCAGTCTGGCGTAGGCATGGTGTTGGAAGAGGCCGCTATTGCGGTGCTGCCGCAGGTCGATGCGGCCTGCGAGCTACTGGGCCTGGACCCCTTGTATATCGCCAACGAAGGCAAGCTGATTGCAATTTGCAGCCCCGAGAGTGCCGATGCCCTGTTGCTGGCCATGCGTGCCCACCCGCTGGGGGCTCAGGCTGTGTGCATAGGGACTGTGACCGAGGACCCGCACCATTTTGTGCAGATGAACACCCGTTTTGGGGGTCGTCGTGTGGTGGACTGGCTTAGCGGAGAGCAGCTGCCCCGCATCTGCTGACCCCATGCGCATTTTGTTGCTCAGTCACAGCTTCAACAGTCTTTCGCAACGGCTGTTCGCGGCCTTGAAAGCACTGGGGCACCAGCTGTCTGTGGAGCTGGACATTTCGGACTCGGTGACCGAAGAAGCCTGTGCCCTGTTCCAACCTGATCTGCTGATTGCGCCGTTTCTCAAGCGGCGCATCCCTGAATCGGTCTGGCGTTCGGTGGTGTGCTTGGTGGTGCATCCTGGCCCGCCGGGGGACCGAGGGCCGGCCGCGCTGGATTGGGCGGTACTAGAGCAGGCGCCGCAGTGGGGCGTCACCGTGTTGCAGGCCAATGCCGATTTCGACGCGGGTCCAGTTTGGGCCCACGCCGACTTTGCGATGCGGGCAGCGAGCAAGGGGAGTCTTTACCGCGCCGAGGTCACCCAGGCGGCCGTGGTGGCGGTGCTTCGCGCTGTGGAACGATTTGGCGTCAACGAGCCGCTGGCGCCACCAACCGCGGTAGATGCAGCCAGCCCGGACGCATCTTGCGACCACTGGCGGCCCGCCGTGCCTCAAGCAGCCCGCCGCATCGACTGGCTGCGCAACACCACCACCGAGATACTGGCGCGACTGCGCAGCGCCGATGGCCAGCCGGGCGTGCACGATGAACTGTTTGGCCTCCCCTGTTATTTATTTGACGCTCATCCTGCCACCGGAGCGGCCCTGCAGGCGCTGGCTGGTGCTGCTGTGGGGGCAGTGGTGGCCCAGCGCGATGGCGCCCTGCTGCGGCGCACCGTGGATGGCGGCGTCTGGATTGGACAGGTCCGCCTGGCCCGGGCCTGCGGTGACGGAACAGCATTCAAGCTGTCGGCCACTTTGGCATTTGCAGCCGAGGCGGCTACGCTGCCAGTGTGGTCAGTGCCACTCGAACGCGACGACGATGAGTGGGCCGAGCTGCGTTATTGGGAGCTGGGGCCTGCGCTCGCTCGCGTGGGCTGTCTGTCTTTTGACTTCTACAACGGCGCCATGTCCACCGAGCAGTGCGTGCGTCTGCTGGCTGCCATACGACATGCGAAACAGCGTGACACCCGCGTGCTGCTGCTGCTCGGCGGGCGCGACTTCTTCAGCAATGGCATCCACCTGAACTGCATCGAGGCCGCAGCGCATCGGCCCTTGAGCAGCGCCGCCGACGAATCCTGGCGCAACATCAACGCGATGAACGATGTGGCACAGGAGATCATTGAAGCCACAGACCGGATCACGGTGGCGGTGTTGCGCGGCAATGCCGGAGCGGGCGGCGTGTTTCTGGCTTTGGCGGCCGACGAGGTGTGGGCGCACCAAGGCGCGGTGCTGAACCCCCACTACCGCAACATGGGCAACCTCTACGGCTCGGAGTACTGGACTTATCTGTTGCCGCGGCGTCTGGGGCCAGAGCGGGCACGCACGCTGATGACGCAGCGCCTGCCCCTGTTGGCCGTAGACGCGCAGCGCATGGGGCTGGTGGACCGCTGCCTGGACAGCGCCCCTGCAGCGCTCGAACGTGACGTTATCCCTGATGCACTGGCGCTGGCCCTCACCTACAATTTACCGGAGAGAATCCTGCAAAAACAGCGGGTTCGCGCCGCTGATGAGGCCACCCGGCCACTGGCTGACTACCGCAAAGAAGAATTGTCCCGCATGTACCGCAATTTTTACGGCTTCGACCCCAGCTACCACGTGGCTCGCTATCACTTTGTGCACAAGCTGCCCCACGCCTGGACACCACGGCATCTGGCCGTCCACCGGCCATGAAGCGGGCTGATACCTTGTCGACGGTTCTGGTGGTGGACGACGAAGTGCGTTCGCAAGAGGTCATGCGCCGCACGCTTGACGAAGACTTCACCGTTTACACCGCCGGCGATGCCCAAGAGGCCCGTGAGCGACTGGAGCGCACCGACATCAGCGTGATCCTGTGTGATCAGCGCATGCCCGGGCTGACCGGCGTGCTGTTCCTGAAGGAGGTGCGTGAGCGCTGGCCCGACACGGTGCGCATTGTGATCTCGGGCTACACCGACTCTGAAGACATCATTGCCGGCATCAACGAGGCGGGTATTTACCAATACATCCTCAAACCCTGGATCCCCGACCACCTGCTGGCCACCGTGCGCAATGCCGTGGAGGCGCAAACGCTGCAGCGCGACACCAACCGGCTGCACCTTGAGTTGCGCACCAGTACGCCGGTACTGCGCCAGCGTGCCACGGCCAAGCTCACAAAGGCTCGCAGCATCTTCGACTTCGACCGCATTGAGCGTGCGCCCGGCAGTCCGCTGGACGCCGTCTGCGAAGTGGCGGTGCGCGTGGCCCGCTATGACCTGAGCGTGCTGGTGCTGGGTGAATCCGGCACGGGCAAAGAACTGCTGGCGCGTGCCATGCACTACGCCAGCTCGCGTGCGGGTGGCGCCTTCGTGATGGAAAACTGCGCCGCCATCCCTGACACACTGCTTGAGTCCGAACTGTTCGGCCACAAGCGTGGCGCGTTCACGGGGGCCTATGAAGACCACCCCGGCCTGTTCCAGCGGGCCAGCGGTGGCACGATATTTCTCGACGAAATCGGCGAAACCTCACCGGCGTTTCAGGTGCGACTGCTGCGCGTGCTGCAGGAAAGAGAAGTGCGTCCGGTAGGGGCCGCGCACTCGGTGCCGGTGGACGTGCGCGTGATCGCGGCCACCCACCGCGACCTTGAGCAGCGCGTGCGTGAAGGGCTGTTTCGTGAAGACCTGTACTACCGCATTGCCGGCGTCTCGATCACCGTTCCATCGCTACGCGAACGTGCGGGCGACATCGCGCCGATTGCCCGGCGTCTGGTGCAGGAGGTGGGCGCCGAGCTCGGGCGCCCCGAGGCCACCCTCAGCGATGAATCCCTAGCCTGCCTGATGGGCTACCCCTGGCCCGGCAATATTCGCGAATTGCGCAACGAGATTGCGCGCGCCATCGCGCTCAGCGATGGCGCTGTGATCGCCGCCCAGTCTTTCTCCTTACGCGTGCTGCACGGTCAGGCCGGCCTGGCGACCGCCAGACAGGCGGGGGCGCAAGGGACGGCGCTACCGCGTAGTGGCACTTTAGGTGAGCGGCTCGATGCCATCGAAGCCATGGTGCTGCGTGAAACCCTGCTGCGCCACCGCTGGAACAAGACGCGCGCTGCCACTGAGCTGGGCTTGTCGCGTGTCGGCTTGCGCGGCAAGATGGCCCGCTTCGGGCTGGAAGGCTGAATATGGACGGTTCTGTAAAACCAGACGCCGCGTTCAACGTCCTGTGGCTGCAATCCGGCGGCTGTGGCGGCTGCAGCATGTCGCTGCTGTGTGCCGACACCACCGACCTTCACGGCCAATTGCGCGACGCCGGCATTCACCTGATGTGGCACCCTTCCCTCTCGCTGGAAAGCGGCCACGAGTTGATCGCCATGCTGAAGGACATCGTGGCCGGGCGCTTGCGGCTCGATGCCCTGTGTATTGAAGGCTCACTGCTGCGCGGACCGCACAACACCGGCCGCTTCCATGTGCTGGCCGGCACTGGCATACCGTTTATTCACTGGGTCACGCGACTGGCCGCGCGGGCACGCCATGTGCTGGCGGTCGGCAGTTGCGCCGCCTGGGGCGGGGTAACGGCAGGCGGCGCCAACCCCACCGATGCCTGCGGGCTGCAGTATGAGGACGACCACATCGGTGGCCTGCTCGGCGTCGAGTTTCGCTCGACCAGTGGCTTGCCGGTGATCAACATCGCGGGTTGCCCCACGCACCCCAGTTGGGTGATCGACAGCCTGATGGCGCTGGCCGCCGAAACGTTTGGCGAGGGCGATCTCGACACACTGGGCCGGCCGCGCTTTTACGCCGACCAACTGGTGCACCACGGCTGCACGCGCAACGAATACTACGAATACAAGGCCAGCGCCGAAAAGCCGTCCGATCTGGGCTGCATGATGGAACACATGGGTTGCAAGGGCACGCAGGTACACGCTGACTGCAACACCCGGCTGTGGAACGGTGACGGCTCGTGCACGCGCGGTGGCTACGCCTGCATCGCCTGCACCGAACCCGGTTTCCAGGAGCCGGGCCACCCTTTCCACGAGACGCCGAAGTTAGCCGGCATTCCGATTGGCCTGCCCACCGACATGCCCAAAGCCTGGTTTGTGGCCCTGGCCTCGCTGTCCAAGTCCGCCACGCCCCGACGCATCAAGCTCAACGCCGTGGCCGACCACCTGGTGGTGGTGCCGGTGGCGCGCAAAACCCGTCTCAAATGAATCGCCTGCCATGTCCCGTTTGATTGTTGGCCCGTTCAACCGCGTCGAGGGCGACCTCGAAGTCACGCTCGACATCGAGGCCGGCCGGGTCTCCTCAGCCCATGTGAATGCACCGATGTACCGGGGTTTCGAGCATATCCTGCAAGGCAAAAGCCCGCATGATGCGCTGGTGTATGTGCCGCGCATCTGCGGCATCTGCTCGGTGTCGCAGTCGGTCGCTTGCGCGCGGGCACTGGCCAGCCTGGCTGGCATCACCATGCCGCCCAACGGCCAGCACGTCGCCAATGTGATTCTGGCCACCGAGAACCTGGCCGATCACCTCGCGCATTTCTATTTATTCTTCATGCCCGATTTCACGCGGCCAGTGTATGCGCAGCAGCCCTGGCACGCGGAAGCGGTACGCCGCTTCGCCACGCAGACCGGCGAGCAAACGCGCGCGGCAATTGCGGCACGCCAGCGCTGGTTCACCCTCTTGGGTACGCTGGCCGGCAAATGGCCGCACACGCAGAGCATCGAACCCGGCGGCTCGACGCGCCCGATAGAACTCTCCGAGCGCATCCGCCTGCTGGCCAAGGTGCGCGAGTTCCGGAGCTTTCTGGAGCGCCAACTGTTTGCGACCCCGCTCGAACAAATCACCGCGCTGAACAGTGAAGAAGCCCTGTGGGCCTGGCATGCTCAAGACCCTTGGAGCGGCGATTTCCGCCTGTTTTTGAGCATGGTGCAAGACACCGCGCTGACCCGCCTGGGACCGGGGCCAGGCCGCTACCTCAGTTACGGTGCTTATCCGCAGCCACAAGGCGGCTTCGAATTTGGCGACGGCGTGTGGCACGCGAACACCGGCGCATTGGCGCCACTGGATGAGCGAGGCATCCGTGAAGACGCCACCTACGCCTGGCTATCCGATACAGCGGGGCCACGGCACCCGATCGAAGGCATCACACTGCCCGATGCCGATAAGACCGACGCCTACACCTGGAACAAGGCGCCCCGCCTGGCCGGCGAGGTGATTGAGACCGGCGCCATTGCGCGGCAACTGGCTGCGGCAAACCCGCTGGTGCTGGACGCCGTGGGCCGCCAGGGTGGCACCGTTTACACGCGGGTGCTGGCGCGTCTGCTGGAGCTGGCGCGGGTGGTGCCAATGATGGAAAACTGGCTGCAACAACTGCGACTCAACGAGGCTTACTGCGTGCCTATCCCGGCTTTCACCGAAGGTGTTGGTATTGGCTTGAGCGAGGCTGCGCGCGGTAGCCTGGGCCACTGGGTGGTGGCCAGCCGGGGACGCATTGCCAATTACCAAATCGTGGCACCCACCACCTGGAACTTCTCGCCGCGCGACGCCGCCGGCACGCCCGGCGCACTGGAGCAGGCGCTGGTGGGCGCCCCGGTGCAGGATGGTGAAACTACGCCGGTGGCGGTGCAGCACATCGTGCGCTCCTTTGATCCCTGCATGGTGTGCACCGTGCATTGATGACTCGGCCTTTTTACGCCATGGTTAAACCGTTGCCTGCGAACACGCCAGCCCCGCGCCCCCAAGGCCTGGAACGGCTGATGCCAAACGGCCCCATGGAAGGCGTGGACGAGTCCACCTGGATGGATGTGATCCAGAAAATGGACGAGGTTTACTCGCAGTTGATCCATGACGAGATCGAGCTGGAGAAGAAAAACACCGAGCTCGAGCAATCACAGCAGTTCATCTTCAGCGTGCTCGCGGCCATGTCGGACGTGCTGCTGGTATGCAATGAGCGCGGCGTGATCGAGGAAACCAATGCCGCGCTGTGCGAGTTGGTGGGCCGCAACGACGCCGAGTTACGCGGCACCTCGATTTATGACCTGCTGGCCGATACCCAGAGCACGGAGCGTGCGCGCACCGTGCTGGACAACCTCAACCCGCCGCGCCGCGGTGAAGGGCTCGAGCTCAACCTGCTCGATGCCCAGCGCCAGAGTGTGCCGGTGGATGCCAACTGCACACCCCGTGTGGCCGCCAGCGGACGCCGGGTCGGCACCGTGTTTGTGGCGCGGCCCACGGCCGAGATCAAGCGCGCCTACCATGAGCTGCGTGCCGCACACGATGCGCTCAAACGCGCGCAGCAACAGTTGCTGCACTCAGAAAAAATGGCCTCGCTGGGCCGGCTGGTGGCCGGCGTGGCGCACGAGCTCAACAACCCCATCAGCTTTGTGCTGGGCAACGCGCATGCACTGAGCCGCTATTGCGAACGCCTGCGCCGCTACCTGGCGGCCGTGCATGCCAGCGAACCCGCCGAGCAGCTTGACGCGCTGCGAAGAAAATTGCGAATTGATAACCTGCTGGGCGACCTGCCCTCGCTGATTGAAGGCACGCTCGAAGGCGCGCAGCGCACCGCCGACATCGTCAACGGCCTCAAGCGCTTCTCCGCCATGGACCCGCAGGCGCGCGGGCCGGTGAACTTAAACGAAGTGATCGAGCGCGCCATCCATTGGGTGCGCAAGGGCGTAGCCCCCGGCTTTGAGGTGAAATGGCAACCCGGCGAACCCTGCAACGTGACCGGCAGCGCCGGACAGTTGCAGCAAGTACTGATGAACCTGCTGCAAAACGCGCTGGATGCCGCCACCGGCGTAGGCCGCGCCCACCCAGTGGTATGGATAGACACCGACGCGGGCAACACGCATTTGCAGTTGCGCCTGCGCGACAACGGACCCGGCATCGCGCCAGAACACCTGTCGCACATCTTCGATCCGTTTTTCACCACCAAGCCCGTAGGCCAGGGCACCGGCCTGGGCTTGTCGATCAGCTACGGCATTGTGGAGCAGCATGGCGGGGTTTTGAGCGCGCGCAACCATCCAGAAGGCGGGGCTGAGTTTTTGTTGGAACTGCCGTTGGCAAGGACGCCGCCCGAGCCTGTGCGCACGAATCGGGGTAGTGGCACTTTTGGTGCGGTTGTCATGGAAAGTCTCTACAAAACAAACACATAGTGAAGTCCGTTATTGCGAACCGACAATTGCCAAACCCGCCAAGTTCAGGATAATTTCTGGTCACAACTTTTGCGGGAGACCGACCATGTTCGCAGGTGACCAAGACATCGCGCGTGCCATCCTGGAGCTCGAGGCCTTTTTGCCCGAGCCGCTGCGTGCGCTCGCACGCGTGGCCTATAACTACCGCTGGTCCTGGACGACCGATGGCCCAGCGATGTTCGAGGCGATCGATCCGGAGCGCTGGGTCCGCTGTGGCCGCAACCCGCGGCGCCTGCTATCCGAGGCGCCGCCGCCCATGTTGACGCACGCCGCCGCCGATGCGGGCTTTGTCGGCTGGGTCAACCGGGTTGCGGCGGAATTGGTTCTTGACGCTGCCCGGCCGTGCTGCGACGGCGGAGTCGAACCGGCGCACCCGGTGGCGTTTTGCTGCTCCGAATTCGCGGTCCATGGCTCCTTGCCGATCTATTCGGGCGGCCTGGGCGTGCTCGCCGGCGACATCTTGAAGGAAGCCTCCGATCTCGCCTTACCGATGGTCGGCATCGGTCTGATGTACCGCACCGGCTATTTTCACCAACGCATCGACGTTACCGGCTACCAGCACGAGTACTGGCTCGACGCCGACCCTGACCGGCTGCCCTGCGTCAAAGTCACGGGCGAGGATGGCCGGCCGGTCACGGTGCTGGTGCCCGTGGACGATGAAAACGTCACGGTGCAGGTGTGGCGCGTTGACGTCGGGCGGGTGCCGCTCTACCTGCTCGACACCGATCTGGCGGTCAACAGCCAGCGCGGACGCTGGATCACCTCGCGCCTGTACGAAAGCAACCGCGCGATCCGTCTAGCGCAGTACGCGGTGCTGGGCGTCGGCGGGGTGCGGGCCCTGCGCGCACTCGGGATTGAGCCTAGCGTCTACCACTTCAACGAAGGCCACCCCGCGCTCGGCGTCTTTGAGCTGCTGGCGCAGGCACAGGCGCGCGCCGTCCCGGACAACCCGTCAGACACCGTGTGGGAGCAGGTGCGCGAGCAAGTGGTGTTCACCACCCACACCCCGGTGCCGGCGGGCAACGAGACCTACCAGCGCGCCGAGGTGCTGGCCATGCTCGGGCGCATTGCCGATTTGGTCGGTGAGCGTGAGCGCTTCCTGGCGCTCGGTCGCATCGACCCCAACAACCCGAACCAGCCCATGGGCATGAGCGCACTGGCGCTGCGGGCCAGCCGCCATGCCAATGCCGTGAGCCAGCGCCACGGACAGGTCGCGCGCGCCATGTGGCAGCCGCTGTTTCCGGGGCGTTCCGTGCAGGAAGTGCCCATCACCCACATCACCAACGGCGTGCATATTCCCAGCTGGCTGCGCGGCCCGATGCGCGCCTTGCTGGAGCGCTACTTGGGCGAGGACTGGCTGCGCCGCGCCGACCAGAGCGCTACCTGGGCGCCAGTGCAGGACATCCCCGGCGCCGAACTGTGGGCCGCACGCTGCACGGCGCGAACCCAGCTGGTTGAGATGATTGCGCGTCGGGCCACCAGCGACCGGCTGCGACGCGGCGACCGGCTGGACTACGCGGAGGCGGCCGGCACCGGCTTCGACCCCGAGCGCCTCACCATCGGCTTTGCCCGCCGTCTGGCCACCTACAAACGCCTGCACCTGGTCGCCTTGTTGCCGGAGCGCGCTCTAGGGTTGATTGGCGGTGCTCAGCCAGTGCAGTTTGTGTTTGCCGGCAAGGCCCACCCGGACGACATCGCCGCCAAAGAAGTGGTGCGCCAGGTGTTTGCGCTCAAGAGTGAACCGTCTGTGGCCGGGCGCGCGGCGTTTCTTGAAGACTACGACATGGCGCTGGCGGCGCAGTTGGTGGCAGGCTGCGACGTGTGGGTCAATCTGCCGCGCCCGCCGAATGAGGCCAGCGGCACCAGCGGCATGAAGTCCTGCCTGGGTGGCGGCCTGCAACTCTCGGTGCTCGACGGCTGGTGGGCCGAGGCCTTTGACGGCAGCAACGGCTGGGCCATCAATGGCGATGTGATGGAGGACACCCAGGCGCAGGATCAGCGCGACGCACGGGCCTTGTTTGATCTGCTGGAGCAGCAGGTGGTGCCGATGTTCCACGAGCGCGACGCGCAAGGCGTGCCACAGCGATGGGTCACCATGATGCGCCGCAGCCTGCTCACCTGCGGCCCGCGCTTCTCGGCCAGCCGCATGGTCCGTGAGTATGCGGACCAGGTCTACCGGCGCGACTGATGCCAAAAACCATCATCTTTAGCGACCTGGACGGCACCTTGCTCGACGAGGCGACCTACACCTTTGAGTCTGCGCTGCCCGCGCTGGACGTGATCCGCGCACAAGGCATTGCGCTGGTTCTGTGTTCCAGCAAAACGCGCGCCGAGCTGCTGCATTACCGTCAACGCCTGCATAACGATCACCCCTACATTTCAGAAAACGGCGGCGGAATTTTCGTGCCGGCCGGCAACTTCACGGTTCCGCTTGACGCCGCGCCTTGCGCCACCGGCGAATGTTTGATCACGCTGGGTACGCCGCACTCCGAGATACGGCGCCAATTTGTTGCACTGCGCCAGCGCTTGTGTGTCCCCGTGCGCGGCTTCACCGACATGACGGTGGGCGAGGTAGCTGCGCTGACCGGGCTCGATCTTGAGGAAGCGGCGCTGGCAAAAGCACGCGACTTTGATGAGCCTTTTGTGTTTGGCGGCGCCCCGGAGCCGGCGTTCTTGCAGGCCATTGAGGACGCGGGCCTGCACTGGACCCAGGGGCGAATTTTTCACATCATGGGCGCGCACGACAAGGGGTTGGCCGTGCGGCGACTGTTGGCGCTGTACAAGCAGCAATATGGAAGAGTGACCAGCATCGCACTGGGCGACAGCCTGAATGATTTGCCAATGCTGCAAGCGGTTGACCGGCCGGTGCTGGTGCGACACGCGAACGGCAGTTTTGACCCGCGCATCGACATCGCCGGTCTGACCCGCACGCACAGCCCTGGCCCACTGGGCTGGAACGAGGCCTTGCTATCTATGCTGTCAAGTCAAAATAGTCACCAGGAATAGCGGATGGCTGTTAGCATTTCTCAAACTCGTTCTTGGCTGCGCGCTTATCCTTTCACGGCATAGCGGCGGCTTCCAGACGCGCACTATGGCAGCAATGCCACCCATCAGAGCAACATCGGAGGGTCAGCCGGACGATGAATAGCCTATCCCTGCGCGGCGACGTGCGCGAACAGCTCGTTGCCATCCATCATGCGGACATTGTGGTGGGGATTCCGAGCTTTAATAACGCGCGCACCATAGGCCATGTGGTGCGCGCGGTCCAGGGCGGGCTGGCCAAATACTTCCCGCAGCATCGCGCAGTCCTCGTCAATTCTGACGGTGGTTCGGTTGATGGCACCAGCGCCGTGGTGCAACAGTCCACCATCGAGGATTTCAGCGCCATCTTGCTGCACCACCGCATTGAACCCGTCACCAAGCTGGCTTTTCCTTATTTGGGCCTGCCCGGCAAGGGCAGTGCATTCCGCAGTATTTTTGAGATTGCCCAGGCGCTTGATGCCAAGGCCTGCGCCGTGGTTGACTCCGACCTCAGAAGCATCACGCCCGAGTGGATCGAACTGCTGCTCAAACCGGTTCTGGTCAATGGTTTTGACTACGTTGCGCCGCTCTACCACCGCCACAAGTTTGACGGCACCATCACCAACAGCATCGTCTATCCGCTCACCCGCGCGCTCTATGGCAAGCGGGTGCGCCAGCCCATTGGCGGAGATTTTGGCTTCTCCGGCGAGCTGGCCCGCTTCTACCTGAGCAAGGACGTATGGGACACCGATGTGGCGCGTTTTGGCATTGATATCTGGATGACCACCACCGCCATTGCCAACGGCTTCAAGCTGACGCAGTCTTTTCTCGGCGCCAAGATTCACGATGCCAAAGACCCCGGCGCCGACCTGAGCAGCATGCTCTACCAGGTGGTCAGCGCTACCTTTGACCTGATGGAAAATTACGCCGCGCTCTGGCGCCCGATCAAAGGCTCCGAGCCGGTACCGGCCTTTGGTTTTCAATATGCGGTGGGGCTGGAACACGTCAACGTCAACACCAGCCGGATGCTGCTTTTGTTCCGCGAAGGCCTGGTCAATCTGCACGACATCTGGCAGGACATCCTGGGTGCCGGCGACTTTGCCGAGCTGCAGCGGCTGGGGACTTTGAGCGATGCCGAGTTTGATTTTCCACTGGACCTGTGGGCGCGCATTATTTACGATTTCGCCATTGCCTTTCACCGCAAAAAAATGACACCCTCACACCTGATCAAGTCACTGACGCCGCTCTACATCGGAAAAACCGCCTCTTTCATCCTGGCCGTTGAGCCCCTGGACGCGGCCGGCGCGGAAGTCGAAATCGAGAAGCTTTGCGAGGCTTTTGAGCGCAACAAGGACTATCTGGTGAGCAGTTGGACCTGATTTTGAGACGACCTGAATAGGAGATGCACCATGCCTGAATTTTTGAACTTGATCCTCAGCCCCTTGCAGGAGGTATGGCTGAATTTCCAGGTGTTTTTACCCAATCTGCTGGCCATGCTCGTGATCCTGTTGCTCGGGCTGGTGCTGGCCAAGCTGATCCGGATCATTCTGGTGAAAGCTTTGAACGCCATCAACTTTGACAGCTTGTGCGACCGCGTCGGCATAACCGCGCTGATGCGCAAAGGCGACCTGTGGACCAAACCCGCGGTCGCACTGGCCACTGTCGTCTTTTGGTTGCTGATTGTCGTCACCTTGATGATTGCACTGAGCGCGCTCAGGCTGCCTACCGTTGACCATATGGTGACGCAATTCTTTGGGTATCTGCCGCGGGCCTTTTCTGCCGCGCTGATTCTGATCGTCGGCTTCCTGCTGGCGGGCTTCATCAGCCGGGCCGTCCTGATTGCGGCGGTCAACAGCGCGTATCACTATGCCAAGCTGCTGGCCGAAGCCGTGCGCATGCTGCTCACGGTACTGATTCTGGCCATGGCGATGGAACAGCTGCAGGTGGCGCCCAGCATTGTGCTGGCGGCCTTTTCCATCATTTTTGGCGGTATCGTGATCGCGCTGGCCATTGCCTTTGGTGTGGGCGGCATTGACGCGGCCAGGCGCATGATCGAGCGCGAAAATGCCACCGACCAGAAGGACGAGATCGAACACCTCTGACCGGGAGCGCAACCCATGTCCGACTTCTACCAGTCCGGCGTCATCACCACACTGCATCAGCTGGGAAAACCGTCGCTTGACCGGCTGGAGGCAGAGCTGGGCCGCTTTGCCAAAGCGCGCCCGATTGCCCTGGTGCTGCCGGCACTCTATTCCGAATTTGAAGGGCCCGCCATGCCGGGCATCGTGCAGGAACTGGCCAAGGTCAAGTACCTGCACGAGATCATCCTGGTGCTCGACAAGGGCTCGGAGAAAGATTTTCAAAGGGTGCGCAACTTCATGGCGCCGATTGCCACCGACGTCAAGATCATCCACAACGACGGCAAGCGCATCACCGAAATCTATGAAACCCTGGCGCGAAATGGCTTTCATGTCGGTGAACGCGGCAAAGGCCGTTCCGCCTGGCTCGCATACGGCTATGTGCTGGCGCGCGGCCAAAGCGCTGTCATTGCCTTGCACGATTGCGACATCGTCACCTACAGCCGCGAACTGCTGGCGCGCCTGTGCTACCCGGTGGCCAACCCGAACCTGGACTATGTGTTTTGCAAGGGCTACTACAGCCGGGTGTCCAGCAAATTGAATGGGCGCGTGACCCGTCTGCTGATCACGCCGCTGGTGCGCTCGCTGCTGCAGATCATCGGGCCTAACGGCTTTCTGAGCTTTCTGGACAGTTTTCGTTACCCGCTCGCGGGCGAGTTCTGCATGATCACGGACCTGGCGCGGGTCAATCGGATTCCCTGGGACTGGGGCCTGGAGGTCGGTTCCCTGGCCGAGGTGTACCGCAACTATTCACCGCGCCGGGTTTGCCAGGTCGATATTGCCACCAACTACGAGCACAAGCACCAGATTCTCTCGGCCAATGACGCTGCCAAGGGCCTGATGCGCATGACAGTGGATATTTGCAAGTCGATGTTCCGCACACTGGCGTCTGAGGGCGTCGTGTTCTCGGACGGCCTGTTCAAGACCCTGCTGGTGGCCTACCTGCGCCAGGCGGAGGACACCATCATGAAATACGAGGCTGATGCGGCCATCAACGGGCTGGCCTTCGACCGCAACGAGGAAGCCATGGCGGTGGAGGCCTTCACGCGCGCCATTGGCATGGCCAGCCAGACCTTCATGGAAAACCCGATGACCACGCCGCTCATTCCCAACTGGAACCGGGTCAGCGCGGCCATTCCAGACATTTTTGAGATGCTGCAACAGGCCGTGAATGAGGACAACAAGTAACAAAACCATTCTGTTACCGATCTTGCAAAACCGGTGGCGACTTTTGCACTTGTGACCCGTACCATGCGTCCTTTTCAAGGAAATCACATGGCCATGTCCCCACACTTTTTCAATAAACGCGAACCTGAAACCTCCCCTGTACGCCCAGGTAACTCAGTATCGAACGTCAACAGTTATGGCCCATCGGGAACGACCGGCGTCCAACACGCAAGCACCATGAATTCAGCAAACCCTGTCAACACCGCCCCGGCTGCCCCAGCCGCGTCTCAAAGTGGCAGCAAGCTCACGGTCGGACCGAACATCAAGCTCAAAGGCGTTGAAATCACCGATTGCGACACGCTGGTGGTGGAGGGCCTGGTCGAGGCGACCATGGATTCGCGCGTGATTGAAATTTCGGAACACGGCGCGTTCAAGGGCTCGGCCGAGATCGACATGGCCGAAATTCATGGCCAGTTTGATGGCAACCTGACGGTCCGCCAGAAGTTGACAATCTATGCCACCGGCAAAGTCAGCGGCAAGATCCGCTACGGCAAAGTCGTGATCGAAGAAGGCGGCCAACTCACCGGCGAAATCCAGTCTGGCGCCATGCCAGCCTCAAAACCAGCCAGCCAGTTGCAAGCCGCTTAGGGATGCAGAAATGCCAAATATCCCATTTCTGGCTGCACAGGCGGGCACATTGCGTCGTTGCTACTCGCTTGTGTGGCATAGCCACACGGCGCTCCCAGCGCCTAGCACTCCCGCCAGCGCTTGCCATAAACGGGACATTGGCAATTTTCGCATCCCTTAGGCCTGTCAATTAGTTCAGGGAGTAGTTGAAGTAGAGCGCGTCGGCGAGCATCACGTCGCGTGCGCGAAAGCCTTTGAGCAGACCGTGCACCAGCCCGAGCTCGCGCGTACCTTTGCCGTTCACCCGCTTGACCGCACGGGCACTGCGCAGTTTTAACGTGATGGTGTCCACCCCATCATGCTTCACTTTGTAAATGATTGCCTATTAATTGAATCGCTGTTTGCGCGCTTGCCACACGCTGTCTGCGCTGTAAAGCGCCAACGCCGCCCAGATCAGATAAAAGCCGATGGCGCGCGCCGGCTCAAACGCTTCGCCGTACAGCCACACACCCAGCAGCATCTGAAGGCTCGGTGAGATGTACTGCAGGATGCCCAACGTGGCCATGGGTATGCGCCGTGCACCGGCGGCAAACAGCAGCAGGGGAACAGCGGTCAGCGGTCCGGCCAGCAGCAGCCACCCCAGGGTCGCCGGATCGCCTTGCACCAGAGCGCCTTGCCCGTGCCACGTCCACCACCCCAGCAGCCCCAGCGCCATGGGCGACAGCAGCAGGGTCTCCAGCGTCAGGCCTTCCAGCGCGCCCAGCGTGGCCAGCTTGCGCAGCAAGCCATAGATGCCAAATGAGAGCGCCAGCACCAACGCCACCCAGGGCAGTCGCCCGGCCTGCACAGTGAGCCATAGCACGCCGGCTGCGGCCACCGCCACCGCCAGCCACTGACCAGGGCGCGGACGCTCATGCAAAAAGGCAAAGCCCATCGCCACATTGACCAGCGGCAAGATGAAGTAACCCAAACTGGCATCGACCATATGGGCGTTTTGCACCGCCCACACGTACACCGACCAATTGACCGACAAAAGCAGGGCCGACACCGCAAACGCCAGCAGAACCCGTGGCTGGCGGGCCACGCCGCGCAGCCAAGCCCAGCGCTTGAGCACGGCCAGCACGCACAGCAGGAAAACCAGCGACCACACCATGCGGTGCATCACGATCTCAAACGCATTGACCTCGATGAGCTGTTTGAAAAAGACCGGCAGCAATCCCCAGGCCGTGTAGGCCAGCGCGGCGTAAAGCACACCGGGATTCATGGTTGGGAGGGGGTCATGTGTTGCGTCTTGCTGGCGTGGGTGCAGTTCAGAGTCTAGTGGCAAGAACATGACACATTGACGGCGCTGCCGATTACAGTAGACCACTCACGCCCCATCCCGCCTCGCCCGAGAGGCCACAAGAAGACCGTCACCATGAACTTTGGACTTGTCGCCCATCGATTGCATCGCCTCGGCCCGGACAGCAGCCTGCTGCGCTGGGCGCGCGCCTGTGAGCCCGGCCTGCGCGCGCTGGGCCTGAGCTTGCATGCCACCGGCGGTGCCTATGCCGCGCTGAGCAAATACAAGCTGCTGGACGGCCAGCTCCACCCTGTGGGCAATGGCCGCGACGGCGGGCTGATGCGCCTGGTGTCGCGCATGGCCGGTGGCCTGGCGCCGCAGGCCGCCCTGGACGGCGTGTTTTTTCTGGTGGACCCGGTGGACCCGACCTCGATCTACCCCGAAGCCCAGGCGCTCAAACGCCAGTGCGTGATTCACGGCAAGCCGTTTGCATCCACCCTGGCCGGGGCCATGGAATGGGTGGCGGTGGAACTGGCCAACGCCGGCCTGCACACGCTGCACGCGCCCGAGGCCGCGCCGCTGTTTGCGCTCGAATCCCAGGTGGCGGCGCTGATCGCCCACGACGCGCTGAAAGACCAGATGGTGGCCTTTGCCGTCGAACATTTCGTGACCTTGTCGCGCTTTGCCGGGCGCGTGGCCACCGGCACCACCGGCAAACGCCTGAACGACATGGCCTGGTCGCGTGGCTGGCCGCAAGCGCAGCCCTGGGTCACCTGCTACCAAAGCGGCCCGCTCGGTGGTGACGCGCAGATTGCCGAGCTGGTGCTGGACCAGCGCTGCCAGAAAGTCATTTTTTTTGAAGACCCCCATGTGGCCCGCCAGCACGAGGCTGACATCCAGCTGCTCGAACGCGCCGTGTGCAGCGCCCAGCGCGCCACCACCTGCTTCAACACCCCGGCCATGGCCCGGCGCTGGGCGCAGGCGGTGATGCGCGAGCCGGGGACGCCGAATAAATCCTGATTTGATAGCATATAACGTAGCTTCTACGTGGGCTAAAGGCTCATTCTTCTTGAATTCTTATGGCTTTTCAGCTGGCGCCTCAGCGACCTGACCCAGGACTTGAACCAGCAGAACGAATTGAGGAAGATGGCGCTGTGCGCTTGGTGCGCCGGCAGAAAGAGCCTTGGGCGAGGCCCGGCGCCTAGCGCGTGACCTGGCCATTGCACCGGCGCTGCTTGCAAGCGTCATCCGGGCGCTTGCCACGCGAACTCAACCGAGATTGGACCAAAAGCGGCGTTTCTTGCCTTCTTTCAAAGGAGGAAATCGCTCGCTTTTCCTTTTAGAGGGGAGGGGCTCATTGAGCCCAATACATTCTTTCTGTGTCGCTCCAGGGTTGTCAGTCGCTCGCCGGGGGGCAATTTCACCAGTAGCCGAGCGCGCTCCACCAGAGTCCGCCAACCAGCACCCAAACGGCCAGATTCACCAGGCTCATCACAAAGCCCACTTTCCACCACTCGCCCAGCGAAACATAGCCCGAGCCAAAGATGATGGGCGACGTGCCCGTGGCGTAATGCGTCAGCGTCATCATGATCGACGAAACTGCGGCCAGCAGCAGCGCAAACGCCATTGGCGGTGCGCCCAGTGCGATCCCGGCGGCAAAGAATGCGCCGAACATCGCGGTGATGTGTGCGGTGGTACTGGCAAACAAATAATGCGCATACATGTACACCAGCGTCAGGAGCGCCACCGCGCCGACCCAGCCTAAACCCAGCCCGAGAATCCCGGTCTCAATGCTCTTGGAAAACCAGGTAATCAGCCCTAGCTTGTTCAGAAAAGTGGCCATCATGACCAATGCTGCAAACCAGGTGATGGTGTCCCAAGCCCCTTTTTCCTTCAGCACGTCATCCCACTCAAGGACACTGGTGACCAATAGCAGTGACAGGCCAAGCGCTGCGGCAGCGGTGGCGTCCACTTCATAGGCCTTACCCAGCAACATGGCGGGCACCCCGGCCCAGAGCAACAGCATCAAGGCAAACACGCCCAGCAGTATTTTCTCGTTCCCCTTGATCGAGCCCAATTCGGCGATGCGGTCTCTTGCAAACTGGCTTGCCGCCGGTGTGTCCTTGATCTCGGGCGGCGACAACCAGTAAAGCACCAGCGGCATCAATGCCATCGCGACCAGCCCCGGCAACAGCATCGCGAGGGCCCAGGTGCTCCACGACAGGGAAATCTGCGCCCCCGTCGCCTCGGCCACGAATTTGACCACCAACGGGTTGGGCGCTGTGGCGGTGATGAACATGGCCGAGGTGATGGGGTTGGAATGGTAGTTAACCAACGCCAGGTAGCGCCCGATCTTGCTCGAGCTGCCCTTGTCGGGCGTTGACTCGAAACTCTCCGCAATCGAGCGCATGATCGGGTGCATGATGCCGCCCCCGCGTGCGGTATTGCTGGGGGTGACGGGCGCCAGAACCAGCTCCGACAATCCCAGCGCGTACCCGATACCCAAAGTCTTTTTGCCGAACAATCGGATGAAGGTGTACCCAATGCGAGCACCGAGCCCGGTCTTTATCAGGCCGCGGGAAATCATGATCGAAATGCCAATCAGCCAGATCAGCGGGTTGGAAAAGCCGCTGAGGGCATCAGCGATGGCTGCTCCCGGCTTGTTGTTGGTGACACCGGTAAGCGCCACCAGGGCAATGGCGATCATGGCCAGCGCGCCGATCGGCATCGCCTTGCCGATGATGGCGGCAATGGTACCGATGAACAGCGCCAGCAAGTGCCAGGCTTGCGGCGTGACACCCTCGGGCACGGGAATCACGAACCAGATGGCGAGCGTAATCCCAATGGCCAGCAAGGCAGAACTCACGCGAATAGAAGAATTTTCATTCATAAACACCTCCTTATGCCCAGCAGTATCGAATGCCAACCGCACTTGCGCATCCGTGCGATTGGCACCTCTGCTCTGCGTAAAACTACGCAGACGAAGCTGACTGCGTGCATCACGCCTGCGATTAGCGTTATGGTTGAGGCCGTATTTCTGGTTGAAACCCCATTGAAGATGTTGCCTGTGTCCTTTGTTCGGAGTTTGTCCTGGCGCCAGCTTTGGCGCTGGGGGCTGCTCGCGCTTGCCGTCGGTCTGTCAATCATTTTGGTGGGGCGTTGGGCCGAACGCCATGCCTTGCAGATCAAGACCGATGCGCTGCAACAGGTCGCTCAGGCCAATGCCCTGGGTCTCAGAGGCATTGCAGAAAAGCATGGCTATTTGCCCTATGCTGCGGCTCGCCATCCCGACGTCCAGGCATTGCTGCAGCATCCTTCAGACCGCATGCTGCGCGACAAGGTGAACCACTACTTTTCAGATCTCAAAGACCGCACCGCATCTGCCGCGCTTTTTGTGATGAGCACCAGCGGCATGACGCTCGCCGCCAGCAACTGGAACAGTGCCGACAGTTTTGTCGGTCAATCCTATCAACAGCGCCCCTATTTCAAGCAGGCGCTGCAAGGTCAGCGCAGCTTTTTTTACGGCGTTGGCTTGACCACCGGCACCCCCGGCTTTTTCATTGCCGAGCCGGTGCTCAGCCAAGGCCAGGTGATTGGCGTGATTACCGTCAAAGTCAGCCTGAGTCCCCTGGCGAACTCTTGGGCCAATAGCACCGATCCGGTGGTCTTGCAGGACAGCCGTCGCATTGTTTTTCTGAGCTCAGAGCCGGAATGGCTGTACCACAGCAGTGACCTTCTTTCGGCCAGCGATCTGGCCTGGTTGCAGTTGAATGGCCAGTACGGTGTGCGCAGCCGCTACGCCATCTTGCCCTGGCGGGCCGTGCGCACGCCCGACTCACCCACTTACGAGTTTGATGCCACCGTAAAGCATGCGCCGCGCTCGTTCCTTGCCCTGGAGACCAGTTTGCCCGAACTAGGCTGGACGCTTACCGTGACCAGCGACCTGAAAAGCGTTGAGCGAGCCCGCCAGGAAGCGCTCGCACTGACCACTTTGCTGGCCGCAGTTTTGTTGCTGGCCGGTTTGTACTGGCGATTGCACGAACAGCGTTTTGTCGAACAGCTGCAGGCAAAGCGTGAACTCGAGCAACGCGTCAAGGCGCGTACCCATGACCTGGAAGAAGCGCACGCTTTCCGCAAGGCGATGGAAGATGCGCTACTGGTCGGCATGCGGGCACGCGACCCCGAGGGGCGCATCATCTATGTCAATCGGGCCTTTTGCGACATGGTCGGCTACAGCGCCGAGGAGTTGCTGGGCTGCAAAGCACCTTATCCTTATTGGCATCCAGATGATCTGGACAAGTACATGCGTCAGCGCGAGGCCTCTCTGCAAGCTGAGTCCTTGCCGCACGGTTTCGAATCGCGCGTGCGACATCACGACGGACATGATGTGATCACGCAGGTCTACACCGCACCATTGATCGACGGCCAAGGCCAGCAGCAGGGCTGGATGAGTTCGGTGGTCGATATCACGGCGCAAAAGATGGCCGAAAACCGCCAGCACGAACAGGATCGCCAACTCCAGCGCAGCGCACGCCTGGCCAGCGTGGGCGAGATGGCATCAACGCTGGCGCACGAGCTCAATCAGCCGCTGATGGCGCTGTCGAACTTTGCGGTGGCCGCGCGCGCGATAGCGGCTCAGGCGCATCAGGAGCTACTGGTTTCTGCGCTGGACGACATCGTGGAGCAATCGCAACGGGCCAGTGAAATCGTCAAACGGGTGCGGGGCTTCATCAACCCCCAGCGCGGGAGTTACGAAGATTGCGATGTGCATGCGGTGATCGCGCATTCGCTGGCCCTGCTCAAGCCAGAGTTACAGCGCAACCAGAGCGCGGTAACAACCCAATTGACCGAGAACTTGCCGCACATCCGTGGCAACCGTGTCCTGCTGGAGCAAGTGCTGATCAATCTTCTGCAAAATGCCATGCAGGCGACCCAGGATCTGCCCCCGGCGCGCCATGTGATCGACATCGCCACCACCTTGCTTGAACGCGCCATTCTGATTCAGATCGGCGACGCTGGACCCGGCGTACCGGAAGCATCGCAAGAGCAGGTGTTCACCCCCTTTTTCAGCACCAAGCCCGATGGCCTTGGCCTCGGACTCAATATCTGCCGCACCATCATCGAAGCGCACGGCGGGCACTTGAAAGTTGCCAACCGGGCAGAGGGTGGTGCGGTTTTTTCCTTTACTTTGGCTTTGAGCGTATGACTGATGCGGCACTCACCCTCTACGTTGTCGATGACGACGAAGCCCTGAGGCGCTCGCTGCTGCTGTTGCTGTTCTCGCAAGGGCTGGCGGTGCAGGGCTTTGACTCTGGCGAGTCGTTTCTACAAGTGCTTGACCCGCAACGACCGGGCTGCGTGATCCTTGATCTGCGCATGGGCGGTATGAGCGGTTTGGCCGTGCTGGAACAATTGCGCATGCGGCACAGTCCGCTGGTGGTGGTGTTTCTGTCTGGCCACGGCACCATTCCCATGGCACTTGAAGCGGTGCGCCTGGGCGCCTTTGACTGGGTCGTCAAGCCTGATACGCAGCAACTGCTGGACAAACTACCCCTTGCCATGGCCGAAGCCAGGGCGCGCGCCAACGCGCTGGTGCGCTGGCTGGAGCTCACACCACGCGAACGCGAGGTCGCACGGCAGGTCGGCCTGGGGCATTCAAACAAGGAGGTCGCCCGCCAACTGGTTCCCGCTTGCAGCCCGCGCTCGGTGGAGACGCACCGGGCCAATCTCTTCATGAAGCTTGAACTGGCCAATGACAACGAACTGGGACGCTGGCTTTCGCGCCACGCATGGTTGCAATAGTTTGGCCCACCTATTGGCAAGGGCCTGGCGTCACCTGTTGACGCAGGGCAAGCCATTTGATGGGGCTCGCTGTTCATCTGTTGCGAGACACAGCTCGGCAATACTTTGATCCAGTCAGTCCAGGACGGCCACGGCCGTCGCGTCGCCTGTCGCGGCCCCTGCCCGCATCAGTTGAGTCAACTCCGGTGCCGGCATCGCCTTGGCAAACAGCCAGCCCTGGTAAGCCTCGCAACCGTATTGACGCAAGAACGCCAGTTGCGCGTCAGTTTCAACCCCCTCGGCCACCAGCGCCATGCCCAGGCTGTGCGCCATGGCGATGATGGTTTTGGAAATGGCCATGTCGCTGGCATCCAGCGGGATACCGTCCATGAAGCTTTTGTCAATCTTGAGCTTGTGGATCGGCAGTGCCTTGAGGTAGGCCAGTGACGAATAGCCGGTGCCAAAGTCATCGAGCGCCACGCGGCAACCCAAGGCCACCAGCGCGCCCAGCTGTTCACGCGCCTGCTCGGGGTTCTTCATGGCCACCGACTCGGTGATTTCAATCACCAGGAGGTGCGCCTGCGCACCGCTGCGCGCCAATGCCGCGCCCACTATTTCGGCCAGGTCCGGCTGGTTGAATTGTTGGGCTGAAAAATTGACCGCCACACGCAGCGGCGTACCCGCCTGGGCCCAGGCAGCAATTTGCGTGCAGGCGGTCTCCAACACCCAGTCCGACAACTGCAGGATCAAGCCAGTCGCCTCGGCCACCGGAATAATACGCGCCGGCGACACCTGGCCCAGCACCGGGTCAAACCAGCGCAGCAGGGCCTCGGCACCCACGATGGCATCGGTCGCCACATCCACCTGCGGCTGGTAGTGCAGTTGCAAAGCGCCTTGCGCCAGCGCCTGCTTCAGGTGCGTATGAAGCTCCATATCCTCACGCACCTGGCCGTCCATCTCCTTGGAATAAAGGGCATAAGCACCGCGCCCGGCCTGCTTGGCCCGGTACATTGCCATGTCGGCGTAGCGCAACAGCGTGTCGCTGTCCTGCGCATCGTGCGGATAAAAGGCCAGCCCGACGCTGGCACCCGAATAGAGCTCCCGCCCCGGCAACTGGTAGCTTGCCTGCAGTGACAGCAAGAGCTTGCTGGCCACAATCACGGCCTCGTCCGCGCTCGCCAGATCGGTCAGCAAAATGCCAAACTCGTCGCCGCCCAGGCGCGCCAGCAAGTCGGTGGTGCGCAAGGTGCTGCGCATGCGCGCGCTCACCTGCACCAGCAGGGCATCGCCCATGGCATGACCATAACTGTCGTTGACGTTTTTGAAGTGATCAAGGTCCAGAAACAGCACCGCCACCCGCGACGCCGCGCGCCCGCTGCGCGCCAGCGCCTGATTGAGCTGCAGGTTGAACAGCCAGCGATTGGGCAGGCTGGTCAGCTCATCGTGGCTGGCTTGGTGCTTGAGCGATGCTTCAAATTCTCGGCGCTCGCTCAGGTCGCGTACATAGGCTATGGCGTGCTGCGTACCCTCATCGTCCCAATAGCCCAGCGATATGTCTACCGGAAGCAGTTGGCCATCGCGGCGCAGCAAGTTCAAGTCCATGGAGCCCATCGGGCGAGGGTGCGGAGCCTTGAAGTTAGCCAGCATGGACTGCGCGTGTTCGGCGCGCAAATGCTCAGGCAGAAAGATCGACACGTTTTGGCCCACGAGCTCGCCAGTGGCATAACCCGAGAGGTTGTCCATGGCCGGATTCGCCATCAAAATACGGCCCGCTTGATCCACCCACAGCACCCCATCGGGCGCCGCCTTCAGGGTCACCTGCTCGCGCAGATGCTGCCCGGCCAGTTGCGCCAACGGGCGCCGCAAAGCTTCATTAAAGGTGGCATGGAGCAAATACAAATAGGCAGCGCCCTTGTAGAAATGCCCCACTGCATTGGCGCCGTCCTGGTCATTGACTCCGAGCTGGGTGAAAAAAAACTCTGACACCGCCGACAGGGCCAAGGCAAAACCCAGTGCCATGCCGCACTCCTGCGCCAGGGCAGCGCGGCGCTGCCACAGCACCGCCAGTGCGATCAGGTTCAGGCTGATGACCAGCCATTCCAGTCCAATTTTCAAAGGGCTCAAGCCCTGCCCCGGCACAAACAGCGCTGGCACGCGCTCGGGCCAGCGCAGCCCGATCAGGCCCAGCAGACCTACAAGCGCCAGCATCAGCAGCAGCGCCAGGCGTTTTTTTGACAAACCAATTTTTGATCGCTTGGACGACCCCACATAGGCGAGCAGGGCGAGGGCGGCCAGCAGGCGCGCGGCCAGCCAGAAAAACATCGACTTGTGCGGGCTATTGGGGCTGAGCGCGTCGGGCATGCCCACATAACTCAGGGCGTGCAGCAAATCAAGCAGCCCGACCCCCAAAAACATCACCCCCAAGAGCACCACCGCCCCTTCGCGCGCTGACAGGACGGCGCGGTAGCCGGTCATGAAGATCAGCATGGCCACCACCACCGCGAACAACTCCAGCAGGTTGTGAAAGAACACAAAGGTTCCGGGGGCAAAGACGTGCTGGCGGGCCGGACTCGAGACCCACCACAAGAGCGGCAGCGCCAGCGCCAGCAAGCACAGGCCAGCGGCTTTTTGGTAAGGATGGGAGTGGGTGGCGTGCATGGATACCAGCTCAGTCTTTTTGCATCCTTGTTTTAAGCCGAAAACACCTTGACTGCCTCCACCAATCGCTGCGCCTGGTCGCTCAGGCTGTTGGCCGCGGCACTGCTTTCTTCCACCATGGCGGCGTTTTGTTGGGTCATCTCGTCAAGCTGCGCCACCGCCTGGCCGACCTGTGAAATGCCCAGCGTCTGCTCCTTGGACGCGGCTGAAATCTCAGTGATCAGATCGTTCACGCGGCTCACCTGCGCCACCACTTCGGTCATGGTCTGGCCGGCCTGCGCCACCAGGCGGGTACCCGAGCTGACCTTGTCGACCGAGTCGTCTATCAGGCCCTTGATTTCCTTGGCCGCTGCGGCCGAGCGCCCGGCCAGGGACCGCACCTCGCTGGCCACCACGGCAAAACCGCGGCCCTGCTCGCCGGCCCGCGCCGCCTCCACCGCGGCATTGAGCGCCAGGATGTTGGTCTGAAAGGCAATACCGTCAATCACGCTGATGATGTCGGCAATCTTGCGGCTGGACGCCGAGATCAGGCCCATGGTTGCCACCACATCGCTCATGGCCTCGCCGCCTTGCGTGGCGACCACGGTGGCCGCGTTGGCAACCTGGCTGGCCTGTTGCGCAGTGTCGGAGTTCTGGCGCACGGTGGCAGTCTGTTGCTCCATGGCGGCAGCGGTCTGTTCCAGATTGGCCGCCGTTTGCTCGGTGCGGCTCGACAGATCGTTGTTGGCGGCGGCGATCTCCCGGCTCGCCACCTGCACGCCCGAGACCTGCTCGTACACATCGGCCACCAGGGACTGCAAGTTCAGGCCCGACTGGTTGACGGCGCGCGCGATCAAACCGAGGTCATCACAGCGGTTGAGGTTCAGGTCTTCGCCGGCTTCACCGCTGGCCACCTGCTGCGCCACCCCCAGTATCTTGCGCAGTGGCGACGTAATTTGCGCCTCAATGAACCAGTCGGCCAGCAACAGGCTGGCCGCCACCACGAGCCCGGTCGCCGCCAAGGCGGCGGCGCCAATGCCGCTGAGCGACAACGTGGTGCCAACCGCCAGCGCCACGCCCGCCAGGGGCAGCCGCACGCGCCAGGCGGTGGGAAGGAGTTGCAGCGCGCTGGCCCAGCGCATGAAGCCGGTGCGCACGATCAGGCCGCGGTTAAAAGCCAAGCCGCCAGCACTGCCGGCCTTGAAGCGGGCGTAAAGCGTTTGCGCAGCCTCCACTTCGGCGCGCGCCGGCTTGGTGCGCACCGACAGGTAACCCACCACCTGGCCGTTGCGGCGCATCGGGGCGGCATTGGCGCAGACCCAGTAATGGTCGCCGTTCTCGCGCCGGTTTTTCACCAGCGCGCGCCAGGACTCGCCCTCTTGCAGGCTGCGCCACATGTCGGCATAGGCCTCGACCGGCATGTCCGGATGGCGCACTATGTTGTGCGGCTGGCCCACCAACTCGTCCAGGGAAAAGCCACTGGTGCGAACGAAAGCCGCGTTGGCGTAGCTGATGTGGCTGGCGGTATCCGTGGTCGAGAGCAAGGTTTCACCCTCTGGAAACTGGTACTCGCGCTGGGTCACGGGTAGATTGGTTCTCATGCGGTTGGTCCTTGGGTCAAGAGTTGGGGTGAGTCAGTGAAAAGAAACCGCGCTTAAAAGCTGGTCCAGTCATCGTCGCTGGCCGCCGCGGAGCTTTTGCTCGTGCTCGTGCTCGTGCTCGTGAGCCTTGGCGCGGACGCGCGCGCTGGTGCCGGCGGCGGCAAGTTGCTGGCCGGGCGACTCAGGGCGGGGCCTTTTCGCTTTTCAACGCCTTTGAAAGGCAAAGGCTTCGGGGCGCTGGCGCGCGCCACGGACCGGGTCGGGGCGGCAGGCGCCAGCGCACGGGCCCGCTGACCCTCGCCTGCGGCCAGCTTGAACACCGCCACCGTGCCCACCAGCTCCTGCGCCTGGGCCTTGAGGCTGCTGGCGGCTGCGGCCATTTCTTCCACCAGGGCGGCGTTTTGCTGCGTCACCTGATCCATTTGCACCACCGCCTCGCCCACTTGCGAGACGCCCTGGCTTTGCTCGTTGCTGGCAGCGCTGATCTCGCCCATCAGGTCGGTCACGCGCCGGATGCCGGCCACCACCTCGCCCATGGTGACGCCGGCCTGATCCACCAGGGAAGTACCTTGCTCGACCTGCTCGACGCTGGCGTTGATCAGGCGCTTGATCTCCTTGGCCGCCTCCGCCGAGCGCCCAGCCAGGCTGCGCACCTCGCTGGCCACGACGGCAAAACCGCGTCCCTGCTCCCCGGCGCGCGCCGCTTCCACGGCGGCGTTGAGCGCCAGGATGTTGGTCTGAAACGCAATGCCGTCGATCACACTGATGATGTCGGAGATCTTCTTGCTCGAATCGTTGATGCCCTTCATGGTGTCCACCACCTGCGCCACTACCGCGCCGCCCTGCACCGCCACGCTGCTGGCGCTCACGGCGAGTTGGTTGGCCTGGCGTGCGTTGTCGGCGTTTTGCCTGACGGTCGAACTCAGCTCTTCCATCGAGGCCGCCGTTTGTTCCAGCGCGCTGGCCTGCTGTTCGGTGCGGCTTGAAAGGTCGTGGTTGCCCGCTGCAATTTGGGCGCTGGCGGTGGCGACACCTTCGGAGCCGTTGCGCACGTCAGAAACAACCCGGGCCAGATTGGTCTGCATCTGTGCCAGCGCAATGAGCACCTGCGCGACTTCGTCTTTGCCGTCGGGTGTGATGCTTTGGTTGAGATCGCCCTGCGCAATGCCGTTGGAGATATCGACCGCATCGCGCAGCGAACGCGTGACGCTGCGGATCAGGGCGGCGCCAAACAGCGCAGCGATCAGTACACCGAGCACGATGGAGCCGATGGCCACCATGCGGATGGTCTGGTAGCGGGCGATGGAGGCGTCATACTCCTGCTTGGCAACATCGAGCTGGAGTTGCATCAAGGCCTCAATATCCGCGCCCACCGTCGTGTAGAGCGGGCGAATCTTCTCGATTGCGATCCGTCTGGCTTCATCGATCTCATTGGCGCGCAAGGCTGCCAGCGCCGGGCTCTGGCCTTCTTGCACGAAGCGGGCGCGGTCTTCGCCAAATTTTTTCGCCAGAATCGCTTCATCCGCCGTTAACGTGGTGGCCATGTAGGCGTCCCACAGCTTGTCAATCGCAGCGGTGTTGGCCTCGACCTCGGCCGTGGCCGGGGTGATGACCTCGGGCGTGGGCGTGACCAGTGAAGTGGCAATGGCCAACCGGTTGCGCAGCAGCCGGCGCTCGATTTCAGACACCTGCCCGGCCGGTATGAGACGGTCTTCATACACCGTCTTGAGCGCATCGTTAGCGCGCGCGATGCCAAACAGGCCAATGGCGCCAATGCCGATCAGCATCACTGACAGCAAGCTGATGAGCAGAATCAGGCGCGTGGAAATTTTGAGATTGTTCAAGGTGCGTCTCCGTGATGAAAAATGAAGCAGGCAGCGCAGCGCCGGCACAGGTGCACCGGGGCGCGTTGCGCAGGGGGTGTCAAGCCGGGATGGCCTTGCGCGATTTCAGGCAGTTGGAACACGTGCATCGCAGTCCTTCACGGGGCTGGTTCGTTGTCTTCAAAGACGCGCACACAGGCACGCTTGAGGGTTAACAAGGCGTGTTCAAGGCCTCAGGGGCTTGGGCCGCCAGGGGCAGGGGCGGGCCAAGTAACTTACGTTTTGATTCTATATCGACAACTTTTGACTTTAATCAATACGATTGTTACAAAGCAATAAATTTAATTTATCGGCCGCCGCAATGGTCTGCTCGGCCAGCGCCGCCAATTTGCAGCGCTGGCGCCGCGCCGACTGGCGTAAGAGCTCAAAGGCTTCGCTGCGCTGGCAGTGTTGCTGCATCATGACAATGCCAACGGCCACGCTGATACTGCGTTCGGCATCGAGCGCGCCCTGCAGTTGCTGGCGCGCCAGCCGCAAATCCTGCAGCTCATTGGCGCGCGCCAGCGCGGTCTCGATGGCCGGCACCAGGTGTGCGATGTCTTGGGGTTTGACCGCATAGCCCAGGGCGCCGCTGGCGGTGGCTTGGGCCACCAAGTGCAGATCGCTGTAGGCGCTGAGCATCATGAACGGAATGTGCTCAAACTCATGCAGGCGTTGCGCCAGTGCCAAGCCACCTGAGCCCGGCATGCGCACATCCAGAATGGCAAGATCCGGGCGGTCGCCGCTGGCCAGCGAAGCTTCGGCTTCCTCAGCGGACTCGGCGCTGGTGACGGCATAACCGGCCGCCGTGAGGCCGCTGGCCAGCGTGGCGAGCACCAGGCGGTCGTCATCGACCAGCAGCAGGCGCCGGCCAGGGGTGCTCGGCGCAATGGAGGGGTTGCTTGTCATGTGAGGATTCTCAAGTCCGGCCCCAGGGTGGGAGGCTCCAGGTGCAAGCAGGTTATCACCCGCCCGTCTTGTTGTTCCCTGAGCAGGCGCGCACCTTGGCGCGGCAGCAGCGCCGCCACCAGCTTCAGGCCGTGCGCCTGTTCGGTCGACGTGGCCGCCTGCGTGAACTGACCGGCGTTGCTGATGCTGATCTGCACCTGGTCGGGGCGCTCGCCTTTGCGCACGTCAATGCGCACCGGCGTCTGGCCGCCGTGTTTGACGGCGTTCACAATCAGCTCGTTGAGCACCAGGGCCAGCGGCACCGCCTCTTTTTCCACCACCAGGCAGGGCTGCCACCCGGGCGGTATTTCCACCAACACCGGCGTTTGCCACAGGCCGGCGACCGCGTCGGCAATGGCGCCGGTGAGCTCGCACACCCGCACCTGGGCGCTGTCGGCGCGGCCCTGCAGGCCGTGGATGACGGCAATGCCCTGCACCTGGCTGATCGCCTGCTGCAGCGGCTCGGCCAGCGCCGGGTGTTGGCGCGCCGACTGGTGCAGCAAACCACTAATGCCCTGCAGGCTGTTCTTGACGTGGTGATGCACCTCGCGCACCAGGGCGGCGCGCTGGGCTGCCTCGGCCTGTTCGCGCTGACGCTCCTGCAAGGCGCTGTCGGTGCTGTCGGTCAAGCTGGCGACGTAATGGGTGACACGGCCGCGTGCATCCGTGACCACCGTGGTGCTGACCCGGGCCGGGTAGACCGCGCCATTTTTGCGACGCTGCCACATCTCGCCATGCCACGTACCGGTGCTGTGAATATCACGCCAGACAGCGTCATAAAACGCGGTGGAATGGCTGCCCTCGGGCCGCAGCAACTCAGGCGTCTGCCCCTGGGCCTCTTGCTGCGAGTAGCCAGTGATGCGGGTAAAGGCCTGGTTCACCCGCAAGACGCGCCTGCACGCATCCATCACCACCAAAGCATCCTGGCATTCAAAGGCAATGGCGGCGATGCGCATCGCCTCTTCGGCCCGATTGCGCTGACTGCTGTCACGGCTCACGCCGATGAAATGCGTCAGCTGCCCGTACTCGTCGCGCACCGGGGAGATGCTCAGCTCGTTGCAGAAGGTGCTGCCATCCTTGCGGTAGTTGAGTAGTTCACCCGAAAACTCCACTTGCTTCGTCAGCGCCTGGCGCATCGCGTCCACGGCTTGCGGGTCGGTCAACGGGCCCTGGAGAAAACGGCAATTCAGGCCCAAAATCTCGGCTTCGCGGTAACCGGTGATCGCCACGAAGGCGTCATTGACCGAGACGACGCGCTGGTCGGGCGTGGTGATCATCACGCCCTGCGAGACCGCCTTGAGGGCATGGTGGCTCACGCGCAGGGTCGCATCGGCCTGCTTGCGCAAGCTGATGTCGCTCAGCACCAGTCGCCAAACCGCTTCGCCATCGCCCTGCGCAGCGACGGCCCTGATCAGCACCCAAAAGGCAGTGCCGTCGCGCTTGCGCAGACGCAACTCGGCCTCCTGCGGCGCCCCGCCCAGCGCCATCTGCTGCGTCAGTAGGTAGTAGCGATCCTGGTCAGGCGCGCAGATAAAGCGGGTGATGGGCTGGCGCAGCAATTCGGACCTGGGCAGCCCGAGCATCGCGGCGGTGGTGAGGTTGGCTTGCAGGATCAAGCCGCCCGCACTGACGGTGCAATAGCCCACGGGCGCCAGGTCATAGAAGTCGAAATAGGTCGTTTGCGAGGCGGCCAGCTCAAGCTTGGTGCGCCGTAGTTCCTCATTTTGGATTTTCAGGTCATTTTGATGCACGCGCAACGTGTGAATCATGGCCTGCAGCGTGGGTTGCGACGGCTCGTCGCCCTGGCGCGGTATGGCCTTGGTGCTGGGCGCAGCAGCGGCAGGGGGGGAATCAGGGTCAAGCGGCATGAGCCTGGATGGTACCCGAGCGGCTGCTGTTGCCGGCCTAGCGCAAGCTGTGATTCAAAGTGTGTGCGCTTCTGATGAATGGTTCTTTTCAGAAGCACTCAGGTGCTTCTATTGGGTCGGGGCTGATATCACGGTGGTGGGTGAATCAGCCGGGCGATACGCTTTGCTACGTGTCCCGGCGCCCGCTTCGCGTTCTCCTCCTTTACCTTCGCAAAGCGCATCACCCGGCTGATTTTTCCAGCGGTTGGGTACGCCAACAGGGGAAGTAAAAAATAGCCTGCGTTGGGGTGGCTCGAATTGATGTGCGCCGCTTGCTGCAGAAATTCTGACTTCGACGGCTTCAGGCACGGTGATTGGGCGATGCGACCGGGCTTTGGGGTGAAAGGCGCGCGCCCACAAGCGCTTGCATACCCCAGCTTCAATCTCGCGCGTGCTTTCACCCCAAAACCCCATGCACCCCAGCTGCTGTCACGGGCTTGACCGGCTTGGCCCGGCGTTGGCCGCAAAATCTCCTGATGATTGAAATACGCTCCCCCCTGCAGGCCCAGATCGTCCAATGGCAGGTGCAAGCCGGTGACCACGTCCGGGCCGGTGACCTGCTGGTGATTCTGGAAGCGATGAAGATGGAGCACGAACTGCGTGCCAGCGACGGCGGGCGCGTGAGCGAGCTGTTTTTTGTCAATGGCGAGCTCGTGGCAGAAGCCGATGTACTCCTGAAAATAGAGCTACTAACGCAGGAAATACGTGGGCTAGAGCCTGATTTGGCATATAAAAGTGCTGAGAATGCGCCAGCTTCGGTGCAGCAGCCCACCCAAGGCTTCCAAGGGCCTGCAGCCACAACGGAGGGGCAAGCCGCAGCCCAAGCCGGCAAAGCGCCACCGGCGCAGGCAGCCCCCGGAGACGCTGCGGCGCGCCCTGACCTGCAACGCCTGCTGGCGCGCCAAGCCCACACGCTCGATGCCAGTCGCCCTGAGGCTGTCGCCAAGCGCCACGCGCTAGGCTTGCGCACAGCGCGCGAGAACATCGCCGATCTGGTCGATGCCGACTCCTTCATCGAGTACGGCGCGCTGGCCGTGGCGGCGCAAAGCCGGCGTCGCTCCGAACAAGACCTGATCCAGAACACCCCCGCGGACGGCATGGTCACCGGCATCGGCAGCATCAATCAAGCGCTGTTTGGCGCCGATCAGAGCCGCGCGGTGGTGCTGGCCTACGACGCCACGGTGCTGGCCGGCACGCAGGGCATCCGCAACCACCACAAAACCGACCGTATGCTCGGCATTGCGCTGCAGCAAAAGTTGCCCGTGGTGCTGTTCGCCGAAGGCGGCGGCGGACGCCCGGGAGATGTCGATATGCCGATCGTGGCAGGGCTGCATGTGGGCACTTTTGCCAGTTTTGCGCGCCTCAATGGCCAGGTACCGGTGCTCGGCATCGTGGCCGGGCGCTGCTTTGCCGGCAACGCGGCGCTGCTGGGTTGCTGTGACGTGATCATCGCCACGCAAAGCAGCAACATCGGCATGGGCGGCCCGGCGATGGTCGAGGGCGGCGGCCTGGGCGTGTTCAAACCAGAACAGATTGGCCCCAGTGAGGTGCAACACGGCAATGGCGTGATTGATATTTTGGTGGCCGATGAGCGGGAGGCGGTGGCGGCGGCGCGGCATTACCTGTCGTTCTTTCAGGGCCGCTCGAAAGAATGGCAGGCGCCAGATGCGCTGGCTTTGCGCGACGTGGTGCCGGAAAACCGCGTGCGCGTCTATGACACGCGCGCCGCCATCGCAGGGCTGGCCGATGTGGGCAGCGTGCTCTTTTCGCGCGGCGGCTTTGGCCAAGGCATCCACACCGCGCTGGCGCGAATCGAGGGCCGCCCGGTTGGCATCCTGGCCAACAACCCGCTGCACCTGGGCGGCGCGATTGACGCCGCTGCGGCCGACAAGGCGGCGCGCTTCATGCAGCTGTGCAACGCGCACGGCCTGGCG
Organism: Rhodoferax sp.; assembly: GCA_013791765.1. Taxonomy (GTDB): domain Bacteria; phylum Pseudomonadota; class Gammaproteobacteria; order Burkholderiales; family Burkholderiaceae_C; genus Rhodoferax. The sequence goes on from VMTC01000036.1 coordinate 44,327, forward strand.
CTGATCAGCCTGGTGGACACGCCCGGCTTCATGGTCGGGCCGGACACGGAAGCCCAGGCACAGGTGCGCCATGTGAGCCGGATGTTCATCGCTGCCGCCCATTTGCGCGTGCCGTTTTTCAGCGTGGTGCTGCGCAAGGGCTACGGCCTGGGTGCAATGGCCATGACCGCCGGCGGCTTTCACTCGCCGCTGATGACGGTGGCGTGGCCGAGCGGTGAATTTGGCGCGATGGGCCTGGAGGGCGCCGTGCGCCTGGGCTACCGCAAGGAACTTGAAGCGCTGCCAGAAGGCCCGCAGCGCGAGGCCTTGTTTGAGCAACTGCTGGCCAAGCAGTACGACAACGGCAGCGCCATCCACATGGCAGCCACGCTGGAAATTGACGCGGTGATTGACCCGGCGCAGACCCGCAACTGGCTGCTGCGCGGGCTGCAGATGCAGGGGCAATTGCCTGGTGCGCAGAACTTGTCTATTGACGCCTGGTGAGCCCTGCCCCTGGCGGCGCCAGTGGGCGGCGCCGGTGCGCCATGTCGCGCAATGCACGACAAACGCGCGACTTGCCGGGTGTGCCGACGAGCCGCGCGTTGTGCTGCAAAAACCCTAGGGCTTAAGCGCGCACCTCATTAACGTACGGCTTTGTTCCATAGTAGTCATGGATGCTCTTCTCCCACGCTGAATCGGCCATATTTGGCCAGCTGTCCTGGTCGAACCCTGGCGCGCTTTCGAGACGGTCTTTCTCTACATTGAGCGTGAAGCGTTTGTTCTCGGTATCAAGCGTCAAGGCAGTCCACGGCACGGCAAAAAGCTTCTCGCCCATACCAAGGAAGCCACCAAAGGACAACACGGCATAGCTCACCCGGCCGGTGCGCATGTCGAGCATGATTTCTTTGATATCGCCAAGGTCTTCCTCTTTGAGGTTGTAGACATCGTTGCCGATCAGCGTGTCGGCGCCCATCAGCTCAGGACCAGGTCCTTGGCGCACGAGCGAGCCGGACTCGATGTTGGTGCCGACTTTGTACATACCATAGGGGTCGCGTTCTTCGTAGTTCATGTGAATCTCCAGTTAATAGCCTGTGTCAAATAGTGACCTAAGTGACGGACCAAATGCCCGAAACTTGGGCGCGAAGATAAACGCACAGCGCGCATTTGTCGGTGCGGCAGCACACAGTCACTTTGAAAACGAAGTCACATTGCCGCACCAGCAGAAACACGGTGCGCCTGCTCGAAGAACGTGGCGCAAACTTCATCCAAAAGTCGATGAAAACCACCCCGGGCGCGGATTGTTTGTCACCCCCCGGTTCTCACCCCCGTTGTCACCCAGTGGGATGTGCCTGCGTATCACGCCTCAATGCGCGTGTGCAGGGTCGTGGTCGTGCGCATGCGGGTGTTCGTGTGGCGCTGCAATGGTGGGCTTGGCGCCGGGGCCGTCCCCCGGCAACTCGCCACAGGGCACCGTGAATGCCTGCTGCATCACCTGCAGCGTGACGTGCGTGATCTCAAAGCGATCGTGCAGCTGCGCTGTGGCGTCTTGCAGAAAAGCATCGTCGGCACGGCCTTGCGGCATCACCAGGTGGGCGGTCATCGCGGTTTGCGAAGTGCCCATGGCCCAGATGTGCAGGTCATGCACCCGGCTCACCCCGGGCAGCGCCGCCAGGCAGTCGCGCACCGCCAGCAGGTCAATGCCTTGGGGCACGCCATCAAACAACATGTGCAGGGATTGCTTGAACAAGTCCCAGGTGCCCCACAAGATAACAGCGGCAATGCCCAGACTCACCACCGGGTCGAGCCAGTTCCAGCCCATCCAGAGCGTCAGCGCCCCGGCCACCACGACGCCAGCGGACACCAGGGCGTCGGCCGCCATGTGCAAAAAAGCACCGCGAATGTTCAGGTCGCTCTCGCGCCCGCGCATGAACAGCAGCGCGGTGGCGGTGTTGATCACAATGCCAATGCCCGCCACCACCATGATGGTGACGCCTTGCTCCTGCAGGGATACTTCGCCGGAGAGCAAGCGCCCGATGGCCTCCCACGCCAGCGCGCCCATGGCCACCAGCAGCAAGAGCGCGTTGGCAAAGGCCGCCAGAATCGAGGCGCGCTTGAAGCCATAGGTGTGGCGTGCGTCCGGTGCGATCTTGCCCGCCAGCGCGCCGCCCCAGGCCAGCACCAGGCCGGCCACGTCGCTCAGGTTATGGCCGGCATCAGCCAACAGCGCCAGCGAGTTGACGCGCCAGCCATAAAAGGCCTCAATGCCGACGAACGCCAGATTAAGCACGATGCCAATGGCAAAGGCGCGGTTGAAATTGGCCGGGGCGTGGCTGTGCTCGTGTTCTGCGGTCATCTACTTGCTGCCTTGTGGGGGCCGCAGCGCAGCGCTGAGCTGATCGACCAGCAGGGCCCAGTCGGCATCCTGGGCGATCGATTCGCGCAAAAACATCTTTTGCGCCGGCGTCCAGAACGGCGCATCCGCCAGGCGCACCTCGGTGTCAAGCGGCGTGTGCGCGGCCAGAAATTCACGTATCTCTGCAGCACCGCTGGGCAAGCCCAACTGGGCAAAGAGTTCGCTGAAGTCGTGGTTTGTTTTGGTCATGGGGGACTGCTTTCAATGGGATTGAGGGGCTGCGCCAATGGGTTGTGTCGCGGTAAGACGTGCCTGACAATGACGGCACAACCGAGACAACCAAGTTAGCGATGATAGGCGAGCTGCGCGAAATGCTTCATGCAAGTCACCCGGCGCGGCCCCTCAGACGTATGCCAGCTCAAACGCCGCCGCCGGTCGCTCGCCCGCCAGCGCCTGCAGCAAGTTGCTCGTGGCCAGTGCGGCCATCGCCTGGCGTGTCTCGAACGTGGCCGAGCCAATGTGCGGCAGGGCCGTCACCTTGGGATGCGTGCGCAAGGGCGAGTCCAAGGGTAGCGGCTCGGTGGCAAACACATCCAACCCGGCGGCACGTAAGGTGCCGTGGTCCAGGGCAGCAAGCAGCGCCTCTTCCTGCACGATGGCGCCGCGCGCGCCATTGACAAAAATGGCCCCAGGCTTCATCAGGGCAAATTCGCGCGCGCCCATCAGTCGCCGGGTTTCGCTGGAGAGCGGCAGCACAGCGGCAACGATGTCGGCGCGTTGCAGCAGTTCATCCAGGGGTGTGTGACGGGCTTTGCCGGCCAGCGCCGGCAACTCCTGGGCCAGATCGACGGGGTGGCGGCTGTGGTACAGCACCGGCATGCCAAAACCCAAAGCGGCACGCCGCGCCAGCGCCTGGCCGATGCGACCAAAACCCAGAATGCCCAGCGTTTTGCCGTGTACGTCCCAGCCGAACAGCTCTTCGCCGATGTTGCTCGTCCAGCGGCCCTCGCGCACATGGTTGGCCAACTCCACCAGGCGCCGGCTGCTCGCCATGATGAGTGAAAAAATGGTGTCGGCCGTGGTCTCGGTCAACACGCCGGGGGTGTGGCACAGCAGAATGCCGCGCGCGGCCAGCGCGGGCAAATCGTAGTTATCGACCCCGACTGACACGCTGGAGATCACTTGCAGATGCGGTGCGCCCGCCAGCAGGGTCGCGTCCACCGGGTAGCTTGAGCCGATCATGCCCTGGGCGCTGGCCAGTGCGGCGTGAAAGGCAGCAACTTGTTCTGGCAGGCGCGGGTTGGCCACCGTGACCTCATGCAAGGCTTGCAGGCGGGTCAGTTGCTCGGGCGGCAGTTCGCGAAAGACCAAAATTTTTTTGCGTGCGGTGTCAGCGCCTGGGTTCAGCATGATTCAAAGCCCTGCATGATTGAGTTCGGTGCGGGTCGGCAGGCCTTCACTGTCGCCCAGCACTTGCACGGCACGCGCGCCAATCCAGGCGGCGCGCTTGACGGCGTCGGGCACGCTCAAACCTTCAAGCAATGCGCTGATCACGCCCACCGCAAAGCCGTCACCGGCGCCCACCGTGTCCACCACCGCAGCCACCGGGAAACCGGCCACGTAGCCGCTGCCGGCCTCGCCGTCATAGAAAGCGCCCTCGCTGCCCAGCTTGACCACGACCAGTTGAGCGCCGCGTTGGCGGTAATAGCGGGCAATGCCTTGCGGCGTTCTCTCACCGGTCAAGAAACGACCCTCCGCCAGGCCGGGCAAGACCCAGTGGGCACGCGTGGCCAGGTCGTTGATGGCCTCGCGCATCGTCTCGGGCGTGGCCCACAGCGTCGGGCGCAGATTCGGGTCGAACGAGACGCTGCGCCCGGCGGCGCGCATCAGGTCCATGCTGTGGCGGGCGGCGGGCAGGGTCGTGGGAGAGATCGCGGCAAAGACGCCGGTGGCGTGTAGATGGCGGGCGCCCAACAGCCAGGTTTCGTCGATATCGGCCAGCCCCATGTGGCTGGCGGCGGAGCCGCTGCGGTGGTATTCGACCGGCGGGTCGCTGCCGTCGCTGACCTGGCCCTTGAACTGAAAGCCGGTTTTTTGCGCCGCATCACACACGACGTGCGAGCAATCGATGCCCTCGCGCGTCATGGCGGCGAGCAAATAACGGCCCATGGAATCCGTGCCCAGGCGACTGGCCCAGCCCACCTTGAGGCCCAGGCGTGCCAGGCCGATGGCGACGTTGGTTTCGGCCCCGGCCGTGCGTTTGTGGAAGGCTTGGACGTGCTCCAGCGCACCGGGCTGATCGGCGACCAGCAGCATCATGGCTTCACCAAAGGTAATGACGTCCAGCGCACGGTTCATGCTGTGGCTCTCTGGTTGCTTCATGTCAGGATGGGCCGACGTGCAGGGGCAACGCCGGCCGTGCTGGCGGCGACACCGCGCAGCTGTTCAATCTCCCGGCGCGTGACATTCAGCAGGTCGTCCCCTGCCAGCGGGTATTCGATGGCCCACGGCACATCGGTCGGCAAGGCGCGCAGCACGGCGCGCCAGGGGGCGCCAGACTCAGTCAGCGGCACGGCCACCCAGCGCTGCGGCAGGCGTTGCACGCCTTTGCAATGCACATACCGGACCTGCGGTGCCAGCGCGGCGGCCGCCTGCAAGGGGCACTCGCCAGTCCAGTGCCAGTTGCCCATGTCGAAGGTCATGCCCAGAAAAAGCCCCTGGGCATTGGCGGTGCTAAAAAAGTCTTGCAGCGCGGCCAGCGTGCCAGCCGCCGCGGTCTGGTCGTTTTCGATCAGCAATTCAGTTCCGCTGGCCTGCAGGCGCGCTTGAAGCTCGTCCAGGCTCCTGTGGGAGGTCGGGCCAAAGCCGCCAATCGCCATTTTCAGACGCGCGGCGCCCAGGGTTTGCGTGGCCGCCAGCGCACGTTCCAGCGCTGGCATATTCAGCGTGCCGTCGGCCCCCCAGAGGTGGTGCGCGTCCGAAAAGACCAGACTTTTGCCTGCGGTCCGCACGGCTTGGGCGATGGCCGGGAGTTCGCGCGCCGGCTCCACCAGTAGTTCACTGCGCACTTCCACGCCGTCGGCGCCAGCGGCCAGGCTGAGCGCGCTAAACCACTGTTGTCCGTGGCGCCGCACTTCGGCGGCACCAAAGGCGGACAGTGAAATCAGCACCGGCGTGGGCGGCTGGGTAGTGCTTGTGACGCTGGTTAAATGGGCCGCCATGGCGGTGCTTGCTCCCTCAGTGCGCATGCTGCGAGTTCAGAATTTGCCCCAGGAAATTGCGGGTCGTTTCGTGCTGCGGATTGCTGAAAAACTGCTGCGGCGGCGCCTCCTCAATGATCTGGCCATTGGCCATGAAAATCACGCGGTCGGCCACACTGCGGGCAAAGCCCATTTCGTGGGTGACGCACAGCATGGTCATGCCCTCTTGCGCCAGGCTCACCATGGTGTCCAGCACCTCTTTGACCATCTCCGGGTCGAGCGCCGAGGTGGGTTCGTCAAACAGCATGATCTTGGGTGTCATGCACAGGGCGCGCGCAATCGCCACGCGCTGCTGCTGGCCGCCCGAGAGCTGGCTCGGGTATTTGTGCGCCTGCTCCGGAATGCGCACGCGTTGGAGGTATTTCATGGCGATGGTTTCGGCCGCTTCCTGGCTCAGGCCGCGCGAGCGCATCGGCGCCAGCGTGCAGTTCTGCAAAATGGTCAGGTGCGGAAACAGGTTGAACTGCTGGAACACCATGCCCACCTCCTGGCGCACCGAGTCCACGTTTTTGCCACCGGCCGTCAGGTCAATGCCGTCCACCACGATGCGGCCTTTTTGCACCGTTTCCAGCCGGTTGATGCAGCGGATCAGGGTGGACTTGCCCGAGCCCGAGGGCCCGCAGACCACGATGCGTTCCCCAGCCCGCACGTTCAGGTTGATGTTGGTCAGCACCTGAAACTTGCCAAACCATTTGTCCACCGCTTCAATGCGGATGATGGGTTCGGCGCCGCTGGCGTCAGGGCTGGGCGATTGCATTGTGTCTGTCATGGAGAAGCACCGTTGTAGCGGACTCGGGTCTGGCTTATTGCATTTTTGGCAGGTCGGTTTCCAGCCATTTGCGGTACAACTTGTTGAGCTCGCCGTTGGCGGTGTTGCGCGCCACGAAGTCGTCCACCGTGCTCAGCAGTTCAGCCTGGCCGGGGCGCATGGCCACGGCCATGACCTGCTGGCGCAGCAAGAATTTGTTCTCGTAGGTGTTGGCGGGGGCGCGCTTGTCGATCTGCGCCGCCACTGTGGTCGAGCAGCCGATGGCGTCCACCTGACCCGACATCAAGGCCTGCATGGCCGAGGCGTCGTCGTCAAAACGGCGAATCTCGGTGCCCTCGGGGGCGACGGCGGTCAGGGCCACGTCCTGTGTGCTGGCGCGGGCGACACCAATGCGTTTGCCTTTGAGGTCGGCAGCGGCTTTGATGCCGGCCTTTTTATCGCCGTACACCACAATGCTGGCCGCCGCATAAGGTTTGGAGAACTGCACCTGCTTGGCGCGCTCCGGGGTGATCGCCAGGGAAGCCACCAGCAGATCGACCTTGTTGGTCAGCAGGAAGGGAATGCGATTGGGGCCGGTCACGGGGACCAGATTGAGCTTCACGCCCAGGTCCTTGGCCATCAGGCGGGCCACGTCAGCGTCGTAGCCGTCGGGCTGGTTGCTGCTGTTCATGGTGCCGTAGGGCGGAAAGTCGACCAGCATGCCGATGGTCAGCTCGCCCTTTTTCTTGATTTCGGCGACGGTCTGCGCGCTGACGGCAGGTACCCAGCTTGTGAGCGTGGCGGCCAAGGATAGCGCCAGGGCGGCGCCCGTGAAGGTTCGACGTTGCAGATGCTTGATCATGGTGAAGTCTCCGGTAGTGGTGGTGAGAAATGACAGGGGTGAAAGAAGGGCGGGCGCTTAACGCGCCAGCGCAGCGGCGTGCCGGCGTTCCATGCGGGCGGCCAGCAGGGACAGCGGCCAGCACAGCACAAAATAGATGGCTGCCACGACGCTGAACACGATGAGTGGCTGGAAGGTGGCGTTGTTGATGATCTGGCCAGAACGCGTGATCTCGACAAAACCGATGATGGCGGCCAGCGAGGTGCCCTTGATGATCTGCACCATGTAACCCACCGTGGGCGCCAGCGCAATTTTGAAGGCCTGCGGCAAAATCACGTCCCGCATGCGTGACACATAAGGCAGGCTCAGCGCCTGCGCCGCCTCCCATTGCCCGCTGGGAATGGCCTGGATACAGCCGCGCCAGATTTCGCCCAGGAAGGCGCTGCTGTTGAGAATCAGCGCTACGCCCGCCGCCACCCAGGGGTTGACTTCCAGCCCCAGCACGGGCGCGCCAAAAAACACCAGGAAGAGCTGCAGCAGCAACGGCGTACCCTGGAATACCTGGATGAAGGCGCCCGAAAGCAAGCGCGCCACGTTGTTGTTCGAAGTGCGGCTGAGTGCAATGATCAGGCCACCGATGGCGCCGCCGACAAAGGCAATCATGGAGAGCGCCACGGTCCACTTGGCCGCCTCCAAAATGAACAGGAACTCGGAAAAACCAAAAGTACGCATCAGCGGCCTGCCGGGTAGTTGAGGGCCAGGCGGTAGATCACCCGGAACAGTGCAGAAAACGACAGCGCCAGCAGCAGGTAGATGGCGGCCACGACGATATAAATCTCGAAACTGCGAAAGGTCTGCGACTGCAGGTTGGCCGCCACCGAAGTGAGGTCGTCCGCCGAAATCGCCGACACCACGGCCGAGCTGAGCATCAGCAAAATAAACTGACTGGTGAGCGCCGGGTACACGGTGCGCAGCGCCGGTTTCAGAATCACAAAGCGAAATATTTCGTGGCGCTTGAGGTTGAGCGCCAGGCCGGCCTCGATCTGCCCCTTGGGAATGGACTCGATGCCAGCGCGGATGATCTCGGTGGCGTAGGCGCCCAGATTCACCACCATCGCGACCAGCGCGGCGGCGTAGGCGGACCAGCGCAGGCCCAGCGCCGGTAGCGCAAAAAAGAAGAAGAACAGCTGCACCAAAAACGGCGTGTTTCGGATCAGCTCGATATAGGCATTGATGACCCAGCGCAGCGGGCGCGGCCCGGCGGTTTTACCCCAGGCGCAGACGATCGCCAGCATCAAGCCCAGCAGCATCGCCAGCAGCGACAGCTCGATGGTGTTGAGCGTGCCTTTGAGCAGCAGCGGCCAGGCCGCGAAGACATCACCAAATTGAAACGAATAGTTCATAAGCGGGCGCAAACGCCAGGTTAAGCACAAAAAGTTAGCGGATCGGTGGACTCATTGCTCACTGCATGGTCAACAAGACTGAAACCGGTTTCAGTTTATTATAGAAGTAGTCTGACACCCAGTAACTATGGAAAACCCTAATACGGATTAGGTGACAGCGCGCACCGACGAGCCGCGCGGCACCAGGCGGCCAGACAGCAGAATCTGCCGCGGCGGCAGCTCCAGGCCCTTCAGTCGCTCGATCAGGCAGCCAGCCGCAATGCGCCCCAGCTCGTCGGTGGGCTGCGCGATGCTGCTCAGGCCCGGGCCAATGTAGGGTGACCACTCGGTGTCATCAAAACCCACCAGGCCGACGTCGCTGCCGAACTGCCAGCCCAGACGCGCCATCGACGCCACCACACGCAAGGTCACCACGGCGTTGCTGGAGACCACGGCGGGCAGACGCGACCCAGCGCGCTGACGCAGGCCGCACAAGGCCTCGTCCAGCGCTTGTAGATCATCTGCGGCGCTCTCGAAAGTGCGGCCCTGCAAGCCTGCCACGCTGGCCGCCGATTCGCTGATGAAGCTGCGAAACGCGGCCTCGCGCTCCTCGCGCGAGCTTACGTTCTTGATGGGCTCCGAGATAAACAACAGCTCGCGGTAGCCAGCCTCCAGCAGGTGGCCGGCGCCCAGACGCACCGCGCCAGCATTGTCCAGTGAGACAAAGTCGGCCTGCATGCCGTGGTGGCGACGGTCCACCAGCACCACCGGCTTGCCATGGCGCGCGGCGGCGGCGGCGGCCTTGGCATCGCGTCCCAGGGTGTTCAGGATGAAACCTTCCACCTGGTAGGCCGTAAGCGCCTCGATGGCCTCGATCTCGCGCCGGCTGTCATTGCCCAGGTTGAACAGCATGAGCAGGTAGCCGGCGTCCTGGCAGGCTTTTTCGGCGCCGCGCAGCACCGCGACCGAAAACGGGTTGGTCACATCGGCCACCACCAGGCCAATCAGGCGCGAGCGGCCCCGTTTGAGCGCCTGCGCCATCGGGCTGGGGCTGTAGGCCAGGGTTGCAATGGCGACCTCCACGCGCGTGGCGATGTCTTTGGTGAGCAGCTTGTCGCGGTGGTTCAGGAAGCGCGACACGGTGGCTTTGGAAACGCCCGCGACCCGGGCGACATCCGCGATGGTGGGGCGTGTCATCGGCAAGCTGGTGATGGTGGTGGGGGAGTGACTAGGGGAGGACATTTCAAATGCAGCAAGCGTGGAACAGAACAACTGAAACCAGTTTCAGACAATGGTAGCACCCGACCGCATCGCCGGGAACCGCTACGCTTGGCGCACCCATGGCCGGGCCGAACGACGCTGGTTGATTTTGTCGCATGGGTCACAAAAGGCCAAACGATTATGCCAAGTGGCCGTCAAATTAACTGCAGCTTCGCCATGCTCAATGCCAATGAAACGATGCAGAAGCGCGGAGTTGCAGTCAATCATTCTTCGATCAACCGCTGGGCGATTCGATTCCTGCCGTTGCTGAAGAAGGCGTTTCGAGATCACAAGCGCCCAGTGGCTTCGAGTTGGAGGATGGATGAGACGTGCATCTTGCTCAAAGGCGTTTGGAAATACCTTTGTCGAGCGGCCGACAAGTCTGACAAGACCTTTGAGATTTTGCTCACCGCCAAGCTTGACGAGAAGGTCTCAATGCTTTTTTTGAGAAGGCCAGAAAGGCCAACACCCTCCAGAGAAAGTGACGATGAACAAGAGCCGAGCCAACAAGGCAAAGGCGCAGATTGGCCAACAATTTATGCCAAATCGGCCTCTGGCCCACGTCAATAGGACTTGAGTAGCTATCAAAATAATGCAAAGGCCCCTACCGACGTGTTTCAAAGCAGCACGGAGCCACTGTGACGGGCATTTGTAAAACACTGTAACGCCAAGCCGTCCTGCAACGTGGCGATGCAAAACAGTGCTTTTGCGCAACACCAAACTGACAAGGGCGCGCTCAAATGAGGCCAAGAAGCGCAGCCAGAGCCAGCAGCGCTGCGTCTTTTTAGCCACGAACGCGTCTTCCAGTTTAGTAACAGCGACGAGTTGCACCCGCGCAATCCAACGGAGAGAAAAATATGCCCTTGATACAGGCCCAGAACATCAGCAAAAATTACCGCGTGGGTGACCAGGAGGTGCCCGCCCTCAAGGGCATCAGCTTTGAAATCGGCGAAGGCGCGTTTGCTGCCTTTGTCGGCCCCTCTGGCAGCGGCAAGTCCACCCTGCTTAACCTGATCGGTTGCCTGGACCACCCCAGCAGCGGCACTTTGCGGGTGCACGGCACCGACATCAGCACGCTGTCGCGCAGCGCCGCCGCCACCTTTCGCGGTGAGAACCTGGGCTTTGTGTTTCAGGACTTCAACCTGGTGCCGGTGCTCAGCGTCTATGAAAACATTGAGTACCCGCTTTTGATGGTGCGCGGCTGGTCGCAGGACAAGCGGCGCGAACAGGTCAACAAGATGATTGCCGCCGTGGGCATGACCGAGCAAGCGAACAAGCGACCGGATCAACTCTCGGGCGGGCAGAAGCAGCGCGTGGCGGTGGCGCGGGCGCTGGTGGGCGAGCCCAAACTGGTGCTGGCCGACGAGCCCACTGCCAACCTGGACCATGACACCGCTTACAAGGTGCTCAACCTGATGAAAGCGATGCGCAACGACTTTGGCACCAGCTTCATCTTTTCCACCCACGACCCCAAGATCATGCAGGAGGCCGAGCAGATCTTCACGCTCGAAGATGGTCGCCTGAGCGCCCAAGGAGTGGCAGCATGAGCTCGACCCTGAAATTGGCCATGCGCAATTTGCTGCGCTATCGCCGCCGCACGTTGCTCACCGCCTTGCTCATCACGCTGGGGGTGGTGGCGCTCTTGCTGTTTGTGGCTGCCGCCGGCTCCTTCAAGCAAACCATGGTGGGCTCAATCACCGACAGCATGCTCGGGCATCTGCAGATTCACCGCAAGGGCTATACCGCGTCCATGGACAACTTGCCGCTGACCATGAGCCTGCAGCCCAAGGCGGTTGAAAAGGTCGAGGAATTTCTCAAAGCCGACCCGGCCGTGGCGGCCTACTCCAAGCGCGTCAAGCTCGGCGCCATGTTCAGCAATTTCACCGAGAACAGCAGCATTCGCTTGAACGGCGTTGACGCGGCAGCCGAAGACTTGGCTGTGCCCGCGCTGCGCCAGCGCATCAGCGAGGGCGACAAGACCGGCCCGCTGGTGGCACCGGGCAAAGTGCTGGTGCCCGCCCTCTTGGCCAAAGGCATGAAAGTCAAACTCGGTGTCTCGGTGGTGCTGGTGGCTTCAAATGCCACGGGCTCGGTCAATGGCAAGACCTTCATCGTGGGCGGCATTCTGGAGGGCATCACCGGCCCGGGCGGGCGTGACGGCTACATCGACATCAAGGATGCGCGCGAGTTGCTGCGCATGGACAAAGACGAGGTGATGGAAGTGGCGGTGCGGCTGAAAAACATCGACCAGCTCTCTGCTGCGCAAGAACGGCTGGCGAGTGCGCTTGAGACCATCCGCAACAAGGAAGACAAACCGGCCACCGAGCTGCACACCTGGGCTGAACTGTCGCCCTTTGCGAACATTGTGAAAATGATCGACATGATGACCTTTTTTATCCGCATCATGCTGGTGGCCATTGTGCTGGTGAGTGTGATGAACGTGATGCTGATGGCCGTTTATGAGCGTATCCGCGAGATCGGCACGCTCGCTGCCATCGGCACCCAACCGCGCAAGCTGATGGCGATTTTTCTCAGCGAGGGCCTGCTGCTGGGCCTGGCCGGTGCGGCAGTGGGTGTCGCGCTGAGTTACGCCGTGGTGGCTTTGCTCAACCTGTACCCGATCGTCTTCAACTTTGGCCGCGAGCAAATAACGCTGCGCCCGATGCTGGCCACGGTGGAGGTGCTGGGGGTGCTGGGCCTGGCGGTGCTGGTGTCGGGCCTGGCCAGTTTGCAGCCGGCCTGGCGCGCGGCCCGCATGGACCCGATTGATGCACTGCGCCATGTTTGAGGCTTTAAAAATTAGCGAGAAAAGCAACATGAAATTCCTCAAACTGATCGCCCTGTCTGCGCTGTGCGCACCCTTGCTGGCCTTTGCCGTCGATGGCGTTGCCATTCTCAAAAAACTCGACCGCAACCTGGAGCCTGAGTCTTATGAGTCGTACCGCAAGTTGATCAACATCGAGCCCAACGGCAACAAGAAGGAATTTGTTCTGTTCTCTGTGAAAAAGGGCAAGGACCAGACCGCCAGCGTGTTCCTGCAGCCCGCCAGCGACAAGGGCCGCAGCACCTTGCGCCAGGGCGACAACATGTGGATGTACCTGCCCAGCGTGGGCAAGCCGATGCGCATCACCAGCTTGCAGTCGATCACGGGCGGCGTGTTCAACAACGCCGACATCATGCGCCTGGACTATGCGCAGGAATACGACGTGGCCAGCGTTGACGAGGCCGATAAGACTTACACCCTGCACCTGAAAGCGAAAACCGCTGAGGTCGCCTATGACAAGCTGACGATGACGGTGGACAAGCAACTCATCTTGCCGGTTGCCATTGAGGCCTACGCCAGCAGCGGCATGCTGCTCAAAACCCTGCATTTCAAAGACATCAAGGACTTTGGCGCTGGCATCAAGCGCCCCGCCATGATCGAGACCGACAGCCCGCTGTACAAGGGCTATAAGTCGGTCATGCTGTATTCGGGCCTGAAGAAACGCGACTTTTCCGACGAGGTGTTTACCCAGGGCTTCATGCCCCGGCTGGAGGAGCTGCGCAAGTGAGTAGCACCCTCGGCCAGGGGCGTGTTGCGCTGGCGGCGCTGAGTGGGGTGCTGCTGCTCGGGAGCGCCTGCGTCAGCGCCGAAGAATTCAGCTTTGATGCGTCTGAGTTCGCGCAAAAGACCTTTGAGTTTTCGGGCTTCGTCGAGCAAAAAGAAGAAGGGCTCAAGCTGCGTTCAGGCAGCCCGGCCTTCAAACTGGCATACCCGGGCGAGCCTGGGCGCGATGGCTTGCTGCGCAGCAGCAGCACGCTGGAGCTCAGCGGCAAGGCCAATCTGGGCGACTTTGTTCTCGATGCGCGCGCCCAGGCCAGCTTGGCCGACGATGCGCTCGTGAGCAGCACCCGCAAGCCCAGTGTGATGGAAGGCGGCCTGCGCTGGAGCGCCAGCCCCGGCTTGAGCTTTGATGCGGGCAAGCGCGTGCAGCGCTGGGGCAAGGGTTACGCCTGGAGCCCGGTGGCGATGGTGGAGCGGCCCAAAGATGCCAATGACCCGCAAGCCTCACGCGAGGGCTTTGTGATGGCCAGTGGCGAATGGACCAAAAGCCTGAGCGGGGGGCCGGTCAGCACGGTCAGCTTGATGGGCCTGGTGGTGCCAACCGATGGCAGCATGAACCGCGATTTTGGCCAAAGCCAGGACCTGAACCCTGCCGCCCGGCTGTATCTGCTGGCGTGGGACACGGACATTGACCTGATGTGGCGCGCCAAGGGCGCGCGGCCCGCCAGCTTTGGCGTGGACTTTTCACGCAACCTGAGCCCGGCGCTGGAGATTCACGGCGAATGGGCCCGCACACTGGACGCGCCGCGCACCACCGTGAGCGCCAGTGGCATCACCAGCAGCGATCGCGTGGATGTGGACTCGTACCTGCTGGGTCTGCGCTACCTGTCGCAGTCCGAGGTGACCTGGATCGCCGAGTACTACCGCAATGGTGCCGGTTACAGCGCACAGGAGTTCGATGCTTACTACCAGTTTCTGGACCTGGCGCTGGCGCCGGGTGCCCCGGCTGCGCTGGCCAGCCAAACCCGTAGCGTGGCTCAATCGGGCTACGCCAGGCCCAACCCGGGACGGGACTATTTGTACCTGAAAGCCAGCGTCAGCGAGCCCTTCAACTGGGTCTACGGCGCGGCCTCGGTGAGCACCATGGTCAATTTGAACGACCACAGCTATCAGATCACGCCGGAGTTGAGCTACACCGGCTTTTCCAACTGGGAGTTGCGCGGGCGGCTGATCTTGCTGGCCGGGTCGGCGCGAACTGAGTTTCATGAAAAGACCGCCAGCCAGCGCCTGGAGGTTTATGCGCGTTACTTTTTTTGAGTGCAACCAAGCGGCGAGCATGATCCAATGCCGTTGGCGAAAATGCTGCGCTAAGGAGTCGAGAAAAAATAAATTGGACAAAGACCCGCTTTCAGACGAGATGCCAGACAAGGCGCAAAGCGCGCCGTTTGGCGAGCCAAACAAGCGATTTGCAACGCCGCATGGCGCTCGTATGGAAGATGGGGAATGTTCAAGTTATTTTTTCTCGACGACTAACTATGTTTTACAGGGAGTTTGAAGGCGATGAAGACTTTATCTTTAATTTTTTGCGCTCTGCTGGCCGGCCCGGCACTGGCCACCCAGGTTGACACTGTGCTGATGGTGTCGATTGATGCATTGCATCCGGCCGCTTTAAGCGAGCAGGCCTCTCCCACACTGCAGCGCCTGATGCGCTCGGGGCGCTACACGCTGCAGGGCCAAAGCGTCAGCCCGCCGCAGACCTTGATCGCGCACACCGCCATGCTGACCGGCCTCGCGCCTGCTCAAAGCGGCAAGCAAGACAACAACTGGAAGCCGGGCCAGCCGCAGGTAGCGCGAGAAACCCTGCTGGACGTGGCGAAACAGCGGGGCTTTCAAACCGCATATTTTTATGCCAAGCCCAAACTGGGCTACCTGATCAGCGCCGCGGTGGACGAGCACGCGCTGGCGCGCGACGATGGCATCGACCGGGCCCAGGCTTTTTTCAGTCAGCCCGGTCAGCGCTTTGTCTTTCTGCACATCAGCGGGCTCGAAGACGCCGGAGCCGACTCGGGCTGGCTGTCGCCCGACTACGTCAATGAGCTGACGTACATCGACCGCACGCTGGCGCCGCTGCTGGACGCCGTTGCCCAGCGCGGCAGTTACCTGGTCGTGGTGACGAGCGACCACGCCGGCCATGAGCGCCAGCATGGCACGCTCCATCCTGAGGACTTCAAGCTGCCAGTGATCATGGTCGCCGACCGAACGCTGCCAGCGCTGGCCCCGGGCGGCTTGCACC
>VMTC01000074.1 GCA_013791765.1 Rhodoferax sp.
AAGCCGCCACGCGCAACCACTTCTTCGGTGTTGGCTTTGAGTTGTGCCTTGATGGCAGGCTGCGCGATACCTGCCAAAAACGCGTCTGCGTCAACGCCGACCTGGCTGCATAACTTCAGCAGGACTTCGTCTTGCGAAATATCTTCTTCGCGCGCCCAGTCCTGCAGGTCTTTGAGCATATAAGCCCATTTGATGGGCACCGGGTTGTCGCGCATGGCGTAGACGCTGGGGTTGACGGCGTTAAAAATTCCGCCCACCAGCACCGGACGCCAGTGCACCGGCTCGTTCAATTCGGCGGCCAGCGGCTGCAGGTTGTGAAACGCCAGATAGGTCCAGGGGCTGGCGCAGTCAAAGAAAAATTCAATCATGGGGCTGAGTGCCAGATAATTTATTTGAAATCGCTTAATACAAATCAATCATGGGGGCTTCTTTTCGATTTGCGCATGATATTCTCGAACGCACAGGGAGGGTATTCTCGTTGCAATAACGAGAATGTCCGAGTCAAAAATCAACTGGGCCGGCAATGAAAAGGCCGTCAACCTGAGTTAGCCATGAACGAAGAGCAATTCGACTTCATTGAAATCCATCAGTTGCGCCCCGGCATGTTCATCGAGCTTGAGCTCGGTTGGATGTCGCATCCATTTCCCACCGGCAGCTTCAAGATTGGCTCCGAAAAGCAACTCGCGGTGATCCGCAGCCTCGGCCTCAAACGGGTTCGCCATTTTCCTGCCAAGAGTGATCCCTTGCCTGGCATGCAAAATGCCGATGGCGCGCAGGTCACGGCGGGCGCTGGCCCGGGCGAGCAAGTCGTGTCAGACCCCGTTTTTGACGCAGTTGATGAGTCGCTTCGTCGCAAACAGCGCAGTGAGTTGCTGAGTGAGCAGCAGCGCCACCTGATCATCTGTGAACGCCGTTTTGTTGACGCCATTCAACACTACAAATTGGCCGTAGAGCAGGTCAGCGCTTTCCCGGGCGCCGCAGCGCAGCAATGCCTGGGTGTGGTCAATGGGTTTGTAGGTGACATGCTGGAGGAAGGCGAACTGGCCATTCGCCTGTTGTCTGAGGGAACAGGAGACAAGGCGTCCATGCATCCGGTCAATGTGACCGTCCTTTCCCTGTTGCTTGGCCGGTCCTTGGGTTTGCCGCAACCCGACATGATTGATCTGGGCATGGCTGCGTTCTTGCACGACATCGGCAAAACGCGCTTGCCGGACCGGGTGCGCTGGCCGGAAGAAAACTTTTCGAGCGCTGAATACAGTCTGTACCAGGACCATGTGGCGCAAGGTATCGCTCTGGGTCAAAGCATGGCGTTGAGCGCAAGCGCCCTGCAGACCATCGCCCAGCATCATGAGTCGATGGACGGCAGCGGTTTCCCGGCTCGGCTCAAGGGCGACCATTTGTCCCCGCTTGGCAAGATATTGTCCCTCGTCAATCAGTACGACAACTTGTGCAACCCCAGTCGGCCATCGGCTGCCATCACCCCGCATGAGGCCCTGGCGCTCATCTTTGCCCAACTGAAAAACAAATTCGACAGTGTGACCTTGAGTGCCTTTATTCGCATGATGGGGGTTTATCCGCCAGGCTCCGTGGTGCAATTGGTCGACGAGCGCTTTGCCCTGGTGGTGTCGGTCAATTCCACCCGGCCACTCAAGCCCCAGGTGATGGTGTTTGAGCCACGTGTTCCAAGGCATGAGGCCCTGATTCTGGACTTGGAGTATTCGCGTGAACTTGGCATTCGGCGCAGTCTCAAACCGGCGAGTCTGCCCCGAGATGCAATGGATTACCTGTCGCCGCGACAGCGGATTTGTTATTTTTTTGAAAATGCCATGGACTCGCCTTCAAGCGAGGTGGATTCGTGACGCCCGCAGGCTGGGGACTCTTGATAAACGGCTTGATTGAAGCCGTCTGGCTGGTTGATCCGCTGAGTTTGCGCATCCTTGCAGTCAATCGTGCAGCGGCCGACTTGTTGGGGCTGGCACCCGATGAATTGGTGGGCAAGCCTGCGATTGAGTTGACTGCCACGCCAGAAGATCAGTTTTTTTGGGAAGACGTTGCCGCAGGTCTGGTCGATGGCATTCACTCCGAAACTCTCTTACGCGGCGCTGATGGCCTGGCACTGCCGGTGGAGCGCCGTGTCAGCCGGGTTTGGCCTGAAAGCGGTCTGGCCGTCTACGTGGTGGGCATTCGCGATTTGCGTCAACAGCGTCGCACCGAGGATGAACTTGAGAACCTGGTGGCAGAACTGCGGGCCACGCTCGAGGCCACCGCCGATGGCATTTTGGTGACTGATCGCAGCGGAACCATTTGCAATTACAACCGGCACTTTGCGGCCATGTGGGATGTGCCCGAAGAGTTGCTGTTAAAGCGCAATGACCGGGCTTTGTCGGTCCATCTTGCCTCGCGAATGTTGGATGCCTCTTCGTACGAGAAGCGGCTTTTGGAGATTGACGGTAGTCCTCTGATGGAGAGCAGCGATGTATTGGTCTTGGCCACCGGGCGTTTGCTGGAACGCGTGTCACGGCCGCAATACTGCAAAGGCCAGGCGAGCGGGCGCGTCTTCTCCTTTCGGGACATCACCCAAAGCGTTGACGCCGAGTCAAGGTTGCGGCTGGCGGCGAAGGTGTTCGAGTCAAGTGCGGATGCGATCTTCATCACGGACTCAAGCTTGAGGATACTGGCCGTCAATCCGGGCTGCGAATGCTTGACAGTATCAGATCAATCTCAATTGAAGGGGCAGTCGGCCAGCAATCTATTTCAAGATGCGCGTGACCCCGAATTGTTGGTGCGGGCGCAAGAGGTGTTGCACGATGTGGGCTTGTGGCGCGGACAGGTCTGGCTCAATCGGGTCGGGCGAGTCGCCTGTGCTGTTGATTTATCCTGGGTCCTGGTGCGTGACGATCAGGGCGTTGTTTTGCACACCATTGGTTTTTTCAAGGACCTGACTGAAGAATTGGCTACCCAGAAACGCATTGAACAGCTGGCCTATAGCGACGCCCTGACGGGGTTGCCCAATAAATTATTGTTGTCGCAGCGGGTCAGCTTCGCCTTGCGCATGGCAGAGCGCCACGGTTCGCAGTTCGGCGTCTTCTTTCTGGACCTGGACCACTTTAAGAACATTAACGATTCGCTGGGCCATGTGTTTGGTGACCGGGTTCTGGTTGAAGTGGCCGAGCGCATCAAACGTTGTTTGCGTGACGCCGACACCTTGTGTCGGCTCGGTGGTGACGACTTTGTCATCTTTGTGCAGGAAATGGACGCCCGTGGCGCGGAAGTGTTGGCGCACCGGATCCTGGACCTGATGGCACAGGCCTTCATGATCGAAGAAACCAGTTTTTCGGTCGGCTGCAGCATCGGCATCGCGCTTTACCCGGCCGATGGTCGATCGCTGGATGAATTGATCAAGTGCGCAGACACGGCGATGTATCTGGTCAAGGAACGCGGTCGCGGCAGTTTCCGTTTCTACCAGCCGCAGATGAATGTTGACTTGCTGTCGCGCATGAAAATGGACCATGCCATGCGCCGCGCGATGGATCAGGGCTTGTTTCACCTGCACTACCAGCCCCAGATTTCTCTGGCCAACGGCCAGTTGCTGGGTGTCGAGGCGCTGATCCGTTGGTCAGATAGCGAGTTGGGCCATGTGTCGCCGGTGTCGTTCATTCCTTTGGCTGAGGCCTCGGGTTTTATCATCACCATTGGCACGTGGGTGCTCAAAGAGGCCGTTCGCCAAGCGGTGCTCTGGCATGATCGAGGCAGGCCGGTGACGGTATCCGTCAACGTCTCCGCCTTGCAGTTTCAGCAGGCCGATTTTGTAGAAATAATTGCGAATGTATTGATCGCTTCTGGCTTGCCGCCTCACCTGTTGGAGCTTGAACTGACCGAGTCCATTCTGGTCAGGGACGCCAATGAGACATTGAGCCGATTGCACGCCTTGGCGGCCCTGGGTGTCGCGTTGTCCATTGACGACTTTGGCACCGGTTACTCGAGCTTGGCCTACCTGAAGAAATTTCCTATCTCCAAGCTTAAGATCGATCGCTCATTTGTGATGGGCCTGCCTGATGACGAAGGTGATCGCGCCATCGTGAGTGCGACCATTGGCATGGCGCGCGGCCTCAAATTGAAGGTGGTCGCAGAAGGGGTCGAAACCGTGGCGCAAAGAGACTACCTGGCGGGCCTCAATTGCGAGTCTTTTCAGGGCTTTCTGTGTTCGCCAGGATTGCCCGCTGATGAGTTTGAACGCCTGATGGCTTCATTGCCGCAAGGCTAAGGGTGCCACGCGCCGCCACTGGTGCGACTTCAAAGGCTGGTCAGTCCGCGGTACAGCATATAAGCCGCCAGCAGGTAAAGGATGCTGGCAAAGACGCGTTTGAGTTGCTTCACCGGCAGCGTATGCGCGGCGCGCGCCCCCAGCGGCGCGGTCAGGACGCTGCAGGATGCAATCACTCCCAGCGCCGGCAGCCAGATGTAACCAAATGAATACAACGGCAGGTCTTGCACACTCTGGCCACTGATGACGTACCCCACCACGTTGGCCAAAGCGATCGGAAAGCCCAGTGCTGCGGAAGTGGCCACCGCATTGTGCATGGCGACGTTGCACCAGGTCATGAACGGTACGCTGACAAAGCCGCCGCCAGCCCCGACCAGTCCCGACAGAAAGCCGATGACGCCGCCAGCGGCCATCAGACCGCCCGTGCCCGGCACCTGCCGCGTTGGCTTGGGCTTTTTGTCCAGAAACATTTGGGTCGCGGAAAAACTGACAAAAGCGGCAAAAAACAGCGCCAGCCAGGCCCCTTTGAGTAAGGCAAAAACGCCCAGGCTGGCCACAGTACCGCCCAAGATGATGCCCGGCGCCAGGCCCCTGACCAGATCCCAGCGCACGGCACCGCGCTTGTGATGAGCGCGCACGCTTGACAGGGAGGTGAACAAGATGGTGGCCATGGAAGTGGCAATCGCCATCTTGACCGCCAAGTCGGGCGCTATCCCGCGCCCGGTCAGGATGATCGTGATGAAGGGCACCATCATCATGCCCCCGCCAATGCCCAGCAAACCTGCCAAAAAACCAGTGCCCAGCCCCAAAAGGGCGAGTTCAATGATCAGGGTGGGTTCAAAAGTCATGCAAAAGGGGGGTGAGAAAAGGTGTCTGCAGAGTCACCGGACCGGCATCCTGAACCGGGGTTCAGGTGGGCGAGGTCAACTGGTCATTGGGTTCATCTAACGCGAGACGATCACGCTTGACCAGTGATATTCCAAGCCCGGGCTCTAAGAGCATTGGTTCAAGGAACTATAAAGCCCGGCGAACACTGCAGACGAGATTATTGTAGGGCGTGAATCGCCGTCGTGCACAAAAAAAATAAGCAATCAAAGCAAGCGACCATCAGTGCCCAACGCGACATCAAGTCGCTCCAGCAGTGAGGCCAACAGCAGATTGCTGTCCGGCTCGGCTGCGCCTGAAACTGGCCGGGCGTTCACGTCAAATGAGGGCGCGTTTGCTGGCGTCTGCACCTGGCTTGGGCCTTTTTCAGCCAGATCAAAGGCCAGGTTGAGCGCGGCCAATACTGCAATGCGATCGCGCGCCCGCACCTTGCCGCCATCGCGAATCTTGCACATGGCGGTGTCAACCTTTTCCACTGCGTCCAGCAGACGGGCATCGCCCCCATCGGGGCAGCCCAGCAGGTAGGCTTGGCCCATGATTTGAACTTCGAGCTGTTTCATTCAGACCCTTTGGGTGCTGGGTTTACCGTTGCGTCAGGCAAACGTTGCAGTAGTGCGTCGACCCGGGCGCGGGCCGCACTGAGCCTTGATTTGAGGGAATCGCGCTCTTGAGAAAGCGCATTGACCTGTTCGCTGAGCAAGGCATTGGTGCGTTGCAGTTCTTCGTAGCGAACGAGCAAACGCTCGACACGCTCGGCGATTTGGTCGATTTGGGAGGGGTTCGACATAGGCGGTTATTGTAGGGTTTGCAAAGGCGCTCGGTTGTAGAATCCACCGCGTTGGTGCTCGCGGTGTGGTTCACACGCCGCAGTTCAACGGGAAGCAGGAGGTCACGCCGTTCGCACTGAGCTTGTCGAAGTGCCGAACGGTCTGGCTAACCTGCGCTGCCCCCGCAACGGTAAGTGGACGCGCCGCAAGGCGCCGCTTCCATCACAGCCACTGAGCGTTCTGAACACGCGCTTGGGAAGGCGATGGAGGTTGATTCCACCAGCCCGGATACCGGCCAACACGGTGGTTGCACGCCTGGCGTGAAACCGTGACGCTCAGGCACTGTCGGGGACGACGGTGAGGGCTTTTTGATGGTTCCTTTCTCAACTATGAAGACTTTTTTATTTTCCAAGCGCGGTCGCGCTCCCGTGCGCTTCTGTACGTCTGTTTTGGCTGTTTTTGCGGCTTTTCCTGCTTTACCGGTGCTGGCGCAGGGTCAGACTCAGGTGGTGTTGAATGAGGTGGTGGTGACGGCCACGCGGTTCGATGCTGAGGCTTCCACCTTGCCGTTTGGTGTCAGTGTGATCACCAAAGACGATATTGCACGCGCTGGTGTGTCAACTGTGAATGAGGCCGTGATCAAGCTGCTGGGTGTGCCTGGCCGCGTTGATTACTACGGTGGCGGTGATTACGGCCTGGATCTGCGAGGCTTTGGTTCCACAGCAGGCAGCAATCAGGTGGTGATTGTGGATGGGGTCAAGGTCAATGAGGCTGACTTGGGCGGCACCCGGTTGGCGGGCATTGCGATCAACTCGGTTGAGCGCATTGAAGTGTTGCGCGGCAGCGGTTCGGTGCTGTACGGCGAGGGTGCGACTGGCGGCGTGATTGTGATCACTACCAAGGCGGGTCGTGGGTCTGCGCGAAAAATTTCAGCCGATCTCTATGCAGCCACTGGCAGCTACGGGCTCAATGAGGTGCGTGCGAACGGCACCTTGGTGGCCGGTGGCTTCTCGCTGGATGTGGCGGGTAACAAGCGCCAGGCGGACAACCATCGCGACAATTTCAAATCCAACGTGGAAGGTTCTTCAGCTCAGGCGCAATGGAGCAACGACTGGCTGCGCGTGGGCGCCAGCTATGCCAATGACTCGTTGGACAGCGGTCTGCCGGGGTCGTTGACCGCAGCCCAGTACCAGGCGAACCCGAGCCAGACCACCAGTCCCAACACAAGCGGCAGCATCAAGAATACGCGCCAAACCTTGTTTGCCAGCGCTGAATTAGGTGCTTGGCAAGTGGGTGTAGACGCGGGTCAACGAACCAAGAATCTTGAAAGTCTGAGCAGTGGTGTTTCCACCTACCAGTACGACGTGGACGCCAGTACGCTGGCGTTGCGTGCCAAGAACGAGGCGAAGTTTGGAAATATTCGCAATGCGCTGACACTAGGACATGACCAGTCTGACTGGAAACGCACCGTGCCAGGGGCTTTTGGATCGGTCTCGCAGCAGAAAACAAGTGCTTTTTATGCGCAGGACGAAGTGACCTTGAGCGGCGGCACGCGTGTGACTGCCGGCTATCGGTCAGAAAACATCAAACAAAGCGACACATTCACTGCAAGCACCGATAACGATCAAACGGCCTGGGAGTTAGGGATCATTCAGCCAATGTCTGATACCTTGTCGGTTTTTGGGCGTGTCGGAAACAGCTTTCGACTGGCCAACATTGACGAACTGGGCTTCACCACACCCGGTGCCGTATTGCAGCCCCAGACTTCACGTGACCTGGAACTGGGCAGCCGTTGGAAATATACGGGAGGCCGGGTTGAACTACGTTTCTACCGGAACAGCTTGACCAACGAACTGGGCTATGACCCAACGGTGGCCAATGCCAATTCCTGGAATGGGCTGGGTGCCAATGTGAATTTTGACCCCACGCTACGCCAGGGACTGGAGCTTGAAACCCGGCACGACTTGAGCAAGACTCTGGGCGTTAAGGTCAATGTTGGCGTTCGTGAAGCCAAATTTACCGAGGGCGCACACAACGGCAAAAATGTACCGCTGGTGGCAGGCACCACGGTGGCGTTACGCGCCGATTGGCGGCCAGTGGCGGCGCATTCGGTGAATGCCGGTGTGGTGTGGGTGTCGTCACAGCATGTGGACTTCGACAATGTCTGCTCCGTGCCAAGCTACGCCACAGTGGATGCACGTTATGCCTACCAATGGCAAAACGTGGAAGTGTCGGTGGGGTTGAGCAATTTGCTTGATGCCAAGTACTACACCCAAGCCTTTACTTGCACCGCTGGTGTGACCAACGGGATTTACCCTGAGGCAGGGCGCGCGGTTACTGCGGCCTTGAAGGTGAACTTTTAGGCTCACTGCATGACTACCGGCGACGCGTTCAAACTTCCCCAAGGCCCGCAGCGCATCGTCTGTTTAACCGAAGAAACCACCGAGTGGCTGTACCTGCTGGGACAAGAGAGGCGCATTGTGGGCATTTCGGGCTACACCGTGCGGCCCAAACGGGCGCGGCAGGAAAAACCCCGAATCAGTGCCTTCACCAGCGCCAAGATCGACAAAATCCTGGCCTTAGAGCCCGACTGCGTGCTGGGGTTCTCTGACATGCAAGCGGACATTGCGTCGGCACTGATTCGCGCCGGGGTGCAGGTCACGGTGTTCAACCAGCGCAGCGTGGCCGAGATTTTCAGCGTGCTGTACCAGGTAGCTTGTCTGGTGGGGCAGGGTGAGCAGGGTTTTGCTTTGCTACAAAAAATGCAGCTGGATATGCAGGCGATACAGGGGCTAGCGGCCAATTTGTCATATAGGCCCAAGATTTACTTTGAAGAGTGGGACACCCCTGCCATCAGCGCCATCCGCTGGGTCTCGGAGCTGATGGGCATCGCTGGCGGTGACGACATCTTCCCTGAACTGGCCGCGCAAAGCTTGGGCAAGCACCGCATCATTGCCGACAGCGTCGAGATTGTGCGGCGCAACCCCGACATCATCATTGGCTCGTGGTGCGGCAAGAAGTTTCGCCCTGAAACCGTGGCGGCGCGCCCGGGTTGGGAAAACGTCAATGCGGTCAAGCACGGCCAGCTGTTTGAGATCAAGTCTTGCGACATTCTGCAACCCGGCCCGGCGGCGTTGACCGACGGACTGGCGCAGTTGCACCGCATCGTCATGGACTGGAGCCGTGTCTATGGGTAAAGCGTTGCCAGTCGCCCGCAGCGAACTCATTCTGGGTGGCCAGAAAAGCGGCAAAAGCCGCCGCGGCGAGCTGCTGGCGCGTGACTGGCTGGCGCAGTCCGGCAGCCACCGCGCGGTACTGATCGCCACGGCGCAGCCATGGGACGACGAGATGCGCCAGCGCATCGGCCGCCACCAGTTGGATCGCGCCGAGCGGGTGCCGGGTATGCGCACGGTGGAAGAGCCTTTGAGGCTGGCCGAAGCGATCCAGAGCCACAGCCGCGCCGACACCTTGATCGTGGTCGACTGCCTGACGCTGTGGCTCACCAACTGCCTGATGCCTTTTGATGCCGAGTTGCCCTCTGACACGCCGGGCACCGTACCAACGCCCGCTGACGTTTCCCAAGAATTTATAAGAAATAAGCCTCTAGCCCTTATAGATAAAACGCGAGTAGCTCTTCTTTTGGTAGCAATCAAGCAGGCTCCAGGGCCGCTGGTGCTGGTGGGCAACGAGATCGGTCTGGGTGTGATCCCGCTGGGCCGCGAGGTGCGCGCCTTTGTCGATGCGCTCGGCCTGCTGAACCAAAGCGTGGCCGGTGCCTGTCAGCGTGTCACGCTGATGGCCGCTGGCTTACCGTTGACTTTGAAGGATGTGACATGAAACAACTGTTCGCCAAGATGCTCAATGCTTGGCCTGTCAAAGGGTGCAAGCTGATGCGTTGCCTGGCGTTCATCGGCGTCGCTGCCAGTGCCCAAGCCTTTGACGTCACCGATGACAGCGGTGTCGTGGTCCACCTGACCCAACCGCCGCAGCGCATCGTCAGCCTGCTGCCGTCGCTGACCGAGTCCGTGTGTGAGCTGGGCGCCTGCGCCCGACTGGTGGGGGTGGACCGTTACTCCAACTACCCGGCCAGCCTGCAAAAACTGCCGCAGGTGGGCGGCGGGCTCGACCCCAACATCGAGGCCATTGTGGCGCTGCGCCCGGACGTGGTGCTGATGGCCGTGTCCTCACGCGCCAGTGAGCGGCTGCGCTCGCTGGGTATCAAGGTGGTCTCGCTGGAGCCCAAAACCCACGCCGATGTGCAGCGCGTGATGCTGAAAATTGGCGAGGTGCTGGCGGTGCCTGATGCCGCCAAAATTTGGCGCGTGATTGATGCCGGTGTGTCGGCCGCAGCGCAGTCGGTGCCAGCCTCAGCCAAGGGCACGCGGGTGTACTTCGAGGTCAACCAAGGCCCGTATGCGGCGGGCGAGTCGTCGTTCATCGGCGAGACGCTCACGCGCCTGGGCGTGAAAAACATCGTGCCCGCCAAGCTCGGGCCGTTTCCCAAACTCAACCCCGAATACATCGTGCGCGCCAACCCGGACCTGATCATGGTCGGTGAGCGCAACGCCGGGGGTCTGACGCAGCGCCCCGGCTGGCACAGCATTCGCGCAGTGCATGACAACCGCCTTTGCATCTTCAGCACCGAACAGGCCGACTCGCTGGTGCGCCCGGGGCCGCGCATGGCTGAAGGCGCGCGGCTGATGGCGCAGTGCCTGAGCGACAAGGCGCCCAAATCCACAGCCGGGGCCAAACCTTGACCCAGCGCATGTCGTTTCTGGTCTGGTCGCTGGTGCTGTTAAGCCTGGCGCTCACTGGCTTGGGCGTGTGTGTGGGCAGCACCGGGTTTGAAAACCTGATCGGTCCGCTGCTGCACCCGAACATCGACCCGGCCAAGACCGCCATGGCGCAGCAAATCGTTGGACAGATTCGCCTGCCGCGTACCCTGGGTGCCTGGGCCGCTGGCGCTTTGCTGGGGCTGGCCGGTGCCGTGGCGCAGGGTTTGTTTCGCAATCCGCTGGCTGACCCCTATCTGCTGGGCAGTGCCTCGGGCGCATCGCTGGGTGTGGCGCTGACGCTGGCGGTGTTGGGTGGTGGCGCGGGCATGCTGGGCGGCAGCATGATGAATGGCGGCACAGCGGTGAGTGTGTTTTCGGGCAGCGTGCTGGTGCGCTTGGGCCTGACTGGTGCGGCGTTTGTCGGCGCGGTGCTGGCGGTGTTGCTGACGCTGGCGCTGTCCAAAGGTGTGCAGCACACGCTGCGCCTGCTGCTGGCGGGTGTGGTGGTGGGTGTGGTGTTGGGTGCGGCGACGCAGATGGTGTTGCTGTTTTCGCCGGATTCGTTGCAAGCGATGCAGGCGTTTATGTTGGGCTCGACCGCGTTTGTCGGCTGGGCCGCGTGTGCCTTGATGGCTGGCATCTGGGTCTTGTGCATGTCGGTGGGCGGCCTGCTGGGGCGCGTGCTCGACGGCCTGAGTCTGGGTGAAGCCACCGCGCACAGCCTGGGCTTGCCGCTGGGCAGTTTGCGCATTGCGCTGGTGGCAGTGCTGGCGCTGGCCACGGGTACGGCGGTGGCACAAACCGGCTTGATTGCTTTTGTCGGGCTGGCCGCACCGCACCTGGTGCGCTCGGTCATCAAAACCACGCACGGCCGCCTGATGCTGCTGGCCAGCTTGATGGGCGGCGCTTTGTTGATGGCTGCCGACACCCTGGCACGCTGGTTGATTGCGCCGCAGGAATTGCCGGTGGGCGTGCTCACGGCGGTGCTGGGCGGCGGCTACCTGCTGTGGCTGATGCACCGCAACAGCCGTGGTTTTGCCGGAGGTGCGCAGTGATTAGTGCTACACATTCGATAGCTGTTAAGGCAAGCGGTATAAGGGCTAGCATCGGAAATACCGAGATATTGCACGACATTTCGCTGAGCCTGCCGCAAGGCCGCTGGACCAGCATCGTCGGCCCCAACGGCGCGGGCAAATCGACCCTGCTCAAGGTGCTGGCGGGCCTGCTGCCGCACACTGGACGCGTCCAATTGCTGGGCCACGATCTGCACAGCTTGCCCCACCGCACCCGTGCCCGGCAACTCGCCTGGCTCGGGCAAAACGAGTCGTCGGGCGATGATTTGACGGTGTGGGACGTGGCACTGTTGGGCCGCTTGCCGCATCAGGACTGGCTGGCTGCGCCCAGCGCCAAAGACTTTGCAGCGGCAGAACTCGCCCTCAAATCCACCCAGGCCTGGGATTGGCGCGCACGTAGCCTGGGCCAGCTCTCAGGTGGCGAGCGCCAGCGGGTACTGCTGGCCCGTGCTTTGGCGGTGCAGGCGCAGGTGCTGCTGATGGACGAGCCGCTGGCCAACCTGGACCCACCGCACCAAGCCGACTGGCTGGGTGTGGTGCGCTGCCTGCTGGAAACCGGTGTCACGGTGGTCAGCGTGCTGCATGAAATCAGCATGGCGCTGCATGCCGATGAACTGGTCATCATGGCCGCTGGCCGCATCACCCACCAAGGCGCGTGTGCCGATGCCGCCACCCACCGCGCGCTGGAAGCCGTGTTTGACAAGCGCATCACCATTCACCCGCTGGCCAACCAGTGGGTGGCGTTGCCCAATTAAATATGCAAAACGAAACTCCACCTATCAGCAAGCCCTACGACAAACCCGAGGGCGAGCGTCGTGGGCTGATCATCGTCAATACCGGCGACGGAAAAGGCAAAAGCACCGCTGCGTTTGGTCTAGCCCTGCGCGCGCACGGGCGCGGCAAGGCCGTCAAGATTTTCCAGTTCATGAAAGTCCCCAGCGCACGTTTTGGCGAGCACCGCATGTTTGAGCAACTGGGCATTCCGATTGAAGGGCTCGGTGATGGTTTTAGCTGGAAGAGCCAGGACCTGGAACACTCGGCCCAACTGGCGCGCAATGGCTGGCAAAAAGCCAAAGCCGCCATCCTGAGTGGCGACTACTTCATGGTGACGCTGGACGAGATCACCTACCCGCTGATTTACGGCTGGATGCCGATTGACGCTGTGCTTGACACCTTGAAAGCCCGTCCCAGCCATGTGCATGTGGTGTTGACGGGGCGGCGTTGCCCGAGCGAGATCATCGAACTGGCCGACACCGTGACCGAGATGCAGATGGTCAAACACGCGTTCCAGGCCGGCATCCCGGCCCAGCGCGGCATTGAAGACTGAGCTGCCATGTCTGCTGTTGCCGGGCGCCGTGGGCCAGCCGCTGCCAAAACCCTGAGGGGGCAAAAAAGATGATGGCATTCGCTCTGGCTTTGCTCGTGGCCCTGGCGGTAGACCGCTACTTCGGTGAGCCACGCGCGCGCCTGCACCCGGTGGTGTGGATGGGCAACTACCTGGGCTGGGCGGGGGCGTGGGTGCAGCGCCGTGCCCAGCAGAACCCGCAGCAGCCGGACTTCAAGGCTTTTTGGCTTGCAGCCCTCGTGTGGTGTGCGGGTGCAGTTATTGTTTTAGGAGTGGCTTGGGGTTTGCAGGCGGCGCTTGGCAGTTTGCCCTGGTGGGCCGCTGGCGTGTTGCTGGGCCTGCTGCTCAAGCCGCTGCTGGCCTGGGCCATGCTGAAAAGCGAGGTGCTGGCGGTGGAAACGGCCTTGGCTGAATCGCTTGAAGCGGGCCGGGAGCGCCTGCGTTGGCTGGTGAGCCGCGATGTTACGGCGTTGACCGACACCCAAGTGCGCGAGAGCGCCATCGAGACGCTGGCCGAAAACCTGAACGACTCGGTCGTCGCGCCCATTTTCTGGTTTGTGCTGCTGGGCCTGCCCGGTGCCGCGCTGTATCGCTTTGCCAACACGGCCGATGCCATGTGGGGCTACCCCGGCCTTTACCAGGGCCAGAACTGGGCCTGGGCGGGCAAGTGGGCGGCGCGCGTCGACGATGGCTTGAGCTGGCTGCCCGCGCGCATCACCGCGCTGCTCTTGCTGCTGGCAACAGGGGTGCGAGGCTTGGCGCTGGCAGGGCGTTTGCGCGCCGAGGCGGTCAAAACCCCGTCGCCTAACAGCGGCTGGCCCATGGCGGCGATGGCCTTGGCTCTGGATGTGGGCTTGCACAAACCCGGTGTGTATGTGCTCAATCCAAAGGGGCGAGTCGCGCTGAAGCAGGATAGCGTGCAAGCCCTGGTTTATGCATCAAATACGCTTCTGGCCCTCGTCGTTATTGCGCAAGCAGCTATTGTATTTATAGCGATTGGGGCGCAGCCATGAAGCCCTTGGCACGCATTCACGGCGGACCGGACGCACAGGGCGCGCCGCTGTATGACTTCTCCAGCAACAGCAACGCCTGTGGCCCGTGCCCCCAAGTCCTGGCCGCCGTGCAGGCAGCCGATGCCACTCGCTACCCCGACGCTGCCTATACCGATTTGCGGGGCGCTCTGGCACGCTTTCACGGCGTGGCGCCTTGGCGCGTGGTGCTGGCGAGTAGCGCCAGCGAGTTCATTTTTCGCATCACGGCGTGGGTCAAAGGGCAGGGCACCGGGCAGGCAGCGCGCACCGTATGCCTGCCGCGCCATGCCTATGGCGACTACGCCCATGCCGCGCAGGCGTTGGGTCTGCAGTCAACGACTGAGCCTGATGCAGCGCATTTGGTCTGGGCCTGCGAGCCTTCCAGCCCCTTGGGGCGGGACCACACCACCTGGCCTGCGTGGCTGCAGCGCGGCGCAGACGGCGCACTGCACTACAGCCCCGCCGCACCCGAGCCGCTGTGCAACACCGTGGTGCTGGACAGCGCTTACGCACCGCTGCGCCTGGGTGGCGCGCCCAGCCTGAGCCACGCGCAGCGCGCCAAGGTGTGGCAATTGTTTTCCCCCAACAAGGCCCTGGGCCTGACCGGCGTGCGCGCCGCCTATGCCATTGCCCCCTTTGATGCGCAACCAGCCGCTGCGCAGCTGGACGCCCTGGCCCCCTCCTGGGTGCTGGGCGCGCACGGCGTGGCCCTGCTGATGGCGTGGACGCAGACGGACACCCAAGCCTGGTTGCACAGCAGCCTGCAGACGCTGCGCGGCTGGAAGCAGCGCCAGGTGCAGGGTCTGCAAGCCTTGGGCTGGACCGTGCAGCCCAGCGACACCTCGTTTTTCTGCGCCCAGCCGCCGCAGGGTGTGGATGCTGTAGCGCTGTGCGCACAGCTGCGCACCCAGGGCATCAAGCTGCGCGATGCCACCTCGTTTGGGCTGCCCGGCTGGGTGCGCTTGGGGGTGTTGCCGCCGCAGGCGCAGGATGCGCTGGGGGCGGCGCTTCAAACCACGATCAACAAAGGCCAGACATGACCTACAGCGTCAAAGAAATTTTCTATACCTTGCAGGGCGAAGGTCAGCATGCCGGGCGTCCTGCCGTTTTCTGTCGCTTTGCAGGTTGCAATTTGTGGAGCGGCGCCGAGGACAGCCGGGCCAAAGCCGTCTGCCAGTTTTGCGACACCGATTTTGTCGGTACCGATGGCGAAGGCGGTGGCAAGTTCAGGCACGCTGAGACCCTGGCCGCCGCCATCAACCGCTTGTGGCCCGCGTCTTACCCGGCCAGCAAATACGTGGTGTTCACCGGGGGCGAGCCGCTGCTGCAACTCGACGGCGCACTCATCAAGGCCATGCACCATGCCGGCTTCGAGGTCGCCATTGAAACCAACGGCACCTTGGCGGTGCCCGTTGGCGTCGACTGGGTGTGCGTCAGCCCCAAGATGGGCTCTGCGCTGGAGGTACGCACCGGCCATGAGATCAAAGTGGTCATCCCGCAGGCGGGGCAAGTGTTGGACGACTACGCCTGCCTGGCCTTTGACCATTATTTTGTGCAAGCCATGGACGGCCCACGTCAAAAAGAGAACCTGCGCATGGCCATTGACTACTGCAAAGCCCATCCCCAGTGGAAGCTCAGCCTGCAGACCCATAAACTGCTTCAAATCCCTTAATTTCGCCGAACACGCTTGCCTCACGCCACACCATGCTTACCATCACCCGAAAAATGGAATTCGATGCCGGTCATCGCATTCCCGACCACAAGAGCCAGTGCCGCAACCTGCACGGCCACCGCTACACCCTGCTCATCACCCTCACCGGTGATGTGGTGCAACAAGAGGGCGAGTCCGACAACGGCATGATCATGGATTTTGGCGATATCAAGGCGCTGGCCAACCAGCACCTGGTCAAGCTCTGGGACCACGCCTTCATCGTCTCCGCGCACGACACCGTGGTGCGAGATTTTCTGGACAGCATGCCGAACCACAAAACAGTGGTCATTGATCGCGTGCCCACGGTTGAAAATCTGGCCAAGATTGCCTTCGATATTTTGAAGGATGTCTACCAGGGCCGCTACGGCAGACACCTGTCTCTGGCGAAGGTCACCTTGTATGAAACGCCCAATTGCTGGGCTGAGATTGACGGCTAGCGCGGCCTGCGATGCGCCTGCTTTCATGACCGCCAAATGCATCATGGTGCTGGGCACCACCAGCGGCGCCGGCAAGAGCTGGCTGACGACCGCGTTGTGCCGTTATTACGCCCGCCAGGGCCTCAAGGTGGCGCCCTTCAAGGCGCAGAACATGAGCAACAACGCGCGGGTGGTCGCCAGCGACCAGGGCTCGGGCGAAATCGGCAGCGCCCAATACTTTCAGGCGCTGGCCGCGCGCAGCGTGCCCGATGTGCGCATGAACCCGCTCTTGCTCAAGCCCGAGGCCGACACCCACAGCCAGGTGGTGCTGATGGGGCGGGTCAGTAGCGCGCTCACCGCCATGCCTTGGCGCAGTCGCAGCAATCATGTATGGCCGCACATCACCGCCGCACTGGACGAACTGCGCTTTGAAAACGACGTGGTGGTGATCGAGGGTGCAGGCTCACCCGCCGAGATCAATTTGTCGGGCAGCGACATTGTCAATATGCGCGTGGCGCGCCATTGCGATGCGGCTTGCCTGCTGGTGACCGACATTGACCGGGGCGGTGCCTTTGCCCATCTGTATGGCACCTGGGCGCTCTTACCCGAGAGCGAGCGCGCCTTGATCAAAGGTTTTGTTTTAAACAAGTTTCGCGGTGATGCCGCGCTACTGGCCCCGGCGCCCCAGATGCTGCAAGACCTGACCCGTATTGCAACCGTGGCGACTTTGCCGATGTGGTGGCAGCATGGTCTGCCCGAGGAAGACGGCGTGTTTGATGACAGAAGCACAGCATCCGGGGCCATCAAGCTGACGGTGGCCGTCATCGCCTACCCGCGCATCAGCAATCTGGACGAGTTTCAGCCGCTTAAAAATATTCCCGGACTGCGCCTGATGTGGGTGCGCAGCCCGGTTGAACTCTCTAGCCTGCGTGCCAGCGACTGGGTCATTCTGCCCGGCTCCAAAGCCACCAGCAGCGACCTGGCCTGGTTGCGCGCGCAGGGGCTCGATGCAGCGGTGGCCGCGCACGCAGGCCGCGGCGGGGCCGTGCTGGGTATCTGCGCTGGTCTGCAGATGCTGGGCCAGGCGCTGATTGACCCGCAGGGTGCAGGCGGCGACGCGCCGGGCCTCGGGTTGCTGCCGTTGGTGACGGTGTTTGAACTGGACAAGACCGTGCGCCATACGCAAGCCACGTTTTCTGACGGCATCGCCGCACCTTGGCAGGCCTTGGCCGGGGTGAGCGTGTCGGGCTACGAAATCCACCAGGGCATCACCCAGCCGCAGTCCACCCCAGCTACAGCGAGTGACGTGGCGCGTGCCGTCTTGCCGGGTGGTTTGGCCTGGCAGAACGCCACAGGCAATGTACTGGGCTTGTACCTGCATGGTTTGTTTGAAGACCCTGGCGCGTTGCAGGCGCTGTTTGGCGCCCAGTTGAATGGCCCGGTGCCCACGCTGGACTTGGTGTTTGACCGCCTGGCCGACTTTATCGAGCTGCATTTTCAGCCGGGCGTTTTGCCGGGCTTGTTGGCCTGACGGACCTGCCAACGGACCTAAGGGCTTGCCCACAAATAACATGCACATTTGGCTCGACACCTTTGGGCGCACTGCGTCGTTGCAAATCGCTTGTTTAGCAGAGCTAAACGGCGCGTTTTACGCCTAGCATTGCATCCCAAATCTGTCGGCCAAATGCACAGCTTATTCATGGACAAGCCCTAACCGATTTGATTTATTAGCCAAGGAAACTTATGACATTCACGCTTCCAACCCTCACCGATATTCGCAGCCCGGCTTTGACCCAGGCGCTACAGCACAAGATTGACCACAAGACCAAGCCGCTGGGCTCGCTCGGGCGGTTGGAGTCTCTGGCCTTGCAATTGGGTGAAATTCTGGGCACGGACGCCCCCGCGCTGATCGAGCCGCAACTGGTGGTGTTTGCCGGCGACCACGGCTTGGCCGCCCGCGGCGTGTCGGCGTTCCCCAGTGACGTGAGCTGGCAGATGGTGGAAAATTTTCTGGCCGGTGGCGCCGCCGTCAGCGTGTTCTCACGCCTGCATAACATCGCACTCACGGTGGTGGACTGCGGTGTCAACCATGATTTTTTGGCCGGTTTGCCAGCCGGCAGCCAGCGCCCGGGTCTGCAGGTGCGCAAGGTGCAGGGTGGCGAACAAGGCACGGCAGACTCCAGCGTGCAAGCCGCCATGACCGCGCTGCAGTGTCAGCAGGCGATTCAAAACGGCATGGCCCTGGTCAAAGCCTTGCCCGGCAACGCGCTGCTGCTGGGCGAAATGGGCATTGGCAACACCTCGGCGGCATCGCTCTTGCTCTCTCGCTTGGCTGGTCTGGAGATAGAAGTCTGCACCGGCGCGGGTACCGGGCTGGATGCGCCTGCGGTGCAGCGCAAGGCAGCGATTTTGCGGGAAGTACTGGCGCGCCACCCGGATGCAAAAGAGCCGTTGGCGGCTTTGGGCGCCTTAGGTGGTTTTGAAATTGCCACCATGGTCGGTGCCGTGCTGCAAGCCGCCTTTGAACGCCGCGTGATTGTGGTGGATGGCTTCATTGCCTCCAGCGCCGTGCTGGTCGCTCACGCCTTGCAGCCGCTGGTGCTGCAGGCTTGTGTGTTTGCACACCGCTCGGGCGAGCGAGGCCATGAATTCATGTTGCAGCACTTGGGTGTGCAGGCGCTCTTGGACCTGGGTTTGCGCCTGGGCGAAGGCTCGGGCGCGGCATTGGCCTGGCCGCTGTTGCTCTCAAGCTGCGCCATGCTGCGCGAGATGGCCAGTTTTGAGTCGGCCGGGGTGTCGGAGAAGGCCGATGCGCAAGCCGAAAGGGTTTGACCAGAGTGTTAACGGGTGGCCCACCCGCACCGTTTACATTTTTGATTAACTTGAAGCAACAGCACGTGATGCCCGCGCGTTCAGTTTTAACCCGCAGCGCGCGCTGGGTGTCTGACTCCGCGAATGTCCCCCGGCTCGGGCTCCGCCCAAGCCTCCTCCTTGACTTCGCTGCATCAGACACCCAACGCACGCCGCTAGCCGCTTTAACCCGCAGCGCGCGCTGGGTGTCTGACTGCGCGAATGTCCCCCGGCTCGGGCACCGCCCAAGCCTCCGCCTTGACTTCGTTGCATCAGACACCCAACGCACGCCGCTAGCCGCTGTCGCTGCCGGGGCGATTTCATTGACCGGGGGGAGATTGGCCATGGCAGTTCACTGCTCTTGCCAACACCGTGCCTCTTTTGCCTGACTGCGATTACTTCATGAGCCAATTCATCCGCCACTACCTGCTGAGTTTGCAGTTTTTCACCCGCATTCCGGTCACTGGGCGGCTGGCCAACTGGGTGGGGTTCAGCCCGGCCATGCTGCGGGCCAGTGCTGGGCACTTTCCGGGTGTGGGCGTGCTGGTTGGCGCCTTGGTGGCGGGGTTCACGGTACTGCTGCTGATGACGTTGCCCTCCACCGGGTCAGCCCCGCTCGTGGCGGCGGCGCTGGGTACCGCTTTGGGCGTGCTGATCACCGGGGCGTTTCATGAAGATGGCCTGGCCGATGTGTTCGACGGTCTGGGCGGCAGTGCCGAGCGTGACCGGGCGCTGGTCATCATGAAAGACTCGCGCGTGGGCGCGTTTGGCGCTATCGCGGTGATGCTGGCGTTGCTGTGCAAGGTGGCGCTGCTGGCGCTGCTGGGAGACGTGAGTGCGCCTTTGATGGTGGCGGCGCTGTTTGCCGCGCAGGTGGTCTCGCGCACCTGGCCGCTGCTGACGATTCGGCTGATGCCGCATGTGGGCGACGCGGCGGGTTCCAAGTCGAAACCGCTGGCCGATCAAATCGGTGCGGCGGCCTTGATGACCGGCTTTATATGGTGTTTTATGGCGCTAGCCCTCGTCATTTATGCGCAGGCAGCTGCTGAATTTATAGTGATCACTTTAGCTGGTTCCGATCTGTTGCAGGCGTTAGCGGGCGCCGTGCTGGCGTCTTTGGTGGCGTGGGCGGTGATGGCGCGCTGGTTCTGGCGTCGCCTCGGTGGCTTTACCGGCGACTGCCTGGGCGCCACGCAGCAGGTGTGCGAACTCGCCTTCTACCTCGGGCTGGCGCTGAGCCTGTGACCGAAGGTGGCGCGGGCATGAAACTGTGGCTGGTGCGCCATGCGCAGCCTTTGATTGCGCCGGGCGTTTGTTACGGTGCCCTTGACGTCGCTGCTGACGAGCAGGCGACGCAGCAGGCGGCTCTTGAGTTGGCCGCGATCCTGCCGCCGCGTCTGCAGGTGATCTCGTCACCACTACAAAGATGTGAGCTGCTTACGCAATATCTACGGGGGCTACGGCCTGATTTTGAATATAAAACTGATGCGCGTCTGGCGGAGATGGATTTTGGCTGTTGGGAAGGGCAGCGCTGGGATGGCATCCCGCCAGCCGCTTTTGAGTGCTGGACGGCAGATTTTGCTGGTCATCGCTTTGGCGGCAAAGAGAGTGCTTCTGAGTTCATGCAGCGCGTGGCAAGCGCGTGGGACGAAGCCCAGCGCTTGGGCGTCGAGACCGTTTGGGTGACGCACGCGGGGGTGATTCGTGCTGCTACCTTGCTGGCGCGCGGTGTGCGCCAGGTGGCGCAGGCGGATCAGTGGCCGCGCGAGGCACCGGGCTTTGGAGGCTGGTGTCGCGTGGACTGACACGGATGGAGATGAAGATTTTAGTTTTGTACCCGTGTGTCAAAATGACGTGCAACCCCACCGTTCAGGCGCTTTTCATTCCGTCTATCGCAGCTCCCACTGAATCCACCCGCATCAACCTGCGCACAAGGCGCTCAAGAAGCCCGACGCGCTGGACTCTTGATTGACAGTCAACACAGCTGACAAGCACCGCCGCGAAGCATCCATGAACCTGGACTACCCCACCCTCGACGCGCTGCGCCGCCAGCACCCGGCCTGGCGCTTGCTGGTGGCCGACCATGCGCCGCTGATCGCCAGTTTTCTGCAGCGCACCTTTGTAGAGCCCAACGTGCGCATCATGGCGCAGTCTGCCCTGGTGGAGGCGCTGGAAGACACGCTGTTTGGCCTGCGCGAGCAACTGGGCGAGCAGGCTTTTCCCAAAGGCGCATCCGAGTACCTCAACGACTGGGCCGCTCCCGAGCGCGGCTGGCTGCGCAAGTTTTATCCACCGGGCAGCGACGAGGTTCACTTTGACCTGACCCCGGCCACCGAGCGCGCCTTGAGTTGGCTCTCGGGCTTGACCGACCGCGCTTTTGTCGGCACCGAGTCGCGCCTGCTCACACTGTTTGACCTGCTGCAGCAAATGCGCCAGGGCAGCGAGACCGACCCGCAACTTCGTGTGGCCGAGTTGCACAGGCGCCGTGATGCGATAGACCTTGAGATTGCCCGCGTGTTGGCCGGTGAGATGCCGCTCCTGGACGACACCGCGCTGCGTGAGCGCTTCATGCATTTTTCTGCGCTGGCGCGCGAACTGCTGACTGACTTTCGGGAGGTGGAGCACAACTTTCGCAGCCTCGACCGCAGTGTGCGCGAGCGCATTGCCCTGTGGCAGGGCGCCAAGGGTGCGCTACTGCAAAGTATTTTGGGCGAACGCGACGCCATTGCGGAGTCGGACCAGGGCAAGAGCTTTCGCGCGTTTTGGGACTTTTTGATGTCGCAGCAGCGCCAGGAAGAGCTCACGGCCCTGTTAGAGGCGGTGATGGCGCTGCCGCCGGTGGCCGAGTTGCACCCCGACCCGCGCTTGAGGCGCGTGCACTACGACTGGTTGGATGCCGGAGAGCACGCGCAGGCCACCGTGGCGCTGCTGTCACAGCAGTTGCGCCGTTTTCTGGACGACCAGGCCTGGCTGGAAAACCGCCGCATCATGGACCTGGTGCGCTCAATCGAGGCGCGTGCGCTGGCCGTGCGCGGCGCGCCCCCTGCGGGCGACTTCATGGCGATGGACGACTTGAGCCCCAGCGTGAGCCTGCCGATGGAGCGCCCGCTGTACAACCCGCCGGCCAAGCTGGTGCTGGACAAGCTCACACTGTTGGCCGGCGAAGGCGATCTGGACACCACAGCTTTGTTCGATCAGGTTCGGGTCGACAAGGCGCTGCTGGCCGGCCAGGTGCGCCAGATGCTGCAAGAGCGCGCGCAGGTGACTTTGAGCGAACTGTTGGCCGCGCACCCGCTGCAGCACGGGCTGGGCGAGCTGGTGGCCTATTTGCAGTTGGCCAGCGAATCCGCGCACGCCGTGGTGGACGACAGCGTGCTGGACGTCGTGCAATGGCGCAACGCCCAGGGCAACCGCCAGGCGCAGCTGCCGCGCGTTATTTTTGTCAAGGAATAGAGCATGCAAGCGAATCCAACGCCTCCCTTTGATGACCTGTTTGGAATGCCTGAAGGCTTGCCAGAGCCTTTCTCAAAGTCTTTACCAGAATTTAAGCCAAATCAGCCTCTAGCCCACATAGATACTGTGCGAGCAGCTATTAATATTGAGTCATCCTCGGCAGCCTACGACCTCAC
Source organism: Rhodoferax sp. (assembly GCA_013791765.1). Taxonomy (GTDB): domain Bacteria; phylum Pseudomonadota; class Gammaproteobacteria; order Burkholderiales; family Burkholderiaceae_C; genus Rhodoferax. The sequence goes on from VMTC01000074.1 coordinate 22,747, forward strand.
CGGCGTGGTGGTGCCACTGCTCAAAAGCGTGCTTTACCGCGATGCTGATCCGGCTTTGTGGGCGGCACTGATCGAACTGCAGGCGCGTGTGCGCGACTATGTGGCGGTGCTGTCACTGGACTTGGTGCTGGACGAATCCGAAGGCTATGCGTTTTTGAAAGCCCGCCCGGAACCCGAGGATGAAGCTGCTTTCAAGCCGCCGCGCCTGGTGGCCCGGCGCCCCTTGAGCTTTCAGCTCAGCCTGTTGCTGGCGCTGTTGCGCAAAAAATTGGTCGAGTTTGACGCCAGCGGTGCCGACACCCGGCTGGTGCTCTCACTCGAGGCGGTGGTGGAACTGGTGCGGGTGTTTTCACCCGCCAACGCCAATGAGGCGCGACTGATGGACCAGGTTCAGGCGCAGCTCAATAAGCTGGTTGATCTGGGTTTTGTGCGCAAGCTCAAAGCGGCCAGCGGCCGTGTTGCCCTGCCTGACTATGAAGTGCAGCGCATCCTCAAAGCCTTTGTCGATGCGCAGTGGCTGGCCGACCTGGACGCGCGGCTGGCGCAATATCAGGCGCATATGTCGCAAGCGGGGGAACAGGATGAATGACATGACCGTGAATAACGTGTCGGCCGTCGCCAGTTCGGGCGAACTGGACTTTGGCGCCAACAGCGCGCTGGCCGGCTTTCGGTTGATGCGCCTCGAAGTGCTCAACTGGGGCACCTTTGACAAACGCGTGTGGGCCTTTCGTCCGGACGGCAAAAACGCGCTGCTCACCGGCGACATTGGTTCGGGCAAATCCACGCTGGTCGATGCCGTGACCACTCTCTTGGTGCCCGCGCAGCGCATTGCCTACAACAAGGCCGCCGGGGCCGATGCCAAAGAGCGCACGCTGCGCTCCTATGTGCTGGGCTATTACAAGTCTGAGCGGCATGAAGTCAGTGGCAACGCCAAGCCCGTGGCGCTGCGCGACAACCGCAGCTTCTCGGTGATTCTGGGTATTTTTCACAACGCCGGCTTTGATAAAACCGTCACGCTGGCGCAGGTGTTCTGGTGCCGCGAGCCCACTGGCCAGCCTGAGCGTTTTTACGCCGTGGCGGAGACACCGCTGGCCATTGCCGACGACTTTGGCCACTTTGGCAGCAGCATCGAGCCACTGAAAAAGCGCCTGAAAAAAGCCGGTGTGGCGTTGTTTGACAGCTTTCCGCCGTACAGCGCTTTGTTGCGCCGCCTGCTCGGTGGTTTGAGCGAGCAGGCCCTCGAATTGTTTTTGCAGACCGTGTCCATGAAGTCGGTGGGTAACCTGACCGACTTTGTGCGCCAGCACATGCTCGAGCCCTTTGACGTGGCCCCGCGTGTGGCAGCCCTGATTGCCCACTTTGACGACCTCAACCGCGCCCACGCGGCGGTGCTCAAAGCCCAGCAACAGGTGGCGTTGTTGACCCCGCTGGTGGCAGACTGCGACCAGCACGCTGCGGTGCTGGCCAAGGCCGATGAATTGCGTGCCTGCCGGGACGGCTTGCGAGCGTATTTCAGTCGCCAAAAGCTGGGCCTGATCGCACAGCGTTTGATAAACCTGACTGAAGACCTGGCGCGCGACAGCGCCAAGGTGAGCAAACTCGAAGACCAGCGCGAGCAGGAGCGCCTGCAAGAGCGCGACCTGCGCCAAGCGCTGGCGACCAACGGTGGTGACCGCCTGGCCCTGCTTGCGCGCGACATTGCCCAGCAGCAGCAGGAGGTGACGCGCCGACGCGCCAGCGCTGCCCGTTACGACGAGTTGCGCCGCGAATTGGGCTTGCTGCAAGTGGCCAGCACCGAAGACCTGGTGGCGCAGCAACAAACCTGCACCCAGATGAGGGCGGCAGAAACCGCGCAGCTTGATGCGGTGCAAAACAGCCTGACCGAGCGCAGTGTTGAGTTAAGCGAAGGTCGGCGCGCCCATGCGGTACTCAGCGACGAAATCACCAGCCTCAAAGCCCGGCGCAGCAACACCGACGCCCAAGCTGTGCGCATGCGCGCCGAGCTGTGCGCTGCGTTGAATCTGGATGAAGACAGCATGCCCTTTGCCGGTGAGCTGATTGAGGTGCGCGAGGACCAGCGCGACTGGGAAGGCGCGGTGGAGCGCCTGCTGCATAACTTTGGCCTGTCCTTGCTGGTGCCCGATGCCCTGTACGCGCAGGTGGCGCAGTGGGTCGATCAAACTCACTTGAAAGGCCGCTTGGTCTATTTCAGGGTGCGGCTTGACGTGCGTGCGCAAGCCCCCAGCCTGCATGCCGACTCGCTGGTGCGCAAACTCGTCGTCAAGCCTGATTCGCCGTTTTACGCCTGGCTCGACCGCGAGCTGGCGCAGCGCTTTGATGTGGCTTGCTGCACCACCCAAGAGCAATTCCGCCGCGAACTGCGGGCCATCAGCCGCGCCGGACAGATCAAGTCAGGCGGCGAACGCCACGAAAAAGACGACCGGCACCGCCTGGACGATCGCAGCCGCTACGTACTGGGCTGGAGCAACACTGCCAAACTGGCCGCGCTCAATGCCAAGCGCAAAGTGTTGGAGGCGCAATTGGCGCAGCTGGGCAGCCAGATCGCCCAGGGCCAGCAACAGTTGGCCCAGTGCCAGGAGCGCTTGAGCCTGCTGGCCAAGCTGGTCGAATACCGCGACTACCGCGAGCTGGACTGGGCCACGCCAGCCGCCCAAGCCGCTGCCCTGGCGCAGGAGCGCCAGCAGATTGAGGCTGCCTCCGACCTGCTGCAAACCTTGACCGCCCAGCTCAAAGCGCTGGAAGAAGCGCAATTGCAGACTGAACGCCTAAGCCGCGAGCAGCGCGACAAGCGTGCCAGGGTTGAAGAAAAAATTGCCCAGATGCAGGCGCTCCAGCAGCAAACCTTAGAGACCCTGAAAAGTGAGCTGGCTGGCGCAGCCCAACCCGACTTGGCGCAGGTTGAACTGAGCAGCCCCCTGAACCGGCGGCTGGCCCAGTTGCAAGCGGACATCCTCGGCGCAGCCAGCATCACCCTTGAGTCCTGCGACAACCGCCAGCACGATTTGCGTGAGGCACTGCAAAAATTGATAGCTGCCGAGGAGCGCAAAGCAAGCAGCCTGGTCGAGAAAATTGTCGATGCCATGCGCAGCTTCAGGCACCGCTTTCCGCTGGCTACCCAGGAGGCTGACGCTTCGGTTGCCGCTTCAGGCGAATTCCGCGCGCTACTCAAGCAACTGAAGGTGGACGACCTGCCGCGCTTCGAGGCCAAGTTCAAGGATCTGCTGAATCAAAACACCATCAATCAGGTGGCGCAATTCAGTGCCCAGTTGGCCAAAGAGCGTGAAACCATCAAAGAGCGCCTGACGCTCATCAACCAGTCGCTCACCCAAATTGACTACAACCCCGGCCGCTTTATCGAGCTGCAGGCGCAGCTGACCCCCGATGCGGAAGTGCGCGACTTTCAAAGCGATCTGCGCCACTGTCTGGACGGCGCCATCTCAGGCAGCGCGGCCAGCGACGATGGCCAGTATTCCGAAGCCAAGTTTTTGCAGGTCAAAGCCATCATCGAGCGCCTGCGCGGCCGCGAAGGCCAAACCGATGCGGACAAGCGCTGGACGCAAAAGGTGACCGACGTACGCAACTGGTTTGTGTTTGCCGCCAGCGAGCGCTGGCGCGAAGACGGGCGCGAACACGAGCATTACTCCGATTCCGGTGGCAAGTCGGGCGGACAAAAAGAGAAGCTGGCTTACACCATTCTGGCGGCCAGCCTGGCGTACCAGTTTGGCCTGGTGCGCGGCGAAGCGCGCTCCAAGGCGTTCAGGTTTGTGGTGATTGACGAGGCCTTTGGCCGCGGCTCGGACGAATCAGCGCAGTTTGGTCTGAAGCTGTTTGAAGAGCTCAATTTGCAACTGCTGATCGTCACGCCGCTGCAAAAAATTCACATCATCGAGCCCTATGTGTCAAGCGTGGGTTTTGTGCACAACGACGAGGGGCGCGACTCCAAGCTGCGTAATTTGAGTATTGAGCAATACCGCGCCGAGCAGGAGCGCCGAGCCGTGCCGATGCAGCCGTCTGAGTTGCCAATGGCCGTGGCTGCCAGGGGCGGCTGATGCGCTGGAGCACCCCCAAAGACCTGCGCGCGCAGGTGCAAAAACTCTGGGACAAGGGCGAGTTGCTGCGCCCCTTGGTGGGCTCTGAGGCGTTCGCGCCACGGCGCCTGCGCCTGAGCACACCCAGCTCGGGCGAATTGAGCGATCACTTTGACGAGGCGCGCGCCTGGGCCGCCGAGCTGCGCGCCATGCCCCATGTGCGCTTGGTGCTGCGTGAGTTTCGCCACCGGGTGCTGGGCAACAATGCGCTGCCCGATGAAGTCTGGCTCGATTCGCTGGACGCTGCGCATGCCATGCTGGGCAAGCAAAAAGACGTACGGCGCTTTGCTGAACTGCTGCAGATCACGCGGCAATTCCTGCTTTCAGAACGCACGGATGGCGATGCTGCGCTTGCAACGGGCCAAAGCTTGGGGGCAAGCGGCCACGGCGATGCCCCTGTGCATGATCGTCTGCTGCCCTGGCTGGCCAAGCGGCCTTTGACGGCGCTGGAACTGTTCGACGCCTGGCCGCGCTTGGCTTTGGTGGTCGGCTGGTTGCACGCGCACCCGCGCCCTGGCATTTACTTGCGTCAGGTCGATCTGCCGGGGGTCGACAGCAAATTCATCGAGGCGCACCGCGCGGTGCTCTCGGAGCTGTTGGACCTGGCGCTGCCTGGGGCAGTGATTGACAGCAGCGTCAGTGGTCTGAGCGGCTTCTGCCGCCGCTATGGCTTCAAAGACAAACCGCTGCGCATCCGCTTTCGGCTACTCGATACGTCACTGCTGCCGGGCATGGCGGGCAGCAGCCCGGCGCTGCCGACAAACGCAGACCCGGACATTGGCCTGACGCAGGCCGCGTTTGAAAGCCTGCATCTGCCGCTTGAACGCGTCTTCATGACGGAGAACGAAATCAACTTTTTGGCTTTCCCCGCAGTGCCGGGTAGCCTGGTGATCTTTGGCGCCGGTTATGGCTTTGAGGCGTTTGCGGGGACCACCTGGTTGCACCGCTGTGATCTCTTTTATTGGGGCGACATTGACACCCACGGCTTTGCCATTCTGGACCAGCTACGCGCCCATTTTCCGCACGCGCAGTCGCTACTGATGGACCGTGACACCTTGCTGGCCCATGCCGATCATTGGGGCACGGAGCCGCAAGCCCTGCTGCGCGACCTGCCGCGCCTCACGCCCGGCGAGACGGCGCTGTTCAACGAGTTACGCGACAACAGGTTGCGCGTGGGCGTCCGGCTGGAACAGGAGCGCATCGGTTTCGGCTGGGTACAGCAGGCACTCTCGGCCTTTTCCGAGTCAACACGGTCGGTGGTCTCGGCCTCATCGCTGTAGCCCCCGTCGGGTTAGCGCGAAGCGCGTAACCCGACAGAAGTTTTTTTGCTTTCCGCAAGGTGTCGGGGTTCGTCCAACCCGAGCTACTAGGTTATTTCATCATCAGGGCTGCTGGATTTCAATCATGACCTCGTTGCGCCGGAACATCGGCAGCGTCCAGGGCGGGTTGTAGCGCGCCAGCTGCGGGTTGCCCAAACTTTGAATTTTCTGCGCCTGCAGCCAGGCCATTAGCTCATCGGTCTTTTGCTGCACCCTGGACTCGGTGTTGAAGCCGCTGTAGCCGAGTACCGCCCAGGTCTTGGCAGGCACCTGGCGCAATTGCACGGCCGCGTTGTTGGGCTTGGGCAGACTTGCCAACGTGTACTGGCTGGGCATCACAAAGTGCACGCGCCAGCGCTTGGCGTTTTGTAGTGAGGACGTCGCCGGCGCGTCAGTCGCCGCCGAGGCCAAAGGCTCGATTGCCACCGGCGCCGTCATGGCGATCTTCTGCGCGGCGGGCGCCACCGGCTCCATCGTGACGGGCGCGGTCATGGCGATCTTTTCGGAGCCTGGGCTTGGGGCGGCGAGCGCGGACTGGTTGTTGCCAAAAATATAGTCGGCAATGGCGCGAAAACCCTTATTGGACGCAGCATCCATATCCCCTTCCACAGTGGTCTCGGCGACGATGAAAGCGGGGTAGCGGCGCAACTCGATGCCGCCCTGTTGCGACAGGATTTCAAATTTGGGTTCTTCCGTGGCCATGGCGTGTTCTCCGAGCAGCAGGCCAAGGGCCAGAAAAATGAGGGGGTGAAAAGGTTTTTTCATCACAGTCGATCAAAATATTACTAAGCAGTTTAAAATAATACCAGTTTGATTGCCTTGTTGTTCCGAGCGCTTTCAACAACCCGCAGTGGGCAGGGCCATTGACCCGCGCCGAGCGCGATCACGCGCATGTACGCGAGGTTATTTGAAGGGCGCCGGGGTCTTGTCTTTGAAGTCGCAGAAGGGGCTGACCGCGCACTGCCAGCACAGCGGCTTGCGCGCCTGGCAGACATAGCGCCCCTGCAAAATCAGCCAGTGGTGCGCGTCCACCAGATACGCGGGGGGTATGCGCTTGAGCAGCTTTTGCTCCACTTCAAGCGGGGTCTTGCCCGGTGCCAGGCCGGTGCGGTTGGCGACGCGAAAGAGGTGCGTGTCCACGGCGATGGTCGGCTCGCCAAAGGCTACATTCAAAATGACGTTGGCGGTCTTGCGCCCCACGCCGGGCAGCGTCTGCAGTGCCTCACGCGAGCCGGGCACCACACCGTCGTAATGATCCACCAATATCTGGCAGGTCTGCAGCAGGTGGCGCGCCTTGGCGTGGTACAGGCCGATGGTCTTAATAAAGCTCTCCAGCCCTTGCAGGCCCAGGTCCAGCATCTTTTGCGGCGTGTTGGCCACCAGAAAGAGGCGGCGCGTGGCCTTGTTCACGCTGACATCGGTGGCCTGGGCCGACAGCAGCACAGCCACGAGCAGCTCAAAGACGCTGCTGAACTCCAGCTCGGTTTGCGGCTGCGGATTGGCCGCTTTCAGCGTGGCGAAAAAAGATTCAATGGCAGCCGGTGTCATAGGCCGACGATGTCCACAAAACTGTCATGCGCCGGAAAAGTCTCTTGCAGCCAGTCCAGGTCCAGGTGCAGCGAATCGATCACCTCGACGGGCAACTGGGGCAGGCTGCTTACGTCGGCGGCGGGCATGTCGGCGAGCAAACCGGCCAGATGGACGACCGCACCCAAACGCGAGTAGGCCTGCTCCAGCAGCGGGTCGGAGGCGCGTTGCAGCGCCTGCACGATTTGCATCGGGAAGCTCCAGCGCCGCGCCAGTTCGGCGGTGATCTGCCCTTCGCTGTAGCCGACCAACTGCTTTTCACGCAGCCAGCGCGCGCCGGGCAGCTGTGGCTGGTGTTCAATTGGCGCCAGGGTGTCAGGCTGCACCTGAACGATCAGCAGCTCGCCCAGGCGCAGCATCATGCCGGTGAGCCAGGCCATCTGGGTGTCGATGCCCAGACCCCCGGCCAGCCACTGGGCATAACCGGCGCAGCGCATGCAGGACTGCCAGAAGGCGCGGCGGTCCAGCCCGGGCAGCACCACAAAAGCGCTGCTCAGGCAGGCGCCCACCGCCATGGCGCGCACGCGCGACAAGCCCACCATGGCGATGGCTTCGTCCAATGTGCCGACCCCGCGCGGCAGGCCAAACTCGGCACTGTTGGCCGCACGCAGCAGATTGGCGCTCAGGGCCGGGTCGCGGGCGATGATGGTGCGCACCTGCGCAATCGACACCGCCGGTAGATTCAGGGTTGTGATGAGCTCGTGGCCCACGTCGCTCAGGAGGGGTAGTTCGATGGACGCAAAGAATGAATTGAGATTGGGCATGGGACTTTTATGAAGGGCCGTGAACTTGTCAGCTATCGGTCACAATTTACCCTAAATCAATTCTCCTGAAAGCTGCAATTTCATGCAATTTGCCGACCGTCTTAAAAATGTTGAAACCTCCGCCATTCGGGAGCTTTTCAAGTTGCTGGGCAAGCCCGGCATCATCAGCTTTGCCGGCGGCTTTCCGGACCCGGCGTTGTTTGATGCCCAGGGAATAGCGCAAGCGGCGCAAGCCGTGCTCAGCACGAACCCCGGCCCAGTGCTGCAATACGGTGCCACCGAGGGTTACCAACCCTTGCGAGAAGGCATCAGCAGCTTCATGGCGGCCAAGGGCAGCCACGTCGAGCCAGACGGTCTGATTGTTACCACCGGCAGCCAGCAGGCGCTGGACCTGATCGGCAAGACCCTGATCTCGCCCGGCGACAAGGTGATTGTTGAAGCGCCCACCTTTTTGGCCACCATCCAGTGCTTTCGGCTCTATGGTGCCCACATCATTGGCGCGCCGATTGATGCCGATGGCGTTGATGTGGATAAGTTAGAGGCCTTGATCGAAGAACACAAACCCAAGCTGGTCTACCTGATTCCCACCTTTGGCAACCCGAGCGGCGCCACGCTCAGCCTGGTGCGGCGCCAGCGCATTCTGGAAATTGCGGCGCGCACGCAAACGCTGGTGGTGGAGGACGACCCCTACGGCGAGCTGTACTTTGACCAGCCGCCACCACCGAGCTTGCTGGCGCTGAGCGACGCTGTGCCGGGCAGCCGCGACTGGCTGGCGCATTGCGGCAGCTTCAGCAAGATACTCAGTCCGGGTTTGCGCGTGGGCTGGCTGATTGCGCCGCCTGCGCTATTGGCCAACGCCACCATGTGCAAGCAGTTCAGCGATGCCCACACCAGCAACCTCACGCAAGCGATTTGCGCCCAATACCTGGGCATGAATCGCCTGGACGGCACGTTGGCCGTGGTGCGTAAAACCTACTTTGAACGCGCACGCGTCATGGCCGAATCGCTGCGCCGCGACCTGGGCGATGCGATAGCGTTCAACCAGCCGCAGGGCGGCATGTTCTTCTGGGCCAGGTTGACCGGGTCGAGCGGCAAGACGGCTCAGGCGAGCGACTTTGCCAAGCGCGCGATCGACCAGGGCGTGGCCTTTGTGCCGGGTGCGCCATTTTTTGCGCATGACCCCGATTTGAGTACGCTGCGCCTGAGCTTTGCCACGGCCGATGTGGCCAAGATTGAAGAGGGCATTGGGCGGCTGGCCCGGGCGCTGTAGATAAATGGCTAATAATTTATAACAAATAGGGCTCCAGCCCACGTCGATAGGATATGAGTAGCTATAAAAAAGTGACTTAAACGATGATTTTCAACAAGACCGATGCGGGCCGGATCGAGATATCAGGACGCAGCCACAACCTGAGTGCTATGCAGCGGCGGGTGCTGATCCTGGTGGACGGCAAGAAAACCGTGAATGCGCTGCAGGCTTTTGTGCGGGTCGGCGAGTTGGAGTCGGCGCTGGAGCATTTGTTGCAGGAACATTTGATCGAAGCTGCGGCGAACAGCGCTGACGCCAGCCTGCAGGCGCCAGCGGCCCCGGGTTTTGTGGCCGCCGAGCAGGCCGAGGCGCCCCGGCCAGCCAACAGTGCACAAGAGTTTGTCAAAGTGCGCCAGCAGGCATCAATCTTTGTGCAGCAGAGGCTGGGCGCTGCGGGTGAGCCCATTTGTCAGGCGATCGACCGGTGCGAGAGCCCGGCTGAGCTGCGCAAAATGCTGCGTGGCGTGGAGATTTTTGTCGGCCAGCGCATGAGTCCTGAGACGACCCAGGCCTTTGCGCGCCATTTTGGCGCCTTGTTGCTTTAGCAACCGCCGGGTGGCTGGGGGCCGGTTACTTGGCTAACAGCGCGTTGACGCCTTGCAGGTCTTGCGCCTGGAGTGTGCCGCTGGCCTGGCGCAGCCTCAATTCGCCCAGCAATACGTCGTAGCGCGCCTTGGCCAGCTTGGCCTTGGTGTCGTACAACTGACTTTGAGAATTGAGTACGTCGATATTGATGCGTACACCCACGTCATACCCCAGTTTATTGGCGTCCAGTGCGCTCTGGCTGGAGGCTTCGGCGGCTTCCAGCGCCTTGACCTGGCCCTGACCCGACTCCACGCCGAAGAATGCCGTGCGCGTGCCTTGGGCCACCGCGCGCCTGGTGGCTTCCAGGTCGTTGCGGGCCTTGTCTTCCAGCGCCAGTGTTTCCCTGACCCGGTTCTGGATGGCGAAACCCGCAAACAAAGGCAGGTTGAACGCCAGGCCAATGGTGGCGGCGTTGGTGCGGTAGTCCATCGAAGTGTTGGCGGTTCCGTTGTTCTGCGTGATGTTGTAACCGGCCGTCAGATCCAGCGTCGGCTTGTGGCCAGCTTGTGCCTTCTGAGTCTCCAGCTGCGCGACATCCAGTGCGACCTGGCTTTGCTTGATGCCGGGGTGGTTGCTTTCAGCTTGTGCCACCCAGGCGTTGACGTCGCTCGGCACGAGAGTCGGAAGGGCCAGCGGTTGCGCCAAAGGGCTGGGTTGCGCGCCAGCTTTGCCGACCAACTGCTCGAGTGCAATTTTTTTTACCCGAAGGTCATTTTCAGCGGCGATTTCCTGCGCTGTGCCCAGGTCAAAGCGGGCCTGGGCTTCACGGGTGTCGGTGATGGTGGCGGTGCCGACTTCAAAGTTGCGTTTGGCGGAGGCCAGTTGCTCGCCCACGGCAGCTTTTTGGGCCTTGACGAAAGTCAGGTTGTCCATGGCGGCCAGCACGTCAAAGTAAGCCTGGCTGACACGCACGATCAGGTCCTGGTCGGCCGCAGCGAGTTGTGCCTGGGCCAGATCGACCTGCTTCATTCCCTGCTCGTAACTCGCCCGGTTGGCCGGACGGTACAGCGGCTGTGAAGCGCTGACGGTCGCGCTTTGGCTGTTGTAGTTGGAGGTGGGCTGCTGCGAGGGTGGCAACGTGCTGTCCAAATTGGTCGCCGACGCCCCGAGAGAAAGACCAACCGTCGGCAACAACAGGGCCTTGGCCTGGTCGGCCCGGGCCAACGTGGCGACAAACTGTGATTTGGCGGATTGATAGGTCGCGTCATAGTCCCGCGCCGACTGGTACAAATCGACCAGGCTCTGGGCTTGCACCGGCAGCGCCAGGGTGGCGCCAATCGCGACAAACAGGGGAAGTAGACGAAACGTTTTCATAAAAGGGCCTTGAAAATAAATGGGTTGGCAAGAACAGTGCGGGTAAAGCTCGGCGTTGGGGCCCTGGCGCTCAATACCTGGGAACACTGGGGTCGACTTCAGCCGACCAGGCGTTGATGCCACCGGCAATATTGGCCACATGCTTGAAGCCTCGCGCCTTCAGGAACGCCGCCACCTGCATGCTGCGCACACCGTGATGACACAGGCATGCAATGGGTTGCTCTGGGTCAAGCTCGGACAGGCGCGGTGGAATCACGCCCATCGGGATGGGGATGAGCTCAAAGCCATCGGCCTCGATGCTGGCTGCGCGCAGTTCAGAGGGTTCGCGCACGTCCAGCACCACGGGCGTGCCGTGGCCGCGAACCGAGTCCAGCCATGCAGCCAATCCAGAAGGACGAACCTGAGCAATCATGCAGTCAGACGTCTAAAAATGAAATCGAGAGGGCTCGGGGAAATTGAGCAGGCGTGGCGCCACAGTGTCCCAGGGGGTCGTGGTCTTGAACTCGGCGTCGCTCAGGCGAGTCACGATAGTAAGACGCATTGTGGGCTCTTCGCCCACAATGCCAATCAATCGGCCACCGACTTTCAGTTGCGCGAGCAACGCTTGCGGCACTTCAGCCACCGAGCCACTGAGCATGATGACATCAAAGGGGCCGTCCGGCGAAGCGCCTTTGGAGCCATCAAACTGGCGCACTTCGACGTTGTGGATGCCGGCTTTTTGCAGGTTGGCGCGTGCCATTTGGGCCAGTTCCGGGTTGATTTCCAGCGAGATCACGCGCTGCGCGCGGTGCGTCAGCAGGGCGGCCATGTAGCCTGAACCCGTGCCGATCTCCAGCACCTTTTCGTGCTTTTGCACCGCGGCATCTTGCAACATGCGCGCTTCGACACGCGGTGCCAACATCATTTGACCCTGGCCCAGGGGAATTTCCATGTCCATGAACGCCAGTGCCTTGTGCGCCAGGGGCACGAAGTCTTCACGCTTGACCACCGCCAGAAGCTCGAGCACGGCGGCGTCCAAAACATTCCACGGACGGATTTGCTGTTCGATCATGTTGAAGCGGGCTTGTTCCAAATTCATTGGGTACTCCTGGGGGTATGTGAGGGATGTTAACAGAATCTGCAAAATTTTACCCGGCACTGGCTTGCGACGGGCTGTTGTCAACGCCCCAGCGGCGCCGCAACCATTGCGCCAGATCATCCATATAGCAATACACCACCGGCACAACCACCAAAGTGAGAAGTGACGAGGTGATCACGCCGCCGATGACCGCCTGGCCCATCGGGGCGCGCTGCTCCGAGCCTTCGGTTAGCGCCAGCGCCAGCGGCAGCATGCCGAAGATCATGGCCAGCGTGGTCATCAGGATCGGGCGCAAGCGCACTTTGGCCGCCAGCAACAGCGCCGCATTGCGCTCCAGGGGCTCAATCCGACCGCCGTCTGCGTCGATGCCTGATGTGCGCGCACGAATGGCAAAGTCGACCAACAAGATCGCATTCTTGGTCACCAGCCCCATCAGCATCACCACGCCGATCACCGAGAACATTGACAGGGTCGAGCGGAAGATCAACAGCGCCAGCACCACGCCAATCAGCGTCAGTGGCAGGGATGTCATCAGCGCCAGCGGCTGGAAGAAGCTCTTGAACTGGCTTGCCAGAATCATGTAGATGAAAACGATGGCCAGCACCAAGGCGGAGATGGCGTAGCTGAAGGATTCGGCCATGTTCTTGGTCGAGCCGCCAAACTGGTAGCGGTAACCCGGCGGGAAACTGATGCTCTCCAGGGCGATCTTGATGTCTGCAGAGACTTCACCCGAGGAACGCTGGTGCACATTGGCATTGATCGCCACTTCGCGCGTCATGTCACGCCGGTTGATCTGGTTGGAGCCGGTTGATTCCTTGACGCTAGCCACTTGGTTGAGGCGAACGATGCGCGGGCTGCCATCCAGATTGGCGCCGACCAAAAATGGCAGACGCTGCAGGTCATCGGCCTGGTTGCGCGCCTGCGGCGCCAGTCGTACGTTGACGTCATAGGTCTGGTCATCGGGCGCGCGCCAGTTGCCCACCGTCTGGCCGGCCACCAGGGTACGCAGCGCGCTGCCGATCTGGCCCAAGCTCAGGCCCAGATCAGAAGCCACGTCGCGCTTAACCTCGATGTCCAGGGTCGGCTTGTTGGGCTTGACGCTGGAATCAAGGTCCACCAGGCCGGGGATCGTCCGGATTTTCTCCATCACCAGTTGGGCAATGCGCTCAAGCTCGGCCTGATCCGGACCCTGCAATGAAAATTCCACCTGCTTTTGCCCGCCTACCGGGTCGAGCAGGCCGGCGTGCGTGACGGTGATGCCCGGCACCTGCTTGAGGCGCTCGCGCAGCAAGGCCGACATTTCATTGACGTTGCGCGTGCGGTCCTTGCGGTCCACCAAGCGCACGTACATGCTGGCATTGGTTTTGCCGACCGCATTGGCGGTGTTGATGGTCGTCAACGTGTAGCGGACCTCCGGGTAGCTGCGCGCAATGTCTTCAACTTGTTTTGCCCGGGCTTCGGTCACTTCGAGCGACGAACCCACTGGCGTGTAGAAATTGAGCGTGGTCTCGGAGAAATCCGCCGCGGGAACGAATTCAGTACCGAGCAGCGGCACCATGAAAATGCTGGTGATGAAGATGATCAGCGCCAGCGCCAGGGTCTTGAGCTTGTGCACCAAGGACCAGCGCAGGATGCCCTGGTAGGCCTCAATCAGCCACTCGGTGGCCTGGTCAAACCAGCCGGTGACGCGGCCAATGGTTTTGTCATAGAAAGTGACCGGGCGCCGCAGCGTGCCGTCGGGGTTGAGTCCGTGGTTGCGGTGCGCCTCGATGCTGGGGTCGTGCCAGACGCTCGACAGCATCGGGTCGAGCGTGAAGCTGACAAACATCGAGATCAGCACCGCCGCGACGATGGTGATGCCAAATTCGTGGAAAAACTTGCCAATGATGCCGCCCATGAAGCCAATCGGCAGGAACACGGCGACGATGGACAAGGTAGTTGCCAGCACGGCCATGCCAATTTCTTGCGTGCCGTCCAGCGACGCCTGGTATGGCGTCTTGCCCATCTGCACATGACGCACGATGTTCTCGCGCACCACAATCGCGTCGTCGATCAACAAGCCCACGCACAGGCTCAGAGCCATGAGCGTGATCATGTTGATGGTGAAGCCAAACAGGTTCATGAACAAGAAAGTGCCGATAAGCGCAATCGGCAGGGTCAGGCCGGTAATCACCGTGGAACGCCAGGAATTGAGAAACAGGAACACGATCAGGATGGTGAGCAGCGCGCCTTCAATCAGGGTGCGGCGCACGTTTTCCACCGCCACGCGGATCTGCCGGGAGCCATCGGTGACGGCTTGCAGCCGCACGCCCGGGGGCAACTGCATGTTCATCTCGCCCTGCATCTTGACCAGACCGTCAATCACGGCAATGGTGTTTTCGTCCTGCGATTTCTGCACGCTTAGCAAGAGCGTGCGCTGGCCGTTGTAGAGCGCCAGACTGTCGGTCTCCTGAGCGCCGTCGACCACTTGGGCGAGCTGGTCGACGCGGATCGGCGCGCCGTTCTTGCGCGTCACAATGATCTTGCCAAAATCCTCGGGGCGCTGCATCCGCGCTTCAATCTGCACCATGCGCTCTTGCTCCAGAGAGCGAATGGCACCGACCGGCAGATCCTGGTTGTCATTGCGCACGGCCGCCACCACCTGCTCGGGCGTGACGCCAAAGGCTTCCAGCGCCTGCGGGTTGAGATAAATATTGATTTCTCGCTTGGTGCCGCCGACCACCGTGACCGAGCCCACGCCGCGCACGTTTTCCAGGCGTTTGCGCAGGGTCTGGTCGGCCCAATTGGTCAGCTCGACGTCGGACATGGCTTTGGCTGCGATGGCGGAGGCGCCAGGCGCGGGCGCCGCATCGGGCAGGACCGCCACGGACCAGACAGCGCGGCTGGCCGGGTCAAAGCGCAACACGCGGGGCTCCTTGACTTCGGTGCGCAGGGTAGGGCGCAGCAAAGCAACTTTCTCGCGGACATCGTCAGCGGCCTTGCGCCCCACGATGTGCAACTGGAACTCGATGATGACAATCGATTGACCGGCATAGCTGCGCGAGGTCAGGGCGTTGATGCCGGCGATTGAATTGACACCCTCTTCGATCTTCTTGGTCACTTCGCTCTCGACAATTTCAGGCGAGGCGCCAGGGTAATCGGTGGTGACCACAACCACTGGAAAGTCGACGTTGGGGAACTGGTCAACCTGCAGGCGCTGGTAGGAAAACAGGCCCAGCACCACGATGGCCAGCATGACCATGGTGGCGAAAACGGGGTTGTGAAGGCTGACGCGGGTGAACCACATGGCTTATTGCCCGCCTGAAGGAACTGAAGCAGCTTGAGCCGGGACAGCAGGCGCAGCGACCTGAACGACTGTGCCAGCGCGCAGCGGGCCCACGCTGCCGACCAGCACGCTGGCATGCTCGACCAACCCCTTGATCGCCACCAGGGTTTGTCCGTCGCGCTCGCCTCGCGCGCCCATTTGAACCGTCTGGTGCAGCACTTTGTTGCCGCTGATCAGTTGCACATAAGGCTGGGGCTGGTCGGTGCGCACGGCGCTCAAGGGCACAGCCAGCGCCTGCACGCGCTCCGTGCCCAAAGTTCCCTGCGCAAACAGGCCTTGCCGAAGGCCAGGCGCAGCCTCCACGCTCAGATAGACCAGCACCGCGCGGCTGCCGACCGTGGTGCTGGGGTTGATACGGATTACCTTGGCGGTGACCGGTGGGCTGACGCCTTCAATCTGCAGCACGGCGCTTTGTCCCACCCGCACGGCCACGGACTCGCTGGCGCTTAGGCTGGCTTCTAGCTCGAGCTGGCGCAGGTCGACGATTTCAACGATTCGCGCCTCCACGCCGACGCGCTCGCCGGGCTGCGCCAGGCGCTGTGAAATCAGGCCGGAAATCGGTGCGCGCAGCACAGTGTCTTGCACAGATTTGGCGGCGACCTGCGCGCCGGCCTGGGCTGCCCGGTAGGTGGCCTCGGCCGCCGCGAGACTGGCCGTGGACGTGTCCACCGCGGTCTTGGAGATGAAGCCTTGCTGCACCAGCGAGCGGTTGTTGTCGAAGTTGCGGCGCGCGATGTCGACCTGCGCTTTGGCGGCCTGCGCCTGTTGCTGGGCCTGCTGAACGCGCGCGTTGTATTCGGTGGCGTCGACGCGGGCGATGATTTGCCCGGCCTTGACGGCATCGCCTTCGCGCACCGTCAAGCCCTGCAATTCGCCTGGCACTCGCGCCTTGACCATCGCGGTGTTGACCGCCTTGAGCGCCCCCGAGAGGGCAACGCCGGTGACCAGCTCGCGGGCTGTCACCTGCACCACATCGGCTGCGCTCAACTGCAGCACCGCCTGGGTGTTTTGGGTTGCCATTTTCGCAACTGCTTCCTGTTGTACCTTGCGCGCCGACAAGGCGCGCCACACGCCGCTGGCCAATACGGCCAGCACGAGGGCGGTCAGCGCCCATTTCAACCATGGTTTCATGATGCGAGGAGTTTCTATAACAAAGGAGGGGGGTTCGGGCGAATGTTCAGCCCACTAAGAATGGTTTCAACCTGCAGGGCAATGTAGTCTTCGGGCACCAGTTGGGCGCCCGCTTCGCAGCACGTGCCCAGTGAGTGTTTCCACATGGCCAGAAACACCATCGGGGCTAACACAATGTAGACCCCATATTTCATGTCGATAGCCCGAAACTCGCCGCAGTCGACGCCGCGCTGCAAGACGCGGGCAATCAGCACTTTGCCTGGCTCGATGACCTCATGCTCGTAAAAAGCGGCCAACTCTGGAAAGTTTTGGGCCTCACTCATCATCAGTTTGGTGATGCCAGAGGCCTTGGTCGAGCCGATGCGCTGCCACCACGCCGTCATGCAGTAGCGCAGCAGGTCGGCCGAGTTACCTTTGAAGTTCTCGAACTCGGCATTCCATTCGTGAAAGCGGCCGGAAATATTCTTGCGCACCACCGCCTTGAACAGTTCTTCTTTGCTGGCAAAGTAGAGAAACAGTGTGCCTTTGGAGACGCCGGCCAGTTTGGCGACTTCTTCAACCCGCGTCGCGGCGTAGCCTTTTTCTACAAACAGTTCCAGCGCAGCGTCCAGCAGTTCGCCCGGGCGCGCATCCTTGCGCCGCTCGTGCTTGGGGTGCCCGCTGACGTGGACCTCGGAATCGGAATTTTTGACAGGCATGAAGTTAATGACTTATTGGTTATTAATGTAATCATAGCGTTGTGAACTGTCAATGTTTGGGCTTGCGGCGCAAAGGCCATTGCCCGCAACGCGGCCTCAGGTTTTGCTGCCCGCTAACATGCAAGGCACACATCGGTTTCAAACAACACAGGAGATACGCCATGCTAGAGCCTCTGCAAACGATCACTTTGGGCGGTGGGTGCTTTTGGTGCCTCGAATCTGTCTACGTCCAGGTCAAAGGCGTCCTTGAGGTTGAGAGCGGTTACTGCAACGGCCACGCCGTTGAACCCAGCTACGAGCAGGTGTGCACTGGCAACACCGGCCACGCCGAAGTCGTCAAGCTGGTGTTTGACCCGGCGCAGATCAGCCTGCGCGAAATTCTGGAAATTTTCTTTGTTATTCATGACCCCACCACGCCCAACCGGCAGGGCAATGACAGCGGCACGCAGTACCGCAGCGGCATCTATTTTTCAACGCACGAACAGGCGCAGGTGGCGAACGACCTGATCGCCGAGATGACGCAAAGCGCTGTTTACCATCACCCGATCGTGACCGAAGTTCTGCTGCTTAGCAATTACTGGCCGGCCGAGGAATACCACCAGGACTTTTTTGCCAAGAACCCGCACCAGGGTTACTGCCTGGCTGTGGCAGCGCCCAAAGTGGCCAAGTTTCGCAAGACCTTTGCGCGTCTGGTGGCGCACTGAACAGGGAGTCCGATGCTGCGCTCATAGCAACAGCAGATTCACCGGCTGGTCCAGGCCCAGCCAGCGTTGGGCGGCGTCGTGCAGCACGCTGGTAGCGCCGGTGCTGAGCAGCTGGCAAGTGCCAAGATTGTCATCGCAGGACTGCTCAGGCAACTGGCGCCGCGTCTGGCGCGCCACCGCCTCACCCGGGTCGATCAACTGCACGCCAGGCCCGACCCATTGGCGCAGCGCATCGCTGGCAAACGGGTAGTGGGTGCAGCCCAGCACCAGCGTGTCAATTTCCCCAATATTTATGCCAAATTGGCCCATAGCCCGCGTGTAATAAGCACATAGTGCTATTATTTTAGAGTCATCTTGACGCTCTATGGCATCAGCCAAGCCGTCGCAGGGTTCGCAAACAAGCGCTGGTTGGCCGGCCAGCGACGCCACCAGTGTGCCAAACTTGGCACTGCCCAGTGTGCCGCGCGTCGCCATGACGCCGATGCGTCGGGTCTTGCTCATTGCCAGCGCGGGCTTGAGGGCCGGCTCAACCCCGATGATGGGCAGCAGCGGATGCGCCTGGCGCAGTGTGGCAATGGCTTTTGCTGTGGCGGTGTTGCAGGCCATGACCAGCGCCTGGATGTTGTACTGCGCCAGCAAATGGGCCGTGATGGCACTTGATCGATTGATGACATGCGCGTCATCGCGCTCGCCATAAGGCGCATGGCCGCTGTCGGCCACATACACAAAGTCCTCGTGCGGTAGCTCGGCGCGCAGCGCCTTGAGGATGCTCAAGCCCCCGATGCCGCTGTCAAACACCCCGATGGGGCGCTTTACTGGATCAGCAAAATCGGGGTCAAAACCCGATTTCAATCAGGCGCCAGCGACTTCGATGCCCTTGAATTCGCCGGTTGCAATGCGCTTTTGCCACTCGGCCGGGCCGGTGATGTGGGCGCTGGTGCCGCCGGCATCGACCGCCACCGTGACCGGCATGTCGACCACGTCGAATTCATAAATGGCTTCCATGCCGAGGTCGGCAAAGCCCACCACCGTGGCGGTCTTGATCGCCTTGGACACCAGGTAGGCGGCGCCGCCGACGGCCATCAGGTAGGCGCTCTTGTGTTTCTTGATGGCTTCAATCGCGACCGGGCCGCGCTCGGCTTTGCCAATCATGGCGATCAAGCCCGTTTCAGCCAGCATCATCTCGGTGAAATCGTCCATGCGGGTGGCGGTGGTCGGGCCGGCCGGGCCGACCGCTTCGCCCTTGATCGGGTCGACTGGGCCCACGTAGTAAATCACGCGGTTGGTGAAATCGACTGGCAGCTTCTCGCCCTTGGCCAGCATGTCCTTGATGCGCTTGTGCGCGGCGTCGCGGCCGGTCAGCATCTTGCCGTTGAGTAGGAGCGTGTCGCCGGGCTTCCAGCTCGCCACTTCCTCTTTGGTCAGGGTGTTGAGATCGACCTTCTTGCTCTTGACGTAGTCAGGTGCCCACTGCACATCGGGCCAAGTATCCAGTGCGGGGGGTGTCAGGTAGACCGGGCCGCTGCCGTCCATCACAAAGTGCGCGTGGCGCATGGCGGCGCAATTCGGGATCATGGCGATCGGTTTGCCGGCGGCGTGGGTGGGGTACATCTTGATCTTCACGTCCAGCACGGTGGTGAGTCCGCCCAGGCCTTGCGCGCCGATACCTAAAGCGTTGACTTTTTCCAGTAGTTCAATACGCAGCGCTTCGGTTTTGCTGAGCGCTTGCCCGCTGGCGGCCTTGGCCTGCAGCTCGTGCATGTCCAGGTTGTCCATCAGGCTCTCTTTGGCCATCACCATCGCTTTTTCTGCCGTGCCACCAATGCCGATGCCCAGAATGCCGGGTGGGCACCAGCCCGCGCCCATGGTCGGCACGGTTTTGAGCACCCAATCGACCACCGAATCATTGGGGTTGAGCATGTACATCTTGCTCTTGTTCTCGCTGCCGCCGCCTTTGGCCGCGACCGTCACCTCGAGCTTGTCGCCAGGTACGATCTCGGTAAAGATCACTGCGGGCGTGTTGTCTTTGGTGTTCTTGCGCGCAAACTGCGGGTCCGCCACCACACTGGCGCGCAGCGGGTTATCGGGGTTGGTGTAGGCGCGGCGCACGCCTTCGTTGATGGCATCAATCAGGCTGCCGGTGAACTCGCCCCAGCGCACATCCATGCCCACTTTCAAAAACACGTTGACGATGCCGGTGTCCTGGCAGATCGGGCGGTGGCCTTCAGCCGACATCTTGCTGTTGGTCAAAATTTGCGCCATGGCGTCTTTGGCCGCCGGGCTTTGTTCACGCTCATAAGCGCGCGCCAGGTGCGTGATGAAGTCGGCCGGGTGGTAGAAGCTGATGTACTGCAGGGCAGCGGCGACGGATTCAATCAGGTCAGTCTGGCGGATGGTACTCATGATGCGATGAAACCTCAGGTAGTTGAAGGAAATGTGACGCGGCGCTGCACTTGGGCCGACAAATCAATTAAGTTTAACCAGCCAGGCGCGACGCCAATTTGACCGAGCGCATAGCAATCGACAATATCAATTGTGAGTGCTGGAGGGTGATGTGGGCTGAGTTGCCGGGGCTGCTTCAGGCAGCGGCGCCACCGATGGCAGCCCTAAATGCAAAGCTGCCTTGGTCAACAGGTGCGCCGAGACCGGTGCGGTGATGAACAAGAAGAACGTGACCAGGATTTCATGCAGGCTCAGGCCCGCGCCTGTCACGCTGAAGAAAACCGAAGAGGCAACCAGCAGGCAACCGACTCCCAAGGTGGTCGCCTTGGTTGGGCCGTGCAGGCGTGTGTAAATGTCCTTGAAGCGCACCAGACTGAGCGAGCCGACAAAAGTAAAACCGGCGCCAATCAGCACCAACAGAGATAACAGGACTTCGGTCGTGGTGTTCATTCGATGATGTCTCCGCGCAGCAGATACTTTGACAGCGCCACCGTGCCCACAAAGCCCATCAAGGCGATGAGCAACGCGGCTTCAAAATAAAGCGGACTGGCCAGATGGATGCCGAGCAGCACCAGCATGGCGATGGCATTGATGTAGAGCGTGTCAAGCGCCAGAATGCGGTCCACCGCGCTCGGCCCCCGAAACAGCCTGAAGAAGCTCAAGGCGAAGGCAGCGGTGACCAAAGTGAAAGCGATGGAGAGGGCGGTATTCAGCATTCAAAAATCTCCTTCAGCGGTGCTTCAAAACGCGTCTTGATGGTGTCGATCAGTGCCTGCGGGTCGGTGCAATCAAGTGCGTGCACCAGCAAAAACCGCCGGTCTTCGGACAGGCGGGCCGACACGGTGCCCGGTGTCAGACAGGTGGTGTTGGCCAGCAAGCTGATCGCCAACTCATTGCGCAGGTCCAGTGGCACCTGCACAAAGACCGGATTCAGCGCGCGCGGGCCTACCAGCACGAGGCGTGCGACGGTGAGATTGGCGATCAGCACATCGTAGAGAAAGAAACGCAAAAAACGCAGCATGCTAAAGGGGCGGCTCAGGCGCACGCGCTCGGGCCAGAATGCCAGGGTAAACAGGGGAATAGCCCAGCCCAGCAACAGGCCGAGAACAAGTTGGCCGACGGATGCGCTGTTGTTGAGCAGTAGCCAAATCAGCGCCAGCACCGGTGTCAGCAGCGGGTGGGGTAACCAGCGTTTCATCGTGTACTCCCTAAAACCGCGTTGATGTAAACGGACGGATCAGCCAGTTGCAGCGCTGTGGCGCGGGCAAAGTCCACTGCCGGCCCGGCGCCCAAGGTGAGCGCAAGAATCAAGCCCAGCAAGCCGCCGATGGCGAAAAACTCGTACGGGGCAAACAGCGATGCCCGCTGCCCTGGCAGCTGGGGCGTTGCCGATGACGGTTTGACGCTGTTGAAAAAAACGTGGCTGCCAGCCCGGGCCAGTGCAACGACGATGCCCAGCGCTGAAATCAGGAGGATGGCCCAAACCCAGGGGTGCCCGGGTGCTGCTTGCAGAATCAGGAACTTGCCGACAAAGCCCGACAGCGGTGGCAGGCCGGTCGCGGCCACAGCGGCCACAAAGAACACCCCGCCCCACAGCGCGTAGTGGGGCATATCGGCATCGGGTTTAAAGGAATCGCCGCTGGCAGTTCGGCGACGCTTGATGGCGTCGCTCAATAAAAACATCAGCGCGGCGGCGAAGGTGCTGTGGGGCAGGTAGTACAGGCCGGCGGCGATACCGTTCGTTCCCAGAGCAATGGCAGCCAGCAGGGTGCCCACCGAGGCCAGTACCAGGTAGGCGGCGAGTCGTCCCATGGTTTCTGCGGCCAAGGCCCCCAGCATGCCAACGACCAACGTAGCGAGTGCCAGTGGCATCAGCCAGGGTTCAAACAGACCGGCCAGATCGCCCGCCGCGCTGCCAAACAACAGGGTGTGGGTGCGCAAAATGGCGTAAATGCCCATCTTGGTCATGACGGCAAACAGCGCTGCCACGGGTGCCGAGGTGCCCGCGTACGCATTGGGCAACCACAGATGCAAAGGCAGCAGCGCCGCCTTCAGACCAAACACCAGCAGCAGCAATAGGCCGCCGGCGCGCGCCAACCCCAGGTTGTCCAGGGGCAGGCTCGCTGCCTTGGCGGCCAGGTCGGCCAGATTGAGGCTGCCCATGGCGCTGTAGATCAAACCGGCTGCAAAGAGAAACACGGTGGAGCCCAGCAGGTTCATCACCACGTAATGCAGACCGGCGCGGGTGCGCGCTGGCCCGCCGCCATGCAGGGCCAGACCATAAGAGGCAATCAGCAATATCTCGAAAAACACGAACAGGTTGAACAAGTCACCGGTCAGGAAAGCGCCCGCCAAACCGAACAACTGCATCTGAAACAGCACATGAAAATGTCGCCCCTGGCGGTCGGTGCCGCCGCCGGCGTAAATGACGGCGCATAACGCCAACAACGAGGTGATCAGCACCATCCAGGCGGCCAGCCGGTCGGCGACCAGCACAATGCCCCAAGGAGCTGGCCAATCGCCCAAGCGGTAAGTCAATAATGTGTCGTCGGCCACGGCGATCAGCAGGGCCAGTGCAAAGCCGATCTGGATCAGACCGACCAGCACAGCGAGGCCGCGCTGCAGAGTCAAGGATTGGTCACGCAGCATCAGCAGCAAGACGCCCGCCACGAATGGCACCAGTACCGGCGCGATCACCAGGTGGCCGGAAAAAGCCAGGCTGGTCGTCATGCCTGACTCCCGCCGTCACGACCATCGACATGGTCGTTGCCGAGCTCGGCGCGTGCGCGCAGGCTGAGCATGATGACAAAAGCCGTCATGGCAAAGCCAATGACGATGGCGGTGAGCACCAGCGCCTGCGGCAAGGGGTCAGCATGACCGCTGGCAAGGCCAATCACCGGGGGCTGGCCAATGACCAGCCGACCGGTGGCAAATAGAAACAGGTTCACGCCATAAGACAGCAGGGTCAGCCCCAGCACCACCGGGAAGGTGCGCGCGCGCAGCACCAGATAGACGCCGCAACCGGTCAACACGCCAATGGACAAGGCAATCAGAATTTCCATCAGTTGGGTACCTTGTCATGGCTGGCGCGGTGTGCCAGGCCCAGATTGATCAGGATCAACAGCGTGGCACCGACCACGACCAGGTAGACGCCCAGGTCAAACGCCATCGCGGAGGCGAGCTCAAACTCCCCCACCCAGGGCAGCGTGAAGTGACCAAAAGCAGAGGTCAGGAAGGGGCGGCCAAACAGCCAGCTGCCCAGGCCCGTGAGCAAGGCCGCGCTGAGCCCCAGCGCTAGCCAGGGGTGGGTTTGGGCAGGCAAGCGGGCCTGGGTCCATGTGACGCCGTTGGCCAGGTACTGCATGATCAGCGCAATGGCCGTGATGAGACCGGCAATGAAGCCGCCACCCGGCAGGTTGTGGCCCCGCAGGAAAATAAAGACCGAGACCAGCAACGCCAGCGGCAACAGCAAGCGGGCAAAGGTGGCCATGATCACCGGGTGCAGGTCGGCATCCCAGGCGCGACCCTGCGCATCATGGCTGGGGTTTGGTAAGCGCAGGTTGTCCAGCAGCGCAAAAATACCCAGCGCCGCCACCGCCAGCACGGTGATTTCGCCAAAGGTGTCAAAGCCACGAAAGTCGACCAGGATGACGTTCACCACATTGTGGCCGCCACCACCGGGTACGCTGTTGGCAAGGAAGAAATCAGCGATGGTCTCACCCGAGCGGGTTAGTACGGCCCAGGCCATCGCCGCAGCGCCAACGCCAGCCAGCACCGCAATTGCACCGTCGCGCCAACGTTGGCTGTTCCCTGACTCGGTTGGCGTGACGGCCGGCAAAAAGTAAAGCGCCAGCAGCAGGAGAATGACGGTGACGACTTCAACTGACAGTTGCGTCAGGGCTAGATCCGGCGCTGAAAATTTAACGAAGATAAGCGCCACCACGAGCCCAATGGCACCGGTCAAAATCAAGGCGGTGAGCCGCTGGCGATGCAGCACGGTGGCAGCCAAAGCCGCCAGCACCAAGGCCAACGCAGCCGTCAGGCTGACGCCGTCGACCGGCAGCAAGGGGCGTGAGCCAGTCAAGGGCGACGGAGCCAAGGCCAGCCCCGTCGCGCCGAGCACCAGCGTGCACAGTATCAGCAGCATTGCCTGGCGCTGCAGCGAGCCGTTGTCCAGCCAATGAGTGACGCGCCGGGCAAAGGCCAGGGTGCCATCAAACAGGAAATCAAAGACGGCGCGGCCGTCAAGCCGTGCCGCCAGTTTGTCATGCAGGGCAAAAAGCGAGTGGCGACGCCAGTACAAAAGAACACCGCCGAGCAAGGCGATCACGCTCATCCACAAGGCCGGGCTGACGCCGTGCCAGATCGCCAGGTCATGCTCAGGCAGCGGTCCTTGCAGCACGGCGCCGGCCGCAGCGGCCAGGATCGGCTCAACGGTCTGGGCCGGGAATATGCCCACCAACAGCACCAGCACCACCAAAATCTCGACTGGCACCTTCATCCAGCGCGGCGGCTCGTGCGGGGTTTTGGGCAGATTGATTGGCTTACCGTTAAAGAATACGTCATGAATAAAGCGCAATGAGTAAGCCACGGCAAAAATACCGGCAATGGTGACCACGGCGGGCAGCAACCAGCTAAAACGCATTTGGCCGCCGGCGGTGACCGCCTCGGCAAAAAACATTTCTTTGGAGAGAAAGCCATTCGCCAGTGGCACGCCTGCCATGGCCGCGCTAGCCACCATGGCCAAGGTGGCTGTGTGTGGCATGTAGTGCCACAGGCCGTTGATGCGGCGCATGTCACGCGTGCCGCATTCATGGTCGATGATGCCGGCGGCCATGAACAGCCCGGCCTTGAAAATTGCGTGGTTGATGATGTGAAACACACCGGCAACTGCCGCCAGTGGCGTCCCAATGCCAAACAAGGTGGTAATCAGCCCCAGATGGCTGATGGTGGAATAGGCCAGCAGGCCTTTGAGGTCGTGCTTGAACAGCGCAAACACGGCGCCCAGCAGAAAAGTTGTCAGCCCAATGCCGCCCACCCACCAGGTCCAGGCGTCGGTGCCCGAGAGTGCCGGGAACAACCGCGCCAACAGAAAAACACCGGCCTTCACCATGGTGGCCGAATGCAGGTAGGCCGACACCGGGGTGGGTGCGGCCATGGCGTTGGGCAGCCAGAAATGAAAGGGAAACTGCGCCGACTTGGTAAAAACACCGAGCAGGATCAACAGCAGTGTGGGCAGGTAAAGCGGGTGCGCCCGCACCAGGTCACCACTGGCCAGCACCACGGAGAGCTCGTAACTTCCCACCATCTCGCCCAGCAGCAAAAAGCCCGCCAGCAGCGCCATGCCACCGGCGCCGGTGATGGTCAAAGCCATCAGCGCACCGCTGCGGGCGTCTTCACGCTGGCGCCAATAGGCAATCAGCAGAAAAGACGAAAGGCTGGTGAGCTCCCAGAAAATCAGCAACTGGATGAGGTTCTCTGACAGCACGACGCCGAGCATGGAGCCCATGAAGAGCAGCAAATAGGCGTAAAGCCGACTTAGACTGTCGCGCTTTGACAGGTAATAGTGGGCGTACAGAATGACAAGCAGGCCGATCAGCAGGATCAGCAGCACAAACAGCAGGCCCAGCCCGTCCATGCGAAAAGCCAGGTCGAGCCCGGCACTGGGGATCCAGCTCAGGCGCTCAATGGTGGTTTTGCCAGCCAGGCTTTGCGCCATCAGTGGTAGCAACAACAACAGCGCCGCCACGGTCACCGCCGCAGCGCTCCAGGCCGAAACAGTGCGCCCGTAACGCCCCAACCGGGCAACTAGCGCTGCACCAAAAAATGGCAAAAGAATAGCCAAAAACAAATTCATGGTCTATTGTGCTGGATTTAAGCGATGGCTCTGCGGTTCAGTGGGATGACTCCATCAGCCGCCTTGGGGTTTTCGCAGGGCCGCTTGACCGCCAGGGTAAATCTATGATGTCGCCCGATAACCCTGGTTTAACTTCAATAGCATCCCAAGCCCGCAAGCGGTCAAGGCGTTCTCTAAGAGACATGGGCATAGGCCAGCGCTGGTAGTGCCGAAGTGGTCTGCACAGAATTGCGATAAAAAGGCGAATGACGGCGCCAAGTTGACCGCAATAGCATTGGTGAGAGCTCGCGGTCGTTAGCGCCACAGCTGAGTGAGCGCGCTCGATAGCATGGTCTGGGCAATCGTCGGCGACATTGGTGAGCACAGTCATGTGCATCCCGTTTGAGAGAGTGAGTCACATTCGACGCTTGCCATGGCGCTGCCATTCATCGGCTATTTTGGAGGATGACATGGCAGTTCGCAAGAGAGAAGACGACGTGTTTCCGAACGCTGCAGGCATTGATGAAGGTGGATCGAGCCACTGGGTGGCCGTACCGACACGCTCCAGTCCTGAGTCAGTGCGCGAATTCGGTGCGATGACCGACGACCTCAACGCGATGGCAGACTGGTTGCTGGCGTGCGGTGTCGACACGGTGGCGCTGGAATCCACCGGCGTGTACTGGATCCCGGTGTTTGAAGTGCTGAAGCAGCGTGGGCTCAAAGTCTGGCTGGTTGATGCGCGCCAGATGAAGTATGTGCCGGGTCGCAAAAACGACGTGCAAGACTGCCAGTGGCTGCAAAAGCTCATGAGCCTGGGCTTCTTGCGCGCGGCCTTTCGCCCGGATGCGCAGGTCTGCGAACTGCGCGCCGCCAGCCGCCAGCCGCCAGCGTGACATCCTACTCAAAGAACAGGCCAGTTGGGTGCAGCGCATGCAAAAGGTGCTGGTACAGATGAACATCCAACTCACCGAAGTGCTCAGCGACGGCATGGGATTGAGCGGCGAGTTGATCATTCGTGACATCGTCACAGGCGAGCGAAACCCCAAAGCGCTGGCCCGGCACCGCCACAGCCGGGTCAAAGCCAGCACCGAGGACATCATCCAAGCCTTGACAGGCAACTGGCGCGAAGAACACCCTGCAGGTCAACTATGGGTTGCTGACCGACGATCGCGGCTGCCCGGTGGCGATCTCGGTGCACGAGGGAAACAACACATCGGACAGCACGACGTTCATGCCGCAGGGCACACGCCTGCGTGAGTAATTCGGCATCAAACGGATCGCACGCTGATCCGCACCAGCGTTCATTGGCCGACCCAGACCGGGCCCAGAGGACAACAAAGTCCGCTTTTAGCACTGGAGAGTAACCATCCCCCGGCAAAGCCGAGGGCTTTTAAATTGTGAGCTGCTCAAAGCGGCTAAGCAGCATTGGCAACGCGGCAACTCTTTGTGCCACCTTCTCGGTGCGCACAAACGGGAGGAATTGACATAATTTTAAGATTTTGTTAAAGTAGTAATCAATTACTATCTTCATATTTATTTGAGAAAAAACGATGAATATTCCTACAAAACATCTGCCCGCCGAAGAAAGACGGGTTGTCACCGTTGAAGCCGTCATTGAGTTGGCCGGTTCGCAAAATCCGAGCGACATCACGACTGCCGCCATCGCCAAGCACATGAATCTGACTCAAGGGTCTATTTTTCGTCACTTTCCAACCAAAGATGCCATTTGGCAGTCCGTCATGGAATGGGTCGCGGATCGGCTGCTAGCGCGGGTCGACAGCGCAGCAAAAGGCATCGACTCGCCATTAGCGGCGTTGCAGGCCATGTTCATGAGTCATGTCGATTTCGTGGTTGAACACCCCGGCGTGCCCCGGATGATGTTCGGTCAATTGCAAAACGCCGACGCCACGGCGGCCAAGTACGCGGTCCAAACGTTGACCCAACGGTACGCAGAGCGCATACGGGCTCGCATTGAGCACGGTAAGACGAGAGGCGAGATCACGTTGGAGGTGGACACCCACGCCGCAGCGACGCTGTTCGTCGGCACCATCCAGGGCCTGGTGATGCAGTCCATGCTCTGCGGCGACATCCAGCGCATGCGCATTGACGCGCCGGGTGTTTACGCAATTTTTCAACGTGGTTTAAGGAGTAAGCAATGAAGAAATTTCTGTTCACCCCAGGATGGATGTGCTTATGAAACCCTTGTCACGGCTGCTGCTGTTTGTCTTGCTTTTTTCCACCGTAAAAGCGGTTGTTGCGGCGGATCCATTGCCCCTGTGGGAAGCGATGGAACGTGCCGTGCAATCCAACCCGGCAATCAAAAGCCAGCGCGTTGAAGTCAGCAGACAAACGCTGGAGCAGGATATCGCCCGCAGCCAGCATTTGCCCAAGGTCGACTTGAGCGCGGCTTACACCCGCTACGCCTATCCCACCTTCGTTACGCCGATTCGCGAGGTCGGCGTCTTCCCGCCCATGGACACGGCTATTGCCAATATTGGCCTGGCACTGAATCTGCCTCTCTACAGCGGTGGCAAGTTGGTGGCCGGCGAGGCGCTGGCCGCGCACAACCGCGAGGCTTCCGTTCAGGCGTTGCGTGCCGGTGGGCAAGACCTGCTGTTCAATGTCGCCGCCACCTATACCAAGGCGCTGCATTTCCGCCAACTCGTAAAGGTGTTGGATGTCCGCATCCAGGCGCTGCAGCAGGAGGAACGGGACATCGGATTGCGTATCCAGCAGGGGCGCGCCGCCCGGCTCGAGTTGATTCGACTCCAGACCCAGTTGTCCCAGGCGCGTTACGACAAGGTGTCTGTCACGCAGGCCGAGAAAGATGCGCTGTCGCTGCTGGCCGCGTTGTTGGGTGAGAGCGGCTCGGCACCGATTCTGTCCAATCTGGGCGCAACCGCGCCGGTTCTGCCTGTCTCGGCTGAAGAGGCTATCGGCCGCGCCCTGCAGCAGCGGCCAGATATTCTCAGGCTTGATGTCTTGGGCAAGGCTGCCCAGCAGAAGACCGCCATCGCCCGCGGCGACCGCCTACCGCAAATCAATCTAGTGGCAAAGGTGCAAGAGTCTGGCAGCGGCAACTGGAATGGGTATAACGATTGGCAGATCGGCGTGCAACTGTCCCTGCCGCTGTTTGACGGTGATATCCGCAAGCACCGGGTGGATCAGGCAGGTCTCGAACAGCAGCAAAACGCTTTGCAACAGGAAGACGCCCGAAACCGTCTTGTCAGCGAGGTCGAACAGGCTTTCGGCGCCCTGTCCGAATCCCGCGCCCGGCTGGAAGCTGCTACCCAGGGAGAAGGCGAGGCCAATGAAGCGCTGCGCATCGAAGCACTGCGGTACCGCAGCGGTGAGAACACTATCACCGACCTGCTCGGCGCCGAATCGGCCCACTGGTCCGCCACCGCGAGCCGCCTGCAGGCAGGGTACGACATTACCGTGAGCCAGGCGCGACTGCTGCGCGTCATCGGCGAGCTCGGGCCAGACAGTTTCAGGCCCGCAGTGGCGGACAAGAAATCTGGTGCGGAGCATTCTTCATCCGACATTGAGATGCACACCCTCGCCAAATATCTCTCATGGCACCGCTGCGGTATGACCTGCGACGGCGAGTCGATCGCCCAGAAAGCCAATGTCGGCATTTCACCCCATCCACAGTTCACCACAACGGATCATCCGGCGAGCTCTGTCCAGCAAGGAACCAGGCTATGAACAAAAAAATCGTAATTATCGGCATCCTTGCCGCAGGCATCGGCGCCGCCGTGCTGTGGAAGTTTGCGCCCTGGACAGCACAACCGGATGACGGCACGGTATTCGCTTCGGGCACGATGGATGCCACCGAAATCGCAGTCTCATTTCGTGTGCCCGGCATACTGCGTAGTCGGCCGGTTGAGGAAGGCAGCAGCGTCAAGCCGGGCGAACTTCTGGCCGCGCTCGACGATCGCGAGTCTGTCGCCCGGTTGCACCAGGCGCAAGCGGCTCAACAGGCCGCCCAGGCGCGCCTCAAAGATCTGGAGCAGGGCTACCGCCCGCAGGAGATCGCCGAGGCTCGCGCTCAGGTCGAGCAGGCACGCGCCGACCGGACCAATCTGGAAGAAGAAGCCCGGCGTTCCGAAGCGCTCTTCAGCGGCGGCGCCACCAGTCAGCAGCGGCGCGACAAGGATCGCACCGTTGCCGCCGTGGCGGAACATCAGCTGAACGCTACGCAGTCTCGGCTGAAATTGCTGCAAAGTGGCTATCGCCCCGAGACCATCAACGCCGCGCGCGCACAGCTCGATGAAGCACAGGCTGCGGTCGCCGCCGCCCGCGTCACTCTGGAGGACTTGCGGGTAAGCAGTCCTGTGGAGGGCGTGGTCACCCGCAAGCATGCCGAAGTTGGCGAAACCCTGGGGGCCGGGCGCCCAGTGGTGACAGTCACCAATATTTCCAAGCCCTGGGTACGGGTCTACATCCCGGAGAACCAGGTTGGCAAGGTGCGTCTTGGCACCGCCGCCAAGATCAAGGTCGACACCTTCCCCGACCGGGAATTCGATGGCCGCGTGAGCTATGTTTCGTCGCAAGCGGAGTTCACCCCCAAGAACGTGCAGACCCAGGAAGAACGGGTCAAACTGGTGTTCGCAGTAAACGTGACTCTGGACAACCGCGACGGCGCGCTCAAGCCCGGCATGCCGGCTGACGTTTACATCGCCTCTGCTTCGGATGGGACTGCACGGTGATCCCTGCAGTCAGCTTCTTCGGACATGACCGGCAGATACTTCAGCGTCTGCAGCGCCGCGACCGCTACGCGTTGCTGCTTTATGTATCTTCCGGTGCGGTGATCGTGGTGGCGGGCGAAGCGGCGGCCATTAATCTGGATATGGCCGATCACTATGGATTTATGCCCCTGCTGCTGCGCGGCGTCATTTACCTGCTGCTGACCCTGTCGCTTTGGATGCTCCTGCTGCGCGCTAACCGACGCCTGGTGATCGGTCTGATGGCCGAAAAACGGCGAAACTATGAATCGATCCTGCACGCCTACGATAGCGCGCTTTCGCTCAAGGATAACTATACCGGCGGTCATGGACGCCGGGTGGCGCACTACACGCGCCTGATTGCCGAGTCGATAGGACTGCCGCAAGCCGAGGTGGATTCAGTTAGCGAGGCGGCGCTGCTGCACGACCTGGGAAAGATCGCGATTCCCGACCACATACTAACTAAACCGGAGCGCCTCACTATCGATGAATTCGCCGTGGTGCAGAACCACCCCGCCATCGGTGCCGAAATCCTCCAGTCGATTCCGTCGCTACGGCGCCACGCCTCGGCGGTGCGTCATCACCACGAGCACTTCGACGGCAGCGGTTATCCGGACGGACTGTGCGGCGCGCATATTCCCCTCGCGGCACGCATTATCGCAGTGGCTGACGCTTTCGATGCCTTGAGCAGTGATCGCAGCTACCGCCATGGCGTCAGCGCGGACCGGGCGCTTGATGAAATTACCCAGGTTGCAGGCAGCCATTTCGATCCAAAGGTCGTCGCCGTGATCTCCAGAAAATTTGCCCGCGACGCCCTGTTCGCGGCACACGGAAAAATGCCATGAACGATATCGCTATTCAGGTCAGTGGCCTCGGGCGTGCCTTCGGCGAAATGTGGGCCGTGCGAGGCCTGGATATGGAAGTGAGGCGCGGCGAAATCTTCGGTCTGGTCGGACCCGACGGCGCCGGCAAGACCACCACCATGCGCATGTTGACCGGCATTCTTGCCGCCAGCGAAGGCAGTGCGACAGTGGCAGGCTATCCCATCCAGGGCGGCGAGGAACAGATCAAGGCCCGCATCAGCTACATGTCGCAGCGCTTCGGCCTGTACGGTGACCTCACGGTAGAAGAAAACCTGCGCTTCTATGCCGACCTGTACGAAGTGCCGCGGCGCGAGCGCGAGCCGCAGCAAGAGCGTCTGCTCGGCTTCTCCAACCTCACCCCGTTCAGAAAGCGCCTGGCGCGCGACCTCTCCGGTGGCATGAAGCAGAAGTTGGGCTTGGCCTGCGCCCTGATCCACAAGCCAGAAATCCTGTTCCTCGACGAGCCCACCAACGGCGTCGATCCGGTGTCGCGGCGCGATTTCTGGCGCATTCTCTACGCCATGCTCAAGGAAGGGGTGACGATCTTCGTTTCCACCGCCTACCTCGACGAGGCGGAGCGCTGCACCCGTGTCGGCCTGATGCACCAGGGTCGCCTGATCCAGTGCGACACGCCGCAAAAACTCAAGGATGGCATCCCCGGCCTGCTGCTGGAACTGGAAACCGCGCAACCACGTGTCGCACGGGAGGCGCTCGCCACCCGGCTGGGCTCCAATCGCGTGAGCCTGTTCGGCGGCAAGTTGCACCTCTACGCCGCAGACAAGGCGGAGGCGGAGCAGGCCCGCACCGTGTTGCGCGAGGCCAACATCTCGGTGCTGGGCGAAAACACGATCACCCCGTCGCTGGAGGACGTGTTCATTTATCAGCTTACGCGAGACATAGAGGAGGCGACAGCATGAGCGCGGACTCCGCCGTGGAAGTGCGTGACCTGACCCGGGTGTTCGGTGATTTCGTCGCCGTCGACCATATCTCTCTCACGGTAGAAAAAGGCCAGGTATTCGGCTTTCTCGGCCCCAACGGCGCGGGAAAATCCACCACGATCCGCATGCTGTGCGGTCTGCTTTTGCCCAGTTCCGGCGAAGGCCGGGTGGCGGGCTTCGACGTCATGACTGAGTCCGAAACCATCAAGCGGCACATCGGCTACATGTCGCAGAAATTTTCCCTCTACGACGACCTGACCGTGGAAGAAAACATCGACTTCTACACCGGCATCTACAACGTGCCCAAGGCCAAGCGCCGGGCGCGTAAGGATTGGGTGCTGGAGATGGCGGGTCTCACGGACAAGCGCAACAACCGCACCGGTTCGCTGGCCGGTGGCTGGAAGCAAAGGCTGGCGCTGGGCTGCGCGGTGCTGCACGAGCCGCAGATCCTGTTTCTCGACGAGCCGACCTCGGGCGTGGACCCGCTCTCACGGCGCCAGTTCTGGGACTTGATCGCACAGATGTCGCATGGTGGCACCACCGTTTTCGTCACCACCCACTACATGGAGGAGGCCGAATACTGCGATGAGCTGGCGCTGATTTACCACGGAAAAATGATCGCCAAGGGCAAGCCTGCTGAGCTCAAGACCCTGGTACCCGAGGACATTCTGGAAATTCGCGTCGAGCGCCCGTTCGATGCACTGGAACACCTGGAAGCCTCGAAGCTGACACAGGAGGTCGCCCTGTTCGGCGACGCCCTGCACGCAGTGGTCAGCGATGCAACCACGGCCACCGCAGCGCTGAACGGCTTCCTCGCGAAGCAAGGCTTCGCCGTGCAGTCCATCAAGCAGGTTACCCCCTCGATGGAGGACGTGTTCGTTTCCCTGATCGAACTCGATGACCGGCAGCGAGAGCAAGGAGAAAAAACAT
This sequence comes from Rhodoferax sp., assembly GCA_013791765.1. Lineage (GTDB taxonomy): Bacteria > Pseudomonadota > Gammaproteobacteria > Burkholderiales > Burkholderiaceae_C > Rhodoferax. The sequence continues at coordinate 56,406 of VMTC01000074.1, forward strand.
GAGAAAGCCCGGATTTTCCTGGATCCGGCTGTGGGCGCTGGTGAAAAAGGAATTCATCCATATCATCCGCGACCCGCGCTCCCTGGCGATGGCGTTCCTGATGCCGCTGATCCTGCTGATCCTGTTCGGTTATGCCATCACCATGGACATCAAGACGCTCAACCTCGTCGTCTACGACCAGGATAGGAGCGCTGCCAGTCGCCAGTACGTCGAGGGGTTTCCGGCGTCGACCTACTTCAAGGTGGTGGCGGCAGTGGAAAACTACACCGGGGCGCGCGCGCTGCTCGACCAGGGCCGCGCGCACCTGGCGCTGGTGATCCCACCGCACTTCGCGCGCGATCTGGAGCAGGGGCGAACGACGCAGGTGCAGTTGCTCGCCGACGGCTCGGATGCCAACACCGCAACCATTGCGATGGGCTATGCCGAGGGCATTACCAACCGCTACAGCACGATGCACCTGGGAACCAAAATCGAGCTCGCCGTGGATAACCGCCTGCGCGTCTGGTACAACCCCGAGCTGAAAAGCCGCTGGTTCATCATCCCCGGCCTGATCGCCGTGATCATGACGGTGATCACCGCCCTGCTCACCTCGCTTACCGTCTCGCGCGAATGGGAGAGCGGCACCATGGAACAGCTGATCGCCACGCCGGTGCAACCGATCGAACTGTTCCTCGGCAAAATGGCGCCCTATTTCGTGATCGGCGTGCTGGACGTGCTGTTCTCGGTGGCGATGGGGGTATGGGTGTTTGATGTACCGCTGCGCGGCAGCTTCCTTTTCCTGCTCGGCGTCACCGCGATGTTTCTGGTGGGGGGCCTGAGCCTTGGCATCATGGTTTCCACCATTGCCAAATCGCAACTGGTGGCGAGCCAGCTGGCGATGGTGGTGACCTTCCTGCCCGCCTTTCTGCTCTCCGGCTTTCTTTACTCCATCGACAGCATGCCGCGCTTTTTGCAGGTAGTCACCCACGTGGTGCAAGCGCGCTATTTCGTCGAGGTGCTGAAGAACATTTTTCTTAAGGCCAGCCCGCCTTCTTTCGTGGCAGGCGACCTGATCTTCCTTGGACTGTTCGCCGCGGTGGTGTTCGCCGTCGCGCTGGGCAAGTTCCGTAAAAAGTTGAGCTGAGGAGTAAACCATGTGGGAACGAATCTATCGCATGCTGGTGAAGGAGTTCATCCAGGTGCTGCGCGACCCGCGCATGAAGGCGCTGATCTTCGTCATGCCGGTGATCCAGCTGATCATGTTCGGTTACGCCGTGACCACTGACGTGGACCACATCAAGACCGCAGTGTGCGACCTCGACAAAAGCCCACAGAGCCGTGCGCTGATCGAGCGCTTCACGGCCTCCGGCTATTTCACCGTGGTGGACAACACCAACGAACCTGAAAGGCTGGGCGAACTGCTCGACCGGGGCAAGGCCACCATCGGCATCCAGATCAACCACGGCTTCGCCGACGACCTGAAATCGGGGCGTCAGGCGGTGATCCAGACAATTATCGACGGCACCGATTCGAATACCGGAACGGTGGCGATGGACTATGCCCAGCGCATCACCCAGGAGTTTTCCCGTACGCGCGTCATGTCGGGCGAGCTGATCCAACTGGCGCTGCCGCAGGCCGACCCCATTGAGTTGCGCGCGCGCGCTTGGTTCAACCCCGATCTGAAAAGCCGCTACTACAACGTCCCCGGCGTGATCGCCGTGGTCGTGCTGCTGATCTCCCTGCTGCTCACCGCCATGGCAATCGTGCGCGAACGCGAGATCGGCACGATGGAGCAGTTGATGGTGACGCCAATCCGGCCATTCGAACTGATCGTCGGCAAGACCCTGCCGTTCGTGTTGATCAGCTTCATCGATGTGCTGGTGGTCACTTTTATCGGGATTAACTGGTTCAACGTACCGATCCAAGGCAGCCTGGGGTTGCTGCTGCTCGGGTCCGGGCTGTACCTGATGTCCACCATCGGCATCGGGCTGTTCATTTCCACCATTTCCCAGACCCAGCAGCAGGCACTGATGTCATCATTTTTCTTCTACCTACCCGCAGTGCTGCTGTCCGGCTTCATGTTCCCGATTTCGAATATGCCGGAGCCGGCACAGTGGCTCACCTATCTCAACCCGCTGCGTTACTTTCTGGTCATCATCCGGGACATCTTTCTCAAAGGCAGCGGCTTGGAAATCCTGTGGCCCCAGTTCGCGGCCCTGGCGGTGCTGGGCACCACGCTTTTGCTCATTAGTTCACTTCGTTTCCAGAAAAGGATGGTCTGACATGAAAGACACTCGTAACCTTATTCTTAATCTTGTCTCTTCGGCTTGCCTTGTGCTCGCCGCAACTGGCGCCCAAGCGACCGAGCCGCTCGTCCTGCAAAAGGTCATGAAAGACCTGGGCAAGAACATGCAGACCATCACCGACGGGATTTCCCGCGGAGACTGGGAGCTGGTGGAGAAAACTGCACCACTGATCGCCGATCATCCCCAGCCACCCTTTTCCGAGAAGATCCGCATCATGAGCTTCGTCGGCACCGACATGGCCAAGTACAAGGCCTATGACGGCGAGACCCACGACCAGGCACAGGCGGTGGGCACTGCGGCAAAGGCCAAGAGCGGCCCGGGCGTCATTCTGGCTTTCCAGAAGCTCCAGACCAACTGCTACAACTGCCACAGCGAATTCCGTAAACCGTTCGTGGCGCATTTTTACGGCAAGAAAGATGTCGTTCAGTGATCCACTGTCGTGCAGGCGCTTTCTTCACAGCGCCGTACGGTCCTAATAGCCCTGACGGCACAGTAGGAAATCAATCATGAATACTGATGAAACCAATAAGTTCAAGCAGACGCATTTGGAAAAATGGCACGAAACCACGCGTTATTACCTGTTTGCCGATCAGGAAAGCCTCGCCGACGCAGCAGTGAAAGCACTGCTTGCCTCGAAGCTGGACAGCCACGGCGCTCAGGATCACCTCATTTCCCGAGTGCGCGGAAGGTTGCTGCGCCTCTTGACACGCGCTGCACAGCACGATCAAAACCCGTTGCAGGAACTGGAGCGCGGCTTCTATTTTCAAGTCTGGTTCATCTCGCAGCACCCCGATGTTTCCAAGCGACTTCTGGGGTGGTTGTCGCAAGGCAGTGACACCCGTATTCGCCGACGCATCCAAATGGTCATCGACCAGTACGAATCACGCATTTGCCGAATGATGGAACAGGCCAAGCACCAGGGACTCATCCGGTCCGACATCGAACCGCATACCGCGGCAAGCCTGTTCATCGGCATGATCCAGAGCTTGGCGATCAGAATGAATACCGATTTTCACCAGCGAGAGCTGTTGTTGCGCGAGGCAGTCGAGGTTTTTACCCTGTACCGGGCACGGATGGCCGCGCCGTCGAATTGACATCAGCCGAAGACGAATTCTTAGCAACACACCTATCAAAGAGGAAAGTTCACATGACCACATCCAAACAACAACGCGGGCTTGCTATCTGGGCGATTTCCTTGGTGGCGGTTGGGTTCGGTCTGCTGACCATCAAGGAAGGCGGCACGATCCTGTTCGGCGATGAAGCGGCGCGCGCTGCCGCCGGCAACTATGTGCTGTTTGTGCTTTGGTTCAATTTTTTGGCGGGCTTCGCCTATGTCGTCGCCGGCGCCGGGCTATGGCTGCGCCAACGCTGGGCAGTGTGGCTGGCCATCGCCATCGCCGCCGCAACGGTCCTTGCCTTCGCGGCGTTAGGCGAGTATGTCGATTCCGGTGCAGCCTACGAGCAGCGCACCGTGATCGCCATGAGCCTGCGAACCTTGGTGTGGGGGACGATTGCGGCCATTGCCTGGCGCGGCGCATGACGTGATGCAAGCCGCTGCCAGCCGTTCGGCACGGTACGAACGACAGCACCAGAACGAGGAGAAACACGATGAACATACATTACCTGCAGCATGTGCCGTTTGAAGGGCCTGGAAACATCGTGGACTGGGTGCGACGCGGCAGGCACACGCTCGGCGCGACGCGGTTCTACTGCGGCGACCCCCTGCCGGCTGTCGAAACACTGGACTTGCTGGTGGTGATGGGCGGGCCCATGAATGTTTACGAAGAGGCCCGCTATCCGTGGCTCGCAGACGAGAAGCGTTTCATCGAGCAGGCAATCGCCGCCGGCCGGCGCGTGCTGGGCGTTTGTCTTGGGGCACAGCTCGTCGCCGACGTGCTGGGTGCGAAGGTGTATGCCAATACCGAAAGGGAAATCGGCTGGTTTCCGGTCGAAGCGACGAAGGCCGCGTCCGAGGCCGGGCCGTTTGCCGCATTCCCCCGGCAGATCGATGTTTTTCACTGGCACGGAGATACCTTTGACATCCCGGCCGGCGCGGTACATGTCGCACGCAGTGCCGGTTGCGCGAATCAGGCCTTTGTGTACGACGAGCGCATAGTCGGCTTGCAGTTTCACCTGGAAACGACGCCGGCCAACGCCCAACAAATCATCGCCTACTGCGCCGATGAGATCGTCGAAGACCGCTTCATCCAGTCGCCGCAAGTGATGCTTGCAAACCCGCATCGGTTCAAAGCCATCAATTACGCCATGAGGGAGTTGCTGGATCGGCTGACGGCTGCCCCGGCCGGTGGGGCAGCCGCGTGAAGATCACCCTTTTTGGCGCCGCCCGCGACGTTACGGGGTTCGTGCCATCTCATCGAGACCGATCAATGCCGTTTTCAGAAGTCCGGATATTTGGTGAAGACAATGCTGTGCGGGCGTCGATTCACACGCTCGGCGGTTTCTCGACGCATGCTGATCAACACGCCCTTCTGGCCTGGACAGCGGGATTTCACAAGCCACCAGCCCGAACTTTTGTGGTTCACGGTGAAGCTGCCGCGGCGGAAGAAATTGTCTGCGTCCTGCACACGTTTTACGACGGCAAACAACCAGTGAATATCGTCACCCCGAATTGATCATGCGCACAGTCAATCTACCTCCCACCACAACGCAAGGGCTGACAAAGTGCAGCCTGCGCCAGGCCGCTTGGCTACTCATGCTGCTGGTGTGCATGACTCCCGCCAACGCACAAGCCAGCAATGACGAGGCATCCAGTACCGGGGCTTGCAAGGCCGATGAGGTCATCAGATTTCGGGGAGGCACTGCCAGACTGGAGAACGACCGTTTTACTGGCACCGATCAAAACTACACGAACGGTGTGGCATTCACGGCCGTCTCGCACGACATCGTCGGAAAACTCAAACCCGAGTGTCTGCCCGCGCCGGTACGCCTGCAGGCGAAACTCATCACGCTTGTGAACCCTGGTTTTTGGGCGGATGCCGAAAACCCCGCACACACGCAAAATGTGGTCGTGAGATTTGGTCAGTCCATGTTCACACCAAAAGATTTTTCCAGGACCGACCTGATCGAGGACGATAGACCTTATGCGGGCTTGCTGTACGTGGGCATGTCGTGGAACCGGCGCCGCCACGCACCGCAGAGCAACTCGGAAATACTTGATACGCGCGAGATCACCTTGGGCGTCATTGGCCCCTTGGCACTTGCGCAACAGACACAAGATCTGGTGCACGATGTCATGGGCGTCGATAAATTTCAGGGATGGCAAAACCAGTTGAAGAATGAGCCGGCACTGCAATTGGCGATGGATCGCAAATTCAGGGACTACCGTGGAACGGGCGCGATCCAGCCCGGATTCGCGGCCGATTCGATCCGTTCGCTGGGGCTGCGACTGGGCAATATCGAAACTTCAGCGACCGTGGGTATCGAAGGGCGTATCGGCTGGAATCTGCCGAACGATTTTGGTACCTATCCCATCAGACCCGGCGCCGAAAACCGTCCACCATCCGCCGCTTCCATCCGTGGCGGCTCGGCCAATGCCGCGTTGACGGTTGACCGGCCGCGAGCAGGTGCTCACCTTTTTGGCACGCTCGAAACAAAACTCGTCCTGCATGATTTTTCGCTCGACGGAAATCTCTTTCAATCAAGTCACAGTGTGACCCGCAAGCCCTGGGTTGCCCAGGCGGCGGTCGGGGTCAGCGTTCAGGGCATTGTCGCAGGACACGGCGTCAAGCTCGCCGTGATGCGTGTTTACCGCACACGGGAATATGAGGAACAGGGGCCCAATCAGGCTTACGGCTCTGTCGCGCTGAGCATTGAGTTCTAAAGCGTCGGGCCACGGCTCTGGCTTTCACGACTACGCCAGTGGCAGTTGCAGCATAAAAACCGGGATCACGTGTTTTGTTTCTTGAGAGAGCCTTGATGCGCGCACGCCTAATGGGGCGCCGCTTCCGGTCGCGCCATCAGCTTGTCGGTGTAGGCAATGGCGATGGCCGAGAGCAAAAAAGTGATGTGAATGGCGGTTTGCGCAATCAGAACTTTTTCGTCATAGTTGGCGGCGTTGATGAAGGTCTTGAGCAGGTGAATCGAGCTGATGCCGATGATGGCCGTGCCGAGCTTGACTTTCAGCACCGACGCATTCACATGGCTGAGCCACTCGGGCTGGTCACGGTGGCCCTCCAGGTCCATGCGCGACACAAAGGTTTCATAGCCACCAATGATCACCATGATCAGCAGGTTGGAGATCATGACCACGTCAATCAGCGCCAATACCACCAGCATGATGATGGTTTCATTGAGCGAAGTGATGGCGACATCCGACTTGTAGCCAATGCTGCTGATCAGGGCCTGCAAGGCGGTCTGGCTGCCAAAAACAGCCTCCAGGAGGTGCACCAGTTCAACCCAGAAATGGAATACATACACGCCTTGCGCGGCAATCAGGCCTATGTAGAGCGGCAGTTGCAGCCAGCGGCTGGCAAAGATAAAGCTGGGGATTGGGCGCATGCGGCGTGACTGTTTAGGGGCGGGAGTGCTCATAGCTGGCGTCTTGAATTCAAAAGTTGCGCATTGTAGGGTGCGCCCACCCTGGCCGAAGGCCGATGGCTTGATAGTCATCAGGTTGCGAAGTGCTGTTGCTCTGCACAATGAATTGCGTCAGTGGCCTGTAAGTGCCAGGATTCACATTTACGCGTTGTAGTTTTAACAAGAGGAGACCTACCCATGACATCACCATCCACCGCCGTCGAGTCCACATTGGTTGAAAACCGCGTTTTCCCGCCGAGCGAGGCGACCGTCAAGGCCGCGCGCATTTCCGGCATGGAAGGCTACAACGCGCTTTGCGCTGAAGCCGCGAACGACTTTGAGGGTTTCTGGGCCCGCTTGGCGCGTGAGAACGTGGTCTGGACCAAACCCTTCACCAAAACGCTGGACGAGTCCAATGTGCCGTTTTACAAGTGGTTTGAAGATGGTGAACTCAATGCCTCGGCCAACTGCCTGGACAAGCACATGGGCACGCCGGTCGAAAACAAGACCGCGGTGATTTTTGAGGCTGACGATGGTGCTGTCACCAAGACCAGCTACAAGGAATTGTTGGCCAAGGTCAGCCAGTTTGCCAACGCGCTCAAGGCGCATGGCATCCAAAAGGGTGATCGTGTCCTGATTTACATGCCAATGACGCTCGAAGGCGTGATTGCCATGCAGGCCTGTGCGCGCATTGGTGCCACCCACAGTGTGGTGTTTGGCGGCTTTTCGGCCAAGGCGCTGCAAGAACGCATCATGGACGCAGGCGCCGTGGCCGTGGTCACCGCCAACTACCAGATGCGCGGCGGCAAGGAACTACCCTTGAAGTCGATCGTGGACGAGGGTTTGGGCCTTGGCGGCTGCGAGTCCATCAAGACGGTGTTCGTCTACCAGCGCACCGCGACCGCCTGCAATATGGTGGCCGGGCGTGACGTGAGCTTCACCGAGGCGCTGGCCAGCCAGAGCACCGAATGCGCACCGGTGCCTGTGGGCGCCGAGCATCCCTTGTTCATTCTGTTCACCTCGGGCTCCACGGGCAAACCCAAGGGCGTGCAGCATTCCACCGGCGGCTTTGTGCTTTGGGCCAAACTGACGATGGACTGGACCTTTGACTTGCAGCCGTCCGATGTGTTCTGGTGCACGGCAGACATCGGCTGGATCACGGGCCATGCCTATGTCGCCTACGGTCCGCTGGCGGCAGGAGCGACGCAGATCATTTTTGAAGGCATTCCGACCTACCCGAATGCGGCGCGTTTCTGGCAGATGATCGAGCGCCACAAGTGCACCATCTTCTACACCGCACCCACGGCGATCCGTTCGCTGATCAAGTCGGCCGAGAGCGATGAAAAAGTCCATCCTTCCCGTTTTGACCTCTCCAGCCTGCGCCTTCTGGGCACCGTGGGTGAGCCGATCAACCCGGAGGCCTGGATGTGGTACTACAAAAACATCGGTGGCGAGCGCTGCCCGATCGTCGATACCTTCTGGCAGACCGAAACCGGCGGCCACATGATCACGCCGCTGCCGGGCGCCACGCCGCTGGTTCCGGGTAGCTGCACCTTGCCACTGCCAGGCATCATGGCCGCGATCGTGGACGAAGCCGGTCAAGACGTGCCCAACGGTTCCGGTGGCCTGCTGGTCGTCAAACGCCCCTGGCCGTCAATGATTCGCAACATCTGGAATGACCCTGAGCGCTTCAAGAAGAGCTATTTCCCCGAGGAATTGGGTGGCACGGTGTATCTGGCCGGCGACGGCGCGGTGCGCAGTGTGGATCGCGGCTATTTCCGCATCACGGGCCGCATTGACGACGTGCTCAATGTTTCGGGCCATCGCATGGGCACCATGGAGATCGAGTCGGCCCTGGTCGCCAAAACCGACCTGGTGGCCGAAGCCGCCGTGGTGGGCCGCCCGGACGACCTCACTGGCGAGGCGATTTGTGCCTTTGTGGTGCTCAAGCGCCCGGTGCCCACGGGTGACGAAGCCAAGGCCATTGCCAAGGAGCTGCGTGACTGGGTCGCCAAAGAGATCGGCCCGATTGCCAAGCCCAAGGACATCCGCTTTGGCGAGAATCTGCCCAAGACCCGTTCCGGCAAGATCATGCGCCGCCTGTTGCGCTCGCTGGCCAAGGGCGAGTCCATCACCCAGGACACCTCTACGCTGGAGAATCCGGCGATTCTGGATCAGTTGGGTCAAACCTACTGAGGACGAACGGGTGCAATGTTATTAATAGCTGTATGTGCCCGTAATACGTGGGCTACAGCCTGAAATTGCATAAATATCAACGAAAAAGGCCCGCTATGCGGGCATTTTTAATCGCGTGGCGCGCCAAGGTTGGGTCGCCCACTGCTCAGGCGTGCGAAGCACGCGACGGATAGGGCACAACCGAATCGGACTTCAGGCGAAGGGGCTCGCTGGCGGCGTCCTCGACTGGCTGGCCATTGCCTGATCGCAGGCCCGTGGCTTCACGTATTTCTGCTTCGATTCGGGCAATCCGCTGCGTGTACATGGTGCTCAATGCCTGATGGTGCTCGGCGGCGGCCTCATGCTCAACCCGTTTCAAATGGGCTTCTTCCAGATATTCGCGGGACTTGCGAATGTGGGCATCAGCCTGCAGTTCAAATAGATAAAACCTCATGATGATCCTCCCGGTGCGCATGGAAAATGCAGGTCGAACACAAGGCCAGGTGGCTCGTCACAGATCAACCCTGATGCGTCATTGATGATCCATTGAAATCTTGGCAATGATTTGCGTCTTGTCAATCATGGAGGCTGACAGGGGTGCGATTCAAAGTAATGTGGGCTTCCGATCAATGGTTCTTTTCCGAAGCACTCAGGTGCGTCTATTGGATTGGGGCAGACATCAAGGTGGTTGTTGAATCCCTGCCTATCCGGTTGGCACACCAGGGTGCGTACAAGCCACTTTGCTGGCCGGTACACAGACAAGGCGAGGCGCGTTTCGCGGAGGTCGCTGATCATGGGTTGTGCTAGAGAACTCCGCAGCGTTTCGTTTAAGGCCTTTAAGCGGCATCAACAAGACCATCAGGCGTTGGTGTGCCAACCGGATAGGCATGGTTGAATCAGCCGGGCAATACGCTTTGCTACGTGTCCCCCGCCCGCTGCGCGGTCTCCTCCTTTACCTACGCAAAACGTATCACCCGACTGATTTTGCGAGCGCTCAGGTACGCTGGCAGGGGAGCAGTTAAAAGTTGCCTGAGTTGAATGTGGCGCGTATTGGTGTGAGCCCTTTACTGCAAAATTTTTGACCCAGGCAGCGTCAGGTACGGTGATTGGGCTATGCGACCGGGCTTTGGGGTGAAAGGCGCGCGTCGGCAAGCGCTTGCATACCCCAGCTTCAATTTCGCGTGTGTTTTCGCCCCAAAACCGCATGCGCATGGCCCAGTCGCCGGGCCGGGTTTAATGCGCAAAGCCGGGTTTGACGTGAGGACTTAATATCTTCAGGGTGCCATATCACTTTGAATCGCGCCCGGCTGACAGCACTTGACCATTGCGGCTTCCTGCCAACCCGATGCTGTTCGCTTCAGTTGCCCGTGGCCGCCGCTCCGCAATTTCCACAGTTTGTCCACAGCTTTTAAAGGGCTTGTGCCCAGCTTTTCATTCGACGCCGGGCTGGCGCTGGCGTAGTATCGACGGCTCAAAGGAAACCCCCACCCCCATGTCAGCTGTACTTTCTGCTGTGCCTTTTGACTACGGTCAAGACGCCCAAGTTGCGCAATTGCGCATTCCGCCGCACTCCATCGAAGCCGAATCCAGCGTTCTGGGCGGGCTGTTGCTCGACAACGCCGCCTGGGACCGCGTCAACGACCTGCTGACCGAGCGTGATTTTTACCGTTACGAGCACCGCATGGTGTTCACGGCGCTTGGCGCCTTGATCAACGCGACCAAGCCGGCCGACGTGATCACGGTGTTCGAGCAACTGCAAAGCCAGGGCAAAGCCGAAGAAATCGGTGGCCTGGTCTACCTGAACTCGCTGGCCCAGTACGTGCCCAGCGCGGGCAATATCCGCCGCTACGCCGAGATCGTGCGCGAGCGCTCGATTCTGCGCAAGCTGGTGGCCGCCAGCGATGAAATCTCCACCAACGCCTTTAACCCCAAAGGTCGGGCGGTGGCGGCGATTCTGGACGAGGCCGAGCAAAAGATTTTCAACATCGGCGAAGAGGGCGCACGCACGCGCCAGGGTTTTCAGGCCATGGACTCGCTGGTGGTGGCGCTGCTGGACCGGGTGCAGGAGATGGCCGACAACCCGAACGACGTCACCGGGGTGCCGACCGGCTTTTATGACCTGGACCGCATGACCGCTGGTTTTCAGGCGGGCGATCTGGTGGTGCTGGCGGCGCGGCCGTCCATGGGCAAAACGGCGCTGGCGATCAACATCGCCGAGCATGTGGCGCTCAATGAAGGCCTGCCGGTGGCGGTGTTTTCCATGGAAATGGGCGCCGCGCAACTGGCGGTGCGGATTGTGGGCTCAATCGGGCGCATCAATCAGAGCCACTTGCGCACTGGCAAGTTGACCGATGAAGAATGGCCGCGTCTGACCGAGGCGATCGAGAAGCTGCGCACGATTTCGCTGCACATCGACGAAACCGCGGGTTTGAACTCCAGCGAACTGCGTGCCAACGCGCGGCGCCTGTCGCGCCAGTGCGGCAAGCTCGGTTTGATCGTGGTTGACTATCTGCAGCTCATGAGTGGTTCGAGCAGCGACGGTGAAAACCGCGCCACCGAGCTGGGTGAAATTTCACGGGGACTGAAAATGCTGGCCAAAGAGCTGCAATGCCCGGTGATTGCGCTGTCGCAGCTCAACCGCAGCGTGGAAACGCGGCCCGACAAGCGCCCGATGATGAGCGACTTACGTGAGTCTGGCGCGATCGAGCAGGACGCCGACATCATCATGTTCATCTACCGCGACGAGTACTACACCAAGGACGCCTGCAAAGAGCCAGGCGTGGCCGAAATCATCATTGCCAAGCAGCGCAACGGCCCCACCGGCGTGGTCAAGCTGGCGTTCATCAATACGATCACGAAGTTTGAGTCGCTCGCCTCGGGTGGAAGTGGCGATTTCTGAGCCTGCGGCGGTCGCTGCTCAGCCGCGCTGGCTGCGCTGGCTCTGGCTGGTCTGCGGCGCCATTTGCCTGGCTACAGGTGTCATTGGCGTCGTGTTACCGCTATTGCCGACCACCCCGTTCATCTTGCTGGCGGCCTATTGCTTCGCCCGTGGCAGTAAGCGTTATGAGCATTGGCTACTGCAGCATCCACGCTTTGGCCCGATGGTGCGGGACTGGCGCGCCCACCGCGCCGTGCCCTTGCGTGCCAAACAGTTCGCCACGGTCATGATGATCCTGAGTTCGGCCCTTGCCTGGTGGTTCATGCCTGGGCCTGTGCGGTGGATCCCTGGGCTTTGCTGCGCCGCAGTGGCGGCCTGGTTATGGAGTCTGCCAGCGCCGCACGGCCGTGGTGCTGCACCGGCTGACGATTAACGCCATCCATCAACCATCCATTTGGATGGTGCTAAGATGGTCGCATGAATCAAGATAGCGCACTATTTCCCGCCAAGCACAAGCTGGCGGACTCGGAGAAGATCACCATCAACCTGGGGTTTGTCGACCTGGGGCAGGTGGACCTGATGGTGGCTGAGGGCTTTTACGGCAATCGCACCGACTTCATCCGCACGGCGATCCGCAATCAGCTCGCGACCCACTCGGATGCCGTGCGGCAGGTGGTGGCGCGCAAGATGCTGGTGCTGGGTCTGCAGCATTTCAGCGCGGACGATTTGCGCGCGCTGCAGGCGGCGCGCCAGACGCTGCAGATTCGGGTCCTCGGCCTGGTGACGATTGCGCCTGAGGTGACACCTGAGTTGGCCCTGGCCACCATCGACTCGCTGGAAGTCCTGGGCGCGCTGCAGGCCAGCCCGGCGGTCAAGGCGGCGCTGGCCAGCCGCCGGCGCTGATTTCATCCTGAATCCCTTTCAAGTTCAAACCCGAGATACCTTTATGAACAACAAGCTTGCGGAACTGATGCGCAGCGCCACCCGCTTGACGCAAACCAAGCACTTGATGGAAGCGACCGAGGCCATCCAAAATGCCTTGCGTGGCACGGCCGCAGCCGGTGCCACGGCTGCGCGCGGCCCGGTGCCACCTTGGGCGAGCGCGGGATCCTTTGTGCTCCCTGGCGGAGCGAAGGCACCTTGGGGTGTGGATGACGTTGCCGTCAAGGGTGAACCGCATGCTCGGGCCGGGGTGCAGGGCGGCAGCGCTGAATTCACCAGCGGCGCACACACGCATGGCGCCTTGAGCTGCCGCTACAAGCTCTACCAACCGCCCGGCCAGGATGGCAAGGCGCTACCGCTGGTCGTGATGCTGCACGGCTGCACCCAGAATGCGGATGACTTCGCCGCCGGTACCGGCATGAACGAGCGGGCGCGGGATCAGGGCTTTTACGTGCTGTACCCCCAGCAGGGCGCACAAGCCAACCCCTCACGATGCTGGAACTGGTTCGAGCCGCAGCACCAGCAGCGCGGCCTGGGTGAGCCCGCCCTGATCGCGAGCCTGACGCAGGCCGTGATCCAACAGCATGGCATTGATGCAAGCCGCGTCTATGTCGCCGGCTTGTCGGCCGGCGGCGCCATGGCGGTCATTGTGGCGGCGGCGTACCCGGAGCTGTTTGCGGCGGTCGGTGTTCATTCGGGCCTGCCGGGTGGCGCCGCCAGCAACATGGGGGAGGCGCTGATGGTGATGCAAAGCGGCCAGGTCGGTATTGTGATGCGTGCCACGGGCGCTCGGGCGGCGCGGGCCGCGAAAGCGCTGTTGCATCCGCAGGGAGCGGTGCCGACCATCGTGTTTCACGGCGACCAGGACCAGACGGTGCATCCGCGCAACGGCGAGCAGGTGATTGCCGCTGCCTTGGGGGCTGGCGCCAGTGGGTCGAACGCGGCCGCGCACCCCGTGGGTCAGGCCAGCGTGGAGCAGGGTGTCTCGCTGCAGGGGCGGCGCTACACCCGCTCCACACGGCATGACGCGCAGGGCCAGGCGTTGACCGAGCACTGGCTGGTGCATGGGGCCGGGCACGCCTGGTCGGGTGGCCACGCCAGTGGTTCCTACACCGATGCGAGCGGCCCGAATGCCACGCTTGAAATGCTGCGTTTCTTTTTTGAGCACCCCAAGACGCGTGGCGGTGTTTAAGACAAATTTGCCCTCCAGTCCTTGTTTCTTAAGCCTGTTTAGCTATCGAAATTGCAGTGGCCTGGCATGTATTCATAATGAAGATTAAGTTTCAAATGCGTCAAGTATTCGAATAATTTGAACGATGTCGTCAAAGTGAGCTGATGCCAGTCGCCTCGAATGCGCCCAAAATCAAGGTCATTCAAGGAGTTTTGCTATGTTGACAATTCGCAAATCGCAGGAACGCGGCCATGCAGACCACGGCTGGCTCAAATCGTTTCACAGTTTCTCCTTCGCCGGTTATTACGATCCGCAGCACATGGGCTGGGGCAACTTGCGCGTGATCAATGAAGACTGGATCGCGCCCGGCAAGGGCTTTGGTACCCATGGCCATCGTGACATGGAGATCGTCACCTACGTGCTCAGCGGTGCGCTGGCGCACCAGGACAGCATGGGCAACGTCAAGGCGATTCCGCCCGGTGATGTGCAGCGCATGAGCGCCGGCACCGGCGTGCAGCACAGCGAGTTCAACCACGCGCCCGATGCCACCACGCATTTGCTGCAAATCTGGATTGAGCCCAATGTGAAGGGTGTACAACCCAGTTACGAGCAAAAGACCATTGCGGATTCCGAAAAGCAGGGCCGCTTGCGCTTGGTCGCGTCCCCCGATGGTGCCCAGGGCTCGGTCCTGATTCATGCGGATGCGCGCTTGTATGCCGGGCTGTTTGACGCAGACCAAAGGGCCGAGCTCACGCTGGGCCCCAATCGAAAGAGCTACGTGCACCTGGTACGCGGTGAACTCGACGTCAATGGCCAACGGCTGACAACCGGTGACGCAGCGCTGCTGGCCGACGAAACCCAGCTTACGCTGGCGCACGGCAAGGACGCTGAAGTGCTGGTGTTTGACCTGTCCGCCTGATTTATTGCTTCTTTCTCGTATTTTTTCCCCTCGGGGGCTGCGCCGCAGACCTCCATTCTTCCCAAACTCATCAAGGAGATTTCAAATGTCAAAAGTAGCCGTCGTTTTTCACTCAGGTTATGGTCACACCCTGCGGATGGCGCAAGCCGTGGCAGAGGGCGCGGGCGCCGAGTTGGTCGCCATCGACGCCGAAGGCAATCTGACGGACGCCCAGTGGGCCACGCTCAGTGCGGCTGACGCCATCGTCATGGGCTCGCCCACCTACATGGGCAGCGTGAGCTGGCAGTTCAAGAAGTTTGCCGATGCGTCCAGTAAGCCCTGGTACAGCCAGGCCTGGAAAGACAAGGTGTTTGCCGGCTTCACCAACAGCGCCACGATCAATGGCGACAAGCACTCAACGCTGCATTACCTGTTTACCCTGGCGATGCAGCACAGCGGCATCTGGGTTGGCACCGGCATGATGCCAAGCAATGCCAAGGCGGCGCAGCGCAACGACATCAACTACCTGGGCTCCTTCGCTGGTGCCATGGCCCAGTCGCCGTCCGATGCGTCACCCGCTGAAATGCTGCAAGGCGATTTGGAAACGGCCAAGTTGTTTGGCAAGCGCGTGGCTGAGGTGACGGCGAAGTTCAAGCCTTGATGCAACTCGGCTCGGCGTTTGTTGGGCCGGCCATCGTTGCTCCCCCGTTGGGGGGGGTCACAACACGTCAAATTGCTTAAAAATATAAGCATATTAGGCCTCTAGCCCACGTCTTTATTGGATAAGCAGCTATCGTATTGATATCTAATCGAGTGTTGGCTGCAGCTTCTTTGCCCAGTCGAGCAGCTCGATTTTTCCCGTGCCCGCCAGCGCCATGTGTTTGAGCAGCAACCGGTAGGTGTCCAGGTCAAATGCCAGCGTGCTGCGGCTGCCCAGGGCATCCGCGAGTTCAGACTCGTCATGCACGGTGGCCAGGTGGCACCACTGCTCAAAGATGTGAATGTCCGTGCGCCGGCTGTGGGCGTCGTACTCACGCAACCCGATTCTGCCGGCGTAGGGCCAGACCTGCAGCTTTTGCTGTGCCAGCGCCAGTTGCAACCGCAGGTGGTGCCGCTGCGGTGTCTCTTGGCCACAGCACACGCCTTGGCAGCGCCCGATCTGATGCGCAAAACAGCGGCCCTTGCCGGACTCCAGGCCGAGCGCCTGCAGGCACAAGCTGTGCTTGTCCGCCAGTTCGCGCAAACTGCTGATGGCCTGATTTTTGGAGCGGTAGACGCCATACATCTGGCCAAACTCTTGCGGTTGCAGCGACGCGCCGCGCACCAGGCTCAGCAGCGGCCGGGCCAGCGGGTCGTGCGCCAGGCGCCAGGCGCACAGCGTGCTCTCGCGGCGCAGTTGGCGGTTGTAGACCGGCTGTTTTTCCTTCACCAGCCGGGCCTCCAGCAGCAGCGCGCCAAGCTCACCGGCGGTTTCAACCCACTGCACGCGCCGAATCTCCTGGGCCATGCGCATCTCGCGCGCTGACCGGCTGGACGCCTGAAAGTGCGACATCACCCGGCTGCGCAGCTTGACGCTCTTGCCAATGTACAGGGGCAGCGGCCCTTCACCGTAAAAGATGTAGACCCCGGCGGTCTCCGGGATGTCAGCCACCGGGGTTTCCAGTTGCGGCGGCAGTGCTGCGCTGCTCTGCAGCAGCGCCAGTGCCTGCTGCTGCAGCAATTGCGCGCCGTGTTCCTGGCGGGCAATCAAGAGCCAGGCTTGCATCACCTCGACATCGCCCATGGCGCGGTGCCGCTCCAGCGTGCTGATGCCGTGGCGTTGCATCAGGGCGTCCAGGCCATGGCCCTTGTGCTGCGGGTATAAGAGGCGCGACAGGCGCACCGTGCACAGGGTTTTGACACGCAGCGCCACGTCCAGGCGGGCCAGTTCATGGAGCAAAAAGCCGTGGTCAAAGCGCACGTTGTGGGCCACCAGCACGGCACCGCCCAGCAGTTCGAGCAAGCGCGGGGCGACCGCCTCGAAGCTGGGGGCGCTGCGCACCATGGCGTTGCTGATGCCGGTGAGTCGCTGGATGAACGGAGATATTGAGCAGCCCGGGTTGACCAGCGTGCTCCAGCGCGCCACTTCCTGCCCGTTTTCAATGCGCACGGCGGCAATCTCGGTGATGCGATCAATCACCGGGTTGCCGCCGGTGGTTTCCAGGTCAAGTAAGACGTAGCAGGGCAGCACGGCTTAGCAAAACATCAGCGCCAGCCAGGCTGGGTCGTCGAGCACATTGAGCAGCACGAAGCCGCCGATGCGGTAGAACCAGAACTCTGCCGCCAGCAGAACTTCAGGCGATGTCAAGGATGTGAATCCCAAAGTGGCCCTTGCTTCGGTCGGCAAAGTAGTGTTCCAGCGTTTCCTTGACAGTTCTGAAGGCGATCTCGTCCCAGGGAATCTCGTTCTCGGCAAACAGCCGCGCTTCGAGGGTCTCGAAACCGGGGTCGAACACGTCACTGAGCAGGCGCGCCAGGTAAAACACATGGACTTGCCCCACGCGGGGCACGTTCAGCAGCGAGAAAAAACCTTCCAGGGCAAACTGCGCGCCCGACTCTTCCAGCGTTTCGCGCGCCGCGCCTTCGGCCACCGTTTCGCCCATCTCCATGAAGCCCGCTGGCAGCGTCCATTTGCCAAAACGCGGCTCAATATTGCGCTTGCACAGCAAGACCTTGTCGCCCCAATAAGGCACGGTGCCCACCACGTTGAGCGGGTTCTCGTAGTGAATGGTGTGGCAGGCCAGGCAGACCGCACGCTCTTTGGTGTCGCCATCGTCGGGCACCCGGTAGACCACGGCGGTGCCACAGTTCTTGCAGTGTTTGATGGGGGGGCGCAGCATGCAGACAGTGTAATTTGAAAAGTCAGGTCTTCTTTAGCTTGGTCTTGACGGGCGGAGTCACCGGGGCTGGTTCGGCTGCCAGCTTGCTGTGTTTGGCTATCAAGTTGCGCGCCGTGCTCAGCAATTGCTGACCATCCAAGCCGCGCTGGTTCATGTCTTGCACCCATTGCACTTCAACCAAAGACGCTTTGCGCTTGAATTCCTGCGCATCCGCGGGCCCGATGGTGTATATCGTGTTGCCGCGTGCCAGCGCGGCCTGCCGACCGGCGTCATCACCGGCTTGTTGCGTGCGGCCGAGCCAGCCCGAGGTCTGCAGGCCTGAGTTGTTGTCGATGATTTGTCTCAGATCAGGCGGCAGCGATTGGTACTTGGCCTTGTTCATCGCCAGCACGAAGGTGGCGGTGTAGAGCGCGCCACTGGCCGGCTCAAACTGGCTGTGGAAGCGGGTAAGTTCCTGCACTTTGACCGAGGGCACCACCTCCCAGGGCAGCACCGCGCCGTCAATCGTGCCTTTGGACAGCGCGTCGGGAATCGCCGGCAGCGGCATACCCACGGGTATGGCGCCCAGATAGCCCAGCATCTTCGTGACCTGGCGGGTGGGGCCGCGCATTTTCAGGCCCTTGAGGTCGGCGGCAGTCTTGATCTGCTTATTCTTGGTGTGCAAGACACCGGGGCCATGCACCTGCAGCGCCAGCACCTGCGTGTCCTTGAACTCTTCAAACGCCATGGTTTGCATGAACTCCCAGCAGGCGCGTGAAGTGGCCTCGGCGTTGCTCATCATGAACGGCAGTTCGAACACCTCGATCCGGGGGAATCGGCCCGCCGTGTAACCCGGAATCGTCCAGATGATGTCCACCACGCCGTCTTTGGCCTGGTCGTACAGTTGCGCCGGGCTGCCGCCGAGTTGCATGGCCGGGTAGGCCTCAAACTGGATGCGGCCGTTTGACTCCTGGCTGATTCTGTCCATCCAGACCTTGTGCATGTTCTGCCAGACGTTGGACTGCGCTGCCATGAAGGTGTGGAACTTGAGCGTGACGGTGGCGTTTGCACGGCTGAGAGCAGGCGTGGCCAGCGCCAGGGCGGCGCTGGTTTTGAGCAGGGTGCGTCTTTGCATGATGAGAGATTGAAGGTGTCAGGTGATGAATTTAACCAGCCACAATGAGATGCCGGGAAAGAACAAAAGAAGGAGTGTACGCAACACATCGCTGACCAAGAACGGTAGCACGCCGCGGTAGCTCTCCGCAATCGGCACCCCGGGCGCCAGGCTGTTGACGACGTACACATTGAGCCCCACCGGCGGCGCCAGCAGGCCGAAGCCGACCGTCATCAACACCATGATGCCAAACCAGATGCCGACCGACTCGGGCGGCATGCCAAAGTCAAGCCCGATCACCAGCGGGAAGAAGATGGGGATGGTCATGAGGAGCATGGACAGCTCGTCCATCACCGATCCCAGCACCACATAAAACAGCAAAATGATCGACACGATCCACAAGGGCGGCAAGCCCCAGCCTTGCACCACGGCCGCAAGCTGGTTGGGCATTTGGGTCAGCGCCAGCGCCGAATTCATCAGGTCCGCGCCCAGAAAGACCAAGAAGATCATGGCCGAGCCTTGCGCCGTGGCGTAAAAGCAGTATTTGAGCTTTGCAAAATCAAGCTCGCCCTTGAGCATCGCCACCACCAAGGTGGCCGCCGCCCCCACAGCAGCGCCCTCGGTCGGGGTGAACCAGCCGCCGTAAATGCCGCCAAAAACGGTTGCAAAAACCAGTGCAATCGGCACAACGCCACGCAGGGCTTGCGCCGCGAGCGGGTGGCCGCCAGTCTCGCTGCGTTTGGGCTGGCGCGCGGTCTTGCCCGGCGCGTGGCCCGGCACCAGGCGCACATAGACGGCGATGGCGAACATGTAGCCCAGCATGGCGATGAGCCCCGGCACAAAAGCGGCCGCAAACAGTTTGGCAATATTTTGCTCGGCCAAAATGGCATAGATCACCAGCGGCACCGAGGGCGGTATCAAGATGCCCAGTGTGCCCCCTGCGGCCAAAGCGCCGGTGGCCAATCGGCCAGAATAGCCGTGGCGCCTCAGCTCGGGCAGCGCCACCGAGGTGATGGTGGCCGCCGTGGCCACCGACGAGCCGCAAATGGCGCCAAACGCGGCGCTGGCCAGCACGGTGGCCATCGCCAAGCCGCCCTGGAAACGCGACATCACGGCACTGGCAAAGCCAAACAGCGCCTTGGAGATACCGCCCTGCGTGGCGAAGTGACCCATCAAAATGAACAGGGGAATGACCGAGAGTTCGTAGTTGGCAAAGCGGGCAAAGGCCAGGCTGTTGAGAGCGTTGCTGAACGGTCCCCAACCCGCCTGCGTGACGTAGCCGACACCACCGGCGACAAACATGGCCACTGCAATCGGCACGCGCAGCGCCATCAGCGTGAGCATCAGGGCAAAAATGCTGGTGGCTACCCATAGCGGGCTCATAGGTGCCCGTCCGGTGTGATTGGCTCTGTGGCATTTAAGTTGTCACCGGCCAGCCCCTGCAAGCCAGCGCCAGTGCCGTGCAAACTCTGCATCAGGGCAATCAGCGCAGTCAAAGCCAATGGTGGCACCATGCTGGCGTACACCAGCCATTCGGGAAAATCCAGCAGCATGGTGCCGGAGTGGGTTTGCAGCGCGTTAAGCGCGCCCACGCCGGTGCGCCAGGCCAGCAGCGCCATCACCCCGGCCAGCAGCAGCGAGCCCAGACGGTCCAGCAGCAGTGTGGTCTTGACGCTGGCTCTAGCGGTGAAAAAATCCACGGCGATGTTGCCGCGCTGCTGTTGGCACCAGGGCAGAAACAACGCAATGGCTGCGCCGCTGGCGACGCCTGTCAGTTCAAAGTCACCCGCCAGGCTTAAGCCGAGCGTGTTGCGCCCGATCAGGCTGGCGCAGGTCAGCAGCGCGATGGCGCTCAAAAGGCAGCCACCCAGGATGGCGCACAACTTGGCCAGAAAAGCGAGAAGGCGCAAATGATTTTTCCGCAAAGCTGGGGCGCTATTGAACCTCAACCGTGAGCATGATGCTGCCCAGACCGGTGATTGCGCCCTGAAGCGTATCGCCCGCCACCACGGCGCCCACCCCTTCGGGCGTGCCGGTGTAGATCAGATCGCCCGCTTGCAGCGTCCAGGCGGCGGACAGCTGCTCAATGACTTCGGCCACATTCCAGATCAGCTTGGAGACCTGGCTGCGCTGGCGCTCCTGGCCATTGACCTGCAGATAGATTTCAGCCTGGGCGATGTCGCCCGCCTTTGCGGCCGGGGTAATCGGGCCGATCGGGGCCGAGGCGTCAAAGCCCTTGCCGATGCACCAGGGGCGACCCTGCTTTTTCATCTCGTTTTGCAGGTCGCGCCGGGTCATGTCCAGCCCTACTGCGTAGCCAAAGATGTGCTGCGCGGCGTCCACCGCCTTGATGTTCTTGCCACCGGTGCCAATGGCCACCACCAGCTCGATTTCATGGTGCAGGTTGTGGGTCAGGCTCGGGTAGGGCAGGCGGGCGGTCTCGCCCGGGTTGACCAGCAGCACGGCATCAAACGGTTTCATGAAGAAGAAAGGCGCCTCGCGCCCGCTATGGCCCATCTCTTTGGCATGGTCTTCGTAGTTACGGCCGACGCAATAAATGCGGTGCACCGGGAAGCGCGCGGTGCGGCCCAGCACCGGCACAGACACGATCGGGGCTGGTTCAAAAACATAAGACATGGCTGGGTGGCTCGCTGTCATGGGCTTATGCGACTGCTTCTGATTTGGCGACCAACTCGAAGTGCTCAACGCTCGGCGGACGTGCAAAAAATGGCCCGACGATCGCGCGCCACTCGGTAAAGGCCGCAGACTCCCTGAAACCCACCGTGTGGTCTTCCAGCGTGCGCCAGAAAATTTGCAGGACGTAGCGCTCGGAATTTTCAATGCAGCGATTGAACTTGAAGCCCTCAAATCCTTTGGCGTGGGCAATCACGGTGTGCAGGCCGCGCTGGATCGCTTCTTCGAAGGCGGAATTTTGGCCAGGCTGGATCGAGAAGTCGGCAAGCTCAAGAATCATGAAGGTCTCCGGTTGGGGGCGGTTTTGCGGGGCTTTGAGTCTAACTTCTCCCACTGGCGCTGCGCTACCGCCCAGGCATCAGCTTGTCTTTTCGGGCGTGACATGGCTCGCCCATTGAGTGCCGCCGTGTGCCTGCGCTATGAAAACAGCCGCCAACCGGCAACACCATTGAAAGCTGCATAATGCAGCGGCCAAGCGCTTTGTCCTACAAGGGGAAACGTCAGTGGCCGCAGTTCTTGTGAAAATGTTTGACACCACCCAGGGGCGGCTCAAAAGCAAGGATAAAGGTGGATGCTGAAGGGTTTGGTCACTACAAGGAAGCAAACATGGGTAAGGCACAGGCAGCACTAGAGGCCGCGAATGAGGCGTGGCGGCTGACGCAGGACGCACTGCGAAACGGCGCGGCGGACCGGGACGCCGCGGCGATATTGGGCGATGCGGACAAGGCACTGATAGCGTCACAGAACGCAGCGCTGACAGCGCTTACAGCGTCGCAGGTGACGGAACAGGCGGTACTGACAGCATCTCAGGCATCGCAGCAGTCGGCACAGGTGACGGCGCCGCAAGGACTGACAGCGCAACAGGCAACGGCGCAGTCAGCACTGAACGTGGCGCAGGAAACGGCGCGCGCGGCGGAAGCGGCGGCGCAGTCAGTGACCGATGCCGCGGCATTGGCTATGCAAATAGCCGGCCAGGCAGCAGCACAGGCGGTGGCCCAAGAAAAAGCACAGGCAGTAGCACTGGAAGCGGCGCAGACAGCCGAAGACGCGGCGCTGTTCGCGGCACAGGCGGTGGCACTGGCCGAGAAGGCGACAAACGCCAACGAAGAAGATCTGCTGCGCGTGGTCGGCTGAGGTCGAAGGAAAACCTCACAAATTGCCGTCTGAGGATGGGCTTGAAATAGCCACTTGTTTTAAACCCATTCTGGGCCAGCGCACTAGGTTCAAACTTGCGAAGTGGCCGCGATATTTGCAAATGCGTAGCCGGACTTGCTCCGTTTGGCTTGGTACATCGCCGTATCGGCACTTTGGGTCAAGGCTTGTGCGGTGCTGCCATCTTTGGGGAAAATGGAGATGCCAATGCTTGGCGTGATGATGAGTTCGCCGACTCTGACTTTGCAAGGCACTTGAACCGCCTCGATGATCTTCTTCGCAATGACGCTGGCGTCATCTTCGTTGTTCATGTCCATGAGCAGGTACAAAAATTCGTCGCCACCATGGCGGCTGACCGTATCCTCGCCCCGTGTGTTTTCTTCAAGTCGAGCAGCAACGATGCGCAAGACCTCATCGCCTATGTCGTGTCCGTATAAATCATTGATGGCTTTGAAATTGTTCAGGTCCATGAACATCACGGCCAATGTCCAGCCATGTCGCGCTGCTTGCACCAACCCATGTTCCAGTCGATCATTGAACAGCGCCCGGTTCGGCAGGCCAGTCAAAGAGTCGTGCAGGGCAGCATGGAGGGTCTCTTCTTGCTGCTTCAAGACCGTCGCTAATTCACGTTCCAACAGGTGGCGTTCCTTGACTTCATCCTGCAGCGCTTGATTCACGTTGGCCAACTTCACGGACGCTTCTTGCACCTTGGTTTCAACGGCCTCGCTTTGCTCAAGCGCCTCTTCTATCTTGGGCAAGTGCTCCTGAGTCGCCAACTCATGTTGAAAAACTTTGTTGACGCTCGCAAGTTCATCGGCGGATTCCTTGACGATCTCTTTGACGTGCTTACTCTCCTTGAGTACTTGGGTCAAAGATTTGACGGATTTGGCGCTTTTTTTCAATTTGACATTGCGATCGGTTTTCATTGGTTGGAGTCCATTTCGAAGAAGATCTTTTCAATCAATTTCGTTAGCCACTGAAGAATGCTCGGGATTGGAGGCGAAACCGTCCCAATTCATGCGCCGCGCAATCAGTCAGTCGCTCGGTGAACTGCCATATTGAGAGGTGTGCCCGTCTGCAGGTACTGTGGCCTCAGTTCGACCAAGCGTCTGTTCGGTAGCACACTAAATCACTGAATCCACCCGATTTGCAGGGCGGCGCCAAGGCCTGCGGTATGCTGCACCCCATGCAAACACAAAACTTTATTCCTGGCAAAGACGCCTCGCTCGAATCCACCATCAACAACCACCAGACCAAGCTGCAAGCGCTTGGTTTTCACATTGAGGAGCGCAGCTGGCTCAATCCGGTGGACGGCATCTGGTCCGTGCATATCCGCGATCGCGATTGCCCGCTCATGTTCACCAACGGCAAAGGCGCAACCCGGCTGGCTTGCCTGGCCAGCGCCCTGGGCGAATTTTTCGAGCGGCTTTCGACCAATTATTTCTGGACCCATTTCTACCTGGGCCCCGACGTGGCTGATCGGCCCTACGTGCATTACCCGCAAGAGCGCTGGTTTGCGCTGCCTGAGGACGGCAGTTGGCCGACCGAGCTGCTCAACCCCGATTTGCACCAGTTTTACAACCCGGAAGGCACTATTGAGGCCAGCAGCCTGGTCGAGTTCAACTCCGGCAACTTTGATCGCGGTATTTGCGCCATTCCCTATGTGCGTCAGCGCGATGGGGCTGTGACCTACTTCCCGGTCAACGTGATTGGCAATTTGTACGTCAGCAACGGCATGTCGGCCGGTAACACCCAGGCTGAGGCGCGCACGCAAGCCCTGTCGGAAATTTTTGAGCGCCACATCAAGGCCCGCATCATCAGCGAAGGCATTTGTCTGCCCGATGTGCCCGAAAACGTGCTGGCGCGTTACCCGCGCATTGCCGCTGGGATTGCGGCCCTGCGAGCCGCCGGATTCGGTATTTTGGTGAAAGACGCCTCGCTGGGCGGCCAGTACCCAGTGATGAACGTGACGCTGTTGCACCCCGAAGACCAAGGGTGCTTTGCCAGCTTTGGCGCGCATCCGCGCTTTGAAATTGCGCTGGAGCGGGCGCTGACGGAGTTGCTGCAGGGCCGCGCGCTCGATTCGCTGGCGGGCTTTCCGGCGCCGGGCTTTGACCTGGAGGAAGTCGCGAGCTCCACCAACATCGAAATTCATTTCGTCGATTCCAGCGGCGTCATTCACTGGAAGTTTTTGGGCGATGTGCCCGACTACGCGTTTGTGGACTGGAACTTCAGCAATACCACGGCCGAGGATTACGCCTGGGCGGTGGATCGCATTCACAAGGACAAGCGCGAAATCTACATAGCCGATTTCACCCACCTGGGCGTTTATGCCTGTCGCATTCTGGTGCCGGGCATGTCCGAAATTTACCCGGTCGATGACCTCGCGTTTGAAAACAACAGCGTGGCCAACAGCATCCGTGAAGCCATTTTGAATCTGTCGGATCTCGACGATGAAGAGTGCTCCGACCTGCTCGATACCTTGAACGAATCGGCGCTGGCCGATCAGCGCCCTGTCGCCGGGGTGATTGGCCTGGCCGCCGATGCGGGCTCGTTCTGGAGCGACTTGCGCGTGGGCGAGCTCAAGACCCTGCTGGCCTTGGCCATTGGCGACGAAGCGGCCACGCTCGAGGGCTGTGACTGGATCAAGAACTTCGGCCAGATCAACCCGCAGCGTCGGGCGGTGTATGCATGCATCGAGAGCATCATTAACCTGGCCGACATGGGCGATACCGGGCCGTATCTGGATGCCTTGCGCCAGCTGTACGGTGCCGGGGCCGTGGCGCAGGCGCACGCGCTGATCATGCAGACCGACCGCTTCATGGGCCTGAGTGCGCCGGGCTTGGCGTTAGAGGGCTGTGAGATGCACCACAAGTTGTTGGCGGCCTATGACAAGGTGCGAACGGCTCACGCTTGACGTCAAAAGCATGCGCCCGAACGCTGTTGATCAGGGTGGGTCTAGCGTGAATTTTCATCCCGACTGGCTGGTGCCCCAGTGGTCGGCGCCGACCCATGTGCATACGCTGTGCACCACGCGCGCGGGGGGCGAGTCGCTGGCGCCGTATGACGGGTTCAATCTGGGTGATCACGTCGGTGACGATGCGGGCGCGGTTGCGGCCAACCGGCGCCAACTGGCGCAGGCGATGGGTGCGCAGCCGGTGTTCTTGTCACAGGTTCACGGGGTGCAGGTTCAAGAGATATCCGAACACTCCCTGCAGGGCACACCGGCCGACGGCTGCATCACGCGCGAGCCCGGCGTGGCCTGCACCATCATGGTGGCTGATTGCCTGCCAGTGCTTTTGACCAATGCGCAGGGCACTCTGGTGGCGGCGGCGCATGCCGGTTGGCGCAGTTTGGCGGGGCAGGGCGGGCGTGGCATTCTTGAGCAAGTTATAGAGCCTTTTAAGGCTATAGCCCTCGTAGATAACGCGCATGCAGCTACTGAAATAATAGCATGGCTGGGTCCTTGCATTGGGCCGAAAGAGTTCGAAGTCGGCGCTGAGGTACGGGCCGCGTTTGTGGCGCAGGACAGTCAAGCGCATACCTTGTTCCAAGCGCATGGCGACGGCAAATGGCTGGCGGACCTGGCGGGCTTGGCCCGGTTGCGCTTGCAGGCGCTGGGTGTGAGCCAGATTTACGGCAACGACAGTACACGCCCCTGGTGCACGGTCAGTAACCCCTCACGGTTTTTTTCGTACCGGCGCGACGGCGTCAGTGGCCGCATGGCCGCCTGCATCTGGTTGGACTGAGGCATCAAGCTTCGTCTGGGCCCACTCTGCGGCCTCTTTCGCCTTGATGGCGCGGCGCCGGGACGGAGCGCCCATCAAGTAGACGACCAAAGCCACCGGAGCGAGTCCATAAAGCGCGAATGTGATGATGGCGCCAAGCAAAGTGCCGTTGGGATGGTTGGCTTCAACCACCGCCATCATCAGCGCAACATAAAGCCAGGCCAGGGGAACGATGTACATAAATGAGTCAGTTACTATCAGTTTGGAGAATGTCAGGTTTTAGACGGTTCAGTCTAGGATACTAGAGTGGCTAAAAAAGGCGAACAACGTAGAGGACAACACATGACGCAGGAAATTCCTGAAATTCTGGCCCAATCAGCCCAGCAATTTCAACAGACTTTGGGCGAGGGTTGGCGCAACGCCTTTCAGTCGTTCCAAAACATGGATTTGGGCCAGGCAGCCAAGGGCTTGCTGCCCCACAATGGCCCGGCGCCCAAGATCAGTTTTGCGCCCGAAAAATTGCAGGAACTGCAGCAGCAGTACCTGCAGGCGGCGACAAAGCTGTGGGGCCAAAGCCTGCACGGTACCACCGAACCCAAGGACCGACGTTTTGCCGACAAGGCCTGGGAAAGCAATCCGATGGCGGCCTTTTCTGCCGCCGCCTACCTGCTCAACACCCGTACCCTCATGGGCCTGGCCGACGCCGTGCAGGCCGATGCCAAGACCCGCGCGCGCATCCGCTTCGCCGTGGAACAGTTGACAGCCGCAGCGGCGCCGAGCAACTTTTTAGCTTTCAATGCCGAGGCGCAGCAAAAGGCGATTGAGACCCAGGGCGAGAGCATTGCCAAAGGCGTGACCAACCTGATTCACGACATGCGCCAGGGCCATGTGTCGATGACCGATGAAAGCATTTTTGAAGTCGGCAAAAACGTCGCCACCACCGAGGGCGCGGTGGTGTTCGAAAACGACTTGTTCCAGTTGATCGAGTACAAGCCTTTGACCGACACGGTATATGAAAAGCCTTTCTTGCTGGTGCCACCGTGCATCAACAAGTTTTATATTCTGGACCTGCAACCCGACAACTCGCTCATTCGCTACGCTGCGGCGCAGGGCAATCGCACCTTCGTCGTGAGCTGGCGCAACCCGGACGCCTCGCTCGCGCACAAGACCTGGGACGATTACATTGAAGACGCCGTGATCAAAGCCATCACGGTCACGCAAGACATCACCGGCGCCAAGAGTATCAATGCGCTGGGTTTTTGTGTTGGCGGCACCATGCTGGGCACGGCCCTGGCGGTGCTGGCCGCGCGCGGTCAAAAGCCAGTCGCGAGTGCCACCTTTTTGACCTCCTTGCTCGATTTCACCGACACCGGCATTCTGGATGTCTTCATTGATGAGGCCTTTGTCAAGTACCGCGAGCAGGAGATGGGCCAGGGTGGCCTGATGAAGGGCAAAGACCTGTCCAGCACTTTCAGCTTCTTGCGCCCCAACGACCTGGTATGGAACTACGTGGTGGGCAACTACCTCAAGGGCGAAACCCCGCCGCCCTTTGACCTCTTGTACTGGAACAGTGATTCGACCAACCTGCCAGGTCCCTATTACGCCTGGTACCTGCGCAACACCTACCTGGAAAACAAGCTGGTCAAACCCGGTGCGGCCATCGTCTGTGGTGAAAAGGTTGACCTGCGCATGGTAGATATGCCGGTTTACATCTATGGCTCGCGTGAAGACCACATCGTGCCAATCGGTGGCGCCTACGCATCGACCCAGGTACTGCCGGGCAAGAAGCGTTTTGTGATGGGCGCCTCTGGCCACATCGCGGGCGTGATCAATCCCCCGGCCAAAAACAAGCGCAGCCACTGGCTGCGCGAGGATGGCAAGTTCCCCAAAACCCATGCCGAATGGCTTGCAGACGCCACCGAGCAGTCGGGCAGTTGGTGGACGGACTGGTCCCAGTGGCTGGTCAGCCATGCGGGCAAGCAGATTCCCGCGCCCAAGACCTATGGCAAAGCCAAGTACAAGGCCATCGAAGCTGCACCGGGGCGCTACGTCAAGGCCAGGGCCTGATTTCCCCCGTCTTTAGCAAGCAATTTTTTACACTTCAGGAGATAGATATGGAAGACATCGTGATCGTTTCAGCCGCCCGTACCGCAGTGGGCAAATTTGGTGGCAGCCTGGCGAAGGTGCCTGCGCCCGAACTCGGCGCCGCCGTCATCAAGGCCCTTCTGGAGCGCACCGGTCTGGGAGTTGACCAGATCGGTGAAGTCATCATGGGCCAGGTGCTGACCGCAGGCTCGGGTCAAAACCCGGCACGCCAGTCGCTGATCAAGAGCGGCATTGCCAAGGAAACCCCGGCGCTCACCATCAACGCCGTGTGCGGCTCGGGCCTGAAAGCGGTGATGCTGGCGGCGCAGTCCATAGCCTATGGCGACAGCGAGATCGTGATCGCTGGTGGCCAGGAAAATATGAGCGCCTCGCCGCATGTACTGATGGGTTCGCGCGACGGCCAGCGCATGGGTGACTGGAAAATGATCGACTCCATGATCGTGGACGGTCTGTGGGACGTGTACAACCAGTACCACATGGGCATTACCGCCGAGAACGTCAACAAGCACTACGCCATCACACGCGACATGCAGGATGCGCTCGCCCTGGCCAGCCAGAAAAAGGCCGCTGCCGCGCAAGACGCGGGCAAGTTCAAGGACGAGATCGTGCCTTTCAGCATCGCCCAGAAGAAGGGAGACCCGATCGTGTTTTCGGCCGATGAATTCATCAACCGCAAGACCAACGCCGAGGTCTTGGCCGGGCTGCGCCCCGCTTTTGACAAGGCCGGCAGCGTGACGGCCGGCAATGCGTCCGGCATCAACGACGGCGCTGCTGCCGTGATGGTGATGACGGCCAAGAAAGCTGCAGCGCTGGGTCTCACGCCGATGGGTCGCATCGCCAGCTTTGCCACCAGTGGCTTGGATCCGGCCCTGATGGGCATGGGGCCGGTGTCGGCTTCGCGCAAAGCTTTGGCGCGCGCCGGCTGGAACGCCGCTGACCTCGACCTGCTCGAGATCAACGAAGCCTTTGCGGCGCAGGCCTGTGCCGTCAACCAGGAAATGGCTTGGGACACATCCAAAATCAACGTCAACGGCGGTGCCATTGCCATTGGCCACCCGGTGGGTGCATCCGGCTGCCGCATTTTGGTCACTTTGCTGCATGAAATGCAGCGCCGTGATGCCAAGAAAGGCATTGCTTCTTTGTGCATCGGCGGCGGCATGGGCGTGGCGCTGACGATCGAGCGTTAAGGACCAGCGGGCAACACCAGCGCATGCCTCAATCGGCGCCCGCGTTGGTGTTTCCCGCAATGCAATGTTCACAATTGTTCGTTATAGTCATTTGCGTCACTAAAAATCAAATCGTTCAATTCAAGGAGAATAAATATGAGTCAAAAAGTAGCTTACGTGACCGGCGGCATGGGCGGCATCGGTACCGCCATTTGCCAGCGCCTGAACAAGGAAGGTTTCAAGGTCATCGCCGGCTGCGGCCCGACCCGCGACCATGTCAAATGGCTGGCTGAGCAACTCGCGCTGGGCTTCACGTTCCACGCATCGGTGGGCAACGTCGGCAATTGGGATTCCACCGTCGAGGCTTTTGCCAAGACCAAGGCTGAGCACGGTAGCATTGATTTGCTGGTGAACAACGCCGGCATCACGCGTGACCGCATGTTCATCAAGATGACAGTTGAAGAGTGGGACGCCGTGATCGAAACCAACCTGAACTCCATGTTCAATGTCACCAAGCAAGTGGTGGCTGACATGGTGGAAAAAGGCTGGGGCCGCATCATCAATATTTCTTCAGTCAATGGCGCTAAGGGCCAGGCCGGTCAGACCAACTACTCGGCGGCCAAGGCCGGCATGCACGGCTTCACCATGGCCTTGGCGCAAGAACTGGCCACCAAGGGCGTCACGGTCAACACCGTGAGCCCGGGCTACATCGGCACCGACATGGTCAACGCGATTCGTCAGGACGTGCTTGACAAGATCATTGCCACCGTGCCGGTCAAGCGGCTGGGCCATCCTGGCGAGATTGCTTCCATCATTGCGTGGATTGCCTCGGACGATGGTGGCTATTCCACCGGCGCCGATTTCTCGGTGAATGGCGGCCTGCACATGGGCTAAGGCAGCCCGACTTAGCTTGCTGCACCTTCACCCCAAGCGCAGTGCTGCGCTTGGGGTGTTTTCAGTTCCGGGGCCTCACGACGCGCGATTCGCCGAGCCCATTGGGGGGCTATCGCGCAGCATGCGTTGCAGTTGGGGCAGGCATGAGCCGCAATTGGTGCCGCACTTCAGCGCCGACTGCAGCCAGCCCAGCCGCTCCTGCGCGGTGCCCACGGTGCCGCGCAACTGCGCTTGAATCGCCACGTCGCTCACATTGAAACAGGCGCAGACCTGCGTGCCGCGGGGCGCAACCTGTACCGGCGGCTGCGCGCCCGGCACCAGCAGGGCGCGGCCATAGGCGTGGGCGGGCAGCTCGTCCTTGAGCAAGGTCGTGATCCAGCTTTGGGCACGGGTGTCGCCCGCCAGCATGAAGGCTTGCAGCGTGGTGTGCATATCGCCGTGTTGCAGCAGCGCGGCGCGCCGTTGCCCGCGCTTCTTGTCGGCGTAACGCAAGACATGGGGGCTGTCCAGGTTCAGCAGGGACTCAATCTGGGCCAGCAGCGCCTCACCCGGTGACTCATGGGCGCTGGCGCGAAACAGCAAGCCGCTGCGTTCCTGGCCGACTGCATCCAGGCCCGAGTTGTTGCTGAAAGGCACGCAACTCGCAAAGTCAAACTCGCGCATCAACTGCTGCAATTGCTGGCGTGCCCACTGCAAGTGGCTGTCGGGCAGCCAGGCCATGGCCAGCAGCGACCAGGGTAGTTCTGCCTTGAGGACTTTGACCGCAGCGTGTTTGAATTCTGGCTGTTTGGAGTCGGGGCAAAAGGCCAAGGTGGTCAAGGCGTTGACGCCCGCCAGGCGTTGGCCGCTGGCGCTGCGGCCGCTCAAGAATTCCTCACCCCAATGCATCGGCAGGAAGACCTGACTCAAGCCCAAATCGGCACTGGCCTGCAGCGGCACGAGGATGGAGCCGCGCTTGCTGGTGACATACACCAGGTCGCCTTCTTTGAGCAGGCGGCGCGCCATGTCTTGCGGGTGCATCTGCAGCGCGGGCTCGGGCACATGACCAAACAGGCGCCCCAGCGTGCCGGTGCGGCTCATGCCATGCCATTGGTCACGCAGACGCCCGGTGCCCAGTGAAAACGGGTAGCGCGCTTCACGCGCTTCGGCCACGGGCGTGTAGGTCGTGTTGACAAAACGGGCACGGCCGTCAGGTGTGGGGAAGATTCCGTCCTGGTACAGCCGTGCCAGGCCCTGGGTTTGGCCCTCTCTCAAGGGCCACTGCTGGGGCGATTGTTCCAGCATGGCGTAGGTCATGCCGGTGATGTTGAGGTCGCGCCCGCGCGTGGATTCACGGTGTTCGTTCCAGATCGATTCGGGGCTGGGGTAGGGGAAAAGGGTGTTGGCTCGAAGGCGCTGGCCAAAATCGACGGCGATTTGCCAGTCGTGTCGCGCTTCGCCCGGTGCCGCCACGGCGGCGCGCACGCGCGAGATGCGCCGCTCGCTGTTGGTGACGGTGCCTTCTTTTTCGCCCCAGGTGGTGGCGGGCAGCAGCAAGTCCGCAAACGCACAGGTGGCGGTGCTGGCAAAGGCTTCCTGCACGACGACGAACTCGGCGCGTTCCAGGGCGCGGCGCACGGTGGCCTGATCCGGCATGCTTTGAGCTGGGTTGGTGCAGGCGATCCACAAGGCTTTGATCTCGCCGTCGGCGGCGGCCTGAAACATCTCGACTGCGGTCTTGCCGGGTTTGGAAGGAACCGAGGGCACACCCCAGAGCGCGGCGACTTCGGCGCAGTGCACCGGGTTGCTCAGATCACGGTGGCCTGACATCAAATTTGCCATGCCACCGACCTCGCGCCCGCCCATGGCGTTGGGCTGCCCGGTGAGTGACAACGGCCCGGAACCGATCTTGCCAATCTGGCCGGTAGCCAGATGCAGGTTGATCAGCGCAGCATTCTTGGCGCTGCCACTGCTGGACTGGTTCAGGCCCTGACAGTACAGGCTGAGCGTGGGGCTTCGATGGGCCGGGTCGCCCGCATCAAGGCCGGCAAACAGGCGCGCTGCTGTGAGCAGATCCGCCAGCGTGATGCCGCAGGTTTGCGCGACCATGGACGGCGTGTAGTCGCGCACGGTGGCTTTGAGCG
Source organism: Rhodoferax sp. (assembly GCA_013791765.1). GTDB lineage: Bacteria > Pseudomonadota > Gammaproteobacteria > Burkholderiales > Burkholderiaceae_C > Rhodoferax. The sequence continues at coordinate 89,126 of VMTC01000074.1, forward strand.
CCTCAAAGCCGCTGGTGTGGGCGGCTATATAGGCGCTGTCAAACCAGCCTTCCCATAACATGATGTGCAGCATGCCGTTAAACAGCATCACGTCGGTGCCGGGCTGGATCGGCAAGAACAGGTCGGCAATTTCAGCGGTGTCGGTGCGGCGCGGGTCGCACACCACAATTTTCAGATCCGGGCGGGCCTGGCGCGCGGCCTCAATACGGCGAAACAGAACCGGGTGGGCGTAAGCGGGGTTGGCGCCGACGATAAAAATCGTGCCAGCGTGGTTCACGTCATCAAAACAGGCTGGTGGCGCGTCCGAGCCCAGGGTCTGCTTGTAGCCCGTCACCGCGCTGCTCATGCACAGGCGCGAGTTGCTGTCGATGTTGTTGCTGCCGATCAGCCCCTTGGCGAGTTTGTTGAAGACGTAATAGTCTTCGGTCAGCAACTGGCCCGAGATGTAAAAACCGACCGCATCGGGGCCATGGGTCTGGATGATTTGGGTAAATTTCTGTGCCGCCGTGTCGAGCGCGGCATCCCATTTGACGCGCTGAAGCGGCTGGTCACGCGCCAAACGCTGCATCGGGTGCAGCAGTCTGCTCTGTTGCGTGATGGCGGCGCTGGCGCTGAGGTGCAGGGTGGAGCCCTTGGTGCAGAGCCGCCCGAAATTGGCGGGGTGCTGCGGGTCGCCGCGCACGCCGGTGATTTCATTGCCCTGAGACGTGATGATGACGCCGCAGCCGACGCCGCAGTACGGGCAGGTGGATTTGGTTTCTTTGAGCTGTTTCATGAGGGTTCAAGCTCCTGCGTTTGGGTCTGCATCTGCGTCTGAGTCTGTGGACGCCCAAGACACTGGGGTGGGTGGCGACGCGAATGTCCCCCGTCCTTCGTCCTCCTCCTTGACTTCGTTATGCCACTCACCCCAGTGTCTTGGGCTGCGTGCGTGGCCACTCACCCCAGTGTCTTTGGCGGCGAGCATCGCGGGTTGCCGCAGCTTGCACGCCGACAACGCCCGCAAGATCAGGTCGCTGTGGCGCTCGGCGCAGCGGCGTAAAGGAGGAGGACGAAGGACGGGGGACAGCCGCGCAGCCGAGCGCCACGGCGGCCTGATCCACCCACGGCGCGTCATGCAGCCTCGCCCACGCCCACAGACGCCAACTCCTGCAAGTCCAAATGCACCGCATCACCCTCCACCAAGACGCTAAACCTCTGCACACAACCCGCGTCCGGCGCCTGGGCACAGCCCGTGTCCAGGCCAATGGTCCAGTTGTGCAGCGGGCAGGCCACGCTGGTGCCGAACACAATGCCCTGGCTTAAGGGGCCGCCTTTGTGCGGGCAGCGGTCCAGCAGCGCAAAGACCTCGTTTTGCGCGTTGCGAAAAACCGCCACATCGGGGCCCTGTGGCCGTTGGATGCAACGCGATCCCAGCACGGGGATGTCGGTGACCTGGCAGATTTTCTTCCATTGGCTCATGATGATTCCTGGTTACTATTATTTAGATAGCTGCTAACGCTTATGAGACGAGGGCTGGAGCCTGATTTGGCATAAATTATTGGAAAATCGAACGCCCTGAGACTGCGACCGATTTGCGGTGTCGATCTCGCACAACGTATCCAGGTTCATGCCGGCACCGCCAGTTTGTCAAACTGACGCAAATCCACCTCGGCCCGGCTGAACTCAAACCACGGATCGGGCTCGCCGTCCAGGCTGAACTGCAGCCGCGCCCACAGCGCCTGGCGGTTCTCTTGGTCTTCCAGAATCTTCTTCTTGACATGCTCCATGCCGACCCGCTTGAGGTAATGCACGGTGCGCTCCAGGTACCAGCCTTCCTCCCGGTAGAGTTGCATGAAGGCGCCGGTGTACTCCAGCACTTCGTCGGCGGTTTTGAGCTTGGTGAAATAGTGCGCCACCTCGGTCTTGATGCCGCCGTTGCCGCCAATGTGCATCTCCCAGCCGCTGTCGACACCGATGATGCCGACGTCCTTGATGCCGGCCTCGGCGCAATTGCGCGGGCAACCACTCACCGCAAACTTCACCTTGTGCGGCGCGTACATGCGCCACATGGCGCGTTCCAGGTCCTTGCCCATCTGCGTGCTGTCCTGCGTGCCCATGCGGCACCACTCCGAGCCGACGCAGGTCTTGACGGTGCGCAGCGCTTTGGCATAGGCGTGGCCGCTGGGCATGCCGATGTCTTTCCAGACGTTCACCAGGTCTTCCTTTTTGACGCCTAGCAGGTCAATGCGCTGCCCGCCGGTGACCTTGACGGTGGGAATCTGGTATTTGTCCACCGCGTCCGCAATGCGGCGCAGCTCACTGGCCGTGGTCTCTCCGCCCCACATGCGCGGAATCACCGAGTAGGTGCCGTCTTTTTGGATGTTGGCGTGGCTGCGCTCGTTGATGAACCTGCTTTGCGGATCGTCCCTGGCCTCCTTGGGCCAGCTGCTGATCAGGTAGTAGTTCACGGCGGGGCGGCAGGAGGCACAGCCGTTGGGCGTTTTCCATTCCATGAAGTTGAAGACACTGGCGATGCTGAGCAGCTTATTGGCGACGATCGCATCGCGCACCGCCTGGTGCCCGTGCTCGGTGCAGGCGCACAGGGCTTTCATCTTCGGTGTGGCCGAGTAGTCACCACCCGCCGTGAACATCAACAGCTGCTCGACCAGCCCGGTGCACGAGCCGCACGAGGCGCTGGCCTTGGTGTGCTTGCGCACTTCGTCGAGCGTGAACAGTCCTTTTTCCTTGATGGTCTTGCAGATCGTTCCTTTGGTGACACCGTTGCAGCCACACACTTCGTCGCTGTCGAGCATGCTGGCGGCCTTGTTGTGACCCTGGACGCCGGCGTCGCCAATATTGGATTCGCCAAACATCAGCTTGTCGCGGATGTCGGCCACTGAGCGGCCATCGCGCAGCAGCTTGAAGTACCAGCTACCGTCGATCGTGTCGCCATACAGGCAGGCACCCACCAGCTTGTCGTCCTTGATGACGAGCTTTTTGTAGACACCAGCAAAGGGGTCGCTCAGCACCAGCTCTTCAGTGCCATCGCCACCCAGAAAGTCGCCGGCTGAAAACAGATCGATGCCGGTGACCTTGAGCTTGGTTGAGGTGAGCGAGCCAACATAGCGCCCGATGCCGAACTGCGCCAGGTGATTCGCCGCCACCTTGGCCTGCTCGAACAGCGGCGCCACCAGGCCATAGGCAATGCCCCGGTGCGCCGCGCATTCGCCGACCGCATAAATGCGCGCGTCGGTGATGGTCTGCAGCGTGTCGTTGACCACGATGCCTTTGTTGCAGTGCAGGCGCATGCTCTCTGCCAGCTCGGTATTGGGGCGAATGCCCACCGCCATCACGACCAGTTCGGCCGGAACAACGCTACCATCTTGGAAGCGCACGGCGCACACCCGGTCTGGGCTGCAGGCCAATTTGGCTTGTAAATCTAACGCGCTGTCGGCCTGCGCTTGGGTGCCTCCTGCGGCAGCTGCATCCACTTGTAGCCTGGGCGGCAAAGCGTTCTGCTCCGTGTCCCCCGCCCGCTGCGCGGGCTCCTCCTTGACCTGCGCAGTACGCTTTGCCGCCCAGGCTACAAGGTCGGCGGGTTTGAGCAGCGCCTGCGTCTGGGCGCCCATCAGAAACTTGAGGCCACGCTCTTCCAGTGACTTTTGCAGCAGCTTGCCGGCCACCACGTCGAGCTGGCGCTCCATCAAGGTGGGCATGACGTGCACCACGCTCACGCTCATGCCACGGCGCATCAGGCCGTTGGCTGCCTCCAGGCCCAAGAGGCCGCCACCAATGACGACCGCGTGCTTGAAGTTTTTGGCCGCGTCGATCATGGCGTTGGTGTCGGCAATGTCGCGGTAGGCGATCACGCCTTCCAGGTCTTTGCCGGGCACGGGCAGGATGAAGGGCTTGGAGCCGGTGGCCATCAAGAGCCGGTCGTAGCCGGCACTGATTTTTTCACCGGCCGCATTCTCGCCATGCACGACACGGCGAATGCGGTCCACCTCGGTGACCTTGCAGCCAGCGTGCAGTGTGATGTGGTTGTCGGTGTACCACTCCCACGAGTTCAAGATGATCTCGTCCATGGTCTGCTCGCCAGCGAGCACCGGCGAGAGCAGGATGCGGTTGTAGTTGGGGTGCGGCTCGGCGCCGAAGACCGTCATGTCGTACAGGTCGGGCGCAATTTTCAACAACTCTTCGAGCGTGCGCACACCGGCCATGCCGTTGCCGATCATCACGAGCTTCATCTTGGTTTTAGGGGCTACGCGCATGTCCATGGGGTTCTCCTTGTTGTCTCTAAATGGTTGAGGACAGAGCTTGTTCACTGCGTGTAACTCTTGGTCTGTCCCGCATGGTCTCAGGCGGCCTTTTCCACATGCGCTTGGCGCGTGTAGAGGAAGTCAATGACGGCTTTGCGGTAGTGCAGGTACTGCGTGCTCTCGGCCAGTTCGACCCGGTTGCGCGGACGCGGCAATTCGACGCTGAGCACTTCGCCGATGGTGGCTGCCGGTCCGTTGGTCAGCATCACAATCCGGTCCGACAGCAGCACCGCTTCGTCCACATCGTGCGTCACCATGACCACGGTGCTGTGCGTGCGGGCCACGATCTCCAGCAACTCGTCCTGCAGCTTGGCGCGGGTCAGGGCGTCCAGCGCGCCAAAGGGCTCGTCCATGAGCAGCACTTTGGGCTCCATCGCCAGGGCGCGGGCAATGCCGACGCGCTGCTTCATGCCGCCCGATATTTCACCGGGGCGTTTTTGTGCGGCAGACGTGAGGCCCACCATCGCCAGCACCGCGTCAGTGCGGGCCTTGAGCTGGGCCTTGTTCTCTGACGCAGCGCCCGTGCTGCGGTTGGCGGCGCCAAAAACGCGTTCGACGCCCAGATAAACGTTCTCGAAACAGGTGAGCCAGGGCAAGAGCGAATGGTTCTGGAACACCACCGCACGCTCCGGGCCGGGCCCGGCGATTTCGCGGTTCGCGCACAGCAGGTGGCCTTGCGTCGGCATGGTAAGGCCCGCAATCAGGTTGAGCAGGGTGGACTTGCCGCAGCCCGAGTGGCCGATGAGCGTCACAAACTCGCCCTTGGCAACGGTCAGGTTGATGCCTTGTAAGGCGCAAAACGGGCCCTTTTTGGTCTTGAAGCTTTGTTCGACGTTTGAGATTTCGATGAATTTTTTCATGGTGGTCCTCATTTGATTTTTCAAAGATCTCGGCGGATGTAAGGAGTGGTGCGGCCGGCAAGCATGGGCGTGCAACTCCGTTCGTGTCCCCCGCCCTTCGGGCTCCTCCTTGACCTCACTGCGTTGCACACCCACGCTTGCCGACCTGAGGCGTTGTGGCAGTCCTGCACGCGCGCCCCACTCACGACTTCACCTCTTCAAAGCTGAAGGCGGTGGCCACCTTGATCAGCGCATATTCCAGAATCAGCCCGACGATGCCAATCACGAAAATGGCGATGATGATGTTCTTGACGTTCAGGTTGTTCCACTCGTCCCAAACCCAGAAGCCAATGCCAACGCCACCCGTGAGCATTTCGGCCGCCACAATCACCAGCCAGGCCGTGCCCACCGCCAGACGCACGCCGGTCAGCATGTAGGGCAGCACCGAGGGGAACAGGATCTTGGTGACGATCTTCCACTCGCTCAGGTTCAGCACGCGCGCCACGTTCATGTAGTCTTGCGGCACCCGCTGCACACCCACGGCGGTGTTGATGATCATGGGCCAGATCGAGCAGATGAAGATGGTCCAGACGGCAGCCGGGTTCGCGCCCTTGAACACCAGCAGGCCAATCGGCAGCCAGGCCAGCGGTGAGACCGGTCGCAACAGGCTGATCAGCGGGTTGAACATGCGGCTCAAGAACTCAAAGCGGCCAATCGCAAAACCGACCGGAATGCCCACCGCCGCGGCCAGACCAAAACCCACCGCCACGCGCTCCAGCGACGCCAGAATGTTCCAGCCCACGCCCTGGTCGTTGGGTCCATTGCGGTAAAACGGATCGCTGAATATGACCACCGCCTGCTTGAAGGTATCAAGCGGCGAGGGGATGCTGCTGGCAGTGCTGATGGACACCAGCGCCCACACGCCAAGCAGCAGCAGCAGGCCAAGAACCGGCGGCAGTGCCTGCAGCCAAAAGCCACGCCAGTCGTAAGGCGCGCGCGGGTGCATTGCCAATGCCTTCACGACTTTTTGCGCTCCAGCCCCCGTGGAGTCCAGGTCTATAGAGACTGGTCTGCTGGTATTTGGCGCTACGGTAGAGGGCGCAGAGCCTGAACCGCCAGGCCCCGGTGGTGAATGAAAAATGGCGCTGACCATGGTGCTTCTCCTCAATGGTTGTGTTAGGCGTGAACCTTGAACCCGTCGGCGTACTTCTTCGGGTCCTTGCCGTCCCAGACCACGCCGTCGATCAACTTGCTGGTGCGCATCAGCTCTTTGGGCTCAGGCGTCTTGCTGGCTGTGGCTGCGTCCTTGTAAAGGTCGATCTGGTTGATCTGCTTGGCCACTGCCAGGTAATCCGGGTGGTCCTTGAGCAAGCCCCAGCGCTTGTGCTGCGTCAGAAACCACATGCCGTCTGACAGGTAGGGGAAGTTGACCGCGCCGCCGTCATAGAACTTCATGTGGTTGGGGTCGTCCCAGGTTTTGCCCATGCCGTTCTGGTAGCGGCCCAGAATGCGCTGGTTGATGGCGTCCACGCTGGTGTTCACGTAAGATTTTTCGGCGATGGTTTCAGCCATCTTGTTTTTGTTCAGCAGGCTGGCGTCAATCCATTTGCTGGCTTCCAGAATGGCGGCGGTCACGGCGCGCGCCGTGTTGGGGTATTTCTTCACAAACTCACCGGTAGTGCCCAGCACTTTTTCAGGGTGGTCCTTCCAGACATCCTGGCTGGTGGCGGCCGACACGCCGATCTTGTCAATGATGGCGCGGTGGTTCCAGGGCTCGCCCACGCTGAAGCCGTCCATGTTGCCGACCCGCATGTTGGCCACCATTTGCGGCGGCGGCACGACGATGGATTTCACGTCCTTGAACGGGTTGATTCCTGCCGAGGCCAGCCAGTAGTACAGCCACATGGCGTGTGTGCCGGTGGGGAAAGTTTGTGCAAAGGTGTATTCGCGCGGCTCTTTTTTCATCAGCGCCACCAGCCCCTCAAGATTGGTGGCCCCCTTGTCGGCAATTTTCTTGGACAAGGTCAAGCCCTGTCCGTTGCGGTTGAGGGTCATCAGCACCGCCATGTCCTTCTTGGCCCCGCCCACGCCCAGATGCACGCCGTAGATCAGGCCGTAGAGCACGTGGGCAAAGTCGAGTTCGCCGGTGGAGAGTTTGTCGCGCACGCCAGCCCAGCTGGCTTCCTTGCTCGGGATGATCTTGACGCCGTATTTCTTGTCAATGCCCAGCACGCTAGCCATCACCACGCTGGCGCAGTCGGTCAGCGGGATGAATCCGATCTTGACCTCTGATTTTTCCGGGGCATCTGAGCCGCCAGCATAGACGGCGGCGCGCAGCGCCGGGCTGATGCCGATGGCGCCAACGGCAGCGGTCTGCAGCACTGCGCGGCGGTTGAGGCTGGATTTGAGAAAGTCAGTCATGGCACAACTCCTGGTAGATAGAAAAAAAAGGCGTCCTCACCCGGCTGACAAGCGATTGATTGATCGCTGCCTGCGGGTGGGGACGCCTTTGTCCTGGTTTGAACCGACTTCGCCCGCCGTTGGAAGAAGTCGATTGCGAGACCCTCTTCGGTCTTGCTTCTATCTATGCAAGGTGTGTGCCAGATTTATGACCTATTCAAATTAATTAATATTGATAGCAATAAGTCCAATAGATACGTGGGCTAGAGGCCAATTTTGTCATCATTTGTTGGCAAAACGGGGCAGGGCACCAGTTTTGTGCAGCGCACCAAATCAGGCCAACAAATCCGCCACATCGAGCATGCGCTGCGCCACATCGGCCAGTTTCAGGCCTTTGTCCATGGCGGTCTTGCGCATTTTCTTGAAGGCCGCGTCTTCGCTCAAGCCCTGGCGCTGCATCAACAGGCCCTTGGCGCGCTCGATCAGCTTGCGGTCCTTGAGCTCCGCGCTGACCTCAATCAGTTCACTTTGGGTGCTGGCCAGTGTTTGCAGCAGCGCTTGCTCATGCGCAAAGCGGGCCAGCGCCACGTCCAGAATCGGGCGAATGCGCTCGGGCGACAAGCCCGCCACGATGTAGGCCGAGACGCCAGCAGCGACCGCATTTTTCACGTCGCGGGGGTCGCCGTCATTGGTGAACATCACAATGGCGCGGCGCGCGTCGCGCGTGGCCATCACCACATGTTCCAGCGCGTCGCGCGCATCGCTTTCGGCATCCACGATGATAAGGTCGGGTTGCAACTGGGCAATGCGCTCGGCCAGGAACACGTCGGCGGGCAGACTGGCGACCAGGTTGAAGCCGTTTTCCAGCAGGCCAATGCGCAAGCTGCGCGAGCGCTCGCCTTGAGAAACAGCTTGCTCATCTTCAGGATTGGCAATGTCCAGATCGGGGGCAACAACGACGATACGCAGTGGGGGAGTCATGCGGTAAATTAATGCAAGATTCGCGCCACTGCGCAGGGCTTCAAACCAGGACGGCTGTCAGGGTGCGATCTTGCGCTTGAGCGCCCGGGCAATCGGCTGCGGCAGATTGGCCAGCGACTGCAACAAATGCGGCAACACACGCAGTTTTAGCCCGGTCAAGCTCGGGGGCACGATGGCCTCAATGAGGTGCGGGCCCGGTGTGCGCAGTGCGTGCTCGAATGCCGCCAGAAACTCCTCGGTGGTCGTGGCGCGCCTGGAGGCCACCCCCATGCCTTCACCCAGGCGCACAAAATCAATCGGCGGCGTGCGCAGGTCGAGTTGGGCTTTGGCCTTGTCGCTGGCGCCGACCGCGCCCACGCGCTGCAACTCGACGTTGAGGATGGCGTAGGAGCGGTTGTTGAAAATGATGTTGATGACATCAAGCTTCTCGCGCGCTTGTGTCCACAAAGCCTGGAGGGTGTACATGGCCGAGCCATCACCGGCCAGCGCAATCACCTTGCGATCCGGGCAGGCAATGGCCGCGCCCACGGCGCTCGGCAGGCCCTGGCCAATGGCGCCGCCCGTGAGCGTGAGCACATCGTGGCGCGGCGCGCCTGCGGTGTACATCGCCAGCATGATGCCGGAGGTCTGCGCTTCGTCCACGAGGATGGCGTTCTCCGGCATGAGCTGGCCAATGGCCTTGCAGACCTTGTCGGCGGTGAATTTGCCGCGCGGCAGCCCCGGGCGCTTCGGTACTTGCAGGACGGGTGTGGCTTGATCGGCTTTGAGAGCCTTGGACAACTTGTCCAGACTACCGGTCACGTCCTGCGTGTACAACGCCAGGGTGTGCAGCTGGCAGCCATCGGGCACCAGGTAGCTCTTTTTGCCGGGGTAGGCGAAGAATGACACCGGCGCCTTGGCATCGACCAGGATCAGGTGGTCCAGCCCGGCCAACTGCACCGACGCCAGTTCGGCCAGATAAGCAATACGCTCCACCGGCGGCAAGCCGGCCCCGCGCTCCAGGCGCGTGGGGAAGACCTCGGCAAACAGCTTGGCACCGGTTTGGGCGGCAATGCGGGCCAGCACCATCAGGGCGGGGGCACGCAGGGCGCGGCCCCCCAGCAGGATGGCCTTTTTGCCTTGGCCCTGCAGCGCTTGGGCAATGGCTGCCACGGTGGCGTCGTCCACCGCCATGGGCGCAGTGATGACGGGTGGCGCTGCGGGCACGCCGCCTTCGCCCCACGACACATCGGCCGGCAGGATCAGCGTGGCGACCTGCCCCGGAAGGCCCATGCTGGCGCCAATGGCCTCGGCCGCGTCTTTGCACAGGTCCTGCGTGCTTTTGGCGGTGCGGACCCAGGGCGACACATTGCGCGCCACGGTTTCAATATCCGACTGCAACTGTGCGTCGTACTGCACGTGGTGGGTGGCATGGTCACCCACGATGTTGAGGATCGGCACCCGGCCCTTGCGTGCGTTGTGCAGGTTGGCCAGGCCGTTGCCCAGGCCGCAACCCAGGTGCAAGAGCGTGGCGGCGGGCTTGTCCGCCATGCGGCCGTAACCGTCGGCGGCGCCAGTGGCCACGCCCTCAAACAAGGCCAGCACCGCGCGCATTTTGGGCACGCCATCAAGCGCGGCCACGAAGTGCATCTCGGAGGTGCCGGGGTTGGTGAAGCACACTTCGATGCCAGCGTCGGCCAGGGTGTGCAAAAGGGCTTGGGCTCCGTTCATTGGGTCTCCTCAGAATTTTTGTAGGGAAATGCTCACAGGCCTCAGAGACCGCGACCGGCAATGATGGAACGCGCCGCAGCACGCGCCGTGAGAATGCAGCCGGGCAGAAAGGTGCCTTCCAGCGAACGTTTGCCACTGGCACCGCCGCCGCCAAAGCCCGCCGCCTCGCCCACGCAGTACAAGCCCGGCATGGCTTGGCCTGCAGTATTGAGCACGCGGCTTTGCAGATCGGTCTGCAGGCCGCCCAGACTTTTGCGGGTAATGAGTTGCATCTGGATGGCAATATACGGCCCGGCGCCGGGCTTTTGCAGGGGCGCCGGTTTGCAGGTGCGCAGTTTGTCCGGCCCCCAGTGGCGCGCGTGCTCGATGCGGCGAATCTGGTCGTCGTTGACCACGGAATCACCGCGCGAGAAGTTGGCATCGAACGTGTCGGCGGTGGCTTGCAGCACCTCGGGTTTCACGTCCTGCGTGCCGGCCAACGCGTTCATCTTGGCGGCCAATCCGGCCAGCGTGTCATCCACCAAAAAGTGCTTGCTCTGGGCGGCCATTTGCTTGACCAGACGGTGGTTGCCCAGCAGGGTTTCCTTGAGGAACAGGGCGAACTGCAAATCGCGGATGCGCTGGTTGTGCTCGGCACCAGAGATGGCGAACTCCTTGACGGCGATGCGCCAGTTCATCAGATGGCAGGTGTAGGGCTTGTCTTGCGCTGCGACGCGCTGGCACAAGTCGTGGGTGTCAAAGCTGGTGACCAGCGGCTGTGGGCCGATGCGCTCCCCCTTGTGGTTAAGCCACAGCGCTGATTTGCAGGGAATGGTCGACAGCCCATGGCCCTCGAAGTGCGGCTGCGGGTGGGGAAAGCCGGCGGCATAGTTCCACATTTCGCCCGCATGGGTGATGTTCCCGCCCAACCCTGCCACCAGGTGGTGCAGCTTGCCATCGGCAAACGGGTGGGCACCGTTCAACATGGTGGCCGGCAGAGGGCGGCTCTTGACCCAATTGGCGCGCGCCTCTGCGTGGCTGCCGTTGATGCCGCCCATGGCCAGCACCACCGCCTGCGCGCTGAAACGCACCTCCTCGCCCGTGGCTTGGTTGATGCCGGTAGCACCAGTGACTGTGCCGTTCTGTGCGTCCAACGCGGTGATGCGATGACGGCTGAGCAGCGTCAAACGCTGGCCCGTGCTGGCCTGTTGCATCACTTCGATCATGCGCAACGTGAGGTGGCGCGAGGTGCCCCACACCACGTGGTAACGCGGCAGGGTGTTGCCGTCGCCTTGCATGCCACGCTCTACCCAGTTGACGGCTGGCATGAACTTCAGGCCGTGGTCGATCACCCAGTCGTACACCTGTTCGCGCGAGTGCTGCACGTAATAGCTGGCCCACTGGCGCGGCAGCACATCGTCCGCACCGAGTTCGCCAAAGCGCAGCCAATCGGCCAGGGCTAATTCGGGTGAATCCTTGAGCTTCATGCGCCGCTGCAGCGGCGTATCCACCAGCGCCATGCCGCCAACGGCCCACAGCGCCAGACCGCCCAGGCGCTCGGGTGTGTCGCGGTCTACCAGCGTGACGCTTTTGCCCGCACGCAAACACTCGATGGCTGCCACGATACCGGCCAGGCCACCGCCAATCACCAGCACATCGGATTGAACATAGGGGGAAGTCATGCAACAGGGCTCCTCGGTTGAAGCGCAAGGGCTGAATTAAAGGCGCAACGATAGCCGCTTATCATGGCGAACCCCTTGACTTCAGGAGCCATCCATGTTGACCGCACAAGCCAGTGTTTCCATAAGCTGGATCAACACCGTGCTCGCTGCCGCCGAACGCCATGGCTTGAGCCGTACGCAAGTGCTGGCCCACGCGGGGGTGGGTGCCCAGCAATTGGCCGACTAGCGCTGGCCCATCGACGACATCACCCGGCTGTGGCGCGCTTGCGCCGAGCTGACCCAGGACCCCGGCTTTGGCCTCAACGCTGGTAGCCTGGTGGGGCCGGCCAGCTTCAACGTGGTGAGCTTCATCTTTCAGTCATCGTCCACGCTGCGCGAGGCGATTGCGCTGGTGCAAAAGTTTCAGCGACTGATCAGCGACGGCGGGCGCTTCCAGCTCTTGAGCGGCGACTTGACAAGCTGGCTGATTTACCACCCCCAGCAAGGCGAGCTGGCCTTTAGACCGCACCAGATCGAAGCCGTGCTGGCGGCGGTGGTGAGCTTCAGCCGCTGGGTCAGTGACCACGCTTTTGTTCCGGCGCGGGTGCAGTTCAGCCACAAGCAACTGGGGCAGCTGGCGGGCTACCAAACGGTGTTTCAAACCGGGGTGGATTTCAACCAGGCGTTCAGCGGCCTGCAACTGGACAACACCTTGCTGGACCGAGCCCTGCCGCAGGCCGACACGCAGCTGGCCGCCATGCACCGCGAATATGCGGCGGCGCGCCTGTCCGCCCTGAGCGCCACCCCGAACTTCTCGGCCCAGGTGCGCCACTGGCTGGGGGCGAACCTGGCGAGCGGGGTGCTGGAGCGTTCGGCCGCCGCCGAGCAGTTTGGCTTGAGCGACCGGATGTTTGCCCGCCGTCTGCAGAGCCAGGGCCTGAGTTACACCGATGTGGTGGATGCTGTGCGCAAGGAGGCCGCGTGCACTGCGGTGGCCGACACCGATGACACCTTTGTCGACATTTCCCAGCGCCTGGGCTTCTCGCAGGCCAGTGCGTTCAATCGGGCCTTCAAACGCTGGACGGGAAGTAGCCCCGGCGAGTGGCGGACTACGCGGCAAAGTCAATAAGTTTTGCAGTAATTTTTATAGCTGCTTACTCAGTATCCGTGCGGGCTAGAGGCTTTTTTTGCTTGTAATTCAGGCGCACCTACAGGTGAGACCAAGCGCTCTACCAAGGAGTTCGCGATGATGCGCTTTAGCGCAGGCCGGTGCCGCTGGCCTGGTCTGCGCGCTCAATCAGCTCGATCTTGTAGCCATCAGGGTCGGTGACAAAGGCAATGACCGTGCTGCCGCCTTTAACGGGACCAGCTTCACGCGTGACCTGGCCGCCGGCGGCCCGGATCTGTTCACAAGCAGCGCGGCAGTCAGGCACGGCGAGCGCCAGGTGGCCAAAGGCGCTGCCCATCTCGTAGGACTCGACGCCCCAGTTGTAGGTGAGCTCAATCTCGGCATGCTCCGGGTTGCTGCCAAAGCCGACGAAAGCCAGCGAATACTTGTATTCAGGGTTTTCCGAAGTGCGTAAGAGCTTCATGCCCAAGACCTGGGTGTAGAAGTCGATCGATCGTTGCAGGTTGCCAACGCGCAGCATGGTGTGGAGGAATCTCATACTTTGGATTATGTCGCAACGCCCGGGCGCTGCCACCTCACGGTGGCTTGGACCGGTTGCCAGAAGGGCGAGGACCCAAAAAAAAGGGCTGATCTTGCGACCAGCCCTTAAGGAGTCCCTGAACCAGTAGGTTTCGAAAGGACCCGAGGAGACAACCAGTAAGAAACTACTTGTTTCTCAAAAATCTAACTTGGGTCAAGTATCTCAGGGTTTGCCCTAAGTTTTGTAGAGATATCGCTCCAGAAGGGAGTTTTATCTTCAACTGACTTCACCCGAATGTGGAATTAACGCTTTTTGCCAGCGGGCTTGGCGGAATTCACAGCGGTCGCGGAGACAGCGTTGAAGTTGGCTTCGGCCACTTCGGTGGCTTGTTGCACAGCTTTTTGCACTGATTCCAGCGCATTGCTGGCCGCAGCGACGGCACTTTTCATGACTGCAACAGCAGACTCGGAGCCAGCCGGTGCATTTTTGGCGGCGTCTTCGACCATGCCCATAAACTTTTGTTGTGCTTCGGCAGCCTGGCCTTCGAAAGCCTTGCTCATTTCAGCGGTGGAGCCGGTGGCGATGTCATACAGATGACGGCTGTAGGCAGCGGTCTTTTCAGCCAGCGGTTGCATCAGGCTCGACTGCAGGGCCAGCAGCTCTTGTGCGTCTTTGGCGCTCAGCAAGGCCTTGGCAGTTTCGCTGGTTTCGGCCAGAGCAGCTTTGGAGGCGGTCATGTTCAGTTCAACGATGCGCTCCATGCCTTCAAAGGCCTTGGTGGTCAGGCCCAACAGGGTTTCGACGTTCGCTTTTTGTGAAGCCAGGACTTGTTCGACGGTCAACATAATGATTTTCCTTTGAGAGTGAAGATAAAAAAGTATCTGCCCCGAAACCCAGTCTGGACTTGGTCGATGTTGCAGTGCAGCATGATTTGAATTATAGGGAGATACCAAGCCGGTGCAAGTGATTTTTGCTGCGTTGCAACAATTTAGTACAAGAATTCTAAAAAGCGCTGTGCCTGGCTGCTCATCATGCATTTGGCTTGAGCGCGGGTGACTCACTGCGGCGCTTGGCACTGGCAAAATCAGGCCCCATGACTGAAGCCAAATCTGACAAGCCTCAACCCGCGCCACGCAGTGCCTACAAGGTGTTTCGCAGCATCGGCACGCGCTGGATGGACAACGATGCCTACGGTCACGTGAACAACGTGGTTTATTACAGCTGGTTCGACACGGCGGTGAACGCCTACCTGATCGAACATGGTGTGCTTGACATTCACCAGGGCGACACCATCGGCCTGGTGATTGAAACCCAGTGCAACTACTTTTCACCGCTGGCCTTTCCGCAGACGGTAGAGGCCGGCATTCGCGTGGCGCGCTTGGGCGGCTCCAGCGTGCGCTATGAAGTAGGCCTGTTTGCGCAGGGTGAGCCATTGACCGCTGCCCGGGGTCACTTTATCCACGTCTATGTCGACAAGCAAAGCCGGCGCCCGACTCCCTTGCCGCTCAATCTCAAAACTGTTTTGGAAACACTGCTATGACATCAATCAGCCTGGACGCTGCCGACGTGAGTGCCGCACTCGTGGACGCTGCTATCACCTCGCGCATGTCGGCGCGGGCCTTCACGCAAGCGCCGGTGTCGCGCCAAACCCTGACGGACTTGCTGCAGGTCGCCAGCCGCGCACCGTCTGGCACCAACACCCAACCCTGGAAGGTGTATGTGCTGCAGGGCGAGAGCCGCGCTGCGTTGTGCGAGCAGGTTTGCGCCGCGCATGACGCCGTGCGGGCCAGCCCAGCATTGCTGAGTGAGTACCGCGAAGAATATGACTATTACCCCGAGAAATGGGTCAGTCCCTACATTGACCGGCGCCGTGAAAACGGCTGGGGCCTGTACAACTTGCTGGGCATCGGCAAGGGCGACAAGGACAAGATGCACTTGCAGCATCAGCGCAATTACAGGTTCTTCGACGCGCCGGTCGGCCTGATGTTCACGCTGGACCGCGTCATGGGCCGTGGCTCACTGCTGGACTACGGCATGTTTCTGCAAAACATCATGGTCGCGGCGCGCGCCCGTGGCCTGCACACCTGCCCGCAGGCGGCGTGGAACGGTTTTGCCAAGATTATCTTGCCGCACATCGGCGCGCAAGCGGACGAAATGCTGGTCTGCGGCATGGCGCTGGGTTACGCCGATGGGGACGATGTGGTCAACACCTTTCACACGCCGCGCGCGGCGGTGGCAGAGTTCACGCACTGGCTGGCGTGAAGTGGCGCGGCAGCGGTGCCTGGCGTCAGACGTAATACAGAATCAGGTAGCCCAGTAACAGCACCAGCACCCACAGCGCCATGCTTCGGGTGGACCAGGTTCGGGCAAATCGGCCATCCTGGCGGTGTTGGTGCATGACCACGGTCAGCACCTCTGAGCCCACATCCAGCAGGCCGCGCATCAGCCGGTGCCAGGTGTTCACGAGGGGCAGCCCCACATTAAGCTGCAGTGCGGGTAGCAATCTGCGCCAGATCCAGTCGGTATCGAGCGTGATCGTCAGTGTGCGTTTGAGGTAGGGCAGCAGCATAAAAAACGCCAGGCCAGAGAACAGCAGCAACTGCAATTGCGTGAGCACATGCGCCCCGGTATAGGGCACGTAATTCACGGCAAAGGGAAGCAAGGCATAAAGGGGCTCGGGCCAGACCCCGAGCGCGATGCACAGAAATGCAAAAGCGACCATGGCCCAGCGCATGCTTGCCGGTGGCTCGGCCGGACGCAGGCCCGAATCCTTCTGGAAAAAAACAAACCACGGGTATTTGATGCCGGCATGCAGGAGCGCGCCCGCTGAAGCCGCGACGAGGAGCAGCCACACCGGCAGCAGATGCCCGTTGAGCGCGGCCTGGGACACCATGGACTTGGAGACAAAGCCCGAGGTGAGAGGGAAAGCCGAGATCGACAGCGCGCCAACCATGGCGCAGGTCGCAGTCAAGGGCATGGTGCGGAACAACCCACCCAACTCAGAACACTTGCGCCTACCCGTCATCAGCATCACCGAGCCGGCCGACATGAGGAGCAAGGCCACATAGATCACGCCTGCAAACGCCTGTGCGGCCGCGCCGTTCAGTGCCATCTCGGTGCCGATACCCACGCCCACCATCATCAGCCCGCCCTGGTTGACGATGGTGTAGGCAAGGATACGCCGGATGTCGTTTTCCAGCAGGCCGTAGACGATGCCGTAGAACGCCATGAACAAGCCAACCCAAATCAGCAGTTCGGTCCCCGGAAAACCTCGAATCAGCACATAGACCGCCGTCTTGGTGGTGAACGCCGACAGAAACACGGTGCCGCTCCAGGACGCTTGCGGGTAAGCATCCGGCAACCAGGCCGACAGCGGCGGTGCGCCCGCGTTGACCAGGAAACCCATCAGGATCAGCCAGTGCGCTGGCGAGTCCAGTACCATGCGCGTGAAGGCGACATCGCCGGTTTGCACAATATGGCCGGTGACGCCGGCAAACAGCAGCACGCCGCCCAAAAGGTGGATCATCAGGTAGCGTTGTGCGGCGCGGTAGGACTCATCAGTGCCCTGGCTCCACAGCACCAGCGTCGAGCCAATCGCCATCAGTTCCCAAAAAGCGAACACCGTGACCAAATCACCCGCGAGCGCCACGCCGATGGCGGAGCCGGCATAGACAAACGCTGCTGGCACTTCGATGCGGCTCTTTTGACTCAGCGCGAACAGGCCGCCGCCAGCGGCCATCAACGAGAAGATGGTGGCGAACAGCCTTGAGAGCTTGTCGCCTTGCAGCGGCGTGATGGTGTAGTCAAGAAAGCGCAGTTGCCAGGCCGGGCCGTCCGGTACTTGCCACACCAACGCCAGTACGAGCAGCGGCAAAGCCACCACCGCGATGGAACGCAGCGTGCCGCGCAGCAAGGGCAGCAGCAGGGCGCCGACGATGAGCACCAAACCGGGGTGAATCACAAGCTCAGTCATTGTCGTGGCCGTAATAGGAGTCGGGCCGCTTGAGCAGGAGCGCCAGGCCTTTGGCGACCACCATCATGGCGACACAGCCCAGGAAGCCGAACCAGGCGTTGAAGCCAAAGATCGACTCGATTGCAAAGTGCGGATGCATGGGCACCAGAAATTCGGCCAACACCGACAGCACCAGCAGCAGCAGAAAACCACGCCACAAGCGCTTGACGTTGCGGGGCTGATCCAGCCAGTGGGGCTTCTCAATCATCGCTTTCATCCTCACGGGCTAATCATCTGCCGCGCCAACTCCAATGGCACGTCAGGGAAGAAGAACAGCAGGACGGTGCCCGCAGCGGTGGTGGTGAGCGCAATCACCATCAGCAACGGCGCCTCGCCATGCGGGTGGCCGTGAGGGTCAGCGGGTGGCGCCACGAAGAAGGCGCGGTAGATGATGGGCAGGAAGTAGCCCGCATTGAGCAGCGTGCTCACCACAATCACAGTCACAGCCAGCCAGTGCTGCGTGGCCATCGCGCCCGACAACATGTACCACTTGGAGATAAAACCGGCGGCAGGTGGCAGCCCGATCATCGACAACGCGGCGATCGCAAAGGCGCCCATGGTCCAGGGCATGCGCCGGCCGATGCCGTCGAGTTGGCTAACCTCGGTTTTATGCGAAGCGGTGTAGACCGCACCCGCAGCAAAGAAGAGCGTGATTTTCCCCACTGCGTGCACCGCAATGTGCAAGACGGCGCCGATCAGGGACAGGGGTGCCAGCAGGGCGGCCGCCATGATCACATAAGACAGCTGGCTGACCGTGGAGTAGGCCAGCCGGCGCTTCAGGTTGTTGGCTTTCAGTGCCACCACCGAGGCCGCAATGATGGTGAAGCCAGCCACCGCCACCAGCCAGTGGGCTGCACCCGCCGTTGCCAGGGTGTCAAAACCAAAGACGTAAACGATCACTTTGACCACGCTGAACACGCCGGCCTTGACCACCGCGACCGCATGCAGCAACGCAGAAACCGGCGTGGGTGCCACCATGGCGGCTGGCAGCCAGCGGTGGAATGGCATCAGCGCCGCTTTGCCGATGCCAAAGACGCACAGTGCAAGCAATAAGGCGAGTTCGGTGGGCCCGAGCTTGTCGGCCAGAATGCCCCCGACCGTGAAGTCCGTGGTGCCGGCGATATACCAGATGAAGACCAGCGCCGGCAACAGGAGCACCGTGGATGTGCTGAGCAGCAGGCCCAGATAGACGCGCCCGCCGTCTCGCGCTTTCTCGGTGCCGTGGTGCGTGACCAGTGGGTAAGTGCTGAGTGTCAGAAATTCATAAAAGATGAACAGCGTGAACAGGTTGCTGGAGAAGGCGATGCCCATGGTGGACGCAATCGCGAGCGCGAAGCAAACATAAAAACGGGTTTGATTGGCCTCCTTGTTTGAACGCATGTAGCCCATCGAGTACAGCGAGTTCACGATCCACAAGCCTGAGGCAATCAACGCAAACAGCATCCCCAGGGGCTCGACCTTGAAGGCAATCTGCAGGCCCGGCAGTAGGCTGAACAAGACCAGACCCGGTCGTGCTCCGCTCAGAACGACCGGCAGCAGCGACAGCACGCAGGCCAGCAACGCCGCCGCCGTGACCAGCGTGATGCCTTCGCGCAGGTTGGGCACGCGCCGCGCCAATGGGATCAACAAGGCCCCGACCAGTGGCACCGCCATGCCAGCGAGGATGGCCTGTTCGGCGGTCAGCATCAGCGCCGCCCACCCAATAGTGCGGCTGCCGCATCAGACGCCGTGCCGATGGTGAATGAGGTGTCGAGCCCGAAGTACACAATTGCAATTACCAAAATGGCGGTCGGAATGCTCATCAGCCAAGGTGTGGCAGCAACCTCAGCCGTGTCTTTGCGCGGCTCCTGGAGGTACGCTGCTTCAACAAAGCGCCAGACGTAAACCGCCGCCAACAAGGACGACAGCACAATCATGAACACCAGCCACCACTGGCCTTTTTCGAGTGCTGCCAGCAGCAAATACCATTTGCTGACGAAGCCTGCCGTGCCCGGCACCCCGATCAAGGACAGACCGCCGATCACAATGCCAAAGCTGGTCAGTGGCATGCGCTTGCCCAGGCCCTGCACGCGCGCCAGCGTGGTGCCCCCCATGCCAAGCGCCACGCAGCCCAATAGCATGTAGATCGCGCCCTTGGTCACGCCGTGGTTGAACAGGTGGACGATGCTGGCCGTCAGGCCGCTGACGGAGTCAAATGACATGCCAAGAATGATGTAGCCGATTTGCGCCACGCTGGAGTAGGCGAACAACCGTTTCAGGTCGGTCTGGAAGATGGCAATGGTGCTTGCGGCAAACATGCCGGCCAAGGCCAGCAGCAGCATCATTTGCTCCATCGGCAGCTTGGCGAATACGGCGGACTCGCCGAACACCGAGAAATAGAAACGCAGCAACACATACACCGCAACCTTGGTGGCAGTGGCCGCCAGGAAGGCCGATACTGCCGAGGGGGCAAAGGTGTAGGCGTTGGGCAACCACTGGTGCAGCGGGAACAGCGCCAGCTTGAGCGATACACCCACCGTGATGAATGCCAGCGCCGCCAGCACCGGCCGCGTGCCCTGCACGGTGGCGATGCGCAGCCCCATGTCGGCCAGGTTCAGCGTGCCGGTCATCAGGTACAGCAAGCCGATGCCGATGACCAGGAAGGTGGCGCCGATCGAACCCATCAGCAGGTACTGGTAAGCGGCAAACAGCGCGCGCCGATCGCGCCCAAGCGCAATCAGTACATAGGCCGACAGCGACGAGACTTCCAGGAATACGAAAATATTGAAAGCGTCGCCCGTGATCGCAATGCCCAGCAGCCCGGTCAGGCACAGCACGAACATGGTGTAGAAAAGGTAGTGCTGCTGCGGTGGTACTTCGGCTTCAATGCTGGCGCGGCTGTAAGGCAGCACCAGCGCGGCAATGCCCGACACCAGGATCAGTATGAATGAGTTCAGCCGATCGACGCGGTACTCAATGCCCCAGGGTGCTGGCCAACTGCCGATGGCATAGCTGAGGGTGCCACTCTCGGCTACTTGAAGCCACAGCAGAACGGCGATCGCCAGAGCAGCCCAACTGGCGATCAGCGCCACGGCAAACGCCACGCTGCGCCGACGCAGCAGCACCGTGAGCGGCGCCGCGATCAGCGGAATGACGACCTGCAAGGCAGGCAGATGGGAGAGCAAGTTCATGGCTCTAATCCATCGCGCTCTGGTTTTGCGTCCAATTGCAGTATTTCATCTTCTTCGATGCTCTCGTAGGCCTCGCGAATGCGCACCACCAGCGCCAGGCCCAGGGCCAATGTGGCGACACCCACCACGATGGCCGTGAGAATGAGGACGTGCGGTAGGGGGTTTGAATAGACCGTGAATGCGTCGCTCAGAATCGGCGCTGTGCCACCGATCAACTTGGCTGGTGCGACGTAAAGCAGATAAACCGAGGTCTGGAAGATGCCCAGACCCACCAGCTTCTTGATCAGGTTGCTGCGCGAGATGACGATGAACAGGCCTGCGACCATCAGAAAGACGGTGATGAAGTAGGTAAAGTGACCAGCCAGTGTCATTGAGGTCGTGGCGCCCGTCATTCGTCGTCCACCTTGCTGCGGTCAGCGAACATATAAAAGATTTTCAGCATCACGCCCGACACCGTGGTGGCAACGCCCACTTCGACCCAGAAGATGCCGCGATGTTGGCCGTGCACCGGGTTCGGGTCGAGCACAAAATAATCGAGGTAGTTACCGCCCAGAACCAAACCGGCCACACCGACCCCTGCATAAATCAAGACACCTATGGCCATCATCGATTCCACCAGCGGCTCGGGCACGACCTTGCGGGCATCGGCCAAACCGTAGATCAGCGCGTAGAAAATGACGGCCGCTGCCAGAATGACGCCCGCCTGGAAGCCGCCGCCCGGGCCAAAGTCACCGTGAAATTGCACGTACAAGGCAAACAGCAGAATGAAGGGAATCAGCAGCTTCGCGATGACGCGCAGGATCAAATCGCTTTTCATGGCTTGCGGCCCTTGCGACGGCGCCGCAAAAGCGCCACCACACCGGCGCCGGCCGTGAAGACCACCGTGGTCTCGCCCAGCGTGTCATAGCCACGGTAGCTGGCCAATACCGCCGTGACCGCGTTGGGCACGTCGACCTCCTGCTTGATCTCATTGAGGTAACGCGGTGCCACATGCGTATGGATGGGTGCCTGGGGGTCGGAGAACTCGGGCAGGCCGAGCGTGCCGTAGACCAGCATGCCACCCACCGACAGCGACACGAGCAGGGGGATCAGGGGTTTGCTGGGGGGGCGGGCTTCCTCGCTCTTGCACAAGTAAAGGGCACCGAGCAAGAGCACGGTTGAGATGCCTGCCCCGACCGCTGCCTCCGTCATGGCCACGTCCACCGCATCCATGGCAACCAGCACGGTGGCCATGAAAAAACTGTAGATGCCCCCGAGCACGATCACGCTAAACAGATTGCGGTTGCGAACGATGACCCACACGGTGATGGCCATCAGCACCATCAGGACGTTGATGACTAGGGTTTCGATGGGGTGTTCTCCTCTTCCGCGAGCAGCGGCTTGAGCCCGCGCACCATGCCGGCGCGGGCCAGTGCGTGCGTTGCAGTCGGGCTGACAAACAAGATCAGCAAGCCGATCATGAACAGCTTGACCGCCACCAGCGTGGCACCGGCCTGCAACATCAAGCCCAGCAAAATCAACCCGGCGCCCAGGGTTTCAATCACACTGGCGGCGTGCATGCGGGTATAAAAATCGGGCATGCGCAGCAAACCTACCGCGCCGATCACACAAAAAATGCCGCCCACGACCAGGCAGACCCAACTGATGCCATCGACCAAGACACTCATGCGGCAGGCTCTTCGTCGTCGCCCGCGTCACCCAGGTCACCACGGCGGAAATACTTCAACACCGCAATCGTGCCGATGATGTTGAGCAGTCCGTAGACGATGGCCAGGTCCAGAAATTCAGGGCGCCCATTCAGAAAACCCAGCACCGCCAACAGCAGCATGGCGACCGTGCCAATGGTGTTCCCAGCTTGGGCGCGGTCGAACACAGTGGGGCCCAAAGCCGCGCGCACTAACGCGAGCGTGAGTGTGATCAAGAGCGCCAGAGTGGCTGCAGCAAACATCAAGCCTTGCCCTCAGAAGCGGTGACCAAACGATCCATTTCACTGCCCACAACGCCGCCAGCAGAACTTCGCGTGAGCCCATGGACCAGGAACTCGCCCGCGTGCGCCTCAATGGTGATGGTGCCGGGTGTCAGGGTGATGGAATTGGCGTGCAGTACCAGGCCGACAATCGTCTTTTGGCTTGGCTTGAAACGTACCAGGGTCGGGCTGATCGGGAGCTTGGGGTTCACAATGATTTTGCTGACATCCCACCCTGATTTGATGATTTCCTTGACGAGCCACGGCCAGTAAAGCAGCGCCTTGGGAGCCAGATGAACGGGGTGACCCTCGGAGTCGACGACGTCCATTCGGCGCGCGAACCACACCACAGCCAGTGCACAGCCGACACCCGCTGACAACAAAAAAGGCGTGAAGAAACCCGACAGCAAAAGCCAGAACAGGTACAGGGAGACGAAAAGACTGACGGAGTGGAGCACGTCGTTTTTGGCGGTGAGTTAAAGTATTTTGCATTGTAGACACGTCTTTCATGCGGTTTCGCAGAGGGCGCTTGGGGTCGTCAGTTTCTGGACAGCATCCCTAGGTCTTGTCCGCGCTGGACAGCAGGCGTGGGCTGCAGATGGTTCAGAATGTGCGGCTGCTGCTGCAAACCGAATTCGCTTTTGACCTGAACCGAGGAGCGCCAATTGAACCCCCGTATTCTTCTTGCCCGTGCCATTTTTCCTGAAGTACTTGATCGCCTGGCCCAGCATTTTGATGTGACAAGCAACCAATGCGATGAGTCCTGGACGCAGCTTGAGTTCATTGAGCGGCTGCAAGGCCATCAAGGTGTTTTCACCACGGGTGGCGAGCGCATTGACGCCGCGCTGCTGGCCGCCTGCCCTGATCTGAAAATCTGCGCCAACATGGCCGTGGGTTACAACAACTTCGACCTTGAGGCCATGACCACCGCCGGTGTGCTGGCCACCAATGCGCCTGAGGTGTTGACCGAGACCACGGCTGATTTCGGCTTTGCCCTGCTGATGGCGACCGCGCGGCGTATGGCGCAGGCTGAGCATTTCTTGCGCGCTGGCCTGTGGACCCGTTGGCGTTACGACCTGTTTGCTGGTGCTGAAGTTCATGGCAGCACGCTGGGCATTTTGGGTATGGGTCGCATCGGCCAGGGCATCGCCAAACGAGGTGCGCTGGGCTTTGGCATGCAGGTGATTTACCACAACCGCTCGCGGCTGGATGTGGCCACTGAGCTTGACTGCAGGGCGCGTTACGTCAGTAAACAGCAATTGCTCAACACTGCAGACCATCTGGTGTTGGTGTTGCCGTACTCGGCCGCTTCGCACCATGCCATTGGCGCACCGGAGCTGGCACAGATGAAGCCCAGCGCGACGCTGGTCAACATCGCGCGCGGCGGCATCGTCGATGACGCCGCACTGGCCGCGGCCCTGCGCAACAAAACCATTGCCGCCGCCGGGCTTGATGTGTTTGAGGGTGAACCCGCTGTGCACCCTGATTTGCTGCTGCTTCCCAATGTGGTTCTGACCCCGCACATCGCCAGCGCCACGCTGCCCACGCGCCTGGCGATGGCCAATCTGGCGGCCGACAACCTGGTCGGGTTTCTGACCCAAGGTAAGGCTCTCACGCCGTTAAATGCCGAGGTGATGGTGAAACAACAAGTCTTGTGTTGAAGTATCAACGGCTTGCGGTGGGTATTGATGATGCAATGATGCGGGCCTGCAAGCCAGCCACTTAAGATGCGGATCGCTTCGCTGTAGTTTCGGGCGAAAAACCGTACGGGACTCACTGACTCAGGCAAGCAGGCTCGCCTCGACACGCGCCAGCGCCTCAGGCGGCCCAAACAGAACGAGCGTGTCGCCACCTTCGATCAGCGTGTCCGGGGCGGGCTGCAGCCGCCGCTGTCCGGCCCGAACCAACGCGGTGATTACCACTCCATCCACCGGCAAGGCCGACAGCGATTGCCTGCGGTAGATGCTTTCCTCGGGCAGGCGCAGCGCGTGCAGCCGGTCGGCGTCGGGGTTGTCGTCACTGGACGCATGGGTGGCGTCGCCGGGAAAGAGTTCGCGCAGCTGGCGGTAGTGGCCGGCGCGCTGCGACCGCACCTGCCGCAGCACGCGTGCCAGTGGCACACCGAGCGTCAACAGGGCCTGCGACGCGATCATCAGCCCGGCCTCCAGCGTCTCGGGAAATACCTCAGTGGCGCCGGCGGCGCGCAATGCGTCGACTGCGCTGAGGTCGCGCGTGCGCACCATGACTGGTAGCCCGGGGTGGTGCGCGCGGATTTGCTGCAATGTCTTTAGTGCCGCCGCGCTGTCGTCGTGCGTGATGACTACCAGCCGCGCCGCTGCCAGGCCCAGCGCTTCGAGCAGTTCGATCTGCGCGCCGTCGCCGTAATGCACCTGCTGGCCGGCTAGGCGCGCCTCGCGCACTCGCTCGGCGTCGAGGTCCAGCGCCGCCCAGGGTTGGCCCTCGGCCTCAAGGAGGTGGCCCAGGCTCTGGCCGATGCGGCCGTAGCCGGCCAGCAGCACGTGCCCGGCTAGCGGCGCCGCCGACGGCAGATCGGGCTGTGGCCCCGGACCGGTCGGTATCGGCGTCCGCGGCGCCAGGCGCAAGGCCAGCGCATGGTTGAATCGGATTAGCAGCGGACCGCCGAGCATCGAGAACAGCACCGACGCCAGCACGATCTGCGCCAGCGTCTCGCTGAGCACCTGGGCCTGCAGCCCGAGCGCCAGCAGAGCGAAGCCGAACTCGCCACCCACCGCGAGCAGCATCCCGGTGCGCCAGGCGGTAAGCCAGTCGACGCCGGCCCGGCGCACGATCCCGGCCACAAGCAGGCACTTGACGACCAGCAGCAGCGCGGCGCCGAGCAATCCCCAGGGCCACACGCGCGCCAGCGCAGCCGGATCGACTAGCATGCCGATGCCGACGAAGAACAGGCCCAGCAGCACGTCGCGCAGCGGTCGGATCGTCGTCTCGACCTGGTGGCGGAACTCGGTGTCGCCGAGCACCATGCCGGCGAGGAAGGCCCCGAAGGCCATCGACAGCCCCAGGCCATGCGTCGTGGCGCCGGCGGCGAGAGTAACGAACAGCACCGTCAACGTGAACAGCTCGGCTGAACGCCGCGCCGCGACGACGTGGAACAGCGGACGCAGCAGCCAACGGCCGACGAATACGACCAGGACCAGGGCCAGTGCCGCCTTCGCCAGTGCCCATGCCAGTGCTGTGCCGAGCGCGACGGCGCCCGCCGTGGCGAGCACCGGGATGACGACTACGAAGGGCACCGCCGTTACATCCTGGAATACCGACATTGCCACGCCGAGCCGGGCATGGCGCCCGTGCTCCTCGGACTGCTCGGCCAGTTGTCGGCTGATGATCGTTGTCGACGACTGCGCGAACACCGCGCCGACGACGAAGGCGGCGGCCGGCGCCAGCCCGGCAGCCCAGCCGATAAGGCTGACGGCAACGGTCGTCAACGCCACCTGCGCGGTGCCCAGCCCGAGCACCATGTGGCGTAGCGCATGTATCTGCGGCAGCGAGAAGTTCAGCCCTATCGTAAACAGCAGGAAGACGATGCCGAACTCGGCGAGTGCCAGCAGCGGCGGTGCATCGACCACTGGCCCTGCGGTGTGCGGCCCGAGCAGCACGCCGATCAGCAGATAAGCCAGGACGGAAGGAATGCGCAAGCGCTGAAAAAACAAAACGATAACCACTGCGCTGCCTAGCAGCAGCAGTATCTGGGCTAAGGGCGATCCAGGCATCAGGATGGTTCCGACAGCCGAATGTTTAACAGGCAATCCGCCGCCCGCCTAGCACTGACCCGGCCCACCACTCGATACATTCGGCCCTGTGAGCGCTTTGCCAAGCCGATCATAAGGATTATGACGATGGCCACCACAACGGTGTTGGTAGGCGGCGCAACAGCAACGGGTTCACCTACGCACAGGCGATTCATCCGGGTGAGCCCGGGGATGGCCTGCCTAAGGCGCGCAAGAACAGACTCAAAAGCCCAGGCGATGACGCTCTGGTTCGAGTGAGTGGCAGCGTCGCCAGGAGCCAGGAGCCGACCAGCGTGTTTGCCTGAGCTCGCGACGAGAACGCCAAAGCCCGCCGGGCCGCTGCTGTCCAGTCATGGATTTTTGTGTCGAACATCAGATGCCTTTAACTTGAAAGGCTTCAACTTAGATTCCTCAATCGGGTGCGTAACGCGCTCACCCAATAAATGAACCATGTCGAAGGTCGAAACGCCAATGTTAACAAGCCCTTAGTGAAGAAACCAAGCACTCAACTGAATCCAGGCTCAAGGTCTCAATATAAATTCTACAGAAGCCATCGCGTTGTGATTGGTCAATAGAAGCAGCCCGATTGGTGTCGTGACGCGCTCAGGGTAAGCTGGCAAATTCATAAATCAGCCCAAACTGACTTAGAGGCCTTCCGGCTGCCGCTGGTTATCTGCCGCCCATTCACGCCAGAGTGCCAGCAAAATCGCCAGGATCACCGGCCCGACAAACAGGCCGATGAGCCCGAAGGCCACCAGCCCACCCAGTACGCCGAATAGAACCAAAAGAAATGGAATCTTGGCCACGCCGCTGATCACCAAGGGGCGCACCAGGTTGTCCACCCAACTCACGGCCAGCGCCCCCCAGAGTAGCAGGCCGACACCCGCGCTGACCTGACCCTTGATCAATAACCATACCCCAATGGAGCCCCAGATCGCGGGGGCGCCGAAGGGGATCAGGGCCACCACGGCTGTCGCTGCACCCCAGAATACAGGCGCCCGTACGCCGACAATCCAGTAGCCCAGACCCGCCAGCAGCCCTTGTGCCAGAGCCGCCAGCAGCAGGCCATAAACCACGGCGCGCGTGGTGTCGCCAACCGCCTGGAAATAGGCCTGTACACGATTACCGAGTAGGCCGTGCAGGACGGCGCGCAATTGTGCCAGCAGGCGCTCGCCATCGCGGAACAAGAAGAAAGACGTCAACAAGGCAAAACCCAGGCGCAGCGCATTCAAACCCAGATCACCAACCAGGCGCATGGCGCGCCCGCCCCATTGGTCGGCCAGGTCCGAGATCGGCGCACCCCAGGCGGTGCGGTCACCGCTGAGCGCGCTCAAGCGCTCTTGCAGCCACGGCCCCAGCCACGCAATACTGAGGATGGATTCCGGCAAGCGCACGCCGCCCTCCAAAAGCGCAGCGGCTTCACGCACCGCCGCGACGCCTTCGCTGCGCAACAACAAGCCGGCCCACAAGAGCGACAAGCCCAGCACCAGGGTCAAAACCAGTGTCATGGCCAAGGCCGACCAGGTCCGGCGGCCGCCCAGCCAGGCCAGCACGCGCAAATGCAGCGGCCACGACACGTAAGTCAATATGGCGGCCCAGGCGATGGCGGCCATAAATGGCTGCATCACTACAAAACCGGCCAGGAGCAAGCCGCCGAGCAAGCCGGCAAGCACGGTGCGGCGTAACCAGAGCGGTGTTTGTGGTTCGGTCATGGTGGGTTAGCGCCTGTCCATGAATAAGCTGTGCATTTGGCTGCCGGATTTGGGATGCAATGCTACGCGCAAAGCGTGCCGTGCAGCTCTGCTGAACAAGCGATTTGCAACGACGCAGTGCGCCCAAAGGTGGTGAGCCAAATGTGCATGCTATTTGTGGACAGACCCTTAGGTGAGGGAAAACAAGCCAAATGTGCGCTCTTTGGCTGAAGGAAAAACAGCGAGGCCTCGCTTTGCGCTCATTGAGTTGAGGATCATCAAACGCGACCCGGAGAAATCATAGAGCATCCGATAAGACGTTCTTGATTCGCGGTGAATCAAGGGCTTGGAACCCTTGAGGAGATCAACGAGCATGACGCCGATTCACAACATTGTGGTAGCTACCGATTTCTCGCCCGGTGCAACTGCGGCGGTGGACCGGGCGGTGCAGGTGGCGCGCACGCATGGTGCGGTGCTGCGCCTGCTGCATGTGTTTGATGTCAGCGCGTGGCGCGGCTTGCGGGGGGTCTTTGACCCGCAACGTCTGGCCAGGGAGCCACCGCCCGATGTACAGATCAGGCGCCGCCTCAATGACTTGTCAGCGTCGCTGGCCACGCAGACCGGGCTGCAGGTTGAAGCGCATTTCAGCGTGGGCGAGGCAGACGGGGCCGTCCGGGCGTATGTGGCAGCGCATGAAACCGCGCTGCTGGTTATCGGTTCACGCGCCGAACCGTCTATTTTGGGGTTGGGCAGCACGGCGTCCCGGCTGGTGCGCGCGCCGCATTGCCCGGTGCTGATGGTGCGTTGCGCTCTGGTGAAAGCCTATGCCACGGTGCTTGCGGCGGTGGATCTAAGTGCGCAGGCCAAGCGCGCGGCCACCGTTGCCATTGCCTTGTTTCCGGCAGCACAGCACCATTTGGCGCTGGCGCTTGGCCCTGGAGCGCATGAGTCAGCCCACGCCCAGGCGCTGCACGACCTGAACCAAGTCGCCCGGAGCTTGAGCGGGACAGCCCAGCATCCGGTGCTCGCCGAGGTGCTCGATGACGTGCCCGCACGCGCCATTCTTGAGCGCGCTGCGGCATTTTCGGCTGACTGCGTGGTGGTTGGGCACCATGGGGGAAACGGGGGCGCCCAGTCTCAACTCGGCAGTATGGCGCAGCAAGTTTTGCAGCACACCTTGCGCGATGTTCTTGTAGTGCAATGAAACAGGCGTTAGCTATGGTGGTCATGGGACTTGCCCTGTTGGTAGCCGGGCAGGCGTGCGCGGTCACGTCGGATAAGCCGGAGCAGGGTGCTGTTGCTGTCTCTGTGCCGCTACTGACGGTGAGTGGCCCGATCGGACCCGCCACAGCCGACTATATTGCGCGCGGTTTGCACAAGGCGGCCAATAACCGCGCACCGCTGGTGGTGCTGCAAATTGACACGCCAGGTGGGCTGGACAGTTCGACGCGCCAGATCGTCAAGGACATTTTGGCCTCGAGTGTGCCGGTGGCGGTCTGGGTGGCGCCGAGCGGCGCGCGCGCGGCCAGCGCGGGTGCCTATATTGTTTATGCCAGCCATATGGCGGTCATGGCGCCGGGCACCAACCTCGGGGCAGCCACACCGGTGCAGATGGGCGGCTTGCCTGGCTCGCCACAGCAGCCTGAGCCAGAGCCCGCGCCTGCGACTCCTGCTCCTGCTGCTGCTCCTGCACAAGGCGCGGCAAGTGAGCCCCAAGACGCCAAAAAAACGGTGCGCCCAGCGGCCGATGCCATGACCCGCAAAATTGTGCATGACGCGGCGGCCTACCTGCGCTCATTGGCCCAGATGCGTGGGCGCAATGCTGAGTGGGCTGATCGTGCCGTGCGTGATGGTGTCAGCTTGTCTGCAGAAGAAGCAAACAGCCAGCGGGTTATCGATTTCATCGCCGCCGATCTGCCAACACTTTTGCAGCAGGCGCACGGACGCGCCGTGCAGATGAGCGACGGTGTGCAGCGCAGCGTGAGTACTCGCGGTTCTAGTGTTGTCGTCGTGGCGCCCGACTGGCGCACCAGGCTGCTTGGCATCATCACCGACCCAACTGTGGCTTACCTGTTGCTGTTGCTTGGCATCTACGGCATCTATTTTGAACTGACGTCGCCGGGTTTCGGTGTGCCCGGTGTCGCGGGTTCGATCTCGCTGCTGTTGGGTATGTTTGCGTTGCAGATGCTGCCAGTGAGCTACGCCGGTGTCGCGTTGATTGTGCTTGGCTTTGTGATGCTGGCGGCCGAGGCGTTGCTGCCAAGCTTTGGTGCGTTGGGCGTTGGCGGCACCATTGCCTTCGTCATCGGCTCGGTCATGCTGATTGATACGGACACGCCCGGCTTCGGTTTGCCAATGGGTTTGATCGCCACCGTGGCAGTGGTAAATGCCTTGTTCGTACTGGTTGTGTTTCGGATGGCGGTCAAATCCAAGAAGCGGCCGGTTGTCAGCGGGTCAGAGGAACTGATTGGCGCAATCGGCGAGGTTCTTGAGACCCGGCCTCATGACCCGTGGATGCGTCTGCACGGCGAGCGCTGGCGTGTGCGATGCAACACGCCGCTGCAGCGGGGTCAGCGTGTGCGGGTGAGCGCACGCGAGGGATTGGTTTTGCAGGTAGAGCCCCTGGCGCCTGCGTCCACCGTTGAGGCTGCGGCAAGCGGACCATTGGGGGCTTCAGGCCCGTAGCGTCACAACAAGGAGAACTCTATGTACTGGCAATTCGGATACGGCTTCATCCCCATTTTGTTGATCATGCTGGTGGTCGCGTCGGTGCGCATCCTGCGTGAGTATGAGCGCGCCGTGGTATTCCAGTTGGGGCGCTTCTGGCAGGTCAAGGGGCCTGGTCTCATTATTCTGATCCCTGGCATCCAGCAGATGGTCCGCGTGGACTTGCGCACCGTGGTCATGGATGTGCCCGAGCAGGATGTGATCACGCGCGACAACGTGTCGGTCAAGGTCAATGCCGTGGTCTATGCGCGCGTTGTTGATCCGCAACTGGCCGTCATCCAGGTCGAGAACTACTTGATGGCCACGTCGCAATTAGCGCAGACGACCTTGCGCGCTATCCTGGGCAAGCACGAACTCGACCAGTTGCTCGCCGAGCGCGAAAAGATCAACCAGGACTTGCAGCAGGTGCTCGATGTGCAAACCGATGCCTGGGGCATCAAGGTTGCCAACGTGGAGATCAAACATGTTGACCTGAATGAAAGCATGGTTCGCGCAATTGCCAAACAGGCCGAAGCCGAGCGGGAACGCCGGGCCAAGGTCATTCATGCCAAAGGTGAGTTGGAGGCGTCCGTCAAGTTGCTGGAAGCTGCGCAAAAGCTGGCCCAGGCCCCGCAGGCGATGCAGTTGCGCTATCTGCAGACGCTCACGGCGATTGCGGGGGAGAAGAGCTCCACCATCATTTTCCCGATGCCTATCGACCTGATTTCGTCAGTGCTGGATCGCCTGACCGATCGACCGAAGTCTGGGGAACCTGGCTGAGCCGCCACGAGGCATGAGTTCGCGGCGCGTCAAACACATCGAACTGGCACTGCAGGGCGGTGGTGCCCATGGCGCATTCACCTGGGGGGTGCTGGACCGCCTGCTGGAGGATGAACGCATTGGAATCGATGCCATCAGCGGTACCAGCGCCGGTGCCATGAACGCCGTGGTGCTGGTCGACGGCTTGATGACCAGTGGGCGTGACGGCGCGCGCGAGGCGTTGCGGCGCTTCTGGAGCCGAGTGAGTAACGCGGCGGGGCAAAGTGCCTTGCTGACCGATGCCTGGTCGACGTTCTTTGGCAACTGGCCCATGCAGGGCTCGCCCTTGCAACTGTATCTGGACTGGGTCGGCCGATCAATGTCTCCCTACCAGTTCAACCCGATGGACCTTAATCCGCTACGCGACATAGTCGCCGCAGAGGTTGATTTTGAACGGGTGCGCGCCTGTGACAAGGTGCGTTTGTTCGTTTCGGCCACTAACGTGCGTACCGGTCGGCTCCGCGAGTTTCGTCAGTCAGACTTATCCGCTGACGTTGTGATGGCGTCAGCTTGCCTGCCACTGGTCTTTCGCGCGGTCGAAATCGACGGCGAGGCGTATTGGGACGGAGGTTACCTGGGCAATCCATCGCTGTTGCCGCTCATTGCCGAAAGCCCGGCGCATGACTTGCTTCTGGTGCAAATCAACCCATCCCGCCGAGACACGCTGCCCACCATGCCGCAAGACATCTTGGATCGCCTCAATGAGATCACCTTCAACAGCAGCCTGGTCAAGGAGTTGCGTTCGCTGGCCCTTATCCAGCAGTTTCTGCGCCAGGAGGAGGCGCCCCCCGCGCATGGGCGTGCACCGTTGTTCAGACAGATTGCGGCGTTGCGCATGCACCGGATTGAGGATGAAACCGAACTTGCCGGGCTCGGCGCCAGCAGCAAGGCCAATACTGGCTGGTCATTCTTGCGCCGTCTGCATCGCATTGGCTACGGCGTGACAGAAGACTGGTTGCAACGCAACTTCACTCACTTGGGGCGGCGCTCTACTCTGGACTTGTCACACTATCTGAACGAGTAAACTCAAATCCCGTGACCCCAGCTCTATATTCCTCTCGCTTGCCCGCCACGCCATGAATCTGAGCATCCTGGCTATCTTGTTGTCTCTGGCATTGCTGATGTACCTGGCTTACCGCGGGGTCAGTGTGCTGATACTCGCACCACTTATGGCCCTGCTGGCGGTACTGGGCAGCCCGGGCACGCCCCTGCTGGCCAGTTATACCCAGGTGTTCATGAAGGCACTGGGCGGCTTCATTGCCTTGTACTTTCCGCTGTTTCTGCTTGGGGCCCTGTTTGGCCGACTGATGGAGTCCTCGGGCGCAGCGCGGGTGATTGCCCTGCGCATCGTGGACTGGCTGGGTGCAGACCGGGCGGTACTGGCCATCGTACTGGCCTGCGCGGTGCTGACCTATGGCGGTGTGTCGCTGTTTGTGGTGGCCTTTGCCGTCTATCCACTGGCCGTCGCCTTGTTTCAGGCGGCCGACGTGCCCAAACGCCTGATGCCAGCCACCATCGCCCTGGGTGCGTTCACCTTCACCATGACCGCGTTACCTGGCACGCCCGCCATTCAGAACGCCATTCCGATGCCATTCTTTGGCACCACGCCATTTGCCGCGCCCGGACTGGGCGTGATTGGCGGGGCGATCATGTTGGTGCTCGGGGTCTGGTGGTTGGGCCGGCGCGTGCGCCAGGCCGCAGCCGCAGGGGAGGGTTACGGCGTGCAGGCCGACGATGTGATGCAACTGGAACGCAGCGTGCGTCCGCACGCGCTGGGTGAAGGCTATGACGTGGTCGAATTGGGGCCGCAAAGAAACGGTGACGCTGCGCCAGTCGTCTTGCCAGGTTTTGCCGTCGCGTTGGCTCCGATTGTGGCGGTGGTGGCGCTGAACTGGCTGTTCAGCACCCAGCTGTTGCCACGCCTGGACAGTAGTTACCTGGACAGCGAGTTGTATGGAGCCACGCGGCTGGACGCGGTGCGTGGCGTCTGGGCCATCATCGCGGCGCTGACCCTGTCCATCCTGTTGTTGATTGGCCTGGCGTGGCGCAGTCTGCCCAACCTGCGCCAGGACCTTGACGCCGGTGCCAACGCAGCGGTGCTGCCAATCTTCAATACCGCTTCCCAGGTCGGCTACGGCGCGGTGATTGCGTCTCTGGTCGGGTTTGCGCTGATTCGTGATGCGGTGCTGGGTATTGCGCCCGGACAGCCGCTCATCTCACTGTCCATCGCGGTGAACCTGCTGGCGGGTATCACCGGATCGGCGTCGGGCGGCATGAGCATTGCCTTGCAGACCCTGGGCAGCGCCTACCTGCAAATGGGCCGCGATGCAGGCATCTCACCCGAGCTGTTGCACCGCGTCACCTCGATTGCCACGGGCGGCCTGGACGCCTTGCCCCACAACGGTGCTGTGATCACACTGCTGGCGATCTGCAAGTTGACACATCGGCAGTCCTACGTCGACATTCTGGTCGTGGCGGTCATCACGCCACTCGCTGCACTGGCGGCAGTGGTGCTTCTTGGCACGCTGTTGGGCTCGTTCTGAGCTATTTTGGGACAGACCGCAGGCTGCGTAGCAGACCAGCTCTGTCCTCAACTGATCAGGGGGTGTTCGCTTATCGCGCGACCACCAGCACATCCGAGCGCGCCTGGCTCAACACGTGTTTGGTCACGCTGCCCAGCAGCAGTTCTTCGGTCATGCCCATGCCGTGTTTTCCAAGCACGATCAGGTCGGCACCTTGCTCTTCTTCCTGTTCCAGAATGCAGTGTGACGGGTTGCCGAAGACCACCAGGGGACGCCACTTTCCCGGTGCAAGTTTGGCATCGATCGCCACCTCATGGAGGCGGGCCAGCGCTTCACGCCGGATCGTCTCACGGTGCTGCAGGATGGTGGCCTCCTCTACGCCGGCAAAGCGCATCTTGCCTTCAAAAGGCAGCTCGCAGGCGTGCAACAGAATCAGTTGCACCTGCGGGCTGATGTCCAGTGTGAGCTCGATGGCAAAGGGTGTCAACGGGGAAAAATCGACCGGAACCAGCACACTGCGGTAGGACTCGTGCGGTGCCTGCTTCACCACAAGAATGGGCCGCACGGTCTTGCGCAGCAGGCGTTCGGCGGTTGCGCCCAGCAGCCAGTGGCGCATGAAACCAGCGCCACGTGCCCCCACCACCAGCAGGTTGGCGCCAGCCGAGTCGGCCTGCGCAGCAATGGCGCTCGGCACTGATCCTTCCACCACGTGGAAGTTGACGGTGGTGCCACAGCTTGCATGCATCTGCGCTGCCAGCTGTGTTAGCGCCTCGTTCGCCTGCGATTGAAAGCGTCCTTCCATTGCCGCGCTTTGTTCGCCCAGCAGGCGCCGCAGATCGGCCAATGCGTTTTTTTCCACCACATACACAAGGTCCAGTTTGGTCCCCGGTCTATTGGCCAGCATTGCCGCACGCTGGGCAGCATGGCGCGAGGATGCAGATAAATCGGTGGCAACGAGCAGTGAGAGCGGTGAATTCATGGTGTCTCCTTGAGGTCTGGCACTTCAGCTGATGCGATGCGGGCAGCTAGATCGAGAGCGGCAAAGTCAGCGGCCTGATTGAATGGCAGGATAACTTCTACCTCGCCAAGCATCCGCAAATTCTCCGATTCTGCTTCGTCACGGGCGACGATGGCGATCCGCCCCCGGTAATGGTGTTCGGCCAGGGCACTGATCAGGGCGCGATTGGCGCCGGTGTCGGGCAGGCTGCTGACGATCCAGGGCAAGTCTTTGAGCGGCAAGCTTTCGATGAATTCTGGCGCCTCGCAGTCGCCGAAACGCGCGTCCAGGCCGGTGCGTTGCTGGGCTTTGATCACCTCCGGGTCAAAATCAACACCCAGCACGCGCATGTTCTGCTCCCGCAGCTTCAATGCCAGCCTGCTGCCATAACGACCCAGACCAAACACAAGGATGTCAGGCCGCTCGGTTTGAGCCGGTGCGTTTTCTACCGCCAACTCGCGAAACGGCGTGCGACGCTCGAACGGACCCAGCCAGGGCGCCAGCCAGCCATACAGTCGGTGCGAGTAAAGGATCATGTAGGACGACAGGGCGATGGTGATCAGGCCGACCAGCGTGGTCAGCCCCAGCGCGCCTGCGCCAATGTGGCCCAAGCTGATGCCCATGGCCACAAAGATGATGGAAAACTCCGATATTTGTGCCACCGTCAGGCCGGCCAAAAAGCTGGTGCGCTTGCGGTAGCCCATGTAGCCCATGATGGCCATCACGATGAGCGGGTTGCCAATCAAGACAAAGAGCGACAGCACCAGCGCCGTGCCCGTCTCCTCGCCCAGCGTGGAGAAGTCCAGCTTGGCGCCGAGGTCGATAAAAAAGAATAGCAATAAAAAGTCGCGGATGCTGGTCAGGCGTGCGCTGATGGCTTCGCGGTAGGCCGTTGAGGCGAGCGAGAAACCTGCAACGAAAGCGCCAGCCTCCTTGCTGAAACCCGCATACTCACCCAGTGCTGCCAACGCCGTGCCCCAGGCGATGGCAAAGATCAGCAGCAACTCCTGCGAGCGCGCCAGCGTGTCCGCCACCAGCGGCAACACATAGCGCATCAAGAAGTAGAGCAGCACGGCCGCGCCGCCCAGGCGCGCCAACAAGCTCAGTGCCAGGGTCATGCCACCAACCGCCTCGGAGCCGATGCCGCCAAGCCCGCTCATGAGCATCATGGCAATCACCACGGCCAGATCCTGCACGATCAGGAAGCCGACCGCAATGCGGCCGTGCAAGGAGTCGAGCTCACGCTTGTCAGACAGCAGCTTGACGATGATGATGGTGCTGGAGAAGGTCAGGGCGATGGCTATATAAAGTGCATCGAGCCATCCCTTGCCCAGCGCCAGCACGATCAGGAAGCCAAACAGTATGGTGAAGCTCAATTGCCCCAGACCGGTCGCCAACGCCACTGGGCCAATCTGGCGGACGTGGCGCAAGTCGAGCTTGAGGCCCACCACGAACAGCAGCACGGTGATGCCAATCTGCGCCAGCAGGTTGATCTGGTCGTGCGCGCCGACCCAGCCAAATGCTGCTGGACCGACCGCGATGCCGACGATGATGTAGGCCATCAGCAATGGCTGACGCAGGCGCACCGCAATCGCGCCGACCACGGCCGACAGCATCAGCAGCAGGGCAAATTCGTGGTAGGTGTCATTCATGGCGTTTCCGCTGTGGGTGTAGCTCAGAGCATCCGTTTGCGCCGCTTTGACATTGTGCGCCATCGCCACACCAGCGTGATCAAGGCGTAGGTGACCAGCCCCGTCAGCGCTGCGGTGATGGATAGGCCTACCAGCAAGGGCTTGCCCAAGGCGCCGATTCGCTGCCACAGACTGGGATTCTTCGCTTTCTCAAGTTCGATGACATTGGTAGCGTCCAGTGGCGCGGCTTCTCCCGTGACCCAGACACCCAGTCGGTAGGCGCCGTAATAGATGGGGCCGAAAGTGACCGGGTTGCTGACCAGCGTGCTGGCGATCGCTGCCGGGATGTTGGCGCGCAGAACCACGGCGGCGGTGACTGAGAGCGGAATCTGCGCAATCGGAATGATCAGGCCAAAAAATACGCCCAGGGATACACCCAAAGCCACGCCACGTCTCGACCAGTGCCAGAGTTTGGGGTGGTGCAGCCAGGGGCCGAGCCAGGCCAACCAGCGGTTCTGACTGATCTGGTCGCGTGTCGGGAAGCGAGCGCGCAGTTTTTGAAGCGGGCTCATCTACAGGCTCCGGACATTAAAGCGGCGCAGCAGCGCCTTCTGGGCTTCGACTGCGAGAAACAGGGCCAGCGCCAGGGTGAGGATCATCAGCCAGGAAGGTCCGTCCAGCGCACCCGTCTGGAAGAGCCGCTGCATGGGAGGAGCATAAGTCAACAGCAGCTGCAAGCCAATCAGCAGCACACTCATCCCCAAGGCCATCGGGTTGGCGGTGAGGATGTCCCGGGTGAAAGCCGAGGCAGTGAAGTACCGCACATTGAACAGGTAGACCAGTTCTCCAAACACCAGCATGTTGACCGCTGCGGTGCGCGCCACTTCAAGGCTGCTGCCGCGCGCGATTTCCCATTCAAAGACGGTGAATGTCACCGCGACCAGCAGCAGGCTCACGTAAACAATCCGCAAGCCCAGCATACGGGTGATCAAGGGTTCCGACGGGCGGCGCGGTGGGCGATCCATCACACCCGGTTCGGCCGGCTCAAAGGCCAGCGCCAGCGCCAGGGTGACGGCGGTGACCATGTTGATCCACAAAATCTGCCCCGCCGTAATGGGCAGCGTCAGGCCACCGAATACCGCCAGCAGAATCACGCCGGCCTCGCCGCCATTGGTGGGCAATATGTGAAGCAGCGCCTTCTTGATGTTGTCGAAGACCACGCGGCCCTCGCGCACGGCGCGGGCGATGGTTGCGAAGTTGTCGTCGGTCAGCACCAGGTCAGCGGCTTCGCGGGCGGCATCGGTACCTTTGTGACCCATGGCCACGCCAATGTTGGCGGCCTTGAGCGCCGGGGCGTCGTTAACGCCATCGCCGGTCATGGCCACCAACTCGCCCTGCGCCTGCAGGGCCGCCACCAGGCGCAGTTTGTGCTCCGGGCTGGCCCGGGCGAATACGTCGGTTTCCAGCGCGATGCGCTGCAGCGCCTGGTCACCCGCAGACTCCACCGCTTCCCCGGTGAGAGCGCCATCCGCGCTGAGTCCCAGTTGGCGGCCGATCGCAGCCGCTGTGATGGCGTGGTCGCCGGTGATCATCTTGACGCGCACCCCGGCGCGCTGGCACTCGGCCACCGCGTGAATGGCTTCCTCGCGCGGTGGATCGATGAGGCCAACCAGCCCGAGCAAGGTAAAGCGCCGGGTGATGTCATTCATGGCCAGCGCCGCGGTGCCTGCTGGCAATTCGCAGCGCGCCAGCGCCAGCACGCGTTGTCCGGCGCCAGCGGCGCTTTCCATGCGTGCCTGCCAGGCAGGGGCATCAAGTGGCCGGCCACTGGCGTCCTGCTCGCACAGCTCAAGTACGCGTTCTGGCGCGCCTTTGAGAAAGGCAAACGCGTGGCCGTCATGGTCGTGGTGCAGTGTCGCCATGAAGCGGTGTTCGGACTCGAACGGGATCGCATCGATCCGGGGCGATGCTCCGCTGGCGTCGCGGGCATCGAGCCCGGCCTTGTGCGCGAGTGTCAGCAACGAGCCTTCAGTCGGGTCGCCCACTAGATGCCAGCCGGCGCCCGCCTTGTGCTTGAGCCGTGCGTCGTTGCACAGCGCCGCGCATTGCGCCAGTGCTTGCAGCGCGTCGTCCTGGGCTGCGTCGATGCCCACGCCGTCGCGCTGAAAGCCACCCTCCGGCGCATAGCCCGTGCCGCTCACCTCCAGGGTGTAGTCGGGCAGCATGACCTGCACCGCCGTCATCTCGTTCTTGGTGAGCGTGCCGGTTTTGTCGGAACAGATCACTGTGACCGAACCCAGGGTTTCCACAGCGGGTAGCCGGCGGATGATGGCCTTGTTGCGCGCCATGTTGCGGGTGCCAATGGCCAGCACGATGGTCACAATCGCCGGCAGTCCTTCGGGGATGGCTGCCACCGACAACCCAACCACCGCAAGAAAGATCTCAAGCAGGGGCATTTCACGCACGAAATAGCCATACAGAAAGGTGATCAGACCCGCTGCCAGAATGAACAGCGTGATCTGGCGGGCGAACTGGTCCAGTCGGCGGGTCAGGGGCGTGTCAAGCGACTGCACTTCACCCACCATGGCGCCAATGCGGCCAATTTCAGTTTGCTGCCCGGTGCCAACCACCACGCCTTGGGCCTGCCCAAAACTGACCACCATGCCGGAGTAGGCCATGCAGGTGCGGTCGCCAATGGGTGCGTCGCTCGCCACTGCCTGGGTGCTTTTGTCTACCGGCACCGACTCGCCGGTGAGGGGCGCCTCGTTGACGCGCAGGTTTTTCACCTGGACCAGCCGCAGATCGGCCGGAATGCGCACGCCGGACTCCAGCAGCACCATGTCGCCCGGCACCAAGGCGGCCGCGTCTATATCCTGGCGCTCACCGTCGCGCAGCACGGTGGCGCGGGTCGCCAGCATGGCGCGCACCGCGGCGAGTGCCTGTTCGGCCTTGCCCTCCTGAATGAAGCCGATGAGCGCATTGACCAGCACCACACCGGCAATCACGCCCGCGTCCACATAATCTTTCAGGCCGAAAGTGACTGCCCCGGCCACCAGCAGCACGTAAATCAACGGGTTGTGGAACTGCAGCGCCAGGCGCAGCCAGGGGCCGCGTCGTTTGGCTGTGGGCAGGCTGTTGGGCCCAAAGTGCGCCAACCGGTGCGCCACCTCCGACTCGCTCAGGCCGGTGCTGGCGTCCGTTGACAAGGCGTGCAAGGCCTCGCTGTCGGCCAGTGCATGCCAGAGCGGAAGGCTGTCCGCAGTGTAGTTTGGCAGGGATGACATGGCGAATGGGCTCATTGGCATTGATGTTATTGACTATTGATCCAGGGTGGCCTCGTAGCCTTGTGTTTCCGCAATGCCGTAATGATTTATTGAGCATCATTTTTTCAGCATGTTGGGGCGAACCGCAGTGAATGGTTTTACGTTGGTATTGCTTTTGCCACTGATTGTCAGGCCCTGTTGACGCCACTCGGTATTTTTAAGATATTTATTACTCTAGCCCGCGTGTAATAAGCCTTAGTAGCTATAAATATTGATGTTAATCAGAGGTGCTTCGGGGGTAGCTATGGCGCCGGCTCATGTGCGCCGAGGGCCCACTTCGCTCACATGCAGGGCGGGCGCAGCCTGCGGCCGTGGCAATCAGCCGCCTTCGCTGGGGCAGGGCGAGCCGATGACCGAACCGGGGCGATCAGACGACTTTCTGCTGCGAGATCAG
This sequence comes from Rhodoferax sp., assembly GCA_013791765.1. Lineage (GTDB taxonomy): Bacteria > Pseudomonadota > Gammaproteobacteria > Burkholderiales > Burkholderiaceae_C > Rhodoferax. Next base: position 129,641 of record VMTC01000074.1, read on the forward strand.
GGCCTTGGATTTGCCTTGTTTTGAGCTAAGGATCCGTCCAGTCCTTGACTTAGTCGTGACAAAAAAAGATAATCACATTTGTACCAATGTAATTTCGTCAAGACCGTCATACGTGCGCCAGTGCTTTCATTTGGCCCAGATGCCCGTGGCTTGCCCGTGACAAGTGAATCCACGACGCCAGGTGCATCGACTGGGCCACGGGGCGGCCACGAGCCCGGGGCAATCGGCCGACAGCTCGCACCGTTTCAGTGCCTCGATTCACCCTTCGCAAATCGCCAGGGCCACAGGCCAACCGGGCTGACGGCATCAACCGGGCGCGTCCCTGAAAGGAAATTGAGCTTGTATTTAACACACCAACCGCCATTCATCACCCCTCAGATTTTGAGTAATCTGGTCTTGGCCACCGACCTGGACGGCACCCTGTTGGCCGGCACGCAAGAGACGCGCCGGCGCATTCGCGATCTGTTCAGTGGCGCCTTGCCCGGCGCAAAACTCATTTATGTCACTGGCCGTGGTCTGGAGTCGATCATTCCTTTGCTGAGTGACTCCACGCTGGCGCGGCCCGACTACATCATTGCGGATGTGGGTGCGACGATTTTGCGCGGTGACTTGAGTCCGGTTGATCCGCTGCACCACGACATCGCCGTGCGCTGGCCGGGCGCGCAAATCGTGCTGCAGCAGCTCGCCCGCTTCCCGGCCTTGCAGCGCCAGAACGTGCCGCAGGAGCGGCGTTGCTCCTTCTTTATCAGCGAGGGGGGTGTGACGGACGAATTGCGTGCGGCGGTCGAAGAACTCGACTGTGATTTGTTGTGGTCTGCCGGCCGTTACCTCGATGTTTTACCGCGCGGGGTCAGCAAGGGCGCTGCACTGAAGGGCCTGGCCCGCACGGAGGGCTTTGAGCTCGAATCCGTCATTGTGGCGGGTGATACCTTGAATGATCTCTCCATGTACACCACTGGTTTTCGCGGCATTGTGGTGGGCGGCGCTGAGCCCGCGCTGGTGGAGCGGGTGCGCAAGATGGCGCGCGTGTTCATCGCCAAGGATGAAGGTTGCGGCGGCATTCTGGCCGGGCTGGCGCACCACGGCACCGTCGTCGAGAGCTCACCCAAGGCGCAGCGCAGCATGGAAGAGCGCGGCGAAGCTGATCTGGTGATGGTCTACCACCGACCGCCGTTCGACGAGGTTTTGGAAGACGGCGTGCTCAAACACAAGCGGC
>VMTC01000012.1 GCA_013791765.1 Rhodoferax sp.
CGACGGCGTCAGGCACGGTGATTGGGCTATGCGACCGGGCTTTGGGGTGAAAGGCGCGCGCCCACAAGCGCTTGCCTACCCCAGCTTCAATTTCGCGTGTGTTTTCACCCCAAAACCGCATGCGCATAGCCCAGTCGCCGGGCCGGGTTTGATGCGCTGCGCCGGGTTTGCCGTGAGGCCTTGATTTCTTCAAGGATGCCACGTCAGTTTGAATCGCACCCGGGTGGTCGCTTGGTTGCGGAATTTATAGCTCGGTTTTGGCAACAAGCTAACGTAAACTCAGGCATCTCCAATCCAAGAAGTGCCCCTATGGTTCGTATGGCCGATCGCAGTCTCTGGCTTGTCGCCATCGTCGGGTGTTTACGTCCCTCTGGCTCAGGTCGGCCGAATTGAAGCCACAGGTGTTTCACGTGAAACACCGCCAGCGCCACTAGACCCATGCTCGCGACCTCATTCCATTCCAAAAAAGACCTTATGGCTAAAATTTTCTGTGTCGCCAACCAAAAAGGTGGTGTCGGCAAAACCACTACCACGGTCAATCTGGCGGCTGGTCTGGCCAAGGTCGGGCAGCGCGTACTGATGGTGGATCTGGACCCGCAGGGCAACGCCACCATGGGCTCGGGCGTGGACAAGCGCCAACTTGAACTCACAATTTACGACGTCTTGATCGAGGAAGCCTCGGTGGAAGAGGCCCGGGTCAAAAGCGACAGGTTGATCGAGGCGGGCTGTGGCTACGATATTCTCGGTGCCAATCGCGAGCTGACCGGCGCCGAGGTCGAGATGGTGACGATGGAGCGACGCGAAAAGCGACTGAAAGAAGCTTTGGCCGAGGTGGAGAAAGACTACGACTTCATCCTGATCGACTGCCCGCCGAGCTTGTCGATGCTGACGCTCAACGGCTTGTGCTGCGCGCACGGCGTGATCGTGCCGATGCAGTGTGAGTACTTCGCATTGGAGGGTTTGACCGACCTGGTCAACACCATCAAGCAGGTACACGCCAATCTGAACAAAGACTTGGCCATCATTGGTTTGTTGCGCGTCATGTTTGACCCTCGCATCACGCTGCAGCAGCAGGTGAGCGAGCAACTCAAAGCGCATTTTGGCGACAAGGTGTTCAACACCGTGATTCCGCGCAATGTGCGTCTGGCCGAGGCGCCCAGCTACGGCGTGCCGGGCGTCGTGTTTGACCCCGCGGCCAAGGGCGCGCAAGCTTATGTTGCCTTTGCCCAGGAAATGGTGGCGCGCATTGAAACCATGTAATGGCTGCCATTTATATAATAAATTGGCCTCTAGCCCTCGTCCTGCCTGCCTTAGTAGCTATTTAATTAGTAGTGATTTATGAGCCATGACGTGCCAAGCCCGCAAGTCCTGCTGTTGCCGGATTGGCAGCATGCGGCCCCCGCCCCTTGGCTCAAGCTCTGGCAGACGGCGCACGGTTACCGGCTGGTGGCGCAGCACGACGGGCTGCGCCCGTTGCGCGGTGACTGGATGATGCAGCTCGAAGAAGCGGTGCTGCAATCCAAGCCAGCGCTAACGCCTGATGTGACGCTGGTCGCCAACGGCCTGGGCTGCCTGTTGGTGGCGGCCTGGGCTGCACACTCTCGCCACAGTCACCGGATCAAGGCTGCGCTGCTGGTGGCACCGCTGGATGCCGAACTCGATGCCTTGCGCGCGCGCCTAGCGAGTTGGTCGCCGATTCCCAGGCAGCCTCTGCCATTTCCCAGCCTGCTGCTGGGCCGTCACGACGATCCCGATTGCAGCTTCCTGCGCGCGCAAGCGTTCGCGCACGCCTGGGGCTCCGAGTTCATGGACGCCGGCCCATGTGGGCCGCAGAGCGCCGCGTCCGGCCTGGGCGACTGGCCGCAGGGACGGGCGTTGCTGCAGCGGGTTCAGGACAAAGCGCAAGTGCTGCCGAGGAATGAATCAGACGTAACAAAAGCAGCGCTAACTACCTCGGCCAATCGCCACCCCGATCGATGAAATTACCCCAACAACGACTAGCGACGTGCGCTGGGTGCCTGACGCCGCGTGGACTTGGGGTTTTGCCAAGTCAAGGAGGAGGCCGCAGCGAAGCCGGCCGGGGGACATTCGTGGCGTCTGGCACCCAGCGTGCGCCGCGGGTTAAAGCTGACTGCCCGGGCATCACGAACACTGACTTCGCGCTAACGGTTGCCGCAGCCCACCACTGAAAAGGAAACAAACACCATGGTTACCAAAAAACCCAAAGGACTGGGCCGCGGACTCGATGCCCTGCTCGGGCCTAAAGTGGCGGAGTCGAGTGCGCTGGACGGCTCGGCCAAGGGCGCTGGCGATAACGGTTTGCCGACCACCTTGCTGCTCATCGACCTGGTTGCGGGCCAGTACCAGCCGCGCACCCGCATGGACGAGGGCGCCTTGTACGAGTTGGCCGAATCGATCAAGGCGCAAGGCATCATGCAGCCGATTCTGGTACGCCAGCTCATGGACGGCGTCAACCAGGCCAAGTACGAGATCATTGCCGGTGAGCGCCGTTTTCGCGCCGCCAAACTGGCCGGGCTCGACCGTGTGCCGGTGCTCGTGCGCGATGTGGCCAATGAAGACGCCGCCGCCATGGCCTTGATCGAGAACATTCAGCGCGAAGACCTGAACCCGCTGGAAGAGGCGCAGGGCCTGCAGCGCCTGGTGAAGGAGTTTGGCCGCACCCATGAGCAGGCGGCGCAAGCCGTGGGGCGCTCGCGCAGTGCCGCCAGCAACCTGCTGCGTTTGCTGAACCTGGCCGACCCGGTGCAAACCATGCTGATGGCGGGTGACCTCGACATGGGCCACGCCCGCGCCTTGCTGGTGCTTGACCGTGCCACCCAGATCACGGCGGCAAACCAGATTGCCGCGCGCAGCCTGTCGGTACGCGAGGCTGAGCGTCTGGCCAAGAAATTGAGCGCCGATTTCTCGCTGACCTCGGTTCGCCCGAAAACGGAGAAGTCGCGCGACATGAAGCGGGTCGAAGAGGAGTTGTCCGATCTGCTCACCGCGGCGGTTGAGGTGCATGTGAAAAAGCGCGTCAAGCGGGCCGGACGGCTGGAGGAAATGGGCGAGTTGAGCATCCAGTTCGGCTCACTCGACGAGCTTAATGGGTTGATCGATAAACTGCGGCGCACGGCGACGCGCTGAGCGCCGCATCCGGTCCGGACCGCTCCGCGCCCGCGTGTGCTTTGAGCGCCGAAGGCCGGCCACCCCTACGAACCATCCGCTTGAACCCCATGCTTGTCCGCCTTCGCTGGCCCTTACCCGCCCTCTTGACCTGGGGCGCGGCCTGGGCACTGTTCCTGACGTTGCAGCAAGTTGGCGCATCCGTGTGGATTGCACTGGCGGGCGCCGCCGCGATCGGCGTGGCCCTCAGTGGCTGGGCCAGCAGCTGGTGGCGCCGCGCCATCATCGCCTTGGGTTTTCCGGTGTCGCTGGCGCTCTCTGGCGCGGCCCATGTGCCGCCCTGGGCCTGGCTGTTTCCGCTGGCCTTGCTGCTGCTGATCTACCCGCTCAATGCCTGGCGTGACGCACCCCTGTTTCCAACACCCCAACACGCGCTGCGTGAGCTGGCCGGGTCGGCGCCCCTGCCCGCGGGGGCATGGGTGCTTGATGCGGGTTGCGGCCTGGGCGATGGACTGAAGGCCTTGCGCGAAGCCTACCCCGCAGCGCAGCTGCACGGTCTGGAATGGAGCTGGCCCTTGCGTGCCCTGTGTGCCCTGCGATGCCCGTGGGCGCGCGTTCGCCAGGGCGATATCTGGTGCGCCGATTGGGCGCCGTATGCCTTGGTCTACTTGTTTCAGCGCCCGGAGAGTATGGGGCGTGCCGTCGCCAAGGCGCGGGCGCAACTCCAGCCAGGTTCCTGGCTGGTGAGTCTGGAATTTGAAGCGGCTGAACTCGTGGCGCAAGCCGTCCTGAGCGCGCCCGACGGCCGCACGGTCTGGCTGTACCGCGCGCCCTTGCTGGTGCGCCAGCATTAGATGGCCGGGCCCATGCCGCGCGCCCCAAAGAGCACCGTCGTGGCCTAAACTGGCGCCTTGACAAAACGCGTGATGATAAGTATTCCAAGTTTTAAAAGGTAAACCCGACCATGGCTCCACCCGACCCCAGTCCCGCGCTCGACGCCGATTCGATGCAAGCTGCTGCGGCGGTCGCCGCTTTTGCCATCGTCTCGCTGGCCGGCATCCGCAGCTCAGACACCGGCAAGCACATTCTGCGGGTGCAGCATTATGTCCAGTGCCTGGTGCAACGTCTGAAGGAGCATCCACGCTTTGCCGCAGTTTTGACCGAGTCCTACTGCCGCATGCTGCTGCAGTCGCTGCCCTTGTATGACATGGGCACGATTGGCGTTCCGGACCGGATTCTGCTCAAGCCCGGGGCCCTGACACCGGCCGAGTACGAGATCATCAAATCTCACCCCACCCTGGCCCATCACGCCATCGAACGGGCAGAATTGAATTTGGATTGCACGTCGCCATCGCTGCAGACGGTCAAGGAACTGGTGTATTCCCATCATGAAAAATGGGACGGCAGCGGTTATCCGCAGGGTTTGTCAGAGAAGATGATTCCCTTGTCGGCGCGCCTGATCGCGATCGCCGATGTCTACGATGCCTTGATCTCGCAGCGCGTGTACCGGGCCGGGCTGCCTCATGATCAGGCCGTCGCCATCATTTTTCAGGGGCGCGCCAGCCATTTTGACCCCGACATGGTGGATGTTTTCATTGAAATTCAGGATGAGTTCCGGGCCATCGCGCTGCGCTTTGCGGACACTGAGACTGATATGCAAAGGAAAATCACCTACATGGCCAATGCCATCGCAGAAGACGTGCATCTGTAGACCTGTAGCGGGCCGGGTTGCCCGCCGGTTGTCCGGCAATACCCTGCTATGCCGCCTCGTCAACCATCTGCATGGTTTTCTCTTCAACCTCTTGGGCCACTTGCACCAGGGCACCGTCCTGTGACAGCATTGACAGCATGGGGACAGGCTTGATCATGCCGATCTGCGTCTGCCCTTTTTCCGTGAAGACCGAGATGCGGCACGGCAAGGCCATGTTCAGCCGCATATCGACCGACAGCACTTTGGCTGCCTGGCCGGGGTTGCAGACCTCGAACACCTTGCACTCTTCTTCGAATGCAAGGCCTTTGCTCCGCAGTGTCGCCCCCAGGTTGTGCACGTGGAGAACGCCAAAGCCATGGCGCAGCACGGCGGCCTCCAGGTCGGTGGACGCCTGGTCAAATGACTTGCTGCTCTGAACGGTGTAATACATAAATACCCCTCGATGTTGGATTGGACATCTGTCAGCGGCTCCGCCTGACAGGCTAGACGGACCTTTTTATCACGTCCTGGAATGATGGTCTGTGCGATTGAGCACAGACCCGGCCGAACCAGCCCCCCGCTGGGTAGCCCAAGCGCCAAGCCATCGGTCTCTTTGGCCCCCAGGCCCTAGGTCCCGGCATCAAGGGCCCAGTCATAGTCAATCGTCAACGGCGCATGGTCAGAAAATTTCTCGCCCTTGTAGATGTCCACCGACCGTGCGCCCGATGCCATACCCGCTGTCGCCAGGTGATAGTCCAGGCGCCAGCCGACGTTCTTGGCATAGGCCTGGCCCCGGTTGCTCCACCAAGTGTAGGCTTCGTCGGTGGTGCTGGGATGCAGTTGCCGGTACACGTCCACCAAGCCGGCCTCGGTCAACAACTTCGTCATCCAGGCCCGCTCTTCGGGCAAAAAACCAGAGTTCTTGCGATTGCCTTTCCAGTTTTTAAGGTCGATTTCCTGGTGCGCGATGTTCACGTCGCCGCACAAAATGAACTCGCGCTCGCTCTTGAGCTGCGCCAGGTGCAAGTAGAACTCTTCGAGAAAACGAAACTTGGCCTGCTGGCGTTCCTCGCCAGAGGAGCCACTGGGGAAATAGCAGCTGATGATCGAGCGCTTGGCGTTGGGGGTGTCAAAGCGCAACTCGACGTAGCGGCCCTCGGCGTCAAACTGGGATGAGCCGTAGCCAACCCGCACCTCGCTGGGTTCATGTCGGGTATACAGGCCAACGCCAGAATAACCTTTTTTCTCGGCAAAATGAAAGTGGCCGCGCAAGCCGGCCAGATGTTCAAAGCGGCCCTGCATATCAGCCGCTTGGGCCCTGACCTCCTGCACACAAATACAATCAGGCTGAGTCAGGGTGAGCCAGGCTTCCAGGCCTTTGGCGTTAGCAGAGCGGATGCCGTTGAGGTTAAGGCTGGTTAATTTAAACAAGGAATTTCCCGATGGCGACAAGTGGTGAAACAAAAACCGGCGCAGCCCGCGCGCCAGACACACTGGCCCAGGACTTTGTGCAGTTTGCATTGGATTGTGGCGTGTTGCGCTTTGGTGAATTCAAAACCAAAGCCGCACGCCTGAGCCCCTATTTTTTTAACGCCGGCTTGTTCGACGACGGAGCCAAGCTGGGGCGACTGGCGCAATTTTATGCGCAGCGTTTGCTCACGAGTCCGATTGAATTCGACATGATTTTTGGCCCCGCCTACAAGGGCATCCCCCTCGGTGCGGCGCTGGCCGTTGAACTGGCCCGCCAGGGCCACAACGTCCCATTTGCCTATAACCGCAAGGAAACCAAGGATCACGGCGAGGGGGGAACCCTGGTCGGCGCCCCGCTCAAGGGTCGGGTGCTGATTGTGGACGACGTCATGTCCGCCGGCACCGCCGCCCGCGAATCGATCGCCATCATTCAGGCGGCAGGCGCGACTGCCCACGCCGTCGTGATTGCACTGGACCGGCAGGAAATGGCCACAGAGCAGCGTGGTGCATCGGTGGTCGACGTTCCTTACAGCGCGGTGCAGTACGTGCGTGAGCAACTCGGCCTGCAGGTCTGTGCCATTGCCAAGCTGGCGGATTTGATGCAGTATCTTGCCAAGGACGGCGCCGTGGAGTTCGCCGCTGACCATCAACGCGTGCTGGCCTATCGGCGGCGCTACGGCGTAGAAGAAAGTTAAACATGTTCAGATGGAACGGGTTCGATGCGACGCAAATGTGCATTGGCGTGCTGCTGCTGATTCTGTCAGGCATGGCACTTGCACAGGCGCCGCAGGCGAACAATGGAGTCGGCATCTATACCTGCATCGATGCACGCGGGCGAAGCTTGACCTCGGACCGACCCATTCCCGAGTGCACCGACCGCGAACAAAAAGTGCTCAACCCCAGCGGCACGGTCAAAGCCCGGGTGAGTGCCACCCTGACCGCACAGGAGCGCACGGCGCTTGAGGCGAAGGAGAAAGCAGCCCAAGAAGAGCGGGGGCGCCTGAATGAAGAGAAACGGCGCGACCGCGCGCTGTTGGCGCGCTACCCGAATCAGGCGGTGCATGACAAGGAACGCGCTGAGGCATTGGCGCAGATTGGCGTGGTGCGCCAAGCGGCAGCGCACCGCGTGAAAGAACTGCTGCGCCAGCGCACGCTGCTCAATGAAGAGATGGAGTTTTACAAGAAAGACCCGAGCAAAGCCCCGCCCGCCGTGCGGCGCCAGGCTGACGAGCTGGCTCAGAGCCTGGCGATTCAGGACCGGTTTATTGTCGATCAGGACGCGGAAATCAAGCGCGTCAACGCGCGTTTTGAAGAAGAATTGCTGCGGCTGAAGCGCTTGTGGCCCTTGCAGTCAGCGCCACCAGCGGTCAGCAACCCGATGTAAAGGGCGACTGCCCCGTAAAGCCGCCGAAATCAGGCCAGTTTCTGGCGCAGCAGGTCGTTAACTTGCTGCGGATTCGCCTTGCCCTGGCTGCCCTTCATGATCTGCCCGACCAGCGCGTTGAGCGCCTTGCTGTTGCCGGCCTTGTACTGCTCGATGTTTTTCGGGTTGGCGGCCAGCACCTCGTCCACAATTTTTTCCAGCGCGCCGCTGTCGTTCATCTGCTTGAGGCCTTTGGACTCAATCACCGCATCGACATCAGCAGAGGCATCGCCCCACATCGCATCGAGCACCTGCTTGGCCGCGTTGTTGGACAGGGTTCCATCCGTAATGCGGCTGATCAACAAGCCCAACTGCGTGGCCGCAACGGGCGCTTGCGCGATGTCGATCTCATCCGCATTGAGTCGTCTAGCCACCTCGCCCATGATCCAGTTGCTGGCCAGTTTGGCTTGCCCGCAAGCTTGGGTGGTGGCTTCGAAATAGGCCGCGATGGCGCGGCTTTGCGTCAAGGCCGTGGCGTCGTAGTCGGACAGACCCAAGTCACTGACAAAGCGCTGTGCCATCACGCGCGGCAACTCGGTCATCCCGGCGCGCACGCGCTGCACCCAGTCAGCGGCGATCACCAGCGGCGGCAAATCCGGGTCGGGAAAATAACGATAGTCTGCCGCATCTTCCTTGCTGCGCATGGCGCGCGTCTCACCCGTGTCAGGGTCAAACAACACGGTCGCCTGTTCAATCGCGTGGCCGTCTTCAATCTGCTCGATCTGCCAGCGTACTTCATAGTCAATCGCTTGCTGCATGAACTTGAAGCTGTTGAGGTTCTTGACCTCGCGGCGTGTGCCCAGCGGTGCGCCGGGCTTGCGCACCGACACGTTGGCGTCGCAGCGGAAACTGCCCTCTTGCATATTGCCGTCGCAGATGCCGATCCAGGTCACGATCTTGTGCAACTCCTTGGCGTAGGCGACCGCCTCCGCACTGGAGCGCATGCCGGGCTCGGTCACGATCTCCAGCAGCGGCGTGCCGGCGCGGTTCAAGTCGATGCCGGTCTGGCCCACGTAGTCTTCGTGCAGCGACTTGCCCGCGTCTTCTTCCAGGTGGGCTCGCACCAGCCGGACTGCCGTTTTTTCAGCGCCCAAGAAGAATTCGACCTCGCCACCGACCACCACCGGAATTTCAAACTGGCTGATCTGGTAGCCCTTGGGCAGGTCGGGATAAAAATAGTTCTTGCGCGCAAAAATGCTGCGCGGCGACACCTGGGCACCAATCGCCAGCGCGAACTGGATGGCGCGCTCGACCGCGCCCTTGTTCATCACCGGTAAGGTGCCGGGCAGCGCCAGGTCCACGGCGCACGCTTGCGTGTTGGGCTCGGCGCCAAAGGCGGTCGATGCGCGGCTGAAAATCTTGGACTGGGTGGACAACTGGGCGTGGGTCTCGAAGCCGATCACGACTTCATAGCCCTGCACCAGCGGGGATGGGGTGGCAGCGCGTGACGCTGACGGTGTTTTTTCAATGAACGTGGTCATGCTCAGAATCCTTCAGGCTTGGCCATGTGCCAGTCGGTGGCCTGCTGGAAGCGATGTGTCACGTTGAGCAACTTCGCCTCCTGCAGATAATTGCCGATCAGCTGCAGTCCGACCGGCATGTGATGGGCGCCAAAGCCGACCGGCAGGCTCATACCCGGCAGACCCGCCAGCGAGCCCGGCAGCGTGAAGATGTCGGCCAGGTAGTCGGCCAGCGGATCATTGCCGTGCCCGCCCAATTTCCAGGCCACCGTGGGCGCCACCGGCCCGGCGATCACGTCGCAGCGTTTAAACGCTTGCTGGAAATCGTCGGCAATCATGCGGCGAATCTTTTGCGCCTGCAAGTAGTAAGCGTCGTAGTAGCCGTGGCTCAGCACATAGGTGCCGATCATGATGCGGCGCTTGACCTCGTCGCCAAAACCCTCAGAACGGGTCTTCTTGTACATGTCGGTCAGGTCGGTGTACTGGTCTGCCCGGTGACCAAACTTGACGCCGTCAAAACGGCTCAGGTTGCTTGACGCTTCGGCGGGTGCAATGACGTAGTAAACGGGAATCGACAACTCGGTGCGCGGCAGCGAAATCGGTACCAGCTTGGCACCCAGTTTTTCATATTCCTTCAAAGCGGCATCCACGGCCGCGCGCACGTCGTCACTCAGGCCCTCGCCAAAAAATTCAGCGGGCACGCCAATGCGCAAACCTTCAACAGATTCATTGAGCAATCGCGTGAAATCCTCGGCGGGCACATCCAGCGAGGTTGAATCCCGGTCCGGGTCCGGCCCGCACATGCCCGAGAGCAGCAAGGCACAGTCCTGCGCCGTGCGTGCCATCGGGCCGGCCTGGTCCAGGCTGGAGGCGAAGGCCACCATCCCGTAGCGCGAGGCGCGTCCGTAGGTGGGTTTGATGCCGGTGACGCCGCAAAATGAGGCCGGTTGCCGGATCGAGCCGCCGGTGTCGGTGCCGGTGGCAGCGGGCACCAGGCGCGCGGCCACCGCCGCGGCGCTGCCGCCTGAGGAGCCGCCGGGGGTGCGGGTGGCGTCCCACGGGTTCTTCACCGGGCCAAAGGCCGAGTTTTCATTGGCCGAGCCCATGGCAAATTCATCGCAATTGAGTTTGCCCAAAGTCACCGCGCCTTGTTCGGCCAGTCGGGTCACCACGCTGGCATCAAACGGGGAGCGATACCCGGCCAGCATTCTGGAGCCCGCCGTGCTCACAAAATCGCGAGTGACAAAAATATCCTTGTGCGCCAGCGGCACGCCCAGCAGCGAAGGCGTCGCGCCAGCAGCGGCCAACGCCAGGTCGGCGGCGCGAGCCTGGCACAGCGTTGCTTCTTCATTGAAGTCCAGAAAAGCCCCGAGCGAGGCATGGGCATGGGCGCGGGTCAAAAAGTGCTGGGCCGTTTCCAGGGCCGAGACCTGGCGCGTGCGCAGCAGGCTGGCGAGTTGGGCGACGGTGAGGTCGTGCAGTGCAGTAGAGGTAGTCATCTTTTTGTTGTGGGTTGACGCTGTTACTCGATCACCTTGGGCACCAGAAACAGGCTGTGCTCTTGCGCGGGCGCGTTGCGCATGTTGGCTTCGCGGTTGTCGGTCTCGCTGACCCGGTCTTCCCGCAAGCGCAGAGTGACGTCCTGAATGGTCGCCACCGGGTGGGCCAAAGGCTCAAGGCCAGCGGTATCGACCGCACACATCTTCTCGACCAGGGTAAAGAAGCCGTTGAGCTGTGTCAGCATGCGCTCACTCTCGGCCGGTTGCAGCTCCAGCCGGGCCAGGTTGGCTATTCGGGCGATGTCAGCAGAAGTGAGGGACATAGGGTATTTTCATTCGAAACCGGTTGTAAAACACCTCTAAAGAGGAAGCGCCGGCCAGGTTGTACACAGGCAATAGAGTATTATCCTGCCTTTGGCAATGGGTCTGCGACCCTGCAGAATTTTGCCAATAAAACCCGATTTTGAACCCGTTAACCAGGCGATGGCAGGCCGAAGCTCCCACCATGCCCGAGAGGATTATTAATGTTTGGAGCATTCCGTCAGTACTTCTCCACTGACTTGGCGATCGACCTTGGTACCGCCAACACCTTGATTTATGTGCGCGACAAGGGCATTGTGCTCGACGAGCCCTCCGTGGTGGCCATTCGCCACGAAGGCGGTCCGCAAGGCAAGAAGACGATTCAGGCTGTGGGCAAAGAGGCCAAAGCCATGCTGGGCAAAGTGCCCGGCAACATCGAAGCGATTCGCCCGATGAAAGACGGCGTCATTGCCGACTTCACCGTCACCGAGCAGATGCTCAAGCAGTTCATCAAAATGGTGCACCCTCGCTCCATATTTCGGCCCAGCCCGCGCATCATCATCTGCGTGCCTTGCGGTTCGACCCAAGTCGAGCGCCGCGCCATTCGCGAGTCGGCGCTTGGCGCGGGCGCCAGCGACGTCTACCTGATCGAAGAACCGATGGCCGCGGCCATCGGCGCCGGCTTACCGGTGTCCGAAGCCAGTGGCTCCATGGTGGTTGACATTGGCGGGGGCACCACCGAGGTCGGCGTGATCTCGCTTGGCGGCATGGTCTACAAAGGCAGCGTGCGCGTTGGCGGCGACCGCTTTGACGAGGCCATCATCAACTACATCCGGCGCAACTACGGCATGCTCATTGGCGAGCCCACCGCGGAAGCCATCAAGAAGAAGATTGGTTCGGCTTTCCCTGGCAGCGAAGTGCGTGAAATGGAAGTGCGTGGCCGCAACCTGTCTGAAGGCGTTCCGCGCAGCTTCACGATTTCCAGCAACGAAATCCTCGAAGCCCTGACTGAACCAATCAACAACATTGTGTCGGCGGTCAAAAACGCGCTGGAACAAACTCCCCCGGAGTTAGGGGCCGACATTGCCGACCGCGGCATGATGCTCACCGGTGGCGGCGCGCTGCTGCGCGACCTGGACCGTCTGCTGGCCGAAGAAACCGGCCTGCCGGTGCTGGTGGCCGAAGACCCCTTGACCTGCGTGGTGCGGGGTTGCGGCATGGCGCTGGAGCGGATGGACCGCCTGGGCTCCATTTTTACCAGCGAATAAGCCAAAGGCGCAGCGATGCCCCTTGGTACGCTGGACGGGACACCGCCGCCTTTCTTCCGACAGGGCCCCTCGGCCCTGTCCAAACTCATTTTCTTCAGCCTGCTGGCCTTGTTCCTGATGGTGGCCGATGCCCGCCTGCAGCTGGCGCGGCCCTTGCGGGCGGCAGTGGCCACCGCGCTGTATCCGGTGCAATGGTTGGCGCTGCAGCCGGTGCTGTGGGCACGCGGCGGCGGCAAATACTTTGAGTCCCTCAAGCGCTCCCAGACCGGTGAAGAGGCCGCCTTGTTCAAGCTCGGCCTGCAGTCCCAGCGTGCCAGTCAGGTCGAGCAACTGCTGCTGGAAAATACCCGCTTGCGTGCGCTGCTGGCGCTGCGCGAGCGCGTGAGCACGCCCGCCCAGGCGGCCCAGGTTCTCTATGACGCGGCGGACCCCTACACGCGCAAAGTTGTCATCGACCGTGGCCTGCTGGACGGCATCGTCGCTGGCTCTCCGGTGCTGGACGAAGCCGGGGTGCTGGGCCAGGTGACCCGGGTCTACCCAATGGTCAGTGAAGTCACTTTGATCACTGACCGGGACCAGGCCATTCCGGTGCTCAACGCCCGCACCGGCGCGCGCGGCGTGGCTTTTGGCGACCCGGCCCTGCGCGCCAGCGCGCTGGAACTGCGCTTCATGGCCGCCAATATAGACGTGCAAGTGGGCGACCTGCTCACCACCAGCGGTGTGGACGGCGTCTATCCGCCGGGCTTACCGGTGGCCAAGGTGACCAAAGTTGACCGCCGCGTTGACTCGGCTTTTGCGCGCATCAGCTGCGAGCCCCTGGCCTTGGTGTCGGGCGTGGTGCATGTGATGGTGCTCAAACCCGTGGCCAGCCAAATGGCCGCGCAGCCGCTCTTGCCAGCCGCTGCCGAGCCGCGCGGCAGAGGAATCAAAAAATGATCATGCGTCCGGGCCATCAGCTGCTGCTGCCTGCCAACCCTTTCTTCATCTGGGGCAGCCTGTTGGTCGCCCTGATGCTCAATATGGTGCAGAACATGGGGCTGTGGGGGCGCGCCGCCTGGATGCCCGACCTGCTGGCGCTGGTGCTGGTGTTTTGGAGCATTCACCAGCCCCGGCGCGTCGGCATCGGTGCTGCCTTTGTATTGGGCCTTTTCATCGACGTGCACCAGGGGGCGATGTTGGGTCAGCATGCCTTGAGCTACACCATGCTGAGCTTTCTGGCCATTGCCATCCACCGACGCCTGCTTTGGTTTGCGGTGCCGTCCCAGGCGTTTCAGGTCTTGCCCCTGTTCGTGGTGGCGCATGCTATTGCGCTGAGTGTGCGCCTGTTGGCAGGCGGTGGCTTTCCCGGCTGGTGGCTGTTGCTGGCGCCGCTGATCGAGGCACTCTTGTGGCCAGTGGTCAGCGTGTTGTTGCTGGCGCCGCAGCGCAGAACGCCCGATCCCGATGCCCACCGTCCTCTTTAAGCCCTTCGCTGCGTTGTCATGACCGAACTGCGCAACGTCGAGGCCGATCTGTCGCGTTTTCACGCGCGGGTGTTGGTGGTCGGCCTGGTGGTGGTGCTGTTTTTCTTGCTGTTGCTGTCTCGTCTGGTGTATTTGCAGGTGCTGCGCCACGACGACCTGCTCGAGCAGGCCGAAAGCAACCGCACGGC
The DNA here is from genome assembly GCA_013791765.1 of Rhodoferax sp. Classification (GTDB taxonomy): domain Bacteria; phylum Pseudomonadota; class Gammaproteobacteria; order Burkholderiales; family Burkholderiaceae_C; genus Rhodoferax. The sequence goes on from VMTC01000012.1 coordinate 13,888, forward strand.
GATAGTGCCGGTGGTGCCCAACCGCGGCCTGATCCTGGACCGAAATGGCATTGTGCTGGCCAGCAATTACTCCGCCTACACGCTGGAAGTGACGCCGTCCAAGGTGCACGACCTGGAGCAGACCATCAGTGCGCTGGGGCAAGTGCTCGAGATCACGCCGCGTGACCGCCGCCGCTTCAAGAAGCTGCGCGAAGAATCCAAGAGTTTTGAGTCGCTGCCGCTGCGCACCCGCCTCAGTGACGAAGAGGTGGCCAAATTTGCGGTGCAACGCTATCGTTTCCCCGGTGTTGATATCAAGGCGCGCCTGTTTAGAAATTATCCCTATGGCGAACTGGCCAGCCACGTGATCGGTTACATCGGGCGCATCAACCAGAGCGAAAAAGAGAAAATTGACGACTCCGACGAGCAGGCCAACTACCGCGGCACCGACTACATCGGCAAGCTCGGCATCGAGCAGAGCTATGAGACCCAGTTGCACGGCATCACCGGCGTTGATTCGATGGAGACCTCGGCCGGCGGGCGCGCCATGCGCCGCCTGGACAGCAACCCGGCCACGCCCGGCAACACCATTCAACTGGCGATCGACATCAGGCTGCAGCACTTGGTGGAGCAGTTGTTTGGCGAGCGCCGCGGGGCGCTGGTGGCGCTGGACCCCAGGAGCGGTCAAGTGTTGGCCTTTGTCAGCAAACCCACCTTTGACCCGAATCTGTTTGTTGAAGGCATTGACCAGGAAAGCTGGCAAGGGCTCAACGAATCCATCGACAAACCGCTGCTCAACCGCGCGCTGCGCGGCACTTACCCGCCGGGCTCCACCTACAAGCCCTTCATGGCGCTGGCGGCCTTGACGACGGGCAAGCGCTCGGCCAGCACGCTGATCAACGACCCCGGTTTTTTCATGTTTGGCGGGCGCCGCTTTGGCAGCCCGGAAAACGAGCGTGGCGGCATCATGGACATGCACCGCGCCATCGTGGAGTCCAGCAACGTCTACTTCTACTCACTGGCCAACGAGCTCGGCGTGGACGCCATGCACGACTTCATGAAACCGTTCGGGTTTGGCCAGATCACCGGCATCGACATCCTCGGCGAGCTGCGTGGCGTGCTGCCCAGCCAGGACTGGAAGCGCAATTACTACAAACGCCCGGAGCAGCAAAAGTGGTACGCGGGTGAAACCATTTCTCTGGGCATCGGGCAGGGTTACAACAGCTTCACCATGTTGCAACTGGCGCAGGCCACTGCCATCGTGGCCAACAATGGCATCAAGCACAAGCCCCAGCTGGTGATTGCCACCCAGGAGGCCGGCAGCCAGGTCAGCGTGCCGGTGGCACCCGAGCCGTCCGAGAGCCTGGGGTTAAAGCCAGAGCACATCAACGTGATCCGCCAAGCCATGGTGGGTGTGACGCAACAGGGCACATCCAGGCGTGTTTTTGCCGGCGCGCCGTATCTCAGTGGTGGCAAAACCGGCACGGCGCAGGCCGTGGGCCTTCGACGGAACGAGCGCTACAACGCTGCGCGCATGGAAGAACGCCAGCGTGACCACTCGCTCTACATTGCCTTTGCGCCGGCCGAGGCGCCCAGCATCGCCTTGGCGGTGATCGTGGAAAACGCCGGCTTTGGCTCCACCTCGGCGGCCCCGATCGCGCGGCGCCTGATTGATTACCTGCTACTGGGCCAGTACCCAAGCCAAGAGGACATCGAGGCGGTGCAAAAAGGCCTGGCGACGGCCCCGATTGGCAAGCCGCGCACGGTGGCACAAGTGCCCTGGCCGCCGGGCAACCTGGTCACTCCCGCCGCCAGTGCACCCGCCATAGCGACCAGCGCCACGCCAAGCGTTCGCTAACGAAGGAACGCGTCGTAACCGGTTTTCAGAATCAGCGCACTCACCACCAGGATGAAAAAGACCCGCACAAAGCCGGTGCCGTGCTTGAGCGCCAGGCGCGTGCCGAGCAGGCTGCCTGCCACGTTGGCCAGCGCCATGGCCAGCACAAAATGCCACCAGATGTGTCCCTTGGCGACGAACAGAAAAAGCGCGGCCACGTTGGTGGCGGTGTTGATTAGCTTGGCAGCGGCAGACGCGCTCAGAAAATCGTAGCCCAGCACGCGCACAAACAGGAACACCAGAAAGCTTCCCGTACCCGGGCCAAAAAAACCGTCGTAAAAGCCGATCACGCCGCCAATGGCCGCCGCCAACCAGGCCTCTTTGGCGCCCGAAAAAAGGGGTGCGTGGGTGCGCCCCAGCTCCTTCTTGAACACGGTGTAGATCAGTACCGCCAGCAAGACGGCCGGCAGCAGCTTGCGCAAATAGTCTGGCGACACCACGGTGACCAGCCAGGCGCCGGCAAAAGACGCCACAAAACCGGCTGCGGCCGCGGGTAGGAGCGCGGCCCAGCGCATCTCAACGCGGCGACTGAACTGCCAGGTGGCAAAGCCGGTGCCCCAGACCGAGGCGCCCTTGTTGGTGCCAAACAGCGTGGCCGGGTGCGCGGCGGGGAAGGTAGCAAACAGGGCAGGCACCAGAATCAGACCGCCGCCGCCCACAATGGAATCCACAAAGCCGGCCAACAATGAGGCGAGCGATACGATGAGCAGTTCCATGAGGGCATTGTCGCATTCGGGGATGGCTGCCCCCGAATGCAATACTGATAGCTGTATATGCAGTGAAGACGGGGGCTAGCGGCTGATTTGGCAAAAAAAACACCGGGGTTTCCGGTGCTGTTTTCAGGGTCATCGTCGCTGGATGACCTCGCTTTTTTTAGTTGCCTCTTGCTGCTTTTGTCTCGCCGGGCCTTTCAGTGTCAACGTACGCTGGGCGCGTTGACGATGCGGTTGACTTTACGTGGTGGTGGCGGCCAGCGCATCAGGACTTACCCTGTTCGCATTTACCCTCTCACCTGCCGGGTTGCATCCTCAACAATCCAGCGCGCCGCCTTTTCGGCGATCATCAGGGTTGGCGAGTTGGTGTTGCCGCTGGTGATGAGTGGCATAACGCCGGCGTCGACCACCCGCAGGCCCGCAATCAGGCCGCCGTGCGCGCCACGCACCCGCAGGCGGGCGTCAAGCACCGCCAGCGGGTCGTCGTCAGCCCCCATTTTGGTGGTGCCAACGGGGTGAAAGATGGTGGTGGCAATGTCACCGGCCAGGCGCGCCAGTTCGGCGTCGCTCTGGAACTGCACGCCGGGTTTGAACTCCTGTGGCTGGTAGTTGGCCAAAGCCGGTTGTGCCACGATGGCGCGGGTCAGGCGCAGGGAGTCCGCCGCCACCTGGCGGTCCGCTTCAGTGCTCAGATAGTGCGGCGCAATCGCCGGCGCCGCATCAAAGTGCGGGCTCTGGATTTGCACCGTGCCGCGGCTGCTGGGTTGCAGGTTGCACACGCTGGCGGTGAAGGCATTGAAGCGGTGCAGCGGTTCACCAAAGGCGTCCAGGCTCAGTGGCTGCACGTGGTACTCGATGTTGGGGTAAGGCTGGCCCGGATCGCTGCGGGTAAAGGCGCCCAGTTGGCTCGGCGCCATGCTCATTGGGCCGCTGCGCTTGAGCGCGTATTCCAGGCCGATCATGGCCTTGCCCCAAGCTGAGGCGGCTTGCGTGTTGAGCGTCTTCACGCCGCTCACCTTGAACACGGTGCGAATCTGCAAATGGTCCTGCAGGTTGGCGCCCACGCCCGGTGCGTTCACTTGCACCGCGATGCCGTGCTGCTGCAGGAGCGCGGCCGGGCCAATGCCCGAGAGCTGCAATATCTGGGGCGAGCCGATGCTGCCGGCGCTCAAAATGACTTCGCCAGTGGCATGGGCGTTGACCATCTCGCCTTTCAGGCACACCTGCACACCGCTGCAGCGCTGAGCACCGTCGCCCTGGGTTTGCAATTGCAGCCGGGCCGCCTGGGCCGAGGTCCAGAGCGTGAAGTTAGGCCTGTCCATGCAGGTGGGGCGCAGAAAAGCCCTGGCCGTGCTCCAGCGCCAGCCCTTTTTCTGATTGACCTCAAAGTAACCGACGCCCTCGTTGGAGCCGGCGTTGAAGTCCTCGGTGGGCGCAATGCCCGCCTGCTGAGCCGCCTGGGCAAAAGCATCCAGAATGTCCCAGCGCAGCCGTTGCTTCTCGCCTCGCCATTCGCCGCCACTACCATGAAATTTCTTGAAATCTTCAAGTCTTTTTGGCCCCTGGCCCGCGTCTTTATTGCGTGAACAGCTATTCAATTTATAGTGATCTTCGTGCGCCATGAAGTCGCTCAAGCTGTTCTGCCACGACCAGGCATCGTCGCCGGTGAGGCGCGCCCACTCGTCATAGTTGTGCGCCTGGCCGCGCATGTAGATCATGCCGTTGATGCTGCTGCAGCCGCCCAGTGTCTTGCCACGCGGGTAGCGCAGCGCGCGGCCATTCAGACCGACTTCGGCCTCGGTCTGAAACAGCCAGTCTGTGCGTGGGTTGCCAATGCAGTGCAGGTAGCCTACCGGGATGTGAATCCAGGGATAGTTGTCTTTACCGCCAGCCTCGATCAGCAGCACGCGTTTGGCTGGATCCTTGGACAAGCGGTTCGCCAGCAGGCAACCGGCGGTGCCAGCGCCGATGATGATGTAGTCAAACGTGGTGTTCATGCAGGCCCCGGGTTGCGTGCGGGCATTTTGCCGCAAGCTCGCAGACCGTCAAGCGCCAAGGTGTCAGCGGGTGCGACTCCAAGTGAGTGCGCTTCAGGTGAATGGTTCTTTTCGGAAGCACTCGGGTGAGTCTGTTGGATCGGGCAGACATCACTTTGGTTGTTGAATCAGCCGGGCGACGCGCTTTGCTTCGTGTCCCCCGCCCGCTTCGCGTTCTCCTGTCCTTGACCTTCGCAAAGCGCATCACCCGACTGATTCTGCGAGCGATTGGGTACGCCGACAGGGGGAATTCAAAAGGTGCCTGCGGTGGGTGTGACGCGAATGAATTTGGGGCGTTGACTCAAAATTTCTGACCCTCACAACGCTAGGCACGGTGATTGGGCTATGCGACCGGGCTTTGGGGTGAAAGGCGCGCGCCCACAGCCGCTTGTATACCCCAGCTGCAATTTCGCGTGTGTTTTCACCCCAAAACCGCATGCGCATGGCCCAGTCGCCGGGCCGGGTTTAATACGCAAAGCCGGGGTTTGACGTGAGGCCTTGATTTCTTCAGCGTGCCACATCACTTTGAATCGCACCCGGTGTCAGCGCTTGGCGTTACGATCTCCGCATGCTTCGTTGTCATCACCGCCGGTCTGAGTCGCCATGAGTCCGCACGCTCCGCGTATTGAGCGCGACGCGCAAGCCGCTCTTCGGCTGTTGGGCGACTGGTCGGCCGCGCGCCTGGCCGAGCCCGGCACTTGGGCGCAGATTCAAGCTGGGCTGGCTTTTGCTGCGCCAGCCCAAGCGTTGGCGCTGAGCTGGGACTTGCGCGACTTGCAGCGCCTGGACCACACCGGCGCCCAGGTGCTTTGGAACGCTTGGGGCCGTGAGTGGCCGGGCCAGCTGCTGATCGAGCCGGCACAGCGCGCCATGCTGGCCCGTGTGGCGCAGTACGCCCTGCCAGAGCCGGTGGCGCGGCGCAGCAATGCCTGGCAGTTGTTTCTGGCCCTGGGCGCGACCGTCTGGCTCGTGATTGACCATCTCAAGGACGCGACCCAGCTGCTGGGTCAGTTGCTGCTTGATGTGCTCACGCTCCTGCGCGCGCCCACCAAGGGCCCGTGGCGCGATGTGTCGGGCCACGTATTTCGCATTGGCGCTACCGCCTTGCCGATCACCGCGCTGCTGGGTTTTTTGATTGGCGTGGTGCTGGCGTACCTGATGTCGCTACAACTGCGCCAGTTTGGCGCTGACAGCTTCATCGTCAATATTCTGGGCATGTCAGTGATCCGCGAGCTCGGGCCGATGCTCGCTGCCATCTTGATTGCCGGGCGCTCGGGCTCGACCATCACGGCGCAAATCGGCGTGATGCGAGTCACCGAAGAGTTGGACGCCATGCGCGTCATGGGCATCCCGCAGGGTTTCCGGTTGGTGCTGCCGCGCGCCATCGCCATGGCGCTGGCGATGCCGTTGCTCGCGGTTTGGACTTCGCTGGCGGCGCTGTTTGGCGGCATGCTGGCCGCAGACCTGACCATGGGCGTGACGCCGGCCTACTTTTTCGCCGCTTTGCCACGCGCCGTCGAAATCTCGAACCTGACGCTGGCGGTGGGCAAGTCGGCGGTGTTCGGGCTGCTGATCGGCCTGATCGGCTGCCACTATGGCCTGCGCATCAAGCCCAACACCGAGAGCTTGGGCCAAGGCACCACCGCCTCGGTCGTGACCTCGATCGCGATGGTGATTCTGGTGGATGCGGCGTTTGCGCTGGTGTTCAAGGATGTCGGCCTGTGAACGACAGCACCGCCGTCAACACGCCTGCCGCGCCTGCCCCGGACGTGGTCGAGATCGACAAACTGTGGTCGGTGTTCCACAGCGCCGGGCGCGACGCGGTGGTGCATCAGGACCTGGACCTGCGCATCGTTGATGGTGAATTCATGAGCATTGTGGGTGGTTCCGGCAGTGGCAAGACCGTGCTGCTGCGCCAGATGCTCGGGCTTGAAAAGCCGGCACGCGGGCGCGTCACGGTGCTGGGCAAGCCCGCCGCGCAGCTCGGCGCCGAGGGCGCGGCCAGCCGCGTCGGCATGCTGTTCCAGCATGGTGCGCTGTACTCGGCCTTCACCGTGCTGGAGAACATTGCGTTTGCGCTGCGCGAGCTTGGCACCCTGCCCTCTAAGCTGGTGCGCGAGGTGGCGATGGTCAAGCTGCAGATGGTCGGGCTGGAGCCGGCGCAGGCGCACAAGATGCCCTCCGATCTTTCGGGCGGCATGGTCAAGCGTGTGGCGCTGGCGCGCGCGCTGGTGATGGACCCGCCGCTGTTACTGCTCGACGAGCCCACCGCCGGCCTGGACCCCGACAGTGCCGACGGCTTTGTGGCGCTGCTGCGTTCGCTGCACCAGGAGCTCGGGCTCACCGTGGTGATGGTCACGCACGACCTGGACACCCTGTTTGAGCTCAGCACGCGCATCGCCGTGGTGGCGGAAAAGCGCATCATTGCCTGTGGCACGCCGCTGCAGGTGATGGCGCATGATCACCCTTTCATCCACGACTTCTTTCTTGGCGCACGCGGCCAGCGCGCCGCCGCTGTCTTGCGCCAAGCACCGCATAACGAGTAAAACCCGCTTTATGGAAAACAAATCTCACGCCCTGGCCGCTGGCGCCTTTGTGCTGCTGATGCTGGCCCTGCTGGTCACCCTGGCGCTCTGGCTGGCGCGTGACGCGCAGTCACAGCGAATTTATGAACTCTCCAGCGCACAGGCCATTAGCGGCCTGCAGCCGCAAGCCACGGTGCGTTTTAAAGGTGTGAACGTGGGCAAGGTCACGGCCATTGGCTTCGACTCGGTGACACCCGGCCACGTACTCATCCGCATCGCTGTGGACGAGCAGGCCCCGATCACCGAATCCACCTTTGCCACCCTGGGCTTTCAGGGCGTCACCGGCCTGGCCTTCATTGCGCTCGACGACCCCGGCACGTCCAAGGTCGCGTTGCGCTCGGACGTGGAGCCGCCCGCGCGCATTCCGATGCGCCCGGGCCTGTTGGCCGAGCTGTCCGAGCGCGGCCTGCGCATCCTGGGGCAGCTCGAAGACACCACCCAGCGCGTCAACCAGCTGCTCAGCGCGGACAACCAGAAGGCCGTGATCGGCGCGATCGACAACATCGGCCAGGCCGCGCGCGGCCTGCAGCAGTTTTCCGATCAGACCGGCAAGCTGCTCGGGCCGCTCGCGACAGAAGCCACAGGCACACTCAAGACCCTGCAAGCCACGTCCGACCGGGTTGGCGACAGCGCCGATGAGGCGCGCGTCTCGGCCCGCGCCTTCAGAACCGTCACCGAGCGCATGAACGAGCCCGGCGGCACGCTCGACCAACTCAGCCAGGGGGTGAGCACGCTGGGCGCCAGCGCGCAAACCCTGAACACGGTGACGCTGCCGCACCTGAACCGCGCGCTCGGCGACACCGCCAGCATGGCGCGCCAGGTCGGGCGCGCGGCCGCCAACGTCAGCGACAACCCGCAAGCCCTGTTCTTGGGCAATTCGCCCGTGGCGCCCGGCCCGGGTGAGGCCGGATTTTCTGCAACCCCAGGTCAACCATGAAAAACGTCTCAAATTCAATAGCTGCTCGCGCTTATTCCACAGGGGCTAGAGCCCTGTTTGTCATATTATTTCTGGCGGTTTCGGGCTGCGGCTTAACGCGCCCCACGACGTCCCCGGTGGTGTACGACTTCGGGCCCGGTCGCTCAGCCAGTGTGCCGGCGGGGGCCCAGGTGAGCGCCAACCGCCTGGCGCCGCTCATTTTGGACCAGGTTCAGGCCAGCAGCGCGCTCGACAGCAATGCGCTGCTGTACCGGCTGGCCTATGTAGACGCTCAGCAACTTCGGCCCTATGCGCACGCGCGCTGGAGCATGTCACCGCCGCAGCTGGTACGCCAGCGCCTGCGCGAGCAGCTCGGGCAAGCACGCGCCTTGCTCGAGCCCGGCGCCGTCTTCAGCCCGGCAAAGGGCGCCGCGCCGGACGCGGCCACGGGTGTGACCCCGCCCACGCTGCGGCTCGAACTCGAAGAATTCAGTCAGTTGTTTGAGTCGCCCAACCGCAGCGTGGGCCTGTTGCGCCTGCGCGCCACGCTTACGCAGGCCAGCCCCACCGGCGACGCGCTGCTGGCGCAGCGCAGCATCGTGGTGCAGCGCCCAGCGCCCAGCGCCGACGCTGCCGGTGGCGTGCAGGCGTTGCGCCTCGCCACCGATGCGGCGGCCCAAGAGTTGGCGCAGTGGCTGTTGCAACTGGGCCATTAAGGCCCGCCAGCGTCTCTCACGCGCCGCAACTGCGCTTGGGCCTGCGCTGCAGGTTCAGTGCACCAGCCGAACTGCCAATAGCGCCAGCCAGCCAAGCACAAAGTTAGTGACCGTGAGTGCATGAATCTGCGCCGCTGCCTGGTCGGCCAACGGCCAGTCGTTGGCTGCCGCAGCGCGCTTGAACTTGGCGTATCCCGCAAAGAACATATGCCCAAAGACCAGCACCATCAGCAAGCCAATGCCCAGCATCAGGTTCCAGCCCAGGGGCACACTGCCGGTGCCGGTCGCCATCTTCAAGGCACGGAAAACCGTGGTGTACAAGTTCGTGCCGGTTACCAACACCACCACGATAGCTGCCACGACGACGATAAAGAAGCGTTTCCATACCGCGCCCATCAGTCGCAGGCGCTCAGGTCGCTCCAGAGCGGCCAGGGCAGCGGGGCGCAGGGCGACCAGCATGAAGGTCATGCCGCCGAGCCAGATGATGGCGGCCACAAGATGGGTGAGTTTGACGAGGTCGTACATGGTTTCCTTTGGAGGGGTGAGAACAGGGGGTGATTAGACGATCAGAACACACTCTTGGCCCAACTGATGGTGGTGGCCAGAGCGACCAGGGCGCGCAATTTAAGCAGCGCCATCGTGTCGCCCGCTTGCGGCTCGGCCGGCCCACAGCGCGGATCGGAGCGTTGCAGGGCGCCGGTCATTTTGTGGTCCACGGGAATGGTTTCGCAGCCGCGGTTGGACTCACAAATAAAGTCCCAGGGCTCGCGCGCCGGCACGTGGCAGCTAAAGCAGTTTTTGCCAAAGCGGTTGTTCACTTCGGCAAAGCCGCGCGTGCCGATCTTCGCGCCGCTTTTGTTGACACTCAGCTCAAAAAATTCCCAGTCGCCCGTGGCCGGGCTAAAACCAGCTTCGCGTTTGACCATCGCTTCGGTGGGCACAAGTTGCACCACCGACCCGGCAGGGTACACCGCGCCCTTGGGCGCCTGAGCGGCTGCCAGCGTGCCGGCCACGTTGCCGAGCAGGTTATCGACAAAAAAGTGGCGAACGGGCGTCATCTGCCGCATGCAACGAAAGCTGCTGTCGTCCACCTTGACAGTTGCAGTCGCGGCATCGGCCAGCTGGCTGAACATACCCAAACCCAGGCCGAGGGTCAATGCGCTGGCGACGAGGCGAGCTCGCATTGGCAGGATTGGAGCCGCTTTCAGGTGTTCAGCGCAACAGGTCATGGTGATGCCTTCTTGGGATTGTTCATTGCAGTGGTTGCAGAGTTAAAATTGTAGTGCGCAATTTAATTGCGAACGTCTAAATTTGCGCTTTAGAGTCTTCACCCCAGCGGTTTCAATGGCAAGCCTTTTCAGACCCACTTTTTCTACTTCCAAATGAAAAAATTTATTTCGTCGATTCCGCGCAGTGCCTTGTCGGTTCTGCTTGCCCTGGCGCCCCTGTCCGTTGGCGCAGTTCTGGTCGAACCCGGCGCTGAATTGCCGGTGTTCGCACTGAACGACCAGCACGACAAGCCGGTGCTGATTGGGCCCGCGACGAGGTGCCTGGTGTTTGCAGCCGAAAAGTCAGTTAACGAATTCGTGACCCGGTTGTTTGAGGAAAACGTCAAGAGCCATCAAAAAAATGAAGGTTTGGTGTACGTCTCGGACATCAGCGCCATGCCGGCCATGATCTCTCGCATGTTCGCGATTCCGAAGCTGCGTGAATTGCCCTTCCAAGTGGCGCTGGCGAGACAGGCGAGTTTGGTGGCCGATCTTCCGCGCCGTGCGGGCTTTGCAACTGTTCTGACCATCAGGAGTGGCAAGGTGACGCAAGTGCAATATGCGCAGACCGAGGCGCAACTGCGTCAGGCGATCGTGGCAGCGCAATAAAACAGCTGCGTCCAGACTGCTTCTTGCCTGGTGTTTTTTCTGGTATTGCACGGCATTGAGGCCCGGGGTGGTTCAGCCTTGCAGATTTAGCGCAGCCCTCGCCTGCATGGGCATAATCGACTCCGTCATGAACCTCGTTACCGTCAACCTCGATTCCATTCAAATTGGCCAGCCCTTGCCGATGTCGCTTTGGGACGAGAGCGGCGTCCTGTTGGCGCCCAAGGGCTTTGTGGTGCGCAGTCGGGCTGACCTGGAGTCGATCAGCACGCATCGCGGCCAGTTGTACATCGACGTGGCCGAATCCGAAAATCTGCAACGCGCCTATGTGGGCAAGCTGCACAGCCTGGTGCGCGACGATAAGCCGCTGGGACAAATTGCCGACAGCCAGTTTTCGACCTTTGAATTGGAGAGCGCGCGTGGCGCAAACGACGCCAATGAGCCCGACTGGCTCGACCTGCAGGCCGAGACCCAGGCAATGCTGCGTGACGCCAACCCCGCCACCTTTATCGCCCGCCTGGATAAGCTGCAGGCGCAGATCAACCGCCATTTGCGCTTCAATCCCGATGGCACCCTGTTTGCTCTGATCCACCTCTCTAGCAGCGAGGTGCAGCTGTACAGCGCCACCCACGCGATGCTGGTCTGTGCCATGTGCAGCCTGGCCGCGCGCGACGTGCTGAAATGGCCCGCCGCGCTGGAGTCCCTTTTGAGCAAGGCGGCGCTGACCATGAACATCGGCATGACCGAGCTGCAAAACCGCCTGGCCCAGCAAACCGCAGCGCCCAGTAGCGAGCAGCGCGCGATGATCGACCAGCATGCCGCGCTGTCGGTGTCGATGCTCAGGCAACTCGGCGTCAACGAGACGCTCTGGCTGGAGGCGATTGAGCACCACCACACCAAAGTGCCCGGCCCGCTGGCCGCGCGCACCGGGGGGCAGCGCATGGCTCGACTGATCCAGCGGGCTGACATGTTTGCCGCCTGCCTGGCGCCTCGCGCCTCGCGCCCGGCCAAGTCGCCGGCCAGCGCCATGCAGGCCAGCTATTTTGATGAAAACCGTCAGATCGATGAAGCCGGTGCGGCGCTGATCAAGGCCGTGGGCATTTACTCACCCGGCACTTATGTGCGACTGGCCACCGATGAGATCGCGGTGGTGATCAAACGCGGCGCCAACACCACGACGCCGCGCGTGGCGATTGTGGTCAACCGCAGCGGCATGCCCACGGGCGAGCTGATTGTGCGCGACACCAGCAAGCGCGAATTCCGCATCGTCATCGGCGTGCCGCAGCGCGAAGTCAAGGTCAAGATCAACCTGGAACGCCTGCTGGCACTGACCAAGTTGCCGGTCTCCGATCGACTTTGGTAGCGCGACAGGCGGCGTGTTTGCCGCCACTGCGGGTGCCCGACGGCTTGGCTGGGCAATAACCATTTTCATGAACTGGTTAATTTACTGCGCAATGCGATAAATTACCACTTGGTCACAAAATTACCTAAAAGTAATTTTAACCAAAATGAAAACACCGATCCATCCTCATTCGCATCAGCCGGACTTTCGCCCTGGGCGCGATAGCGACCTTTTTTCTGGGCGGGCCGCATGAAGATCGCCATCGTCGGTTCGGGCATTTCCGGCTTGGCCGTGGCGCACACACTGCGCGGCCAGGCTGACCTGACCCTGTTTGAAGCGGGTGACTACTTTGGCGGCCACACCCACACGGTTGACTTGACGCTGGACGGCCCCCAAGGGCCGGTCACGCACGGCGTGGACACCGGCTTTCTGGTGTTCAATGAACGCACCTACCCGCAGTTCATCAAGCTTCTCGCCGAGCTGGACGTGGCCACGGTCAAGTCCGACATGTCGTTCTCGGTGCAGGTGCCGGGCGCACGCAGCAGTGGCCCGCTGGAATGGAGCGGCTCGTCGCTCAGCACCGTGTTTGCTCAGCGCGGCAATCTGGTCAACCCGCGTTTTCTGCGTATGTTGCGCGATGTGCTGCGCTTCAACCGGCTCGCCACCGCCCTCGCCGAACGCGGCCAGGAGCCTGAGCTGATGCAGCCACTGAGCGACTTCTTGCACCAGCACAACCTGTCAGATGAGTTCCGCGACTGGTATTTCTTGCCGATGCTGGGCTGCATCTGGAGCTGCCCGACCGACCAGATGCTGCGCTTTCCGGTGGCCACCATGATCCGCTTCTGCCACAACCACGGCTTGATCCAGGTGACGAACCGCCCGCAGTGGTGGACGGTGGCGGGCGGCGCGCGCCACTATGTGGACAAGATCGTGGCGCAGGTGGCTGACAAGCGCCTGCGTACCCCGGTTGCGCACATCACGCGCGATGCCCAGGGCGTGCTGATCAGTTCTGGTGGCCAGACCGAGCGCTTTGACAAGGTCGTGCTGGCGAGCCATTCGGACCAGTCGCTGGCGCTCCTGGGAGACGCCAGCTGGCAAGAGCGCAAGACGCTGGGCGCGATTCGTTACCAGCCGAACCGCGCCGTGCTGCACACCGATACCTCGGTGCTGCCGCAGCAGCGCCGCGCTTGGGCCGCCTGGAACTACCAGCGCGCATCTCTTGCCCAGGGCCGCCAGCAGTCGGCCGGCGCGCGCCAGGATGAAGCCCGCGTCTGCCTGCATTACCTCATCAATAAGCTGCAACCGCTGCCCTTTGCGCAGCCGGTACTGGTGTCGCTGAACCCGCTGGACGACATTGACCCGCGCCAGGTTCACGGCAGCTTTGACTACGCGCACCCGGTGTTTGACGTCGCCGCGATCCGCGCCCAGGGGCAGCTGCCCGCGTTGCAAGGCCAGCAGCACACCTATTTTTGCGGCGCCTGGAGCGGCTATGGCTTTCATGAAGACGGGCTCAAGTCCGGCCTGGACGTGGCAGCGCGCCTGCAAGCGCTGCTGGCGAAACCCGTCGCCATGGCGCCGCCAATCCGGGACCGGCTGGCCGCCTGAAGCCGCAATGCTTGACAACACCATGAACGCCGCCGCCTCGCCCACCCTGGCGCCCGCCGCGCCCCTGATCGGCTTTGGCGAGGTGCGCCACACGCGCCTCAAACCGGTGCAGCACGCCTTTGCTTACGCCACCTATTTTCTGATGTTGCCGATGCGCAGCCTGCCGCAGGGCGGCCCGGGCGCGTTGGCGCGCAACCGCTTCGCGCCTTTGAGTTTCTATGACGCCGACCATGGCGATGGCCGGGGCCCAGGCGAAGGCGGCGCCATGGCCTGGCTGGACGAACTGCTGGCGCGTGAAGGCATTTCGGATGCCTGCGGCGAGGTCTGGCTGCACTGCTACCCACGCGTGCTGGGCTTCGCCTTCAAGCCGGTCAGCTTCTGGTACTGCCACCGCCTGGACGGCGCCTTGCGCGCCATTGTGGTCGAGGTCAACAACACCTTTGGTGAGCGCCACTGCTACCTGCTGGACGCGCCGCGCTATGGCGTGGAGTTGCGCGCCGACAAGGTGTTTCATGTGTCGCCTTTCTGCCCGGTCGAGGGCGGCTACCGCTTTCGCTTCATGCTCAATTTTGATCGCACGCGCACCGTGGCGCGCATTGACTTTGACGACGCGCAGGGGCCGTTGATCGAGACCAGCGTCAGCGGTTCGCTCGAGCCCTTGACAGCGCGCTCGATGCGCCGCGCGCTGTGGCGCTACCCCGCCATGACGCTGTTCGTGGTCGGGCGCATCCACTGGCAGGCGCTGCGCCTGTTTCTGAAAAATGCCCGTTTTTTTGGCAAGCCACCCCCCCCGCCCACCTTCACCACCCGCTAAGCGCAAGAGGTCCACGATGAACAGCACCCCCAGCAGCAGCACCACGGCCCCCACCGCCTTTGTGATTCCTCCCGGCACACCCCGCGCCGCCCGCAGCGTCCTCAAGCTGCTCAAAAGCCTGCGCCATGGCAGCCTGACGCTGCAACTGCCAGACGGCTCGATGCAGCGCTTTGGCACCGAGGCCCTGCCGCACGCCACGCTGCACCTGAACAACTGGAAGGTGTTTGGCGCGGCGCTCAAGTCTGGCGACATCGGCTTTGCCGAGAGCTATATCGCGGGCGACTGGCGCTCGCCCGACTTGAGTGCTCTCTTGCGCGTGCTGGTGAAGAACCGCCAGGAGGTCGAAGGCGTGGTCTACGGCAGCTGGGCCGGGCGGCTGCTGTACCGCATCAAGCACCTGCTCAACCGCAACACCCGCGCCAACAGCCAGAAAAACATCCACGCGCATTACGACCTGGGCAATGCGTTTTACCGTCTGTGGCTCGATGAGAGCATGAACTACTCGGCCGCGCTCTTTGCCGGCGACCTGAACTTTTCCTTGCACCAAGCGCAAGACGCCAAGGTGCGCCGCGCGCTCACCATGGCCGGCGTGAAACCGGGCGAGCGCGTGCTGGAAATCGGCTGCGGCTGGGGCGCGCTGGCCGAAATGGCCACCACTGAATTGGGCGCGTCCGTGGTCGGCGTAACGCTGAGCACCGAGCAACTGCTGTTTGCCCGGGAGCGGATGCAGCGCTTGAAAGTGCCGACCGGCCCGGGCTTGCAAGCCGACCTGCGACTGCAGGACTACCGCGACATCGCCGACGCCCCGTTTGACGCCATTTGCTCGATTGAAATGGTCGAAGCGGTCGGCCGCGAGTACTGGCCGACCTACTTCTCAACGGTAGCCAAACTGCTCAAACCGGGTGGGCGCGCCTGCGTGCAAAGCATCGTGATCGCCGACGCACTGGCCGAGCGCTACGCCGGCTCCACCGACTTCATCCAGCAGTACATTTTTCCGGGCGGCTGCCTGCCGAGTCCGCGCGAATTTCGCCAGCAGGCCAACGCCGCCGGGCTCGAGGTGGTGGACGAATACGCCTTTGGCTTTGATTACGCCGAGACACTGCGGCGCTGGCGCGAGGCCTTTCTGGCGCAGCGCGCGCAGGTGCTGCAAACTGGTTTTGACGAGCGCTTCATGCGCATCTGGGAGTTCTATCTGGCCTACTGCGAAGCGGCCTTTGACGAGCACAACACCGATGTCGTCCAGTACACCCTGCAAAAACGCGCCGCCTGAGCAGCTGGCGCCGTACCTGCGCCAGCGCCGCAGCGTCTTGAGCGCCTGCGCCAGCCAGGTGCTGGTGGCCAGTGGCTTGCTTGGCTTGAGCACGGCCAGCAACGCTCAGGCGCAGGAGCCCGCCACGGCGCTTGCGCCCGCCGAGGTGCGCACGGCCTTGCGCGGCGCGCGCTGGAGCGGTTCGGCGCGGCTGCGCTATTGGGGCTTTGATGTGTACGACGCCCGGCTCTGGGTGAGCGATGATTTTCGCGCCAGCCGTTTCGCGCAGCACGCGCTGATGCTGGAGCTGGTCTACCTGCGCGGCTTGCAGGGCAGCTCGATTGCTGAGCGCTCACTGGTAGAAATGCGCCGCAGCGCAGCGATTGCGCAGGCGCAGGCACAGCGCTGGCTCGCTGCCATGCAAGACGCTTTCCCCGATGTCAAGGCGGGCGACCGCCTCACCGGGCTGCACAGCCCCGGTGTGGGCGCGCGCTTTTGGTTCAACGGCCAGCCCCGCGCCTTTGTTGCCGATCCCGAGTTCAGCCGCCTGTTCTTTGGCATCTGGCTGGCCCCATCCACCAGTGAGCCGCAGATGCGCAGCGCGTTGTTGGCGCAGGCGGCGCCATGATGGCTGACACGACGGCCAGCATGGCGCATCGCGCGTCAACGCCAGCGTTCGGCTGGCGTGAGGGCTGGCGCTACGGCCTGATGGGTTTCCCGCTGGCCTTTGTCGCCCTGCCGCTGTACGTCGTGCTGCCCAACCATTACGCGCGGGATTTTGGCGTGCCGCTGGCCACGCTGGGCGCGCTCTTACTGGGCGCGCGCCTGTTTGACGCCGTCATTGACCCGCTGCTGGGGCGCTGGAGTGACCGCCTGTTTGCCCGCTCTGTGAGCGCGGTGCTGGGCTGGGGCGCGCTGGCCGCCGCCGTGCTGGGCCTGGGCTTTAGCGCCTTGTTCTTTCCACCGGTGCGTGAGCTGCCCGCCTTGCTGCTGTGGGCCACGCTGAGCCTGCTGGTCACCTATGTGGCCTACAGCTTGCTAACCATCCTGCACCAGTCCTGGGGCGCCATGCTGGGTGGCGACGAGCAGCAACGCAGCCGCGTGGTGGCGTGGCGCGAGGGCCTGGCGTTGGTCGGCGTCATTGTTGCATCGATTGCGCCCGCAGCCCTTGGTTTGCCTGCCACAACAGCTCTTCTTTTCGTAGCGCTGACGGCGGCCTGGTTGGCGTTGCGCGGGGCGCGCCGACCGCGTGTGACAGCTGACCATCCGCCTCGGTCCGCCTCACAAACGGCCAGCGCCAGCACGCACCCGCCGCGTAGAGATCAAGGCGCCGCGCTGCCAGCCGCCTCCCTCTGGCTGCCTTTTGCGCGGCCCGAATTTCGGGCGCTGCTGGCAGTCTTCGTGGTGAACGGCATTGCCAGCGCCGTTCCGGCCACGCTGCTGCTGTTTTTTGTGCAGGACCGGCTGCAAGCGCCCGCCAGCACCGAAGCGCTGTTTCTGGGCAGCTATTTCCTGTGCGCCGCGCTGGCGCTGCCGCTGTGGCTGCGCCTGGTGCAGCGCATCGGCCTGGCGCGCAGCTGGGGCGCTGGCATGCTGCTGTCGATTGCGGTCTTTGGGTTTGCCGCCACCCTGGGCGCCGGCGACGTCCTGCCTTTTGTTGTGGTCTGCGCGCTCTCAGGTCTTGGCCTGGGCGCCGACCTGGCACTGCCCGGCGCCCTGCTGGCCGGCACCATCCAGGCCAGCGGCGACCGGGGCCGCGCCGAGGGCGCTTACTTTGGTTGGTGGAACTTCGCCACCAAGCTCAACCTGGCGCTGGCCGCCGGGGTGGCGCTGCCGCTGCTGGGTGCGCTGGGCTACGTTCCTGGCACGCGCGACCCGGCCGCCCTGCAAACCCTAACTTGGGCTTATTGCCTCTTGCCGTGCGCGCTCAAACTGATTGCCACCGGCCTTCTTTACCAACTCATCATCCGAGAGACCCCATGAAAAGACGTTTGCTCCTGAGCCTGGGCACCGCCACTGCCGCCACTTCCGCCTTGCTGCTGGGCGGCTGCGCCTCGCAACAGATCGAGTCCTATGCCGCAGAAAAGCCGGTGCTCGATCTGCAGCAGTATTTCAACGGCACGCTCGACGCATACGGCGTCTTCACCGACCGCTCCGGCGCCGTGGTCAAGCGCTTCACCGTGGTGATGACCTGCAGCTGGCAGGGCGATCAAGGCGTCCTCGACGAAGACTTCACCTACTCCGACGGCAGCACCCAGAAACGCATCTGGCGCTTGACCAAGCTGGCCGACGGCCGCTTCACCGGCCGCGCCGATGATGTCGTGGGCGAGGCGCAGGGCCAGAGCCGGGGCTACGCCTTTCACTGGACCTACACGATGAGCCTGCCGGTGGATGGCAAAGTTTATGAGGTGCAGTTCGACGACTGGATGTACCTGATGAGCGACAAGGTGATGCTGAACAAGGCGACGATGCGCAAGTTTGGCGTGCGCCTGGGCGAAGTGACGCTGTCCTTTGCCAAACGCTGAAGGACGGCACACATGCCCGAGATTTTTATGAAATTGGCATCTAGCCCGCGTAATCATTGCGCCAGCAGCTATCAAAATAATATTTTTTCTCTCTTGGGCTGCTGATTTCTCTAAATTTAAGACAAATCAGGCTGTGGCCCCCGTGTTACTTGCGTAGCCAGCTATTAAATACATAGTATTTTTGAAATGAAACTGTTTCCCACCCTGTTCCCGGCCCTGAACCGCCCGATGAAAGACTGGCGCGGCAAGACCGTGTGGATCGTCGGCGCCTCCAGCGGCATCGGCGAGGCCACGGCCGCTGCGCTGCATGCCTTGGGCGCGCGCGTGATCGTGTCGGCGCGCCAGGCGCAGGCGCTAGACGGCTTCGTGCAGCGCCACCCGGGCAGCCAGGCGCTGGCGCTGGACGCCACTTACCGCCCGGCCGTGCAGCTGGCGGCCGCGCAGCTGCTGGCGCAGGGCCCGCTGGACTGCGTGATGTACTGCGCCGGTCACTACAGCGCCATGCGCGCCGATGCGCTGGACCTGCAGGACATGCTGCGCCACCTGGAGGTGAACTACATCGGCGCCCTGCACGTTTTGGATGCTGTGTTGCCCGCCATGCTGGCGCGCGGCACCGGCCACATCAGCCTGGTCGGCAGCGTGGCCGGTTACCGTGGCCTGCCGCAGAGTCTGGCCTATGGCCCGACCAAGGCGGCGCTGATCAACCTGGCCGAAACGCTGTACCAGGACCTGCGCCCCCGGGGCATTGGCGTGTCCCTCATCAACCCCGGCTTTGTGCAAACCCCGCTCACTGCTGGCAATGACTTCAGCATGCCAGCCCTGTTGACCCCCACGCAGGCCGCCAGCGCGATCGTGCGGGGCTGGGCGCGCGGCGCCTTCGAGATCCACTTTCCGAAGCGCTTCACGCTGTGGATGCAGGCGCTGCGCATTCTGCCGGACCGGGCCTTCTTCTTTCTGATGCAAAGGGTGGCGCCATGAACACACCGGGCCTGCCCACCGCAGCGCCGCCGCGAGCGAGCATGGCTGCAGACCAGGAGGCGGCTGTTGCGCGCGTGGTGACCTTTTTTGAGTCCCTCACGCCCACCAGCGTCGCTGATGTGGGCTCCATTTACGACGCGCAGGCGCGCTTCAAGGACCCGTTCAACGCCGTGCAGGGCGTGGACGCCATTGCTCACATTTTTGAACACATGTTTGTCGCCCTCAGCGCGCCGCGTTTTGTCGTGACCGGCCAGGTGCTGCAGGGCAATCAGTGCTTCCTGACTTGGGAGTTCCGTTTTTCGTTCAAGACGTTCAAGCCGGGCAGCGCGCAAGTCATTCTGGGCGCCTCGCACCTGGTGTTCTCCGAGCAGGGCCTGATCACGCTGCACCGCGATTATTGGGATGCGGCCGAAGAGCTTTACGAAAAGTTACCATTTCTGGGCGGCCTGATGCGCTGGCTCAAAAAGCGCGCCAGTCGGTAGCGGCGCCGCGCTTGCCCCCGGCCGAGCCCGTCGGCCCAAGGTGCGCCAGCGCACCGACCGCACCAGGCGCGCCGCCGATAGTGACCGTGTGCAGAGTATCCTCATGCGTTTTTCGGGTATGCGAGATTTCTGCACCGAATATCACTCTGGAAAACATGAAACCCGTCCCAGCCGACCCCGCCAGCCCGTCCTCCCATGCCTTCTCCGGTGTGGCGGGCGTTGATGCGCGCGCAAGCGGCGTGGGTGGCGAAATGCCGGGTCGCCGCGCCCGCAGCACCCGGTTGCGCCGCGACCAGGACCAGCTGCTGCACCAGGAGGCCGACCAGCAGGCTTCGATCCTCAACGCGCTGCCCGCGCATATTGCACTGCTCGATGCCCAAGGCTTCATCGTTTCGGTGAACGAGGCCTGGCGGCAGTTTGCCGGCGCGAATCTGCTTCAAGGGCCTAGCCTGGGGCCTGGTCTTAATTACCTGGCGGTTTGCGAACGTGCCCAGGGCGATGACGCGGCACTGGCACATCAGGCGGGCGCCGGTATTCGTTCGGTGCTGGCCGGCGCAGTCAGCCGCTTTTCGCTCGAATACCCCTGTCATTCGCCTACGCAGCAGCGCTGGTTCCTGATGACGGTGAATGCGCTGACGGACCAAAGTCCGCATGGCGCCGTTGTCATGCACCTGAACATCTCTGAGAGCAAACAGGCCAAGCAGGCGCTGCAAGCCAGCGAAGAGCGCTTCAAGACTATGTTTGTCCAGGCGCCTTTGGGTATTGCCTTGATCGATTCGCTCACTGGATGCCTCTGCGAGGTGAACACCCGCTTCGCCTGGATCGTCGGCAGGCCCTTGGAAGAGGTGGCGACGATGGACTGGTTAAGCATCACGCACCCCGGAGATCTGGCGACCGATCTGGACAATATGGCGCGGCTCAATGCCGGCCACATTGACGGATTCCAGATGGAAAAACGTTACATCCGGCCCGACGCCAGCGTGGTCTGGGTCGACATGACCGTGAGTAAGCTCAAGGACGACAACCAAAGCCGTGCGCGCCACCTGTGCATGATTCAAGACATCACCGAGCGCAAGGCGGCACAGCGCACCATCACCCACCTCAACCGCGTGTATGCCGTGCTCAGCGGCATCAACACCTTGATCGTGCGTGTGCATGATTGCGACGAGCTGTTCCAGCAGGCCTGCCGGGTGGCAGTCGAGGCGGGCGGTTTTCGCATGGCCATGATTGCGGTCGTGGCGCCGGGCACGATGAAGCTGGATCCGGTCGCCTCGGCGGGCAAGGACGAGGCGCTGCTGCGCGCCATCAAAGTCATTTTGGCCGCGCCCGAAACCGCCCCCAAAACCATGAGCGCGCGCGCGCTGCGGGAGAAAAAAGTTCTGGTGGCCAACGATTCCCAACACGACCCGCAGGTGGTGTTCGGCCCTAACTACGTCGCAGCGGGCGTGCGCGCCATCGCGGTGTTGCCGCTGCTGGTTGCGGATGAAGCCGTGGGCGTGCTCGCGCTGTACGCCAGCGAGCGGGGCTTCTTCCAGGAAGAAGAGCTGAAGCTGTTGACTGAGCTGGCCAGTGACATCGGTTTCGCGATGGATCACCTGGACAAGCAGGAGCGGCTCAACTACCTGGCCTACTACGATGCGCTCACCGGTCTGGCCAACCGCACGCTGTTTTTCGAGCGCTTGGCGCAATACATGCGCAGCGCGGCCCGTGGCGGGCACAAGCTGGGCTTGTTTTTGGTGGATTTGGAGCGCTTCAAGAACCTCAACGACAGCCTGGGTCGCCAGGTCGGGGACGAACTGCTGCGCCAGGTGGCGCAGTGGTTGACGCGCAACACCGCGGGCGACGCCAATCTGCTGGCGCGCGTGGGGGCGGATCACTTCGCCGTTGTGATGCCGGTCATTCATGCCGATGGCAACGTGGTGGGGCTGTTAGAGAAATGGATTGAGGCATTTCTGAAGCAGCCGTTTCGGCTCAATGAAGGCGTGTTTCGGATCTCGTTGAAGGTGGGTGCAGCGCTATTTCCAGACGATGGCACGGAGGCCGACACCCTCTTCAAGCACGCCGAGGCTGCGCTGAAAAGAGCCAAGGCCAGCGGCGAACGCTACCTGTTCTACACGCAGGCCATGACTGAAGCGGGGCCCGCCAAGCTGACGCTGGAAAACCAGTTGCGCCAGGCGCTGGACAACGAGGAATTCGTGCTCTATTACCAGCCCAAGGTGAATCTGGTGAGCGGCAAGATGAGCAGCGCCGAGGCGCTGATCCGCTGGAACGATCCGCGCACCGGCCTGGTGCCGCCGGCCCGGTTCATCCCGATTCTGGAAGAAACCGGTTTGATCCATGAGGTGGGCCGCTGGGCGCTGCGCCAGGCGATCAAGGACTACCTGCGCTGGCGCGCCGCAGGCCTGCCGGTGGTGCGCATTGCGGTCAACGTGTCGGCGCTGCAACTGCGTGACCGTGGCTTCATCGCCGAAGTCAGGCAGGCCATTGCCATTGACGAACAGGCCGCCGCCGGGCTGGAGCTGGAGATCACCGAGAGCCTGATCATGGAGAACGTGCAGCACAGCATCGCCAGCCTGCACGCGATCCGGGACATGGGGCTCAGCATCGCCATTGACGACTTTGGCACCGGATTTTCGTCGCTGAGCTATTTGTCGAAATTTCCGGTCAACACGCTCAAGATCGACCGCTCGTTCGTGATCGAGATGACGCAGTCGCCCCAAGGTCTGGCGCTGGTGTCGACCATCATCAGTCTGGCGCATGCGCTGCAACTCAAGGTGGTGGCCGAAGGGGTCGAAACCGAGGAGCAGGCACGCCTGCTGCGCTTGCTCAACTGCGAAGAAATGCAGGGCTACCTGTACAGCAAGCCGGTTCCGGGCGATGCCTTTGAGGCCCAATTTCTGCGTGCGACACCGGCCCGGTGAGGGCTGGCATGGCAGCTGCAGCGCCGCTTGAAGCTCGGCTGTCCGGGCCTATTTAGACCGGCCGCGTATCGGCAAAACTGGCGCGCAGCATCAGCTTGTCATACAACTTGAGCAAATTGGGGTTGTCGGTGCGCCAGTCGATCTCCGGAAAGCGGAAATCGATGTACCCCAGCGCCACCCCGACGGCAATGTCGGCCAGGCTCAGGTAGATGCCCACGCAATAAGGTTGGTCGCCCAGGCCCTGGCCCATGGCCTTGACGGTGGCCCGCACCTTGCCAAGCTGACGCTCGATCCAGGCTGGGCTGCGCTGCGCCTTGGTGCGCCCAGCCCAGGTGGCCTCCAGCCGGGCCAGAATGGCGGCGTCAAGTACACCATCGGCCATCGCCTCCCAGGTCTTGACTTCGGCGCGTTCGCGGCCCACGGCAGGAATCAGCTTGCCCACGGGTGAGAGGGTGTCGAGGTATTCCACGATCACGCGCGAGTCGTACATGGCCTCGCTGGCTTCCATGATGAGACAAGGCACCTTGCCCAGCGGGTTGGACTCGGCAATCGTGGTCTGCGAGGCCCACACGTCTTCGGTGACAAATTCACAGTCAAGCTTCTTTTCAGCCAGTACGACGCGTACCTTGCGTACGTAAGGGCTGGCAATGGATCCGATTAATTTCATGGGCGGGGCAAGAGTGGCGCTCAGGCGACTGTGGTCAGGGCTTGATTCTATACAGCCGCCTCTGCCCTGGCTTGAGTCGGGGCCAAGGGCTGCGCGCAATCTACAATTCGCCCATGAAATTCTCCCCGATCTCAGCCCTCTCGCCCCTGGATGGCCGCTACTGCGCCAAACTGGCCAAATTACGCCCCATCATGAGCGAAATGGGCTATATGCAGCGCCGCGTGCAGGTTGAGGTGGCCTGGTTCATGGCCCTGAGCGATTGCGGTTTTGCCGAGTTCAAGCCCTTGAGCCCCGGCGCGCGCACCTATTTGCTGGGCCTGGCCAAGAATTTCTCTGAAGCCGATGCCGAGGCCATCAAGGAGATCGAGAAAACCACCAACCATGATGTCAAGGCGGTGGAATACTGGATCAAGTCCAAATTTGAGGCGCGTCCCGAGCTGCTCGCGGCGCAGGAGTTTGTGCACTTTGCCTGCACCAGTGAAGACATCAACAACACCAGCCACGCGCTGCAGCTCAAGAGCGGGCGCGACCTGGTGCTGCTGCCCGCGCTGGACGCCATCATCGCCAAGCTGCGCGAGATGGCGCACGCCTTTGCCGACGTGGCCATGCTCAGCCGCACCCACGGCCAAACCGCCAGTCCGAGCACCGTGGGCAAGGAAATTGCCAATGTGGTGGTGCGTCTAGTGGCTGCGCGCGAACGAATAGCCGCTATCCAACTGCTGGCCAAGATGAATGGCGCAGTCGGCAACTTCAACGCGCATCTGTCGGCCTGGCCTGACTTTGACTGGGAGGCTTTCAGTCGCAAGGTCATCGAGACCCCAACGCCGCTGGGCCTGGGCCTGACGTTCCAACCCTACAGCATCCAGATTGAACCGCACGACTACATGGCCGAGCTGTTCGACGCGGTGGCGCGCACCAACACCATCCTGATCGACTGGTCGCGCGACGTCTGGGGCTATGTGAGTCTGGGTTACTTCAAGCAGCGCCTGCGCGAGGGTGAGGTCGGGTCAAGCACCATGCCGCACAAGGTCAATCCGATTGATTTTGAGAACGCCGAAGGCAACCTGGGCCTGGCCAATGCGGTGTTGCGTCACCTGAGTGAAAAACTGCCGATCAGCCGCTGGCAGCGTGACCTGACCGACAGCACCGTGCTGCGCAACATCGGTGTCGCGCTGGGCTATGCGGTGCTGGCCTACCAGTCACTCGCTACCGGGCTGGGCAAGCTCGAAATCAATGAGGTCGCCATTGCCGCAGACCTGGACGCCTCCTGGGAAGTGCTGGCGGAGCCGATTCAGACCGTGATGCGCCGCTTTGGCTTGCCAAAACCGTACGAACAGCTCAAGGATTTCACGCGTGGCGAGCCAATGACGCGTGAATTGATGCAGGGCTTTATCGCCAAGCTGGAGATTCCTGACGCCGAGAAGCAGCGCCTGCTCGCCATGACGCCTGGCCGCTACACCGGCAAGGCCGCGCAGTTGGCGCGGCGCGTCTGACTTTATTTGTGATTCACCGCAGCTTGGTGGGTTGCCCCTGATCCTTGCGATCACACGCCACGGCCGTTCTGCGCGTTATTTCCGCAAGTCGGGTAGGGGCGGCAAAGGCCCATGATGCGCCCTGCCAGGCGGGCCAGATAACGTGGCTGCGGCAACAGCAAGCGGGGCACCAGCGTCAGCAGCGCCAGCAACAGGGTCTTCCAGCGCAAGCGTCCGGCCTGGGCGGCGCTGAAGTATTTGCGTTCAAACACCAGCTTGGACTGCGCATGGTGGTAGCCGCGAATGAACTCCGACTTGAGCGGGTTGGGCCCCTTCACCGAGCCGCGCGACAGGTGGGTGATCTGAACCTCGGGCACCAGCACAATTTGCTGATTTTGTAAAAAGGCCCGCTGGCACAGGTCTTCGTCTTCGTAGTACAGAAAGAAAGTCTCGTCAAAAAAACCGACCTCTTTCATCACCTGCATATTGAGCAGCATGACCGCGCCGCAGACAAAACCCACGCAACACGGCCCGAGCGCCTGCGGCCCTTGGGATTCCCAGTGCGTGGCGGGCCAACGGTAGCTCACCTCCGGTGTACCGTTGCGCCGGATCAGGTGGGGCGCGATGATGGCCGCATCAGGAAAGCAGGCCGCCGCCGCGAGCAGACCATCAAAAAATACAGGCGTGGGCAGGCAGTCGGGATTAAGCAGCAGCGCGTAAGACGTGGTCACGGTGGCCAGAGCGCGGTTGTTAGCGGCGCCGAAACCGAGGTTTTTCGGATTTTTGATCAACCTGGCGTTGGGCAGCAGGCGCGGCAACTGCACGGCAATGTCATCGTCACTGGCGTTGTCAACCACAATCACATTTTTGATGGCCTGAAGCGGATCAGCCAAGGCTGGCAGGCAGTGGGCGCTGTTGTAGGTGACCAGAACGACAGTGATGTCGTCGCCATGTATTTGATTCATGATTGCGTTTCGCCCTGAAAATTGACAACGGGTATTGCAAGCGCTTGATTACCGCCACGCAAGTCGCCCTTCCGGTGCGCTTGCATGGGGCGGCGTCGCAGACAACATCTCGCCATCAAGAAGCTGCTCGTATTTTTCAAGATAACGCTTGGCCATTTGCTGGGCGTTAAATTTTTCGAGCACATATTGGTGGCATCGCCGTGCATCAAATGATTGACTATTTATGGCATCAGCCAATTCAACTGAAGAAGTCGATAAATGCCCATAATCCTTGTCAACCAACTCGGGTAAAGAACCATAGGGCGTCGAAAATACGGGGCATCCAAAATATAAACTTTCGATGACCGCCAATCCAAAGGGCTCATGCCAGCGAACCGGAAATATCAAACCATTCGAGCTATTTAAGAGATTAAATTTCTCATTTCCACCGACCATGCCATGAAATTCAATACTTCGGGACCAGGTAAAGCGCAAGCCTCGCTTCAAGTTGAGTCGGCTGCCCCCCAGAACGGCCAGTTTTACACCCGCCGCCAAAGCGACATCAATCGCTCCGACGACATTCTTGACGCGCCAGGCGGCTTTCCCTAAAAAATGATGGTGTCGGCGTGGCAAGCTGAAATCAACTGGACCATAGGCGGCCCAGTTAAGACCGTTATAAACAAACTGTGAGGAATCATGACGCTGCGCATGATTTTTTGAAACAAATAGGGTATTTCTTGGCAGTGTATGTTCACCGACCGTGTTGCCATGCTCGGTTAACACATAGGCTTTGGAAAAATCTGTATCCAGATTGAAATCTGGATTAAATTGAAAGTGAACAATATCAAAATCAGGGGGTATCTGCTGGCGCAGGTCAACGGCGGGATCGATCGTCAAAACATTAGCAAACGAGCAAGTCGAACCTGCCGCAACCAGGTAGCTCACATCATGACCAAGCTGGTTGAGCGCGTAGCCCAGATCCCAGATGACCCGCTCTGTTCCGCCGTAGGCGTAAACCGGGATAGATGTTTTACTGACTAATAAAATTCGCATGACTGAAGGTCGATTATTGCGCTGCGCGCGCCTGTGGCGGTTGCGTCAAGCTGATCAGACTGCCAACCAACAAAACCGAAGTCAGCGCAAACCAGTAGTTTTCTGACGTTTTCAAATTGAAACCTTGTTAGTTATTGAACTGCTTAAAAAATGTGAGGGTAGTCAAGCAGATCGAAAGCTCAGGATGCCATGCTCTGCACCCCGGCTTGCTGGTGCTTTGCCACCGCTATCCCCGCTGATGTTGCGCCTTTGCGCCAGGCGCGCCCAACATAGCCAAACCCACGCACAGACTCAACATGGCTCCGTAGTAGTTGTGGGCGGTGTTGACATTGGTCAGGCCGGCCAACATGGCCATTACCGCCACGCCCATCAATCCGACAGCCGCTGGACGCGTGGTGGGCTGGCGCAAGTGCCACGCCATCGCCAGCAGTGTCAACAACGGCAGCACGCGGCTGAGCAGACCCCACAGGCCATGGTCCAACAAGACTTGCAGGTATTCGTTATGAACATGACCCAGGCCCTGAACCGTGTCTGAGCCGGACTCCCCGCCCCAAGACTTGATGAGCGCCATGCGCTCGGATCTGCCGTGGCCCCACAGCAGATGTGCCGTGATTTCCTGCGCTGAGCGATTCCACATATACAGGCGTACACCCACCGATGTGCTCTCAGTCTGGGGGCTTGGCTGGGTAATAGCATTGACGGCTTCGTTGGCCGCGACCTGCATTCGTGCTATAGGGGCCTCGTAGAGGCGAGGCTGCCAGAGCGCGAGCACCACTACGGCAGTCAGCACAGCGGCGGTGCTGCTCGCCATCTTGAGATGCACATGTGATGAACACTGTCGCCTTAGGGCGCTGACCATTGCCGCTACGACAACCAGCGGTAACCAAATAAAAATACCGTAAGCCCCGCGCGATTCACTCAGTGCCACCCCGCCAAGAAATGCCAGCAAACCCAGGCTGGCCGTGGTCACAAGCGGCCAATCGGGACGCCGCGTGAGCGTGAGTCCCAGCAGCACGCAAGCGCCAAATGTCATGGATGCGGCCCACGGTATTGGATTGGAGGGGGTGTTGCGCCCTTGGGTGTAGGTGACGAACAGTGCGGCCAAGCCCATTGTCGCTAGGGCCACGCACAGGCCGAACCATTGAGTCGAACTCAGGCGTACCCGCCGCACCAGTGCGTAAGTGGCCATGGCGCCAAAAAGCAGTCGAAAGTCCACATGCCGCTCGTCCCAAGGATCACCCCAATAAAATTGGGGCAGAGCGCGCACAAAGAATGCAACAACACAAGCCAATGCCCACCAGCGGGCGGCAGTGGCCAACGGGTCGGAATCCGACAAGGCCACCGGCCAGCGCCAGGCTGCCCAAGCGCCC
The DNA here is from genome assembly GCA_013791765.1 of Rhodoferax sp. Classification (GTDB taxonomy): domain Bacteria; phylum Pseudomonadota; class Gammaproteobacteria; order Burkholderiales; family Burkholderiaceae_C; genus Rhodoferax. The sequence goes on from VMTC01000012.1 coordinate 42,026, forward strand.
AGCAAGGTCAGCCACAGCCAGGCTGCAGTACCCCATGCGCTCCATAGCGGAGATAGAGCAACCAAAATCATGAGCGGCCACCAGGCTGCTTGTGGCATGTTGGGGAACATAGTCACAGACGACGACGTTTTTAGCGCGCGGGGCTGACTCATCAGCAAATTCTTTTGAACCCGCCCAAGCCAGGCAAGTCTGACGCGTTTGGCAATACGTTGACCCGCGTTTGGACCCAACTTGATCTCCATCCGGCTTAGTTTCTCTGGGCTAGAGAATTCGAACTCTGAGGGTCATATTTAATCGCCGCATACCTGAAAAAACACTCCAGCGCGATAAAAAAGCAAAACAGAAAACCTTCTGCGCCGCACATAAAACCACGCCGAAACACATACAGCCGCAAAAAAATGGCGAAGCCTGAGGCCAGGCCGCGCAGCACGCCGCCTGTTTTGCCGGCCTGCGCGCGTTTTGCTGCGCCCAGTTGTACATATTGGGCGAGCTTGTTCAAACTGCCGTAAATAGACTCGCGTGAGTAATGCAGCAGCCGGGTCTTGAATCGCTTGACCGGGCGGGGGCCGCCGTGCATTTCGGCTCTTTCATGCACCACGCCCGTAAACTCGCGGATCGCCCGGGTTTTGAACATGCGGGCAATGCCACCGGTGCTCTTCATCAGCGTCAGCGGCTTGCCAAAGGCGACCTGGTTCCATTGCACTTCCCAAATTTCGTCCTGGCCGGCCGCCACCACTGCTTCAATTTCGGCTTGCATCGCGGGCGGCATTTCCTCGTCGGCATCCAGAAAAAAAACGTATTCGCCCGTGGCATGCTGCAGCACCCGGTTACGCTGCACGGCAAAGCCCTGCCAATCGGGGTAGTTGTGGACTTCAGCGCCCAGCGCGGCGGCGATTTCGCGGGTCTGGTCTTTGCTGCCGCTGTCAACCACGACAATTTGGTCGGCAAACTTGGCGCTGTTGATGCAGGATGCGATGCGCCTGGCCTCGTTCAAGGTCAGGATGCCAATGGTCAGGCGGGGTCGGGAGGCGGTGGATTCAGGCTGCACGGTGGGTGTCTCTCAAAGAGTGATCAGTTGGCGGGCGCTGTGCTTTTTGCCCACACGGCGGCATACACGGCCGCAATGCCAGCGGCCTCCCGCTCAACCGAGAACTGCTGCTCAACCCGCAGCCGGCCCAGTCGGCCCATCTCCATGGCGCGCTCGGGGTCTTGCATGACGGTGCGCAAGGCGGCCACCAGGGCGTTGACGTCTTCGGTGGGCACCACATGGCCGGTGACGCCTTCGTCCACGATGGTCTTGAAGGCGCCGGTGTCGCTGGCGACCACGGCGCAGCCGCAGGCCATGCCTTCCAGCGGGGTCAGGCCGAAGGGCTCATAGCGGGGGCAGGCCACGGTAATCAGCACATTTTGATACCACTGCCCGACCTTGTCAGGCGAGATTTCGCCTAAAAAAATCAGCCGATCAGACAGACCGTGGGCGGCAATTTTGCTCACCAATGCCTGCTTGAAAGCTTCGTGCTGCGGCTGGCACAGCCCGGCAATCACTGCGGTGTACGCCGGAAAATCGGGCAACAGGGCCAGCAGCGCGTCAACAAATATATCGCTGCCTTTGTCCGGCCTGACGCGCCCGAAGACGCCAATGCCAAACTGCCCCGGCAAGCCGCTGCGTGCCCAGACCGTGCGCTTGTCCGGCGGCGGCGAAAAACGCGCCAGGCTGATGCCGTGTGGAACCACGCGGCTGGTGTTGGGCACGTGGCTGGCGGCTTCGGGTGTGGTGGAGACCACGCCATCCATTTTGGCAATCAGCCAGCGCGGAAAGCCGGAGTGCCGATGCTTGGCCGCCGAGGTGAACACCAGCGCAATGGGCAGGCGCAGCACGTCGCGCAGAAAAATGGCCAGCATCATTTCGGGGTCGCGCCGTACATGCCAAATGCGCTTGCGGCCATCCGGCAGACGCGACATCGACACCCGCAGCGCCTGCCAAAACGTCAGGCGCGCAAAGCGTTCGCCGCACTGCTCTGCCGCCAGGTTGGCCCCCGGCATGTCGGAGCCAAAGTAAGCCAGGTTCAACGAACGCGCCTGCACCGGCAGCAGCGCATTGACGGTGCCGGAGACGCCGGTGAAGCGCTGCTTGAGGTTGGTAACAATGACTTCAGGGTTCATGGGTGCAGTTAGGCGGGCCAAAGGCCAGATGACAAAAGCCGACATTGTGCCCTGTCGATTTTGAGGCGACGTTTATTCACGTCATGTTCCAACGCCCAGCCCCATTTATGCGTGGTGGGCTTTCACGTTGACCTTGCGTTGCAGGAAAATAGCAGAGATGCATGCTTTTGAAGCGGCAATGGGACGGGTTCTGTCGCAATAAGCCATGCCTGACAATGGCAGCATGACCAAGACTACTCCAACGGCGATGATAAGTGAGCTGCGCAAGGGGCTCAAGCGGCTGCACTGTCCACTGGAAGTGATGTTGGTGTGTGTCGGTTGGTACGCGGCCTACCTGCTGAGCTTTGGCAAAACCCCAAGTCCACGGCATTTGGAAAAAATGATGCAGGAGCGCGGCGTCTTTGTCGACCACTCCACCGTGCACCGCTGGTCACTGAAGATCCTACCGGTCTTAGCCTTGGTTTTTCGCCGACGCAAGCGTCCTGTGGGTCCGAGCTGGAGGATGGCTGAGACCTATATCAAGGTCGCGGGCCAGTGGAAATACTTGTACCGCGCAGTGGTCAAGGCCGGTGACACGGTGGACTTCCTGATCACAGCCAATCGCGACAGGGCCGCAGCACGGCGATATCTGGAGCGTGCCATCAATCTGCACGGCTTGCCAGAAAAAATATCCATCGACAAAAGCGGTGCGAACATGGCGGTCAACCCATGTCTGCAGCGCAGCAGTTTTACAGCCTGGCATTTTGAACTTCAATGAAAACGGCGCCTTTTCTCGACCAACCAACGCTATTGCGACAGAACCCGCGCGAAGGTGTGCGCTGCATCAGTTGGCGCCGCTTTGCCGACCCATGCGGTCTTGAGGCTTGAGTCCTGTTCACCACCGAAAAAACCCCAATCTATTTTTTTGCCATGGCCATCAAATCCACCATCTTCAAAGCCAGTCTGCAGATTGCCGACATCGACCACGCCTATTACGCGGATCATTTGCTCACGCTGGCGCGGCACCCTAGCGATTTTCTCGACTGACGTTTTTGAATGTCAATTGATCGCTTCACCCGGGGTGCGATTCAAACTAATGTGATGAATTTTCCAATTACACTGGATTCCAGTGTCGGGACGATTTTTTAGTTAATTTAAGCTGTCACCGTGTTTATGCCCAACTGAACAGCGTTGCCCCTGTTTTCTGTCTTGGAATTCGGTAGCTTGGAATTCAATTTCAAATGGCTGTTTGGCAAGCGAAGCGCGTCAGGCCGAAGGCAAGGCCCTTGTGGATAAGTACGGGTGAGAGGTGTGGGGATGTGGGCAAGCCGGGCGTTTTGCGGGCTTGTCCACATATCCTCACCGACCCCCTACTTATCCATCAAGTAGTGTGCTGTAGCCCTTACCACCCCTTCGAGAGCATCTCTCTCATGCTCAGCCCATTCAGCACCGAAGCGCAGGTTTCCCAGTCCGCATCCTCCACCTTGCTGTATTTCGCATCAAACGGGTTGCGCGTCGCCGTGCTGCGGTCGATGAGTTGATTGGCGGCGGCCTCGTCATTCAGCGCCACTTGCACCCACACATCCTCCAGCGTGTCGGGGATCTGTCCGAACAGGCCGTGAATCGCTTCCAGTCGGTCGGCCAGCACTTGGTGAACTCGGTCCTCTACCGAATCGCGGTAGCGCAGGTTGGCAATCCAAATTTCATTGCGGGCTTGGCCAATGCGCTGGATACGTCCCTTGCGTTGCTCCAGCCGGGTCGGGTTCCAAGGCAAGTCAATATTGATGAGTGTGCCCAAGCGTTGCAGGTTTAAGCCTTCCGATGCGGCATCTGTGCCCAACATCAGCTTGAGGTCTCCCGCACGCACACGGCCTTTGAGCACATTGCGGTCGCAGCGCTGAAACCGGCCATCACGCCAAAAGCCTGAGCGGTTGCTGCCCGCGTAGAGTCCGATGTCCATGCCTGCAAACTCTGTGCGCTTGGCCATTTCGTCGCCAATCCAGCGCACCGTGTCGTAATACTGCGAGAACAGGATGCAGCCCCGTTCCAGCCAGCTCCCAGATACCCCTGGATGGGTTCCGCGCAAATAGCCAATCAGCGCCTCCAGCTTGGGGTCGTTGTTGCCACCTTGCTTGAGCAGGCTCAGGCATCGTCGTAACGAATCAATTTCCTTGTCCGTGAAGTTCTTGAAATCACTGGCCCCCTGCGGTGGCCGCCCCACCTGAATCGGCACCTCTTCTTCGACATCATCTTCGTCTTCATCGTCTGGGGCATCTGGCTCCTCGCCCAGAAGCTTGGCAACGGTGCGTCGCCCGGCTTCCATCGAGCTACCCATGCGCCGCAACAACAAAGTCTTGAAAAAACCAGCACCTTTAACCCGTTGCTGGAGCAACTGCGAAAACTCCTCTGCCTCCGCATAGGCATCACGCAGGTAACTACCCAAAACCAGCGCGCCCTCGTTGTCTTCACCAAACAACTTCACTGTCACCTTGGGCAGAAAATAGCCGCCGGTAGCCGGGTTGATGGTCGCCTCCAAGTAGGCGCGGGTACGGCGCACGATGCAGCGCAGCAGCGGGTTGAAGTTGGCACCGTACTCGGGCAGCAGCCCGTTTTGCAGTTGCACACGCCGAATCGCCGGAGACAGTTGATCCAAACTCTCGGGGGTAAATTGCCAGCGCGTATCGCTGGCATCCAGGCTGCGGCGTATCCGGTCAAAAGCCGGGTTTTCAAATTTGGATGGCAAGGGGTCGCGCACGTACTCCCAACCACTGCGCACATCCGCAGTCGGCACCTCAGCGTCGCCAGTCGCAATATCCAGGCAACGGCTGGCCTGAAACCACTGGCTGGAATGCGTCCAACCACCCAGCACACCATCATTGCCCTGAGACAAGATGTGGAGTAGATCCCACGCCTCTACCGGGTGCAGTTGCACTGGGGTGGCGGTGGCCAGCAACATGCTTTTGGTCTTGGGACCGATCTCGCGCAAAAAGGCCATCAGCTTGTTGGGTTCGGCACGCTCGTTGACTTCATCAGCATCCGCATCCACCTTGGGCACCTTACGGCGGCGGGCGCGATGCGCTTCATCCACGATGACGCAGGTGTAGCGACGGCTCAGCAACTGGTTCACCGCCTCTGACAGACCGCGCACCACCAACCCCTGCGATACCAGTCCAATGCGGCGCGGGCACTTGCCCAGCGACTTGGCTCCATCGGACGGGTATTCCAAGTCGTTCTCGTCTACCCATGCTTTACCATTCCAGCGGGCAGAGGGCAACGACAGCAACTCCATCAACTCGTCTTGCCACTGTTGCAGCAGTGGCTTGGGTGCCAGCACCAAAATCGGCCCGCCATCGGGGTCATCCAGCGCCATCAGCATGGCCGCCATCGCCAGTTGCACCGTCTTGCCCAAGCCAACTTGGTCGGCCAGAACCAGGCGCGCACCGCCCAGACGGTGACGCTCCAGCGCCAGCCTGGCAAAGTATTTTTGGTGCGGCCACAAGCCCTGATCACGCCGGTACACAGGTGTCTCGACCGCTGCCGCAGCCGCCACAAGGGTCGGGTCGGCAATCGTTGTCAATTCAGTTGGCTCAATGACAGTGCGGGAAAGAATGCGCTGCACGTCCTGCACAATGAAGGGACAAACGCTTAAATCCACAGCACGCGGGTCGTTCCACAGTGCATCAAACTCCGCCTGCACCCAGGCTATGGTGTCGGGATCGTTGTCTTCCCACAGTAGCTCGTAGTTCAGCTTCCAGGCCGACAGGCTCTCATTCACACTGCCCATGAACGAGGTTGCAGTGCCGTCGGCATACCTCAGAACCCCCGCTTTGCCGTGGATCAGGCCAAACGCCGAATCGGGCAGCACCCGCACCTCCAGCTTTTTGCTGGTCAGCGCCTCGTACAACTTCCGGTAGCGCGGCAGCGCGGCGGGTGGGGCGTCCTCCGGCTTGCCCGCGCACCAAGAGCGGCGCAGTGCGGCCTGCGCTGCCGCAGCAGTCACCAGGTCTTGCGGGTCCAGGTCTGAATTGCAGATGATGCGCACCGGCCCGGCCACGCCGGTAAGCGCCTCGCCCGCGACCTCAAACAGGCTGGACCGAAAGTACCCGGCAATGCGGTCATAGCTGACTGCACCGTTCAGGCGCTGGGTCAGCACCGACCGGTCAAGGCGATTGAGCCGACTGGAGTGGCGTTGGAGCATGTGGTGCTTGTATTAGGCGTGGTCGTTACGCAACCGCCCAGCCAGAATGCGCGCCGCCTCAGAGTCTTCCGCCCACTCCTGCATGCCTTCGGCATTGCCCAGCGCGGCCAGCCATTCCAGCAGGCCGACAAAGCCTTCGCGCTTGCCCCAGTAACCCTGGCCAAAGGTGTCACGCAGGTATTGGCGGCCTGGCTCGGGGCTGTTGTCGGCAGCGGCGGTTTCGCGCACGGCGAACATCAGGTGGCGCAGCGGCGACGTGGCAAACGGGTGCGGGCCGCTGGCGGACGCCCGGCCCCTGGCGCTGGCTGTGTTTTGTGTACCTAATTGGCCTGTAGCCCCCGTATCACCTGCGCTGACAGCTATCAAAATAGAAGCAGCTAGGCCGCTGGGTGTGAACATGCGGGCACCGTTGGCCTTGTCGCTTTTGAGCAGGGGCTTGATGTCGGTCACGCCAAAGCCCCGCGCCAGCTCTTCGTACATGCCCTTGCGGCGCTCGCCCCGGCTCTCGATGTCCAGCGAGCGCAAGTAGTAGCGCTCCACCAGGCTCAGGTCGCGCCACGAAGCGTCCAGCCCACGGGGAATCAGCGTGTCGCAGGCGATGCCCAGCGCTCGTTCGATCACGGTCTGGAAGTCGCTCTTTTCGCCCTTGCCGCGCACGGCAAACACTTCGTGCTCTACGTCTTTGCCGTCCAGCGTGCCGTAGTGCGTCAGCACTTTCAGCGCAGCAGCGTATGCGGCCAACTGGTAGTCGGCATCGTTGAAGTTGGGCTCGCCGCCTTCGTCCAGTACCTGCATGCTGGCAATCTGGCGCTTCACTTCGTCTTCCACCAGCGGGTACACCTCGTCCAAAAAGCCTGGTTCGTTGGCGGCGCGTTTGCGCAGCACCAGGCAGACGGTGCCTTGGACGTAGTTGCCTTTTTTAATTCCCACCGCATCGGTTTCAGTGCTGATGGTCCAGGCAGCCGTGGCTTTGAGCCCTGCCGCCCACAGAATCATGCCCAGGTCGGCCCAAACTGCCGGGTCTTGGTGGGTGAACATGACCATCTGCAGACCGTTGTCTGGCATGTGATGGGCCAGGTTTTTGTAAATCTCCACCATTGATCGACGGAAGTCTTCGCCATCACCACGCACCGCCAGCTCTGCGCGAGCGTCGGGTGTCCATTCTGGAAATGCGTTGGCGAGTTGTTTGTCGTACCAGGCAAGAAAAAAGTCACCGAGCTCGTGGTAATTAACTGCGTCGGCATAGGGGGGGTCAGTTACCCACAAATCACACTGATCACGTAGATCGCGAGCATCAGCAACTTTTACGCTACTACTCGTTGGCAACCAAACGAGCGGAGCACCGTCAAGTAAATCAAACGTGGGCGCGATCTTTGTAAATGCACGCCCCGAATAACTTACCAGTGTGTTCAGTGCTTGGTTGTTAAAGGCTTGATCGCCCTTCTCATTACTTCCATGCCACATCCAGGCACTTCCCCGCGAATCCCAATTGGCAACTCGCCCCAACCCCAACAAACACCCAACCCGCGCCGCCTTCGATGTCGCTAACGCTCCTGAGCGCTCTGCGAGCAACCCATGCGTCAGCAACTGCCTCGGCGTAAACAGATGGTGCCAATGCGTCCAGCCACGCTCACGGATGGGTTGATCGGTGTTGTAGCCACTGACAATTGCCTTGGACGGAATAAACCCCTCGCGCTGCCATTCTGCAAAGCGTTCCCGCAGCAAGGCGAGCACCTTGGCTTCACGGGCCAAGTCAGCCGCATCGGGCGCGGCATAACGGCGAATTTCTTTGGGCTTGCCGTTCTTAATGATCGTCTTGACCCAGCGGACGCAATACAGCCGCTCCTGAAACACGTCGCCCGAACGCGGCACAACATCATCATTGGTCCAGCGGCGCAAGCCGTCGGTGCCGCGCAGGGCTTCCACGGACCAGGTGCGGTTGGCATCAAAAGGGTCCACCACGCGGCTGTTTGCCACCGTTGCGCCTTTTTTCTCTTTGTAGAGCTTCAGCTCGGCAGCTGACACCACGGCAATCTCGGGCTGTAATTGGTCTGAGCCCGCCACCTGCTTCCAGCGCGCCACCACCTTGGATTTCTCGCCAATCAACCAGCTCGGTGCCAGCGGAATGAAGTAGTCGCAGCCTTCGGGCTTCACTTCCACACAGTACAGGTATGCGTCGGCGCGTTCACCTTGCTCGTTGTGTTCAATGCCCCATTCGGTCACTTGCTGGTTAGCGGCAGCCAGTGCAGCGGCCTGCACGCGCATCACTTCTTCTTGCACGGCTTGTCCACCGCCCAGCAGATTCAGGCTGGCCCAGGTGAGCAGCCCGGCCACGGGGTTCAGGTCCGAACCAAAGGCCTCGCAGCCGATACGCGCAGCCTCAAACGGGATAGAGCCACCGCCACAAAAGCTGTCGCCCACACGCGGCGTACGGCCAAAGGTGCGCTGGCCCAGTTGCTCGATCAGTTCGGACAACTTGGACGCGGACGTGCCCAGGTGGGCATTGATGTCGGCCCACGCTGCCTCGCTGGGGCCTTCCACGTTTTCGGGTCGGTCGCAGTAAGCGATGCGCTCCGCGTAGGTCATGGCGTCAAACATGGAGCGGCTGGGGCCATCCACCGTACGCCACGGCACGGATGAAGAAAAGTCTTTGCAGCGCTCCCAAGCGCCCTGGTCATCCATCGTGAGAATTTTGAGAAAAACCTCACGGTCTTTTTTAGCATCGCTGCTCGCGGGCATGAGCATGCCCAGAATGCTGGCACGCACCAAAATCAAAGGCTTGCGACCCCACCACTTACCCAGGCGGGTGAGCGTTTGCCCGTTGTTGGCCTTGCGCTCTTTGTAGGCCTCAGCCGACAGGCGGGCGATGGGAAACTGGGTTTCTATGAAGGTGGGCATGGACGTTATTCAAAAATGATAGCTACTAGCGCAATATCCACGAGGGCTAGCTCCGCATTTGGCATAAATTCAGAGTGAAAGCGAAAGCTGCGAATGCCCCAGCAGCTCGCGCCGCGCCTTGGGTGACAAGCCATCGCCTTTGACAAAGGGGTTGTCCGCCAGCGCCGCACGCAGCGCCTTGCGCCAGCCAATACCTTTTTGCATGGCCTGGCCGGTGGTGGCCACCGTCATGGTGAAAAGCCACCAGCGCTCTTCGGGGGCCAGGGCCTCCCAGTTGTGCAGGGCGTTGGGAATGTCGTCGGGCGAGGCGTCTTCTACCGCCCAGCACAAGATGCACAGCTCTTTGCCCAGCGACGGGTGCACCGGCACCGGTTTGGCCGGGTTCTTTTGGAACTTGGCGACGGGCAGGCCATTGGCACGCAGCCGGCGGTTGGCTTCGTCCCAAAAGGCGGGAGCCAGAGCCAGCCAGCGGTTGCGGTCGATGACCACACGCAGGCTTGGGGCATTGGGCTGGGGCGCTTCGACGGCGCGGGCACCCAAGTGGTCCAGGTCGTTGCCCCGGTGCTCGGTGATGCAAATCATCTCGCTGGCCGCGCTGCCCTTGGGCACGTCAATCAAAAAACCGTGGCGGGCTTCTTCGGGTAGAAAGCCTAAGCCCACGACCTTGCGGGTGGACGAGGTAGATGAAGATTTACGTGCTATGGCCATGCTTATTGGCCCGCCGATTGCTGAACTTTGGCAGTGTTAAAAGGCTGGTTGTTGGCCTTCAGCCAGTCCAGCAGCATTTGCCCGGTGGGAAAGGCCAAACTGCCAATGGCCATGCGCAAGCCCCCGCCGCTGACAATGTCTTGCAGCTTTTGAGCAATGACCTTCACAGCCACAGCGTCGTAGCCGCTGTCCAGCGCGCCGGAATACTCCACGTTTTGCTGGCCGTCAGGGCTCTCGGCGGTGAGGCTGATGTCGTGGGCCATGACTGCACCGGCCTGCTCCAGCCGCGTAATGGTGTCCCACACCGCGCTGGCGTCGTCCAGCTTGGTTTGTTGGGTCCAGCGGGCTGGTGTGGCCAGGTCTATGGGTGGGCGCTCGGCCCCGCCTTTTTGCGGGATGGTGATGCGGATGGCCTCAGAACTGAGGCCGTATTCGGTGGAAACCGCCATGGCACAGACCACACGGCAATTGGCGGGCACGCGGAATGGCCCGTCATAGGTGGCGGTGCCCACGCTGGTGGGGGATGAGCCGTCAGTGGTGTAGCGAATGGTGATGCTGTTGGCCTTGGGCAGCGCAAGCAGTTCTACTTCAAAGTGGTCGCCCCGGTTATGCAACTGGTATTTGAGGCGCAGCTTAGCTGTCCACTCCTTTACCGCGCTGTCTCGCACCATGTCAGCGGGGTCAAAAGCCAGAAAACGGTAACGCAGTGCAGTCGCCTCAAAGCGCGTGGGCGTGGGCACGGGGGTGGATGCCCTGGTGGGCTCCGCATCGCCCGTTTCAAACACGACCACTGGGGCGTGCAGGGGTTCAATTTTCAAATAGGTGGTGCCGTCGCCGTCTTCTTGCACGGAGAGTTCTCGCACCACGACTTCGGGCACGGGCGGGGGAAACGGCCCACGGCGAATGTGGTTGCCCTCTTCGCGCCACAGGCCACGGCGCAGGCAGTCGGCCTTCAGGTCGTCCAAAGCCGAAAGCTTGTGCAGCGGCCAGTTGGTGTTGACCGCAGCTGCTCGCTTGAAGTCCGACCAGAGCACCACTTTTGTATCCGCCGAGCCAAACAAGCGGGCCTCGGCACGGGTGCGAAAACTGTCGTCGTCGATCTTGGTAGTGAACTTTTGCGCGCCTTCCAGGGTGTGACGCAAGGTGGCTTCACCACTCTGGTTGCCCGCAAAGGCCAGATCGGTGCCGGTTGCGCGCAGCGCGACATTGATGGACGGGTAAACGATCTGGTCGAAAGCCTCTTTCAGCGCAGCGGTGAACTGCAGACCCACGCGGTCACGCAGGGCATCCAGGGCACGCCACTGGGGGTCGTCAGAGGGGGTGTTTTCAGACTTGAGTTCGTCTTCAATGCTTTGCAGGGCGCGGGTCTGGCGGGCGGAGTCGAGCACCTTCTGGAAGGTGTCGCGCGAGCCCGTGAGAAACAGCACGCGGTTTTTGTACTGCTGCTGCGCCCACCAGGCTTGCCAGTCGGCGGAGATGGGCAGTTGGTTGGCTTGCCCGCCGGGACGGACGATGACCAAGGTTGTTTTTTCTTGTTCTACTTGCACTTCGTCAGGGGGTGGTAGCACTTTGATGACTTGGTAGCAATCGCGCAGCGAGGCAGAAAAGTACGACTCCAGATGCTCGCGCAGCATGCGGTCCACCGTCTCGGTATGCAGCGAGAGCGCCATGGAGCGCAGCTTGGCGGCCAGGTTCTGCTGGTTCTTGAAGTACAGGCGGCCATCGGTGGAGTTGTGCAGATACCAGGCGCGGGTGGCCAGCTTGTCGAGCACATTGGCCTTGAAGGTGGACAGGTCGCGCCCCGGGCGTTGCAAGCAGTCCACCAACTGGTATTCACGCAGGCCGTGGATGGCACCCGGCGTGGTGGATAGCGAAGCCACCAGGATAAGGCGCGCGGCATCTGACGCATCGGAATTGCCGTTCACCAAGTCGATCTGCTCTACCTCGGCATCACCAGCGTGAGCGATGTCGTGGGCAATGGCTTCGCTGAGAGACGGATTGATAGTACGAACCTCAGACGCGATTTCGTCCAGATTCAGGTCAAGGTCGTAGGGGTGAATCAGGTCAATGGTGGCGGCCTTGCCGGAATTCCACAGGTTGGAGACCACCATTTGCATGAGCCGAATCACGCCACGGGTTTGCTGGAAGCCTTCGTTTTCCTTGAACTTGCCGACGAGTTCGCGCAGGTCTGGGTGAAACGGGTATGCATCCATCACGCGGTTAAACAGTGCCTCGGGCGACGTGGTGGTCAAGCCCATTTGCACGGCCTCGCGCAGCGCCTCGCGGTAGGCCTCGGCCACCTTTTTGATCTCGGCCTCGGGTGCCACTTGCGCGAACAGGCGTTTGCGCAGAATGTGATACAGCTCGTCACCGTTGGGATTGACTGGCGTGATGGGCACGGCAATACGGCGGGACTCTGACGTGATGCCCTGCACGGCGCGGTTAAAGGCATCTTGCAACTTGGATTGACCGATGCTGAAGTTAGACCCGGCCAAATCAGACAACACCAGGCAGACGTTGTCCATATCAGCCACGGCAACGAACAGATTGGCCAGTGCAGCGGTGGTGACAACGCCCAAGTCTGCATTGCCGACTGGCACCGCCACTGCGTATTCCAGGTAAGGAGGAAGTTCATCGAGAAACAGCACCAGCGGCTCGCCGCCCAGCAGTTGCTTCCAGGCTTCGGGGCCAGGGGCACTGAGCAAGGGTGACACGTAGCGGGCAAACTGATCTGCTTTGCCAAGTTGTTCGGCGATCGAGCCCCAGATACCACCCGCAGCATCGGTGCTTCTGCCATTGAAACCTGCCACACGGCAAGTGCCAAGGCTGGGCGCGGGATTCTGGTCGCCCCTAAGTACCTTGTTGCGAAGTGCCGGGTCTCGCGCCAATAAACCCAGCGCAATCATGCTGTGCGTCTTACCGCCCCCCATTGCTTGCGAAAGCAAAAACACCGAAGACCCAGCACCCGAACCACCCAAATGTCGAAACGCCCTGTCCACTAGCGTAAGCATGCCGTGGGTAAAGTAGTTCTCCTCAAAGAACTCAGGGCCGCTTACCTGCCCTTTGAGGAAGGTATCCAGATTGAGAACAGTTGCGCGGCGGTCAGCGGCATGGACAGACGGACGGGGTTTGCAAAGGGTGTGGATGCTCATTTTGGGTTCAGTGTTAGCTCCGTGATTGAGGTATGTTTCAGCGCTTGCATGACTTTACCAACGTCGTCTCTGGTAACGCCTGCTTATCTTGAATGGGCCGTGAAATATGGAAATAGAGTTCTTCCAAATTTGAATATCAATCAACCAACGTCAGTAAATAGCATTGATGGCTGCAAAGAGCGCCTTGAATCGAGCTATGGTCGCTGCATCAAGTGACTTTGGTGGCGACGAAGCGAACCGCGTGGCGACTGCGTAATGGTTGAATCCGCCGGATGGACGAAGTGTCAGGCCGTTCTCCTTTATGAACTTTTCGAGCCGAACCACAATCCTGTCGCCAGGCGGAAGATCAGCTTCAGTAATAACTACTCCAGCGAGTTGAGTTTTGAAAGTTGAATTGAAGTAGCTGAGATACATTTCCACCGAAAACAGGTCTTCAATATCACTTGGTTTGCCGCTGCTCTGACTTGCATTCTCTGGATCGCGGAACTGAGACACGTTGAATAATGCCTTGGCTGAAAGCAATTTGTCTCGGACAAGTCCCGTCATCTTCTGCTCGGGAACGCCGCGATAGTCATGCAAAACGCCAAGTTTGAGACCACTGGCTCCGAGTAACGAGACAAATGTCGCAAGGTTGTCCAAACCGCCCGTGGGAACGATAGTGACATCGTCACGCATACCACCGCTTCCTTCGGCGTCAATAAATCCTGAAGCAATCTGCAAGTAGATTAGTTCTGAGGGGCCTTCAACCAACAAATTGCGCTCAGAAATGAACAAGTTCTGCGCGATGTTCCATCCAAGCGCGGCTTGTAATGGAAAGATTGTCCGTGGATCTGAGCCCACCAAATTCTCAGATATGACTGTTCCAACCTTGATTTGGTCCTCAACCAGTCGCACTTGGTGTAATCGGTCCGAATGAACCATGAACGGTGAATGCGTGGTGTAGAGGACTTGATGGTCATTTGCCAAACGGTCGATATAGCGAAGGAAATCCGCTTGCGCCAAGGCGTGCAGGGCCAAGCCGGGCTCGTCTAATAAAAGTATTAGCTTCTTGCCAACATTTTTGCCCGACGGGTCGATCTGATGCTGAACGCTGTCGAACCAAACAAGGAAGCTGAAAAACCAGATGAAGCCACGACTACGCTGATCGAAAGGGGTGCTAACGCCCCGGTGGCGCCGATTCTTGATTCGCAGATATAAGTTCGGACCATTATTGAAAGGCACCTCATCAGTTGTATCGCTTTTAATATCGACCTCGACCTCAAGGTCTTCGTTCTGTTTCCAAAACTCCATCACCTGATCGCTTAGGGTGATTGAAACCCCCTCTATTTTCGCTTTTAGTTCTTCGTATCCGCCGGGCGCGGCAAGATCAGCAAAAGTGACGTCGGCCATGCGAAGCAATGCCAAGACTGAGCGATGAATAGGTTTCAGTTGCCTCGAATCGGCCTTGGCCTGTTCAACCCGTGTCGCTAGGTCGGCAAGATTCATCTTGCCTGGCAACAGGTCGTAATCGCTGAAATACAAGAACTTTGGAACATCGGCCGCAATCAATGACCATGCCTCCCACTGGGAAACTTGGTTCCATTTGCTCGCTGCGATGCGAACGTTTAGGTCTTGCAGAAATACTTGATCGGCATCAGTAAGGCTTGTGCCGGTCAGGAGGTCGGGGATTGACCGCAGCGATTTGCAATCCGTCAGGGTGGCGGCAGCGTCGGTGCTCAAGGTAGCAGCGAAAGCCTCAATGAGCGGCAACTCGTCAACTGTCAGGCCAATGATTTCTGTGTTGTCATACTTGTGGGATAGCACCAATTGATGGCCTGACTCCAGGCTGGTGCCAAGTTTTTCGTTGACTCTGCCTATCTCATCATCACTAAGCGCATAAGTGAGCGAAATTGCAACCTCAGCCTGCGTCTTATGGTTCTTAAGGTATGCAGACAAATCCTTTCGTGGGTAATCTTCAACCGGTCCGAAGGATTCTTCGCCCAATGCGTCGGCGGACTTTTGAAGTGCCTTTAGCAAGACGGTCTTGCCTGCCTCATTCATGCCTACAAAAACGGTGACGGCACAATCTACCGCAACGGTCTGAACAGAATTTATTGACCGAAACGGTCCAACTTTTGCAGAAACAAGTATCATTGACAGCTCCCATTGATGTTATGCCGCGCGAATCAAAATGGATAGAAACAACCTGTCTAAAAAAAATAGGGGCCGCCACTACCATCGGTCAATATCGACCACCATCTTTCACACGCGATTCGGCATTGTCGCCGTTAAGCTGGACATGATCTCATTTGGATCGCGTCAAATAGTCGACTTGTACCCCTGATGACTACCCAAATTTTCCCCGCTCATTGTCAACAAGCAGTGAATTGGGTCGCCATAGATACCAGACTGAGTACACCCACTTTCGGGCCACCTGGCGCATGCGCACTGAGTGGAAAACTTATGAAGCATTTGGCCGCAACGGACGCCCGCTGCCAATCGACCAGGTTCTGAATTCATTCGATCTCGAAGGACACCTCGCCTGGCGCAAAAAGTAGAGTGGCATCGCGCACGGCGATCATGGGCATGGCCCGGTCCCGGGCATTTCCAAGATGCGTGGGGACTTCGATTGTTCCGGCGCATACAGACGACCCAGTAAATCAGACTCACTCAATGCATTGGTTCTGGCGGATGAGAGTGAAATTCCAGTGCGTGCAGCACGCAATCCAAAAAACCTGCCCAATGCGTTGGAGGATCTTTTCCACGACCCCCCAGCGCAGTTGGAAGGGGCAGCATAAGGGATGCAGACGTGGCCGAGGTATGCATCCTGATGGTGATTGATCATCATGCCTGGTCAATATCTGACAAATCTTTCATTACGCGCTCCCACAGTGAGCTTGCCGAACAACCCTTTGATTTCTTCAGGTACGACAGTGTTAACAGTGCAAGCGGGTGAACACCCAAGACCTCTGCCAATTCGTCTACCTTGTTGAGTGTGGGGGAGTAAATGCCTCGCTCCAGTGAACTTACATAGGTTCGGCTGGAGGCAAGACTAAATTCCTCCTGGCTTAATTGTTTTGCCAGACGTAATTTCTTCAGGGCATGGGCAAAGTCATTTGGATGAAAGTTTGGACGCGTCATGCGTCGTGATTAACTGCTGTTGAACGCTATACAGCTACAATGTATACAGTTCATTAGCACTAACATGTTCATCACCCATCTTCCCCATAAATCGCCCATGTCAGGTCTTTTTGGCGATTCGTCCAAGTCATATTGGCTCGCCGTAGAGTTGGCATTGCAACTCCCATGGTTCCTGGTTTCATTTCGGGAATTCGAATCCAATTCAGCCGACGCGCCTTCTGTCGGAAGAACCATGATGATCCACACTGTGGAAGCGTTGGAACAACTGGTCCTGGAAAGCGATGGTGGATTGTTCAAATTTGATTCGGTGTACATCATCACTCCCGGTCACGTGAATGGCACAGATCAATGGCAAATGGACCTGCTCGATTGCATACGGACGGCGGACGAACCTGAAGCGCCAGGGCAGGTTGTCGACGTCTTTGAAACCAGAGGTGGCGCCAGGTATGCTTGTTCACTACTTGGAACATCCATTGAAGACCTGCGCATAGGCGCCGTGCGCTTTCAGTCCCCCTAGTCGTGTTCAGCAATGCCAGGGGAATGTCACATCATGCGTACCAAACCCTTGATCGCTCTGGACGCCGACGGCGTGTTACTAGACTACAACCTGGCCTACGCCACAGTTTGGGGACGCTTTGCCGGTGCCGATCCGGCCGAGCGTGATGCGAATGCATATTGGCACATCGATCGATGGGATGTTGAACGGCTTACAGGCGAGCGTCTGGCCCAGTTTCGGGTGCTCTTTGATGCCGAATTCTGGACCAGCATTCCGCCGATCGCTGGTGCCATTGAGGCCTGCCAGCGGTTGCATGAGCATGACCACGAGCTGGTTTGCGTATCGGCGCTCGATGATGTATTCGCCGAAGCTCGCCTGAAAAATCTTCGCAACCTTGGGTTTCCGATAGAGCGGGTATTTGCGACCGGCAATCTTCCAGGAGAGCGAAGTCCCAAGGCTCAAATCATTGACGAAATCAAGCCGGTGGCATTTGTCGATGATTACTTGCCGTACATGTCGGGGATCCGGGATGAAACGCACACTGCCCTGATTTTGCGCGGACCCAACGGCAGTCCAAATGTTGGGCCCGAGCTCACGGCGGTGGGATCCACGCATGCTGATCTCGCGGCGTTTGGCGAGTGGTGGTTGGCACGAACCTAATCCAAACTTTTTATCACATAAAGGGAGCGTCCTTTGCCAAATTATTCATTGATCTTCTGAAATCGTCTGCTACATAAATGATGGACATTCTAGCCATAGTCGTGATCACAATCGTCATCGCGCTCGGCGGCTTCTGGATGGTCTCACGCCCCACGAGGCCCCAGCAAAAAAGACTCAACACGCGGAAAACCTGGCCAGCGCGAACAGCAAAAATGACGCACCGGCCACGCAGAGCCAGGGCGCGGCGTTCACGGTCCTTGGGACACGTCCAGGACAAATCCGCTCATGACCTGAGGGGGATGTTCAAGCCGCCCGAGGGGAGGCACGTTTTAGTTGAGGAGATGAATCCCTGGAGGTGACAGGCCGACATCAAAAACATTTGCTGAAAAACGATTGGAACCTGCCTCTACCTGGCAGAAAGGGACGTATGGGCACTCGATCCAACAAGCAACGGATTTACCGGCTGTTCCATGGCCGCTTCCACGGAAAATTTTATTGGCGTTCCGCTGAAGATCAGGCCTGGCTTGACCTGGCGCCAGTGGGCCGGGAATTTGGCAGTCCGGACTATGAGAGACTTGAACAACTGGACGGCTACGCCTTTGACGTTTTTGGGGACATGGTGCTGGTCCACGAGTGGCTTTTCCATCCGCATCCATCGCTCGACGACATGACGCCTGATGCCTGCGCCCGCACTGAGGCGGGTCTGCAAAAAGCGCTGGACCTTCTGGCTGGGCTCAAACGGGGTGCCTGCACCGCGGTTGCGAACAAGTCATCAAATCAGGAGTAAGCGGTGCCCATACGCTACACAACACGCACGCCGTTTCAGTTGCGCTCCCGCGGCAATAGGAAAATAGCTTTCAACCGGGTGCGAAACCGCATAAAAAGGGCGGCGCCCGTGCTGGGCGGAAAATTCACGACCAACAGCTTTATCGATGGCCACAATGGCTGGATCGATGCCCACTTCCTTGGCACCAGGCCGCCCGTTTCTTACAGTCTTGCCCTGCAAACGACCATTTACGAATACAAGGAATTGGTCCGAAGTCGTGCGTGGGAGCAGTCGTACGATCTGGCCCCGGAACGGGAACTCCCCTTGTTTGACGGCGCGGTAAAGGATTCAAGAACCGGACAGATCGTCGGACTTCGCAGTGAACCGCTTCAATACCCTGAGCTTGAGAACATGACGCGGCTGCAGTGGGCAAAGGCACAGCACCAGAAAATTGCGGACAGCGGCGATATCGAGGTATTTGAGAGTTGGACCTTGCATCATGGCTACCACCGCGGTATCGGCCTGCACGCCACCCTTGATGTCCCATTCCTTACCATTGAAGCCATCAATGCGTTCATCGACCGGTTTTTGATGACCGAGGCGAATTTCTTTGACCCAACGCCGCACACGTACCGGTACGAACAGGTTTCGCACTGGGGTCTGGAATCCAACGCCGTGATTGAGCCATGGGAGTGGGATGGAGCCCTCAAGCGCCAGGCCTCTCAGGACGACCCCTCCACGCTTTGACATCAGCACTTTTTAGCAGGCTCTTTCCTTGCAACCCCAATGCCGCTAAGAATTTGGAACCCGTGGTCTGGGTCAGCGCAATCTCGCCCTGGGCACCAGGACCGCGTGTCGACCGGAAAGGGCTGGCTGACCAATATGCGTTTGGCGTCATATTCGATGAAAATTCATAAAAATTATGTCAGCAGCCGCATATAGATGAAGACTCTGCCCGACCTTGGCGCCGAATTCCAGGCCCTCCGCAGGGAAGCTGGCAAGACGCAGCAAGAAGTCGCCACGGCCGCTGGAATGCGGCATGAGGCGTTGTCGCGGTTTGAACGCGGCCGCGGCAGCGATTTCTCGCTGGGCAAGATGCTGCGCCTGGCGCACGTCCTCGGGAAAGACCTGAATTTTGTTTCATGCCGTCAGCGCCCTACCCTCGAAGACGTTTTGCTTGAACGCCAGGCGCAATCCAACACCGGCCCCGCGTCGCGATGAATCCTTGGCATTTTGCTCAGGTCAAACGGGTTCCCGCTGCTGGGCAGCGCAAATGGCATTGAACACGACCCGCACAAAATGCGGTCCGCACCCTGCGGGAAGCCTGCATCAAAGGCGGCCGGCCATGCGTATTGATGCGGGAACAATGCAGCAGCCTGCCATGTTGACTGGTCAGACTAAAGGTGTCGAACCGGGCCTGTGACTCAGTGCATTCTTCGCACTACCTCGCCCACTGCCGGCGACCTTTGCGCTGCGCCTTCCAGCTGCGCTGGGGGTCACGGAAAAAATCATCCCACGCAGTGGCCAGGTTTTTTGGGTTGCGCGCTGCGCGCACTGCAATTTCGCCGTCGTCGGGCAGAGCCAGTGCATTGAGTCTGATTTCCTGAATCGTCTGTATGCGCCGGAACAATCCAAATCCCCCGCGCATCTTGGAAATGCCCGGGACCGGGCCATGCCCGCGGTCCCCGTGCGCAATGCGACGCTTCCTTTTGCGCCAGGCGAGGTGTCCTTCGAGATCGAATGAATTCAGGACCTGGTCGATCGGGAGCGTCCGGCCGCTGGGTCCAAAAGCCTCGTAGGTTTTCCACTCGGTGCGCATGCGCCAGATGGCGCCAAAGTGGGTGTGCTCTGCCTGGTAGGGTGTTTCACGCATCCAGGTCAGGCAAAGGCCGTCTGCGTCAACCCCGGTGAAGGGCGTCCTGGGGCCCCTGTTGGAGCCATCCAAACGGTGAGTGGCGTTATACAGGCGCAGCGCAAGTTCGCGAGCCAGGACCGAGAAGGCTGCAAACCAGTGCCACTCTTCGCGACCCGGGGACACGATGCGAAGACCAAACGCACGGCTGCTGCGCGTGGTTTTTGATTTCGACATGAGAACTCCTAGTTGATGTAACTAGAAGTCCGTCGCGCCTCCCTGAAATGCAGTTGTGCTGAACATGATCAAATTCTAGGCGCAATCACACAGGCAGTCGCTTTAGCCACAAGGTCTTCCTCACGAGTTGAGAGACCTGGTGCTGGTTTTTTCATCCCGTTTGAATTTCGACTGGAAAATCTCGGGCTTCTGTCATGCAAAGGAGATTGCTGAAAAGTGCCAGGGAAACTGACGGCGTCTGTGAGCCCATTCGCGCGTCAGCGGTTTGGTCCAAAGTCGCTTTTCAAGTACATATCAATGTGCACGGACGAAAAGGGGCAGATCACGCCACCGCCCTCTGTGCGTTCCAGCATGCCAATCCCCGCCAAAATAGCCACGTCATCATGCAAGCGCTTAACATCGCGCCCAACTGCAAGGGCTAGTTCTTGCACCGACATCTCACCTTTGCCTTGTGCGGCACGCACGATTTCCCAGCGCTTCTCAGAAAGTTGCCCAAAGAATTGACCAAGGCTCTCGAAGTTAAGCACCTCACCCTGGTATTCATCCGCCTTGGCCGCTGGCCCCACGGCAAGCAATGCGCCCTTCCAGTCAGGCTGCAGGGTGATGGTGAGACAACGTTCGGTCATGGTGAATGTGATTTTGCGCCAAATCCTGGTGGCGCCGACACGGCTTTGACTATGGTGCCGATTTCGAACTGACAAGGATGACCTCTCGAAAAACCCGTGCATTCTTAAAGCGCACCAGCTGCGCCACATGGTCGATATCAATCCGGTAACAACAGCCCGCTCCTCCAACTCTCGCCCCAATGTCAACGACCGTCAAAGTCTGAAAGAACCTCGAATGTAGACTCTATGATCAGGTGCTCTGACTAAATTATTCGCGAGTGGCAATCACTCAATAATCAGTCCAAGCATTTTGTTTTGGAGCGTCTCATGTATCTCGGTATCGATAACCAATCCGGCCTGATCTATGAAGGTCTAGGCGGTCCCGAGCTTCCGGTGGTTCCGACTCCCAATGTGACCCAAGCCAAACTGATTGAAAGCGATCAAGACTGGAGCAGTTTGCCGAACGGGATTTTCCAATCGCCGATGGCATGGGTCTTTCGCGAAGACTTGTTTGACGCAGTCACGCGGACGCGCCGTGGACGGCTGTATTTTTCACCAGATGGACAAGCCCAACCAAGTACCCAGCGGGTGAACGCGCAGCCGTATGATGACCTCATGAGGCGCGCGATCGGCCAGGATGGCAGAATCGTCAAGTCTCTTTTTTGCTACATGGCATGCACGCCTTTGCTTTCCAAAGCAAATCAAGGCTTGGGAGCGACACTCTCGCTGGGATCACCACGGGCCGCATCAGCTTGGCGCATCATTCAAACAGAGGTGCTTGTCAATGGTTGCGTAATGGTGACTTTGAAGGCTTTGACTGCGTTTGGCATCCTGCCCGAGATCGATACGACCAAGATCGATCACGAATTTAAGCAGTCGGTCTCGCAGGCCATGAACAGGGTTCTCGATTCGGCATTTAGGGAAACGCCAATCTCGGTCATCGACCACTGCCGCAACGCCATGACGGTTCTACTCTCGCGCTGGCTGGTTCAGCAAGGCCATGACCGCTCAATGCTTGCCGACGATCTTGGAAAAATTGCGAACGTCGTGGCGAAAGAGCCCTATGCCATATCCTGCGCAAGCTGGCTTGCCCAAGTCGTCGCAAGGCTCCACGTCCGAGGTAAAGGCAATGAACAACATGCGCGAAGCCTGCGTATTCCGGTGGAAGAAGATGCGGAACTTGCCATTCAAGCTCTTGGCTTCGTCATTCGCGACATCGACTGGGCGTTGGTCTGACCCAAAATTTTTCACATCGGAACGGCGTCATGACAATGACCACTATCATGGGGGACCATGGCAATCGATCTGCGATCTCTGGGCTCTACCAAACGCAGCAAACCGCGTGCGCTGGTCGCCACAGCGCCCAGGCAGTTGTTCAGCTGGGACATCACGTACTTGCCCACCCTGGTGGTGGGGAGCTTCTTTTACCTGTACCTGTTCCTAGACATTTTTAGTCGCAAGATCGTGGGATGGCAGGTCTACGACTGCGAAAGCAGCGAGCTTGCCGGCGAGGTGATGCGTGATATTTGCATGCGTGAAAACATCGCGCCCAACCAAGTGGTTCTGCATTCCGATAACGGGAGCCCGATGAAGGGCGCCACAATGCTGGCCACCTTACAGGATCTGGGCGTGGTGCCAACGTTCAGTCGGCCCTCGGTGAGCAATGACAACCCGTTCTCGGAATCACTTTTTAAGACCCTGAAATACCGCCCAGAATACCCTGCACGGGCGTTTGAGAGCCTTCTGGCTGCACGCGAATGGGTGGGCCAGTTCGTGCACTGGTACAACCAGGAACACCGCCACAGCGCCATCCGCTTTGTAACGCCACACGAGCGTCACGAAGGTCTGGAGGATGGCCTGCTACAGCGCCGAGATGACGTTTACGAAGCGGCCAAAGCCGCCAATCCACAGCGCTGGAGCGGGCCCACCAGGAACTGGCAGCCAGTGCGTGTTGTCCACCTGAATCCCGATCAGTCGAGCGTCGAGAAAATTCGTCGAAAGGAAGAGCGTTCAGAACAAAAAAAAGCCGCATAAACTTACTCTTGGGCGACAACTAGCTTGACATCCTCCGACACTGAATCACCGCTGACTGAAGAACTAAACGGGCCATAGGTGGAGCAGTTTGGGTGGCCATAAGTGGGGCAGTTAGGGGTGGCCATCGGGGTCTAACTGCTCAACGTGGATATCAATGCTCTGCATTGCTGCCCGTTAACTTAGGCGTTGAGCATCCGCTTTTTACTTTGACGTATGACCGCTTTAAGCACATAAGAACCAACGACGACGGACCGATTTGCGGCACCTGAAATCTTCGACTTGCCAAGTCCAGGCCCTACAAGCCTCAATCGTTGTGCTCAATGGTGTAAAGTTGTTTACGACTTCAAAGCGACATGTTGTCAATTCGCCACGCCGCCAACCCGCATGAATGTTAAGTGCCTGTTTACGACTTCATTTGCGCAGAAGAACCGTCAGTTTGTCCAGCAATCTGGCAAATACAATCACACGAAAGTCACTTGCGGTAGCAAAGGCAGACTGCCCGTCGCCATACGCACCTATGAGTTATAGGAAACACCATGGCAATCAAAGCAACTGTTTTTAAAGCTAATCTGCAAATTGCAGATATCGAGCGGCATTACTATCAGGATCACACGTTAACTTTGGCCAGGCATCCGTCTGAAACTGATGAACGCCTTATGGTGCGCTTGCTGGCCTTTGCTCTGCACGCACATGAAAATCTGGAGTTTGGCCAAGGCATGACTGCCGATGATGAGGCGGACGTGTGGCTGAAAGATTTAACTGGGTTGATTGAGTTATGGATCGATGTTGGAATCCCAGATGAAAAGCTTGTTCGAAAAGCCTGCGGTCGCTCCAATCAAGTAGTGGTGTATTGCTATGGAGGACGTGTGGCCGACATGTGGTTTTCGCAAAACAAGGCACAGTTCGCGCGACAAAATAACCTTATCATCTTCAGCTTGTCCGTGGCGGATACACAAGCGTTGGCCCAATTGGCACAACGCAACATGAATTTGCAATGCACTATTCAGGATGGTCAAGTGTGGTTAAGCGATGGTGCTGTTAGTGTGCAAGTGAATCGGGTGATATTGAAAGCGGCAGCGAAGTAATTCCAACTCATTGGTAACAATCGGTCAATTTGTGTCGCGTCTGAAGTAGGCCCAGAAACACGTTGTCGAGTGTGCATCAAAGCGCAAAAGAGCCAAATCATAATGAGCGTCTACCGAGCACAGCTTGCAGGTAACTGAAATTTTCAAGATCATCATGTTCACTTCAACTCAGGTGAATACATGCACTCTAAAATCAGAAATTCAAATGCAGACGACTTGTTGTGAATGGCTGCCCAGAAACGCATTTTTCTGGCTTTTGAGCGCCGTTTGATTCTGCTTCGACGATCAACCACTTGATCCCATCCTGGTGGCCCGAGGGCCACCAGGATGGGCGCGCGGAATTTGTCAATGACTTTGAGACACCGTGGGACATTAATTGTAAGCGGGTGGCCAACGCACTTTGACAGCGCTGCTGCCTTGATGGCACGAAGTCGGCGTTAAGGTTTTGTCGGCTGCCAGCGATGCGGCAGCAATTCTTCGATCTGGCTGTTCTTCTGCGTCGGCAGGCGAGCCAGCACATCTTTCAGGTAGGCATACGGATCATGCCCATTGAGCTTGGCGCTCTGAATCAGGCTCATCACCGCAGCGGCGCGCTGGCCCGCACGCAGGGAGCCTGCGAACAACCAGTTGCTGCGACCATTGGCGATCGGGCGAATCTGATTCTCGATCCAATTGTTATCGATCGGCAATTGAGGGTCATCCAGAAACAGCGTGAGCGCACCCCAGCGCTTGAGACTGTAATCGAGCGCTTTGGCGGTATCCGAGGCTCTTTATGCAGAGATGTGCATAAAGGCCAAAGCGGAAATCCACATGGCTCAACTGGCCACCACAAAACTGTAATTCAAAACTCAAGGATGATTTCGGAGAATGACAGCAAAGTCGCGGTGTGATTCGAGTGGTGGATTTCGACAACAAGATCAATTGCTGTCTTTGATAATTGACCGCTTTGGGATCGAAATTTCGATTTGTTACATTAGACTGAAGTCCATCAGGCTTGCTGGGAGGCGAGCCTAATGAAGAGAGGTGATCATGACAAGGACAACAAATGCTGATCAGGGAAGCAACTATCCACCAGTTGATCAAGACCACACAGACAAGCGGAGACGACAGCGTCGGGCAACACGTGCGACAGGAAGTTCTTCCTGTCGACGAAGTGTTGCGGAATTTATGTGTTGAGTTGCTTTCGCTCTACGCCACGTCGGTGAACAGCAACGGCACTCTGGGGCAAAATCCGGTGATCCACACTTTCCCCGTGGCGTTGGCCAACTACACGACTGGCCAGAACGTTTTCCAGGCATTCACGGTTGCGACCCTGAGCTTGATCAAGGAGGAAATGAAAGCGGCAATCTTCGCCAACGGTGGATATGCTCTGTTTCTGCGCTATGAGCACGACAACATCGACTTCCTGCTCATTGCCATGCTCAAACTCAAGGCGGGCGCTGGTATTGACGAAGAGACATTGAGTCTGCAGCCGACGCTGAACATCGACTTGAAGCTGTTGCATGAAGCCGCACGGATCAACTTGACCCGACTCGCGAACCAAGAACATCCCTATCTGACCTTCATCAAGGGCAAGGCAAAAAAGGGCGACATCACCGGTTACTTCCGCAAGGCTTTAGCTTGTGTCACCTTCACCGATTCCAAACACCATACCGACCAGTTGATCAAGGCCGCCCAGGCCTTTGTCGAGGCACGCGAGGATTTAGTCACCCCTGAGCAGAAGCGCGAAGAGCGCTCGCTCATGCGCAAGCGCCTGGTGGAGTGCTTGGAAGCCAATCCGCTGCAGGTAGTGCTCGCTACGGCCGCGGCAGCCATCATGCCCAGCGCGCCAGATGATTTTCTTGAGTTCTTGCAAACTGGGTCCACTGCCGGCCAGTACCATATTGACGACTCCTTCCAACCACACAAGGCCACTTACCGGCCGTTGCGCCGGATCAGCGCGAAAATTGGGCACTCCATCTCCGTTGCTTTCGATGTCGAAGATGTTCTGGCTCATCGTGTGACTTATGACACTGAACGTGATGCCATAATCTTGCAGAGTCCCCCTGACTCACTCAAGCAAGCCATCATCGAAAATGACATTGCAGATTGACAATCAGCACGGCTGGGCTCTCTGGCTCCTAGACAACCTGGAGGATCAGCGGTTGCTTGGTGCTGGACACTGGGAAGGTGTGTTACCGGCCGCAGTTGATTTTACGGAAGTCTTGATGGCGCTGAGCGCCTATCCTATATTGATTGGGATGTCGGATGGGACGAGCCGGACGCTGGAGTTCTATCCGGGCGCGGCCAAGGTGTACGACTCGATGCAGGAGATGTTCGCCCACCCGACGAACTTGCGAGTGGTGCCCCCGCGCTTCACTTTACGGGATATCGGATACACACACAACTCGTTGGTCCAGGCATCGGGTGCGCAGGCGTCCGTCCCGCCGTCCGTAGCCAACTATTTTGCGGCTTCTCAGCTCTGCCATTTGCTTCCCTTGCTGGCCGACATGACGGCGAACAGCGGTCAATCACTGCACTTCATTAAAAGTCCAGAATCTCGGATTGAGATCAGGCTGGAGTACCAAGTCGGTGATTTGGTTCCGCTCGTGTCTCTGCCCTTGTTCGAGTCCGAATATGCGGCGACCACCCACCACAAGGATCAGAAACGGAGCATCGTGCGAGCGGTGCTGCTCGATGCGTTCAAGGGCAAAAAGTCCATCACTATCGGCGATCTGCTTCCACGGTTCGAATCGATCATCGAGGACGTGCGGAGCAACTACGCCATGTATGCGGCGGAGTTCTCCTTCGAAAAGATAAAGGCCGAGGTTGAGAAAGACAATCTGGACTCCACGTTGAAGCTCAACAAGACGCTATCTGAAATTCAGAACCAGTTGTTGGCCATGCCGGTTGCACTTGTGCTCGTTGGCGGACAAATGACTTCTGACACGGGCCTCAGCATTAAAAACTGCGTAATTTGGCTCGGCGCTTTTGTTTTTGGCATCCTCATGATGCTGCTTATTCGCAACCAATTGCATGCCATTGACGCAATCTCTGAGGAAGTGCGCCTGCGGAAAATCAAGGTCGACGCGCAGCCGGAGGGTATGGCTGGCAAATTCATATCTGGATTTAACGACCTGGAGAAACGCGCCAAAACCCAGACCGGGACGCTGCGAGGCCTTCGACTTGGTGTCGCCGTATCTGTAATTCTGGCAACAGGACTGCTGATCTGGTTCTCGGTTCCCGAGTGGCATAAGAGCCTCCCGCAGGCGACCACACAACAAGTTGCTATCAATCCGGCCGTCCAGGCAGCTGCGACGTCAGCAGTAGCTGCTGCTTCGGCAGCCGCGCCTTCCCCACTATCGGGAACTATTCGAGCCATGCATGCTAGTTCTGCACCTTCTGCCTCGGCGAAATAGAGCAAGCCCTGATTTCAATGAGACGCTCAACTTTTTTGGCATTCTCTTAGAGCTAACCCAACGATGGGGCAATGGTTCGATCAAGGTCGTAAGCGGTAAGGCCGGAAAGACTCCATGGAATGGACCGATGTATTTCGAGATGGTCGCTGGTTCTGGACGACCCAATGCGGTCGTTCGCATGGCCCATGCCGACGTCTGCTCCGCAGCGTAAAGAGTCGTTGATGACAGACAGCTTTCCGGTCGCCCAGTTCGACTCCTGTCAGAAGCCGTTCGTGGCATACGGCAACGTGCCCACTGGCGACTTACGCGTCGCCTTGTGACGGGCCGGACTGGTACCGTTCCGGAAAAGGGAACAGGAACACAGTCTTGATTCAGCTTTTTAGCCCGCGACCGCCAGGCTAAAGACTATTTGCATAGTGACGACCGGATTAGTACGGTGAGCCTGATTTAGACAGAGTTGGGAACAGGCAACGTCGCTTACACTACTTTACAACTCAGGGGTCTGTGCAATGTAGCGCACCACAAGTGCAATATCGATTTAATTCTGGCTGGAAGTGGCTCGACATCTGGCAATTACGAACGATTATTAATTATAAAAAATGGAATTTCAATGAAATCGTTTACCTTATTTATTAATAAACTATTTCGAAATACTTAACGATTATTTTTTGCCTTGAAAGGGCGCTTCGTGAAATCCCTAGCAAAATATATCTTGATAACGGCCATCCTTTCTCTTGTCGCGTTTAGTGCTCACGCAGTGCAAATTAGAGCTGCTATGTCGTGTAGTAACTGGCAGGCCGGAAAAACAGACAGTAAACTGGATGTTGGTGGCAAAGCGTGGGTCCTCGGATTTTTAAGTGGAGTTTCCTTTAATTCGAATAAGGATATTCTTCTTGGAATTCCAAGTGCGACGATATTTAGATTGGTTGATAACTATTGTCAATCAAACCCACAGAGCACAACGAATGCGGCTGCGGAAGATATTTATTATCAAATAATCAAGATGAAGGGACTTTAAAAAAGTGAAGTGTTCTTTTTGCTGTGATGTTGTTTTCTTCCATCAGATTGCACGTGGGTCTTCGACCTGAAGACCGGAAACCCACGTGCAATCTGATGAATATAAGTAACTAGGCTCACCAGCACTACATGCGCCATGTATAGTCAAAGAGGTATCAGTCCGGCTGCGAATATTTTGATTCATGACCGCCCAATTCACGAAAAGTTCTAAAAATAATATCAAAGACGAAAATGATTTGTAATTTTGCGAAATATTCAGCGTTCATTGCCGCGTCGGCGATTCTTGTTGCCTGTGGCGGCGGCGGTGCAGATGTGGGTGGCGGCGTCATTGGCAGTGGTGGTTCAACAGACATTCCAGTCATCGGTAGTGGTAATACACCAGACAATCTAGTTATCAGCGGAACAGCAGCGACCGGCCTTGCTATTGCTGACGCCCCCATCTCAGCGAAATGTCAGACCGGTATTGGAACTGCGACCAGCAACTCAGAAGGTACGTACCAGCTCACCGTGCCGATTGGCAAATTGCCGTGCATCCTACAGGTGACAAATCCCGTTGACAGTGCCAAATATCACTCCTTGGCGACTGGCGTTGGAAGAACTTCACTGTCCAACATTACCCCACTCACCGAACTGGTCGCGGCGAGGCTACTGGGTAGCGACCCGAAAACTGTTTTTGCCAACTTTAACGGCAGTGCAGTCCATAGTTTGATCACCGACCTGTCCTTGCAGAACGCCGTGGCTGATGTGCGCGTCGTGTTGGGGGGGAT
The DNA here is from genome assembly GCA_013791765.1 of Rhodoferax sp. Classification (GTDB taxonomy): domain Bacteria; phylum Pseudomonadota; class Gammaproteobacteria; order Burkholderiales; family Burkholderiaceae_C; genus Rhodoferax. The sequence goes on from VMTC01000012.1 coordinate 71,161, forward strand.
CGTCAATACCGGGGCGTTGGGAAATTTTGTCACAACACCACTGAAGGCCGCGACGGCAACCAATCCGAATGGGGGTGACGCGCAAGACAAGCTTTTGGATGGGATCAAACAAACAATTGGACGTGACAACCTGACTCGTTTGGTGACGCAACTTGCCAGTAGTGCAAAAACGTCGGAAATTAAAGTGACTGTGGATGTGACTATTGAAACCGCGACTGGTCCGAAAACACTGAACGTTCCATTGTTACCTGCGAGTTCGATTATCAATGGATGGCCGGATACGTTACCCACGGCGATCCAGAATGACGGCGCACTATCGTTTTGGCCGATGGTGACCGATGCCAGTTCTTATTCTTACGGATGGGACCGTGTATACGCTCCCCTCAGAGCGGATTCATTCCCACCTGGTATTTGGCCGGTCCATTTTAAATATTCTCAATTGTCCAGGCTAGACCTCTATGGATTTCGCAGCAACGTCAATACATCATGGGGTTGTTCGCTGAATTTGGTTGGAAGTTCGCTTGTAGCAACCGTTGGTGGTCGAACATTTACCATGCCTCTCGACGGTGTGCCAGAAGCACGCTTTGCGCCTGATGGTTCGCCGATTGCCGGAGATGTTTTTGCATCAGGTGCGTCACAGCGAACCATCGGGGCAGTATCAACAGTTCGGTCCCTCGATGTTTACGCTGAAGCCGAGAATATTTTGATCCATCCGCAGTATGGGCCAGTAAACGGTGGACCCACGCTTCATTTCTGGGTGACTTATGACCCGAATGCTTTCTATGCGGCGATGTTCGAAACCGTGTTGCAGATTTCAATTCAGGAAATGAATACTGATCCGCTTACCAAAATTGGGCTTCCAATTGTCAGTACCTCCTATCGGTGCACGGATACAAATTCCTTTCCAGCTCCAAACTCCGGTAATTTACCCGCAGACTCGGTCGAGTTCTGAACCCGCATTCAGACCGCCGTTAACACTTGTCACCGTAGTAAAGATCAGAAGTGCCTTCCATGCAGTTCGTCAATCTCTATGTCCTGTTTGGCAATCGCTATGATCTCCCCGAGTCGGTCAGTTATCTGTTTAAGATCGATCTTGCTGTTCCCTTGTCGGTTACCTAAAGCTTCTGTCTCGTGCTGGAGGGACAAGAGGTCAGCAAATAATTGGTCTGACGCATGTAGTCGCGCAATGGCCCTGTCAATAGATCCCCAGACGCCCAATTCTTCCCAAGCGAGGTCGATGTAGTACCAAAGGCTTTGAACGGAGCCGTGACCTGTTTTTGTTGCTACCCGTTTGAGAATTGACTCGTAGTCTATGTCGGTCATAATCTGACGTGACTTTCCGGATTTTTCGATAAATTCCTTTAGGTGTGCAGTCACCTCGTAGGTAATAAACCTGTGCCGGAACATGCTAAGACAGACTTGAACGTCTTTGTATCCCGCTTCTTCGGCAAGACGTTCAAAATCCTTCTCGAGAGATGACTTCTTGATCGATTTACCATTCATAGTGAGGAAGAAGGAATCTCCTGGGGTAGGCTCTAGGCCAGCACCATGAAGAGTTTCGGAATATGCCGTTCTGGCGATCAGATAACGATGTACAACTGTAGCGGCATTAAGCAGGATCGGAAAACTGCGGATGGGCGCTTTGATCTTCCTTCTTTTTTTTGTGGGAATCTTTAAGGTGCGTGTCGTGAGGATGTTGAAATGCTCTCTCACGTTCATTTCCACCAACTCGCTTGGCCGCAGTCCAGTATGCATCATCATCCAGACCATGAAAAGACGTCTGGCCCTCATGTATTCAAGCTGCGCCGCAAGCAAAGCGGGGCTGTTGCGGTATCTCTGAACGAATTTCGCGCTACGTTCGCCCAACACGCTCTGTCGATAGATGACTCTCTGTATGTCCTCAATCACAGGAAGCGCGATCGGACGCTTTGGCTCCCGGCTTTCAGAGGTTGGCATTGCCGAGTGGGTGTAGTAATACTCTATCTGGCGGTTCCCAGTCTTTCTCTTATCGTTTTTTATTCGATTGATGGTTATTTGAGGTGACACGCTCTGCTCGCCAATCAGCGGTGTGCGCAACATCAGCATGATGTCCTTCTGGTACCACAGAAGAAACCGGATCGCACGACTCAATATGGCGCGGACGGTGTTTTTGTTACGTGCGCGCTCAAGAGGATTTCGCCGTGATTTCTCATCTTGCAGCTGCTGTGATAATTCATGAATGTCAGCATTCGTCAGGCTCTCAATACTGACGGACTTATTGCCGCAGTACCTGACCAGATGACTCAGTTCGGCGGCGTAAGACCTTAACGAATCACCTGTAACCTCGTGTGCAATTTCAAGCAAATACATGTTGACCGGCTCGCAGGGCTTGCCGCTCGTCCAGTACATGAACGGGAAAGCTGGGATGATCTGCGTGCTAACGTGAATGCCATCTTTATGCTTCACTCCGCTATAAGGCAGAGACATTGCCGGCAGCACATGAAACAGCTGTGAACTCATTTCGGCTGTTTCTTTTCGGGCAACTTGGTTACTGCGCCCTCATTGGTGATGGCACTACCGATGTTAGGTTCAAACAGATTCTCGAATGCTGCCTGATGATTTTCAAGAACTCTATATAGCCTCTCCTGGGCTTCTGGCTGTAGACCACCGTTCTTGATTAGTCCATTTACCGCAGAATAGAGACTCAGGTACGCTTTTTGTCGCTTGATGCTCTGCGCTTCGGTGGCAGTAAGCCGTTCCATCAATATGCAAGTCTTGTCCTCCACGCGCTCTGCTTTTGCTTCAACAGTGCGCTTAGCCGTCGACTTCGAAAGGGACAATCCCAACTTGACGCGAAGCGAATCAAAGTAGGCAAAGCCAGTTGCCCCGATTCCGTTCGGCTCGATAAAAATTTGGTTGGCCAAGCTCTTGAGGGTATTGAGGGCAATGGGCGTGATTTTGAGCTTGGGCAGGTCGAGTGCAGCAAAGGCACGCTGGCCTACAAGGCTTGCATGCACGGTCTTGTCGATGCTGGTAGGTGCCTTTATCCCCGCAATAAGGAGGTCATGCCGAGCGCGAACATTCACGATATTCTGGGCTTTTCTCTGGTACGCACCTCGTCCGGCCATCAGATCACCTGCCGCATAACAAAGGAGATGTTGATACCCACAACATTACGACCGTCTTCCCCAAAAATGGAATGCGGTTCCAGCCGAAACTTCTCGTCTTTTCGCAGCGACTGAACATAGCTGGTCCATTCTGGCTCGGGAACCATGGTCAGGGATTCCACGTTAAAGTGCCTTAGGACCGCCTCGTACAACTCATCAACGCCATCGTCGTTACCAGCATCACCCTTGGCACGCCTCCTTTCCTGATCACGCCGATACACTCGGTCAATAGAATATTCTGCTTCAATTTGTGGTAATTCCTCTCCTGGAAACTCTTTTTCGATATACGCGTAGATGTGCTTTGCATCGGTATGTCCAGCAATCCATCGCGCTGCGTCAAGAACATCGAACCGGCCTGACCAGAAGAGCAGAAGCAAAAACCACTTCCGCATTTCATGGACACGGACGTACCAGCGCCGACCCTCCATGTCGGGTGGCAATCCGACAAAGTCGCAGAAAATGTCGAGGTGTTTGTTGAGAAGATCCGCATGAGCGATCAACGCCTCCATCCCTACAACCCTGGGCAGGTAGAACAGGTTGTCGCTAATTTTTCGCTCATCCGCAAAAAGCGTTGAAAGACTGCTACCCAAAAGCTGAAGCAAATGGATAGCCTTGGCCGAAATAACCGGAATTGGCCGGTCCTCGTCCTGCCAAACTTCACCGGCATTGCTTTTACCTCGTTCATAATTGAACCAATATCCGTCAGCATCTTCACGCATGCAGTTGCGCTTTAGATGAGTCAATTCTTCTTCCCGCGATGGCTTCAAGAGAGCCATGCAAACAATACAGGAACCGATGAGCACGCGTAGAGCCTGGTCGAGCGTCGGATTCGACCGCAAGCGATCAAAATTCGTTTTCGTGTCTTTGCGCCGGAACTCCGTGATGTTCAAAACGGCTGCTATAGGTTCACCAGACGCGATTCGCCAATCGTTCAAACGTCGGTTCAGCGACCTATTCGTGCTGGGATTTGGCGTCGTTGGATTAAAGTCCGCTATCACCGCAAGGTAGAAGCCGACGATTGCTTCGCCATATACGTGGACAAACCGCATAGCCGTATTGAGAAATGCGAGCCCCGTATTGATCGGTATGAACAAGGTGTGCGACGAGGTACTCGTGACACGTTTGGCAATATTAGTCGCACGGCGAAGTGAGATGTGAGCCGGCTCAGGTAGAAGATCTGGAACATGACGATGCGCATCCAGGACCGTTCCAATTGCCTTTTCCAGGGCAACAATCGCTTCTTCGCTGGCGCCACCATCACGTACATCTTGGATAGATATAACCTTTTGGGAGGGAAACTCGGTGCCCTGTCTCAATTGAACGAGCAGCGATTCATTGCCGAAATCCGGCTCAAACTGGCGAAGAAAACCTGAAACGTTAGGTGTTGTGAAGGATGAAGGGCTTTCGCCGATCAGCCTGGCAATCGGATTCCGTTTGAGGTGTCGTTTGCCCATGTGTGCGCCATCTTTCGCGTGGCAGTAAAGTCCTTGACATTCCATCCATTGAACTAATGGCTCGATTTCTTTGATTGGAATCGTGAAGGGACTATTGAGCAAGGATTGCGGACACGAGATGCCATGAGCTCCTTGATACAAGACGGCCAAAATCCGCTGGGGAATCTGAAGAGCATGAAACCAGCCGCCTTCGGCGACCAGGCAGAATAGCCACTCGAGTGAGGGCTGGTCAATCAATCGAAGGCCGTATAACTCGGGCATGAATTTTTCTTCATGTAGCACAGTCCATCGTATGAGAGCGATCAGCTTGCCCATGCCATTCCTCCATGCAGCCGGAGTGGAGTTGCCAGCCACCAGCCCACTTCGCATAAGAAAAGCAATCTTCTTTAGTAGCATCAAAAGATGCTCATAGCGCACATCCGTCAACAGAGCTCCATTGGAAAGCGGAACGCGCCAATCGAAACGAATGGTGTTCTGCCACTGGCCATCAACCATTTCCTCGCGACCACGGTTAGTCGTATCCCACACCTCGTCTGGAAAAGGGGAAAGCAGCCAAGGCGCTTCAAATTTTCCATCGTAGGGGGCAATCTGCTGCTTGGCCGATGCCAGTGCCAGCCGCACCATCCGCCGGTCCTGTTCGCTGAAATCATCAGGAAACTGTGGAGGCGGCAGCAGATCAAGTCGGGCTGCAAGTCTCGTCATAGATTTTCCGCCCAGTGGTGCTTGATCGCCAACCGCGAAAACTGCGCATCGAGGCCAGCTTGCATCGCCAGTGCCCCCCCGTGAACCTGTTTTAGGAGTGGAACGTCAAGCGACTCACTCAGCGATGCATGAATCTTGTTGCTTTCGGCTGCATGTTTTAGCAGAGTTGCCAAATCGATGAATTGCCGTGGTGCCAAGCCGCTGATAACGTCGATTTTGTCAATGTCGCTCTCTGTAAGCATCCTCTTCGAAAGGTCGCTGTAGGAGTATAGGAAGGCAAGACTTTTGGGCGATAGGCGAACATTGAGGAGGCCGGGAACCAATGCCGACGACCCTGCTTCAAGGTGCTGTGCGGTACCTATCCGTCTTTGAAGTTCTTCTGCAAGCGGGCTTGTCTTAGTGGGATAGTCAACGATGAGCTGGGCTATAAAGTGTTGAAGATCCGCCATGGTGGAGAAATCTGTTACTTCCAACAGGTACGGCTCGTCGTAAGCCGCTAGCACGATCAAGGTGTTCTGAAATCGGCGGATGATTCGGGTGTTCCAAGCGTGCAGCAATGCGGGCGGCAGGTAATGCTCAAGGGCCACCTTGCGGGTGTTGCCAAGTCGGCGGCTCATCTCCAAGATGGAGCCCGTTTCAAACCAGCGAATCACCCCCAGTGTATTTCGCAAGCGACGGTAGTCGAAGCTTCCTTTGTCTAGGCCGTTTCGTGACAACGCGGGGTGCAACGTTGCAAGTCCAATTGTGTCCTGACCGCCGTGTAGATATATGGGTCTCCCCTCAATAACTCCAAGGGCTCCGTTTATTCCACCGCGTTGCTTTACCCCAAGAAACAAGTAGCGCCAAGTCTTGTCGCCTGCACGCCTCAAAACGTCCCGGACCGGCGCAGTCCATTGCAGGATGTCCTTAACCAACTGTTGAGAACGAGAGCTCAATACGACGGATTTACGCTTGCCAGCACGCGGCTTATCGACGCTGAGAATTGAGTGATAGTGGCTGTCCGTAAGAAGCAAATATGGCTTGCCATGGACATTCAAAAGTTTAGCGTCTTGCAGGCTTTCCGACGTGAACTCGGGGTGCTCAATTGTCAACAAGCAACATGCTGCTGCGGCATCAATATTGGAAAGAAGTCCGGCGAACCGATAGAACTGCGATGGAATCTGCACTGCTTGCCGTTGTTCCCGTGTCAATGCAGTTAAGTCGCTTAGGGCAGAAAATCGATCTATTTCATGACCGAAGACGTCATTTCTAAAAAATGGTGAAGCCCTGAGTGTTCGGATTGATACACAATCTATCTTTGATCCAGTTGCTATCTTGTGGCGAGTGACAGCGAGCGCCCAGTTGTGACCTTGCGGTTGGGCCGCACTGGCGAACAGGCACAGACGATGACTTTTTCCAGAGTAGGTGCCAAATCGTTTTGCCGCCGTCTCCTCTTCAATTTTCGCATCCGTCACAATTTCGGCCAGCGTTCGTCCGGTTGCACCGTCTTTCATCAGTCCTTCCCAGTGCTCCTGACAAGTGTCCCTGATGACGTCAATCAAGTGCCTACATTTTTTTTCCACCGCATTGAGATAATTCGCATCGGTCATTCCAACGCTGATGTCAACAAGCAATTTCTTGGGTTGTGTCGTTAAATCGACGAGCTTCTTTCGAGGTTGACCAAGAAGAGGCTGATCTTTGGCAATACTCTTGATTCTTTTCTGATCAATTTTTGGGATCACGATATCATGTGGAATGACTTCTTCCTCTTTGAGGAACTCCAGCAGGCCACCGAACCTTGTCTGCCATTCCCGCATCCGAAAAGCTGTTAGAGCTTGGCTCCAATTTGAGTTGGTCAAAAAGAACTGGAAAAAACTATATATCGTGATTTGCCAGTCGGAGGAAGTCGTCGGCCACGAAATTTTATTCGCTTTAAAGTAGGCGAACAAGGGACGTAAAAAATGGGTAGTGGCATTTTGCTGAGTACCCAGTGTCGCTCCACGAAATTTCTTCACCAAGCAGTCCGCGAGAACGACGACCTGTTTCTCAGTTAAGCCAGTCCCAGCAAAGGATTGGTTTGCAGTCGTGTCTTCCGTGCGCTTGGGATTGTCCAGATAGAACGTCACTACCTCGTTTTCTATTTTGTAACGCATGTGGTTATTGCCCTCACGACATTTGAATAGTGCTTCTTGCTGAAACAACAAACTCACTGTAAATGATCAGATGAAGAGTGTCAACTGAAGCAGTTCAGTGAAGCAAAAAATCAACATATTTAGTTGCAGACTCAAGGTTTTTTTGGAATCATTTGACATTGTTATCATGTCGAGAAAAATCGGAGACCGACGAGCGCATGATGGTGCGGCTGTGCGCGTTGGCGCTGCAGGCGCATCAGCTGCAGACCGTGTGCGGCGGCGACGGCACGCTGGCGTTCGGCGCGGGCCTGTCGGACCCGAACGAGCCCGACGCCTGGCTGCGCGACTACACCGGCCTGACCCGGCTCTGGATCGAGGTCGGCCAGCCCGAAGACAAGCCGCTGCTCAAGGCCTGCAACAAGGCCGACGCGGTGCTGCTGTACTGCTTCAACCACGCCGCCGAGGTCTGGTGGCGCAGCATGGAGGCCAAGCTGGCGCGGCCGCAAAACCTGAGCGTCTGGCGCATCCCGACCGTGGCGGCGCAAGCGCTGATTCCGATGGCGCAGCGCAACATGCAGCTGCAGGCCACGATTCAGGAGGGCGTCTTGATGCTGGGCGACGGCACGCTCAATGTTGACATTGAGCCGATTCGCTGGAAATAAATAACAAATCGGGTCTTAGCCCGCTCGCATAGGGCTTGAGCTGCTATTGAATTAACTGATAGATTGACTGATAGATTGACTTTAGTCATGCCTCGATTCGGTCCGGGCGCCTAAGATGTTGGGCTTCACAAGCCAACTTCTCTACACCCACCATGACCACTGCCCGCTTGCTCGACAAAGTCTCCCTCATCACTGGCGCCGCGCAAGGCATCGGCCTGGCCACTGCGCTCAAGTTTGCACAGGAGGGTGCCATCGTCATCGTCTGCGACATCAAGCAGGCAGGTGTGGACGAGGCCGTGGCCCAATGCCGCGCGCTGGGCGCCACGGCCGAGGGTTTCGTGGCGGACGTGACCCAGCGCGCCACCATTGACGCCCTGGTGGCGAGTGTGAAAGCGCAGTTTGGCCGCATCGACGTACTGGTCAACAACGCCGGCATCACGCAGGACGCGCGGCTGCAAAAAATGACGCTGGAACAGTTTGACCGCGTGATTGACGTCAACCTGCGCGGTGTTTTTCACTGCGCGCAGGCGGTGGCCGACCTCATGGTGGCGCAGGGCAGCGGCGTGATTCTGAACGCCAGTTCGGTGGTCGGAATTTATGGCAATTTTGGCCAGACCAACTACGCCGCCACCAAGTTCGGCGTGATCGGCTTCACCAAGACCTGGAGCCGCGAACTCGGCCCCAAGGGCATCCGCGTCAACGCGGTCGCACCGGGCTTCGTCACCACCCCGATGGTGGCGGCCATGCCCGAGAAGGTTTTGCAGGACCTGCAGGCCAAAGTGCCGCTCAAACGCCTGGGCAAGCCCGAAGAAATTGCCAACGTCTATGCCTTTTTGGCCAGCGACGAAGCCAGCTATATCAATGGCGCGGTGATTGAGGTGTCGGGCGGCATGGCGCTCTAATCGCTCTGGGCTTTGGCGCGCTCGGCATAGCGGTTAAAGCGCCAGGCGCTACCCAGTAGCGTGATGCGGCGCCAGACCTGGCGCTTTTCGACCGGTCGCAACGCGGTCCAGTACTGCACCTCGGCGAAGGTGCGGCCGCAGCCCTTGCACACCTCATCGCCCTGGCTGGTTGAGCAGATGGCGATGCAGGGCGTGTCGGGCGTGCTGTCGTACCAGGCCAGCCAGGCCTGCAGCGCGGCCTGCGGCAGGGTGAACTCGTCGATTTCTGTCAAGTGCTGGAACACCATGTGCGCATAGATCTCGGCCAGCGCGCGCGTGGGCGCAGCCAGTGCACCCTCAAAGCTGGCGGGCGCAAGGGCGCGCCAGTAGTTGATGGCGGCTTCGATGTCGCTGATGTGGATGCTGGCCATGGGGTGCGGATCATAGCGGGGCGGCGCCCGGCGGCTAAAATCGGGCCCGTGACTGACCTACTCCCCGACCCCGACCCCGACAGCAAAATCGAACAACCCCGTTTGTGGCGCGGCAACGGCTGGACCGCTCGCGTGATCAAGAACGAAGACGATGACGGCTGGGCCGTGGCGATGATCCGGGACGGTGAACCCGAGCCGGCCCTGATTGGCCCCTGGACCATGGGGCGCGACAAGAAAAACCCGAAACCACTGGACGTCAACGCCTTCAACACCTTGGTTAAGACCGCTGCAGAATTTGTGCGCCGCCAGGAGCAACAGCTGCACGCCACGCTGCACCAGAGCATCACCGTGAGCGCCAAAGGCGAGCGCGTGACGGTGTCGCTTGACATCGTGCCCGATGACGACAATCCATCGGCGACCTTGAGCGCGCACGATGAGGGTGGGGATGAGTTGGCGCAACAGCGCGTGTCTCCGGGCTTCAAACTGAGCCGCGCCAGCGCTACGGACTGGGCTGACGGCGGATTCCAAAAGCCGTGAGCAGTTCCTGGTACGAGCGTCATATCCTGCCGCGTGCGCTCGACTACGCGTGCGGCCTGCCGATGGTGGGGCGCCAGCGCCAGCTGCTGGTGCCACGGGCTACTGGGCGCGTCCTGGAGGTGGGCGTGGGCACGGGCCTCAACATGCGTTATTACGACAAGAGCCTTGTGTCCAGCATTACCGCGCTGGACCCGGCGCTGGAGCTGCACCCGTTGGCCCGCGAGCGCATCGCACAGGCCGGGCTGGAGGTGGAACTGCTGGGCCTTTCGGCTGAAAAAATTGCCTTGCCCGACGCCAGCTTTGACACGGTGCTGATCACCTACACCCTGTGCACCATACCCGACCCGCTGGCCGCCCTGCATGAAATGCGCCGTGTGCTCGCGCCCGGCGGGCAACTGCTGTACTGCGAGCATGGCCGCGCGCCCGATGCCTCGGTGCGACGCTGGCAGCAGTGGCTGCAACCGGTGTGGGGCCAGTTTTCCGGCGGCTGCCATTTGGGGCGCGACATTCCCGCGCTGTTACAGGCGGCGGGCTTTGCCTTGCCCGATTTAAAGACCCGCTACCTGCCCGGTCCCCGGCCCATGACGTTCCACTATTGGGGCGCGGCCCGCCTCAAGCCCTGAGGGCTGCTGCACGCGGTTTTTGAGCGTGCAGCAGTCACCTTGCCGCCTATTTCTTGGCGGCGCTCAAGGCTTGCGCGATCCAGCTGTCAAAAGTCTTCTGGTGGCCCTTGATCCAGCCGTCGGTGTGGCGCGCAATGTCTTGTTGCGTGTTTTCACCGTTCTTCATGCGCTGGTTTTGTGCATTGATGTCAGCCACAGGCAATTGCATCACTTCAAACAGTTTGCCGGCGGCCGGGTTTTGCTCGGTGAAGGCTTTGTTGGCCACGATGCGCTGGGTGTTGATCGTGAAACCGTAGTTCTTGCCGTTGGGCAGCTTCGTATCGAGCTTGGCCTGTTCGCCCGGCAGTGACGAGAACGGCACTTCGAGCCAGACCACTTCATGGCCCGGGCGCAGCACGCCGCTGACCCAGTACGGGGTCCAGGTGTAGTACAGGATGGGCTGGCCCGCCTTGAAGCGGGTGATGGTGTCTGCCATCAGGGCTGCGTAGGCGCCCTGCGAGTGGGTGACGGTGTCGCGCAGCTTGAAGGTGGTGAGTTGATGCTCGATCACGCCTTCACAGCCCCAGCCCGGATTGCAACCGGTCAGATCGGCCTTGCCGTCGCCGGTGGCGTCAAACAGCTTGGCGAGCTTGGGGTCAGTCAACTGGCCGAGGTTGGTGATTTTGTACTTGTCGGCCGTTTTCTTGTCGATCAGGTAGCCCTGCGCCGCATTGCCTGAATAGGTGCCCTTGCGAAAGAGCTTGGCATCGCCACCGCCGTTTTTGTAGAAGTCGGCATGCAGCGGGTCCCAATGGTCGGCCAGAAAGGTGGCGTCGCCGTTGGAAATGGCAATATGGCCGGTCGCAGGCTCAATTTCCTTGATCGGCTGCACATCAAAGCCCAGCTTTTCCAGGCCCCGGCTGACCAGCAGGGTCTGGAAGGTTTCCTCGGCTATGGCGCTCTGGATGGGTTGCACCTTGATGCCCTTGCCGGGCAATTCGGCGGCTGCGCTGGCGTGGGTCGCCAGGCCCAGTGTGAGCAAAGCGGTGGCGAGCAGACTGCGGGTGAAGTTTCTTGTGGTCATCATGGGTTTTGATCCTTTATCGGTGATGGTTAAGGGGAAGGGTGCGCCTGTTGCTACGCCTTGAGGGCGGCCAGGCCGAAGGCCAGCATGGTGGTGGCGAGCAGGTCTCGGACAATTTGTCGTGTGGTCGTTGCGGTCATGAGCTCAAGTCCTTTGGTTTAGAGTAAAAAATGAAAGAGGGAGGCCTTGCTTTAGCGCGCCGCCGGTGCCAGGATGGCTGGCGGCGCCGGTTCGGGGCTGGTCGATGGTTTCTCGCTGCCGCGCAGCAGGCGCCACACCAGGCCAGCCGGACCGGTGTACCACCAGTGGCGCACGCCACGGGTCGGTTGGCCCATGGCCTGGGTAATGCGGTCCAGCGAAATGGCCAGCAGCACAATCCCTAAGCCGCCCACGGTGGCCAAGCCCATGTCCAGGCGGCCGATGCCGCGCAGCACCATCTGGCCCAGACCGCCCACGGCGATCATGGAGGCGATCACGACCATGGACAGCGACAGCATCAGCGACTGGTTGACGCCGGCCATGATGGACGGCAAGGCCAGGGGTAACTGCACCTTGGTCAGCATCTGCCAGGGCGAGGCGCCGTAGGCGCGGGCCGCTTCGATCAAGTCGGGGCGCACCTGGCGGATGCCCAAGTTGGTCAGGCGCACCAGCGGCGCCAGCGCAAAGATGATGGTGACAATCACGCCCGGCACGTTGCCAATGCCAAAGAGCATCACCACCGGCACCAGGTAAACAAAGGCCGGTGTGGTTTGCATCGCGTCCAGAATCGGGCGCATCAGGCGTTCGGCGCGCTCACTGCTGGCCAGTAAAATGCCCAGCGGCAGGCCCAACACCAGACAAAACACCAGAGAAGTCAACACCAGCGACAGCGTCACCATGGCCTCGGGCCAGATGCCCAGCATGACCACCACCAGCAATGAAACTGCCGTTCCGAGTGCCACCATGCGCCCGGCAAACTGCCACGCCAGCAGGCCGAAGATCGCGACCATGGCCAGTGTAGGCACGCTGAGCAGCAGGGCTTCAACCCAGGTCAGGGTGCTGTCGATGGGCGCGCGCACGCTTTGGAAGAAGGGGCGAAAGTTCATCACGATCCATTCCAGCGCCTCGTTGATCCATGCTTGCACGGGCAGCGAGCCGTCCCACAGCTGCTGAATCTGCCAGCCACTGTCAATCGGCACAGCAGCAGCCGGCGCATTAAGCCAGTCGCTGGTGCCTGCAGTCGTGTTCAGCGCGGAACCGCTGGTGGGCTCGCTCGCCATGAGCCAGGGGTCGGCGCTGGCGGGAACTGACTCAAGGCTCGCTTGTCCTGCCAGGTCCCAGGCGGATGGTTCTGCGGCGGGTGCCGTTGCTGCCTCGGCGGGTTGTCCTGCCACGTCCCAGGGGGACGGGCTGGCGCTGGCCTGCGCGATGACCGCGGTGTCTTGGGGGCCTGTGGGTAGCGCCCCGGCTAGATTGGTGTTTGGCATGGGGAAGTCCTCTCAGGCTAAATGGGCGGGCGCCGCTGGGGTGTCGCGGTCCAGGAATTTCAACAAGGTGGTCTTGCTGATGGCGCCGCAATAGCGTCCGTCCTGCGCCACCACAGGGATGGCGTAGGGCGCATGCGCGACTTGGCCGTACAAATTGTTCACGTAGGCATCGCCCGTGATCGGCTCCACACCGGGCAGAAAAGCCTGCGCCAGGCCCAGCGGGCCCACATGTTGGTGCAGTGCCTTGCGCAGCGACTCGACCGAGACCATGCCGAGGTACTGCTCCGTGGGGCTGACCACGTAAGCGTAGTCGCGGTCGCGGTCCTCCAGCATCTTGAGCGCGGCGCGCGAGCCCCGGCTGGCGTGCTCGGACACCACGACCTGGCTCTTGCGCGCAATGTCGGCGGCCTTGAAGACGGCAGCGGCATCCACGCCGTGGGTGAAGCTGCGCACATAGTCATCCGCTGGGTTGCGCAGAATTTCGTCGGGGGTGCCGACCTGCACCACCTGGCCGTCCTTCATGATGGCGATGCGGTCGCCAATGCGCATGGCTTCGTCCAGATCGTGGGAGATGAAGACGATGGTGCGGCGTTTGACCTGCTGCAGGCGCAGCAGCTCTGACTGCATTTCAGCGCGGATGATCGGGTCGAGCGCCGAAAACGCCTCATCCATCAACAAGATGGACGGGTCCGAGGCCAGCGCCCGCGCCAGGCCCACGCGCTGCTGCATCCCGCCCGAGAGCTCATCCGGGTAGCTCGCGCCCCAGCCACTCAAGCCCACCTGGTCCAGCGCCTGGCTGGCCTGCGCATGGCGCTCGGCGCGGCCCACGCCCGCGAGTTCCAGACCGAGCGCCGTGTTGTCCAGCACCGTCATGTGCGGCATCAGCGCGAAGGACTGAAACACCATGCTGATGTCCTTGCGCCGCAGGGCGCGCAGCTTGGCGTCGGACAGCGCATTGATGTCGGTGCCGTCAATCAGAATGCGGCCCGCAGTCGGCTCAATCAGCAGGTTAAGCATGCGCACCAACGTCGATTTACCCGAGCCCGACAGGCCCATGACCACGAATATTTCGCCGGGTTCAATGGTGAGGCTGACGTCGAACACGCCAATGGTGCAGCCGGTTTGCGCCAGGATGTCGGCCTTGGTCGTTCCCTGGTGCACGAGTTGCAGCGCGGCTTGCGGCTCGTCGCCGAATACCTTGAACACCGCGTCGATGATGATTTGTTTGGCCATGCGGCGTGCCTCCTGGGTTGATAGCTAAAAGAAAGCGCTGGACAGCACGAGACGGGCGTCGCTTTGCAGCGCAGATGCGTGGCAGCAAAAGAGATCCGTTTGCAGGCCTCTTGAACAGCGCAGGCGCCCGGCAATGGCAGGACGCTGAAAAAAAGTGGCCGAAGATTCAGCCAATGGGATCGGCCACAAGGGCCGATCCTCGCAATTTGCCCCCCGTTGGGAAGCGAATTACCCCTGCTTTAGGTTTTAAAGCAGAACTTCATTATAGCTTTGAGCTATTTAAATGTCAATAGAATATTTGTGCAAATATACACGCAAGGGGCAGGCGCTGCTTAGGCTGGGTCGGGCGGGGGTGCGATTCAAAATGATGTGGGCTTCAGATGAATGGTTCTTTTCCGAAGCACTCAGGTGCGTCTATTGGATCGGGGCTGATATCGCGGTGGTGGGTGAATCAGCCGGGCGATGCGCTTTGCTACGTGTCCCGGCGCCCGCTTCGCGAGCTCCTCCTATATTCTGTCGCAAAGCGCATCATCCGACTGATTCTGCGAGCGTCTTGGTACGCTGGCAGGGGGAAATTCAAAAGGTGCCTGCGGTGGGGTGGCGCGAATTGATGTGCGCCGCTTGCTGCAGAAATTTTGACTTCGAGGGCGTCAGGCACGGTGATTGGGCTATGCGACCGGGCTACTGCGTGAAAGGCGCGCGCCCACAAGCGCTGGCGTACCCCAGCTTCAATTTCGCGTGTGTTTTCACCCCAAAACCGCATGCGCATGGCCCAGTCGCCGGGCCGGGTTGAATACGCAAAGCCGGATTTGACGTGAGGCCTTGATTTATTCAGGGGGGCCGCATCACTTTGAATCGCACCCGTCGGGCGGCGGCGGGATCAGGACGAATTTGCCGACATGGGTCTTGTCAAGGAACGCGCGTTGCGCCTGCGCGATTTGGTCGAGTGCAAAGCTTTGCGCCACCAGTGGCCGCAACTCGCCGCGCTCGATGTAGCCCACCAGGTTGGCAAACACGGGCTCGGCCCAGGCGGTGCAGCCCAGCAGTGTGAGGTTCTTCAGGTACAGCGTGCGCATGTCCAGGGTCACCAACGGGCCGGCAATCGCGCCTGAGGAGACATAGCGACCGCCCGGTTTGAGCAGCTTGAGCAGGGTGCCAAAAGCCGGCCCCGCCACGTTGTCCACCACCAGGTCCACCGTGTTCTCGCCCAGACTCGCCACCCAGTCATCTTCCCGCGCCAGCACAAGGTCCGCACCCAGGGCTTTGATTTGCGCCATCTTGGAGCGCCCCACGATAGCGGTCACAAAGGCCCCGCGCCGCTTGGCCAGTTGCACCACCGCGGAGCCGACGCCGCCGGACGCGCCTGTCACCACGACCTGCTCGCCCTGGCCCAGCTGCGCCCGCTGCAACATGTTTTCGGCGGTGCCGTAAGCGCAGGGAATGGTCGCCAGTTCGGCATCGCTCCAGTCGCAGTTCACCGCGAACACCTCGTCGGCGGGCACCTTAACGAAATGCGCGAAGGCGCCGTCAAAGTCAGACCCCATCCAGATGTTGTCTTGCGAATCGAAGCCCGAGGGGCGCATGCTGGGGCGCACCAGCACGCGCAGGCCCAGCAATTGCTCACGCACGCCCGGCGCAACCGCAACGACGCGGCCGCAGCAATCGGTACCCTGAATGAAAGGAAAAGGCGTGGCTTGGTTCCAGCCGCCGTCCGGCGTGGCTGGCGCGCTTTGGTTCTCATGCGCCAGTGCCGCGTCTTGCGTGGCGGTGGTGACGGCGGCGCCATACCAGCCCAGCCGGGTGTTGATGTCGGTGTTGTTGACGCCGGCCGCCAGCACCTGCAGCAGCACCTCGCCTGGCGCCAGCGTAGGCACCGGCACGTCCCGGTAGACAAGCTGCTCGTAGCCGCCATGGCCGGTGGTCACCACGGCTTTCATCGTGCGCTGGCCACCGCCCAGGTCAAATCGGTGGGGGTTTTGCTGAGTCATGGCGGCGCTCCGGTGTGCTGAGGATCAAAAACCCGATTGTCGCGCGCGACCAAGCACCCGGCGGCGCAGCACCCAATTTGACCCGGCCAGGGCGCCGCTACCTGATTCACGGCATCATCACCCGCTTGAATACACCAGAAAACGACCCTGTCATCCGCGTGCTGGACTCGCCGTTGCAGGTTGACGCCGGCGTCTGGAACGCGTTGCTGGCGGCGCAGAACCTGAACGAAGAGCCCAACCCCTTCATGCGCCATGAGTACCTGGCTGCGCTGTTGGCGAGCGCCAGTGCTACGGCGGCCACAGGCTGGACCGCGCGTTTTGTCACGCTTTGGCAGCAAGGCCAACTGGTCGGCGCCTGCGCGCTGTACCTCAAAGACCACTCTTATGGTGAATATGTGTTCGACCACGCCTGGGCCAACGCCTACCACCAGCATGGCCTGGCCTACTACCCCAAAGCGGTGGTCGCTCCGCCCTTCACGCCGGTGCCGGGCGCACGCCTGCTCGCGCGTGACGCTGCCACCCGTTTGCGGCTACTCAAGGCCGTGGTGGCCTGGTGTGCACAAGAGGGTCTGTCGTCGCTGCACCTGCTGTTTGTCAGCGACGACGATGTTGCAGCCTGTGAAGCCGCTGGCCTGATGCTGCGCCGCAACGTGCAGTTTCACTGGACCAATCGCGCCCCTGGCTACCGCGACTTCGACGATTTTCTGGACTCCCTGAGCCGTGACAAGCGCAAAAAGATTCGCCAGGAGCGGCGCAAGGTGGAGGCTGCGGGCGTGCGCTTTCGCTGCGCGCAGGGCACGGCGATCTTGCGCGCCGACTGGGACTTTTTCTACCGCTGTTACGCGCACACCTACGCGGAACATGGCGACGCGCCCTATCTCAGCCGCGACTTCTTTGAGCGCATGCAAGGCACCATGGCACAGAACTGGCTGCTCTTTGTGGCCGAGCGCGGCGGCCTGCCGGTTGCAGCAAGTTTGATAGCACTAAGTGCATATGATGCGCTGGCTAGCGGCGAGTTTGATCAAAAAAACAAGGCAAAAATCGCATACGGCCGATACTGGGGCGCGCTCGAGCACATTGATTGCCTGCACTTTGAAGCCTGCTACTACCAGCCGCTGGCCTGGTGCATCGCGCACGGCTACCAGCGCTTTGAAGGCGGTGCCCAGGGCGAGCACAAAATGGCGCGCGCCCTGATGCCGGTGAAAACCAGCAGCGCGCACTGGCTGGCGCATCCGGCCTTTGCTGACGCAGTCGAGCGCTTTTTGGCGCGTGAAGACGAAGGCGTGCAGGGCTACCTGGAGGACCTGGCGCGGCGCACGCCGTTCAGGCCGTTCAGGCCGTCTGGGCCGCAATCTGGCGCAGCGCCTGCTCAAACACCTCAACCGGCTGGCCTCCCGAGATCAGGTGACGGTCGTTGATGATGACGGCCGGCACCGACCCAATGCCCTGGCCGGTGTAGAAGGCCTCGCGCTCGCGCACCTGCACGGCGAACTCGTCGCTGTTCAGAATGGCGCGGGCCCGCGCCACGTCCAGCCCCGCCTGTGCCACCGTTGCTAGCAAGACCTCAATCGACTCCATGTCCTGGCCCTGGCTGTGGCAGGCCACCAGCAGCGCTTTTTTAAGCGCGCCCTGCTGGCCGGGCGCCTCCAGAGCAGCCCAGTGCAACAGGCGGTGCGCGTCAAAAGTGTTGTAGATGCGCCCGCGCCCGGCCGGGTTGAAGCTAAAACCGAGCTCTGCCCCGCGCTGCGCAATGGTGGCGCGGATCTGCGCCTGCTGCTCGGTTGTGGAGCCGTATTTCTGCGCCAGATGCTCGCCGATGTCCTGGCCACCGGCGGGCATTTGAGGATTGAGCTCGAACGGCTGGAAATGCAATTCGGCGCTCACCTCGCCCTGCAGCCGGT
Organism: Rhodoferax sp.; assembly: GCA_013791765.1. Lineage (GTDB taxonomy): Bacteria > Pseudomonadota > Gammaproteobacteria > Burkholderiales > Burkholderiaceae_C > Rhodoferax. The sequence goes on from VMTC01000012.1 coordinate 89,359, forward strand.
CCAAGGCCTGCTCCAGGGCGGCCAGGCCAATGGCGCACCACGGGCAGGAAATATCAGAGACGAAATCAATTTTGAGGGTGGAGGGCATGGTGGGATGTGGGTTGTGGCTGGCACTGCGCCATTGAAGTCTGATTGTCCCGTCAAAGCGAAAATCATGCCGCGCGGCGCCAAATGGGACGGCAAAGGCAGTGGCCAAGTTAGGGGCTTGTGCATGAACCAGCCCAAGGGCCCGCGCGCTTGTGACCTAATCGCAGCAAACCTGTCATTGGCTTAGTGCGGCGATGTCCCGCTAAGCGATCACCAAAAGCACCCATCTTGTCTACTTCATCCTTACCCGCAAGTTCATCCGTCCCCAGCAGCCGCCTGTCGCGCCTGGCCCGCCTAGGCAGCCTGGCGACCGGCGTTGCCGGCAACATGCTGATGGAAGGGGCGCGCCAACTGGCCCAGGGCAAGCGCCCGCGCCTGGGCGACTTGCTGCTCACCCCGGAGAACGCCCGCAAGATCACGCACCAACTCGCCCAGATGCGCGGGGCCGCGATGAAAGTAGGGCAATTGATTTCAATGGACGCGGGCGACCTGCTGCCCCCCGAGATGGCCGCCATTCTGGCGCGCTTGCGCTCGGACGCCCAACCGATGCCGCAGCGCCAGGTGCAAGCGGTGCTCACAGCCGCCTGGGGCGCCAAGTGGCAGCAGCGCTTTGAGCCTTTTTCATTCACGCCGATCGCCGCCGCCTCGATTGGCCAGGTGCACCGCGCCAAGACCCTGGACGGGCGTGATCTGGCGATCAAGATCCAGTATCCGGGCGTGCGCAAAAGCATTGCCAGTGATGTCAACAACGTGGCCGGCCTGCTGCGGTTGTCGGGCTTGCTGCCCAAGACGCTGGACATTGCGCCGCTCTTGCAGGAAGCCAAGAACCAGCTGCGCGAAGAAGCCGACTACCAGGCCGAGGGCGAGCACCTGCAGCGCTTTGCCGAGTTATTGGCGGATTCGACCGCGTTTATAGTGCCCCGGTTGCACGCCGACCTGACGACCAAAAACGTGCTGGCGATGTCCTATGTGGGCGGCGTCCCGGTCGAGTCCATGCTGCATGCACCGCAGGCCGAACGCGACCGCATCATCAGCCTGCTGGTGGGCCTGCTGTTTCGCGAGCTGTTTGAATTCGGCTTGATGCAGACCGACCCCAACTTTGCCAATTACCGCTATGAGCCAAGGACCCAGCAGCTGATCCTGCTCGACTTTGGCGCCACGCGTCGCCTGGCGCCGGCCTTTGCCCAGGGCTACCGCCAGGTGGTGGCCGCTGCCATCGGCAACGACCGTGCCGCCATGACGCAGGCGGCGCTGGCGATCGGCTATTTCGATGCCCGCACCCAGCCGAGGCACCAAGCCGCCGTGCTGGACATGTTCGAGATGGCGCTGACGCCGCTGCGCGCGGACGGCGACTTTGATTTTGGCGCCACTGACATGGTGCAGCGCCTGCGCAAGGCTGGCATGGCGCTGGGCTTGGAGCGCGAGTTCTGGCATATTCCCCCGGTCGACACCTTGTTCCTTCACCGCAAGCTCGGCGGCCTGTATCTGCTGGCGGCGCGCTTGCAGGCACGCGTGAATGTGCAGCAACTGGTGCTGCCATTCCTGCAGCAACCGGGCAACGCCATACCCGCCAAATTTGCCGCCAAATTTGCCGCCACAATACAGGATCGCGAAAGTACATTGGTCCCGAATCTGGCCGGTAAATTTTGAAAGAAGCCCTCATGAAAGCAAGCTGGAACAACACTGTGATTGCCGAAAGTGATGACACCGTGCTGGTGGAAGGCAACCACTACTTCCCAGAGAGTTCGCTGAAAAGGGAATTCATCAGCTTCAGCAACCATAAAACGTCGTGCGCCTGGAAAGGCCAGGCCAGCTACTACACGCTGATCGTCAACGGCGACACCAACCCGGATGCAGTCTGGTACTACCCCGACCCCAAGCCGGAGGCCGAGATGGTGCGCGGTCGCGTCGCGTTCTGGAAGGGTGTGACCGTCGCTTGAGCATGGCGCGACCTGTGCCGATGGACTGCAGCACGCCGATTGACATCGTCTACCTCTGGGTCGACGGCACCGACCCGCGCTGGCGCCAGAAACGTCGGCAGGCGCTCGCCAAGCTTGGCCTCGGGCAGCACGGCGCGATGGCGCTGTACGGCAACGTCGAGGGCCGCTTTCGGGACAATGACGAGCTTCGCTACAGCCTGCGCGCGCTGGAGCGCTTTTTTCCGCAGCACGGCCATGTCTACCTCGTGACCGATGGTCAAACACCGGCCTGGCTTGGCGCGCACGCCAGGCTCAGCGTCATTGATCACCGCGAGCTGATCCCGGCTGGCGCGCTGCCCACCTTTGATTCGGGCCACATCGAGTCGTACATCCACCACATTGCCGGCTTGTCGGAGCGCTACTTTTATTGCAATGACGACGTGTTCTTTGGCGCGCCCGTGAATCTTGAGGACTGGTTCTGGACCGGTGGCATTTATGTCGGCTGGTCCGATGACGCCGGCGTGAGCGACGAAGCGCTGCGCAAGGATGCCACCGCATTGGACAATGCCTGCCGACTGTCGCACCAATGGCTGCGGGCCAGCACGCCGACCGCACCGCACTACCAGCCCACCTTTCGCACTTTTGCGCACGCGCCGCGGCCGATGCGCAAATCGGTGCTGTTTGAATTGGAGCAACGGGCACCGGAGCTGTTTGCAGCAGTGCGCTCGACCGTTTTTCGCGCCTGGGACAAGCCCACCATCGTTTCTGATTTTGTGCTGCGCTGGTCGCTTGCCACCGGCCTGGCCCGGGTCCGTGATTACGCGCATCTGCATGTGTCAAGCGGCGATGTGCAGGGCCACGGGGGGCTTGAGCAGCTGATGGCGCAATTGGGGGAGCTGGCTTTCTTTTGCATCAACGACACCACCGACGACGCCCACGCCAGCGACCCTCGTCTGGCTCAGGTGCGTGAGGCACTGCAAACCATGTTTCCCACGCCCTCAAGCTTTGAGCAACCAGCCCCGACGCAGGCCCACAACCTGGCCGGCGCCATCCGGCACCTCAAAGGTAAGGCGAGAGCAGCCAGACCAGCCGGTCACGCAGGCGGGCCCACATTGGCTGGCGCGCCAGCGCCTCCCGCGTGAGGGTTTGCGCACGCGCGATGCGCTCATCGACCAGGGCATCGAGCTGGCGCACCAGATCGGCATCATGGCATTCCAGGTTGTACTCAAAGTTCAGGCGCAGGCTGCGCGCATCCCAGTTGGTGGAGCCGATCAGGCACCAGGCCTCATCGACCAGAAACAGCTTGGTGTGGTCAAAGGGCTGGCTCGTCAGGTGCACGCGGCAGCCGCTGGCCACCAGCCAGCCGAACTGCGGGCGCATCGCCCAGTCCAGCAGCGGCAGGTTGCTGTGCCCGGGCAGCACGATGTCCACCGCCACGCCGCGCAAGGCCGTCACCCGCAACGTGGTGAGTAGCACCTCGTCGGGCAAAAAATAGGGCGTGACAATGCGCACCCGGTGGCGCGCGGTGGCCAGGGCGCCCAGGATCACCAGGCGCATGTGGTCGATGTCGGCATCCGGGCCGTCGGGCACGCCACGCGCCAGCACCGGGCCGCAGGCGGCGTTGTCGGCAAACCAGGGTTTGCCGTGCAAGGCTTCGCCGGTGGTGAAAGCCCAGTCGATGGCAAAGGTGCGCTGCAGATCCGTGACCACCGGGCCGCGCACGGCGAAATGCAGGCACTGGATCGGCTGCTTGGGCTGGGTCGACAGCCAGTGGCCGGCGCTGATGTTCATGCCGCCGGTGAAGCCCAGTTCACCGTCAACCACCATGATCTTGCGGTGGTTGCGCAAGTTGGCCTGGGCCAGCAGCCGGCTCAGGCGCGGCGGCAGAAACGCCGCCGCGGGCACCCCGGCCTGGCGCAGTCGCCCGACCATGCTGACGCGGCTGTAGCGCGCCCCCACGGCATCAATCAGCACCCGCACCTGCACCCCGCGCACCTGCGCCCGCGCCAGAGCGTCCACAAAGGCGCGCCCAACCGCGTCGTCATTGAAAATGTAGCTCAGCAGCGTCACCGAGTGGCGCGCCGCGTTGATCGCGCCGAGCATGGCGGGGTAGGCGGCATCGCCCTCGATCAGCGGCGTCAGCGCATTACCGGCGAGCAAGGCGCGCCCCGTGATCGCACGCGTGAGCCGGTTGATGCCCGCTAGCTCGGGCCGGCACGGTGCATCGGCTTCATGGGCCGCATTTGCGCTGCGCCCCTCGGCGTGCCAGGTGTTGTTCAACCCCAAGGCCACCCCGGCGCGCTGGATGCGGTTGACCCCCAGCATCAGGTACAACAGTGGGCCCACCAGCGGCGCGAGCCAGGCCAGCGCGATCCAGCCGATGGTCGTCTGCACCTGGCGCTTGTTCAGCAGCGCATGCAGCGTCACCGCCAGCGCGCAGCCCAGGTGCAGCAGCGACAGCAGCAGCGGCGCCAGGCTCTGTGCCATTTGTAGGGCCGAGGTCATCCAGGAGGAACTCATGGCCGCATGTTAGCCGCGCGGCCAGGGGCCTCCCCCGGGGAGCTCCAGCGCTGACAATGCCAGCACCTCGGTCATCTGCAAAGGCTTGCCCACGGTAGCGCCCATCGCGAGCTTGGACGGGTTGGCCGATGACGCAAAATCAGGCCCATGAATCACCTGCGTTTGCACCCCAAAACCCGAAGCCGCCGCCTGACACGAGGGGCCGCGTTCGCCTTGGCGGGTCTTGGGCTGACGTTCACCTCAAGCGCCGCCCCGCTGCTGCGCTGCGAGGTGGCTTATGCCGGCAGCACCCAGGTCATCGAGGCCAGGACGGTGGCTGACCCGTACCGGGTCGCGTCCGTCGATATCGGCGGGCGCTTTCGTTTCAAGGCGGTCATGGTGGGCGACGCAAGCCAGGTGGCGTACATCAAGCTCTACGCTTACCTCGATGCCAAGCGCCAACCGATCCTGCTGCAGCAGGCCACTTACCTGCCGCCCTTCAAAGCCGCCGCAAGCCCCTACCCGCTGACCGGCGAGCAGCACCTGTACGGCGGCGCGGTCGAGCGCGAGCTGATGTACAGCTGCACGTTGCAAGGAATTGCACCATGAGCGCCTGCCTGCGCCGTGGCTGGTGCGCCTTGTGGCTGGCAGCGTGCATGAGCGCGTCCGCCGGCCAAGCCACTGGCCCGGTCAGCCTGGTGTTTGCCGGCGACATCGTGCTCGATGACGCCGCCGGCGAGATGATCGAGCGCGGTGGGGACCCGTTTGCCGACTTTGCGGGCTTTTTTCGCAGCGCCGATGTCCGCGTCGTCAACCTGGAGTGCGTCATTGCCACCACCGGGTCGGCGGGTGAAAAGAATTACACCTTTCGCGCGCACCCCCGCGTGTTGCCGGTGCTCAAGCGTCACTTTGATGTGCTGGCCCTGGCCAACAACCACTCGGGTGACTTCGGCCGCGAAGCCTTTGCCGAAATGCTGGGACTAATCGAACGGGCGGGGCTGGCTCAAGTGGGCGGCGGGCTCAATCTGGCACAGGCGCACACGCCCCTCATCATCGAGCGCAAGGGCGTTCGCATCGCGCTGCTGGCCTACAGCGAATTCATGCCGCGCAGTTTCGAGGCCGATTACAACGCGCCCGGTGTGGCCTGGAGCGAAGACGAACAGGTGGTGGCCGACATCCAGCAAGCACGCAGCATTCACCACGCCGACCTGGTGATACCGCTCATGCACTGGGGTTGGGAAAATGAGCTGATCGCCACTGCGCGCCAGCGCCAGCTGGCGCGCACCATGATCGACGCCGGGGCCGATGCGGTCATTGGCGGGCACCCGCATGTCACCCAAGACATCGAGCAGTACCGGGGCAAGCCGATCGTCTACAGCGTGGGCAACTTTGTGATGAAAGAAACCGACAACGACAACCAGCGCCGCGGCTGGCTGCTGCGGCTCAAACTCGACAAACTGGGTGTGATTGGCTTTGATACGCGCCTCGCACGCATCGACCTCGATGGCATTCCACTGGCGGACCGCGCCAGTGCCAGCCCGTGCTGGAGTCGCGGGGAGAACGAGCTGCGTCAGTGCAGCAATCCGGACTGAGGCGACTCTTTAGCCCCAATGCTGTTCAGATAAAGCCCCATCACCGTTCGGGCTTAAGTGATCAGCATTGTCTTTAGCCCTTATTTCTTGCCAACTACCAGCAGGAAAACGCCCAAAATAATACCGCCGGCGCTGATGATCAGCGGCACGTTGACGGTCTGCTTTTCTTGCACCTTGAGCTCCAGCGGCCCCACCTTCATGCCGGTGGTCTCCTTGGTGTAGCTGAAGCCGCCAAAGGCCAGGCCGAGGCCGCCGGCAACGATCAAGAGGATGCCTATCATTTTGGTGGGATTCATGGGGTTCTAACTCCTAAAAATGTGAAAGTGTGAAAATTGCATTGCGCCGCGGTGCATGGTAGCCCAGGGCAACAGCACAAGTTTCAAGAAGCGAGTGCAGGCTAATCAAAATAATTAGGGCCGTATGTGCGCCGACGCACGGACCGAAACGCCCGAAGCCGCAACAATTCACAGAACTTGAGGTTATGAGCCCACAGCGGCCAGACCCTATTTACGGAGATTTATCCCCATGCGCACCCGAATCGAATTATTGGCATTGAGCACCGCGTTGATGGCAGCCTTGGTGGGTTGTGACCAGCCGGCCGCCGTGGCCCCCGCTGCAGCGCCGAGCACGACGGTCGGCACCGTGATTGACGACAGCATCGTGTCGGCCAGCGTGCGGGCGGCGCTCCTGGCTGACCCCGACATCAAGGGTTTTGACTTCAAGGTTGACACTCGCAAGGGCGAAGTCCAGCTCAGCGGCTTTGTTGACACTCAGACACAAATCGATCTCGCGCTCACGGTGGCGGGCACGGTCACTGGCGTCAAGAGCATCCAGAATAACGTGAGCCTGCAAAGCAAGGCACCGACTCTGGGTGGCAAAGTCGATGACACGGTGATCACCGCCAAGGCCAAGGCCGCTTTGCTGGCCGACGAGAGCATCAAGAGCCTGGACATTGGCGTTATCACGCGACAAGGCGAGGTGCAGCTCAGCGGCTTTGTCAGCAATCAGGGCCAGATTGACAGCGCAATCGCCGTGGTCAGTCGTATCGCCGGCGTGACTCAGGTCAGCAATGAAATGAGTATCAAGAAGTAAAGCCATTTAACAGTCACTTTTTAAGGAAATCGCTATGAAAACCATGCAAAAAACCGGATCCGTTCTCGCCCTGACCGCGCTCTTGGCGCTGGCGGGGTGTGAAACCATGGCACCCGCCAACACCAGCGTCGGCACGGCCTACCCGCAGTCCAGTTACGGCGCCTACACCGGCTATGGCGTGGTGCAGTCGATCGAATTGGTGCAGCAAGGCTCAAGCGGTGTCGGCGCGGGCGCCGTAGTGGGGGGCATTGTGGGCGGCATTCTGGGTAACCAGGTCGGTGGCGGTCGGGGCAACACCGCCGCAACCGTGCTCGGCGCCGCTGGTGGTGCCTATGCCGGTCACGAGCTGGAAAAACGCAACCAACCGCAAGCCAACGCCTATAAATTCAACATCCGCATGCAAGACGGCTCCTACCAGTCGGTCATGCAGCCCACCATCGACGATATTCGCGTGGGTGACCGGGTGCGCATCGACAACGGTGTCGCACGGCGCTATTGATAAAGCCAAAAAGGCAAGCCATGATCAAACTGAGGGCGCACGCGCTGGCCTTGATGATCGGTCTGGTGTTCAGTGTGGGTGCCATGGCGCAAGCCATGACAAAACTCCAACACAAGAGCGCTCAGGCCGATATCAGCGCCGACTATAAAGTGGCCAAGGCGGCCTGTAGCTCGTTGGTTGGCAATGCCCAGGACGTGTGCCAGGCGCAGGCGCGTGGCAAACAGCAGGTTGCGACGGCGCAACTGAAGGCGGCCTACACGCCCTCAGAAACCGCCAGCTACCAAGTGCGCCTGGCGCGCGCCGACGCCAATCTGGCCCTGGCCGTTGAGGAGTGCGATGACCTCGTCGGCAACGTCAAGGATGTCTGCGTTAAAGAGGCCAAAGCAAGGGCGATAACGGCCAAGGTCAATGCCAAGGTGCACATGAAAACCGCCATGGCGCACGACGCCGCCTATGAAAAAGCCAGCAAGGCCCAAGGCGTGGCCGATACAAAAGCCAGCCAGGCACTGGCCAAGGCTGACGAAATAAGCGCGGTGGCGCGCAATGACGCTGCTACCGAAATGCGCGTCGCTGCCTTGGCCGTCGCGAAGGAAAAATGTGATGCCTTGGCCGGTGATGCCAAGGGCAATTGCATTAAAGATGCGACGGCGCGCTTCAACAAGCCCTGACGTTCGCAACCCAACGGGTGCTGCTTCCCTTTAAACCAGTCTTTTCACTATCAAGGAATTAACATGACAACCATCCAACAAAATGCAGCCCGTGTGCTGGCAGTCGCATCGCTCGTGATCCTCGGCGGTTGCGCCGGCATGACACAACAGGAAAAGGGCACCGCCACCGGTGCTGTCATCGGCGGCGTGGCCGGTAACGTCGTTGGTGGCGGCTTGCTTGGCACCGCAGCCGGCGCGGCGGTGGGCGGCGTGATTGGTCACGAAGTGACCAAGTAACAGCGCCAGGCGCCATGCCAGTCGGGGGCAGGTCACATGACCTGCCCCCGATTTTTTTTGGCTTGGCCAGTGCGTGAGCTAGGCCGTGACAGTGGGTGCGTGTGGCGACGTTAAGATTCGCCCTGGCCACAACCGCACGCAGGTGCGGGTTGTGGCGTTTTGGCTTCTCCCACTTTTTGAATCGAAAAAATACCATGTCACTATTGAACTGGACCGTCAAAAGCGCCAGCGTGTTGCAGCAGGGCGGCGTGATTGCCCCCGATGAGCGGCTACCGTGGCCGCAAACCACCGTCATGGGCATGCAGCACGTGATTGCCATGTTTGGCGCCACCGTGCTGGCACCGATCCTGATGGGCTTTGACCCCAATCTGGCGATTTTGATGAGCGGCATCGGCACGCTGATCTTCTTTGTCATCACCGGCGGCAAGGTGCCGAGCTACCTGGGGTCGAGCTTCGCCTTCATTGGCGTGGTCATTGCCGCAACCGGCTATGCGGGCCAGGGACTCAACGCCAATATTGGCGTGGCCCTGGGTGGCATCATTGCCTGCGGCGCCGCCTACACCGCCATTGGCCTGCTGGTGCAGGTGGTGGGCACCGGCTGGATCGAGAAGCTGATGCCGCCGGTGGTCACCGGTGCCGTGGTCGCCGTCATCGGCCTGAACCTGGCGAGCGTGCCGATCAAGAACATGGCGGCCAGCAACTTTGACAGCTGGATGCAGGCCCTCACCTTTGTCTGCGTCGCTCTGGTGGCGGTGTTCACGCGCGGCATGGTGCAGCGTTTGCTGATTCTGGTCGGCCTGATCGTGGCCTCGCTGGTGTATGCGGTGCTGACCAACGGCCTGGGCCTGGGCAAGCCGCTCGACTTGAGCCGCCTGATCAACGCCGCCTGGCTGGGCGCACCGGCCTTTGCCGCTCCAGTGTTTGAGCCCAAAGCGATGCTGATGATCGTGCCGGTGGCGATCATTCTGGTGGCCGAAAACCTGGGCCACCTCAAGGCCGTGGCCGCCATGACCGGCAAGAACATGGACCCGTACATTGGGCGCGCCTTCATCGGCGACGGCATTGCCACCATGGTCAGTGGCGGCGCGGGCGGCACCGGCGTGACCACCTATGCAGAAAACATTGGCGTCATGGCCGCCACCAAGATCTACTCGACCGCGCTGTTCTTGGTAGCCGGTTTGCTGGCGCTGGTGCTGGGTTTCAGCCCCAAGTTCGGCGCCGTGATTGCCGCCATTCCCTTGCCGGTGATGGGTGGCGTGAGCATTGTGGTGTTTGGCTTGATTGCGGTGGCTGGCGCACGCATCTGGGTGCAAAACAAGGTCGACTTTGCCGACAACAAAAACCTGCTGGTCGCTGCCATCACGCTGATCCTGGGCACCGGCGACTTCACGCTCAAGTTTGGTGACTTCGCCCTGGGCGGCATCGGTACCGCCACTTTTGGCGCGATTTTGCTGCACGCGCTGTTGAACCGAAAATCTTAGAAAATTTATATTAAATCAGGCTCTAGCCCGCGTGGAATATGCCTGAGTAGCTATATATAAAATAGCGAATTCGAGGCTGGGTTGGCCTGCGCCAACCCAGCGTGATCGACCCGATTCCGCTCGGCTTACTTGGCGCCCAGCAAGGCCGGCTTGAGCGCATCGTCGACCGGATTTTCACCCAGCCAGATCCGAAGCAGCGCGTTGTAGAACGCTGCATCGGCCAATGGCTCGCCCAGTGGTTTACCGTTGTATTGACTCACGGTGCCGGTCCCGGGCACCCAGTCCAGCGTGATCACGTCGCCTTTTTTGGCCACGGGGATGCTGGTAAACGCTTTTTCAAACTTTTGGGTTTGATCGCTGATCTTGGCTTGTTCGGCTGCGCTTGAATTTTTGTTCAAGCCGGCAATGAAGGTCTTGGCCAATTCGTCGCTGGCGACCTCGCGCATCATGACAATCGTCACGCGCTTCGGGCCAGCCAAGGCCAGCACTTCGGCCGGTGTTGCCTTTTTGTCGCTCAGGTACAGCCCCATGGCGTAGACCTTGAAGATCACCTTGGTGCGAATACCCGCGCCGTTGAGCTGGAGCGGCTTGCCAGCCACCGTGGTCGCATCGTCAATCTTGATGCCACCGACTTCGACCGCATGGCTGGGTAGCGCACCGCAGGCCAGCGCCAGCAGTCCAATGGAGAACAATTTTTTGAGACTGGTTTGAGTTGTCATGATTTCTTTTTCCGGAGTTGATGGCATTAAAAAATTACTTCTTTGACGGTTTTTGCAGTCATCTGCAATCGAGCTGCTCGTCAGCCTTGAGCGAAGCCCGAGTCCAGCCACGCCAAGCCACTGGACTCGGGCCGATTCTATCGACAGGGTTTGGATTTGAAGCCCTTGAACTGTCAATTTGCGGCAAGAAAAATAGTACATCCCTTCTCTTGGGTTGCCGAGAGGAAATACCCTGATTTTGGTGACAAAGGCTCTAATTGCGGCCCAACACAGTGGGCTGCCAGCGCCCGCTCACATCAAGTCGGCCTGGAAGCGCGAATTCGGGCCACCAGCGCCGTCACCGACGCATCAGCCAGGGCGGGCGCGGCCGGGTTTTCGATCAGCGCGCGCAGCAGGCGCGCCAGCGTGTCGGCCTGCGGCGTGAGCGGTCCAAAGAAATACGGCCTGTCGTCCACGGCCAGTAACAGGGTCGGAAAGTCGTCCACGTCCAGTGGGTCCAGCAAGTCGGCCTCGTCCTCGACGTCAATCCAGACGAACTGCAGCGCCGGAAATTGCCCCTGCACCTGGGCAAAGCGCTGCCGGTAGTCGCGGCACACGCCGCACCATTCGGCGCACAGGCACACGACAAGGACAGCGGAGGGCGGACAAGATGTGGCAGCAGGCATGGCGCAATGATCGCAGAATTAAGCTCCTCTTTTGGCGAATTCGGAACCATCGGCGGGGACAAGGCTCAGGCACATGTCTGGCCCAGTTCAACCGGAGCGATCTAGCCTGGACTCATGGCAAAGCCAACGAACAGACATTGAACTGGGTTAGCTGGCGAACAGACAGGGCCGGTTGCGACGCGTACATTTTGAAGCTTGATACATGCAACACGGAGAAAAGCCATGCTGAAATCACGCGAAGGTCAAAAGGTTCCCAACGTCACATTCCCGATCCGGGTCGATGGTGAATGGCAAAAAATCAGCAGCGACGCCCTGTTCAAAGGCAAAACGGTGGTTCTGTTTGCGCTACCGGGCGCCTTCACACCGACCTGCTCCAGCACCCACCTGCCACGCTTCAACGAGCTGGCCAGCGTATTCAAGGCCAATGGCGTCGACAGCGTGATCTGTCTGTCAGTCAACGATCCCTTCGTGATGGAAACATGGAAGACAGAGCAGAACGCCGAAAACATTGACTTCCTGCCCGATGGCAACGGCGAATTTACCGAAGCCATGGGCCTGCTGGTGGATAAGTCCGAGATCGGCTTGGGCAAGCGCAGCTGGCGCTACTCCATGCTGGTCAAAGATGGTTTGATTGAAAAAATGTTCATCGAGCCCGAAGAGCCGGGCGACCCGTTCAAGGTGTCAGACGCCGATACCATGCTGGCCTACATCAACCCCAAAGCCAGCCCCCCGCCACGCGTCACTTTTTTCAGCAAGCCCGGCTGCCCGCACTGCGCGCGCGCCCGCAAAATGCTCGTTGAGAAAGGGCTTTGTTTTGAAGAGATCGAACTGGGCCGCCACGGCGTCAGCGTCAGCTCGCTGCAGGCGGTCACCGGCCGCGGCGCCACACCGCAGGTTTACATTGATGGTCAACACATCGGCGGCGCCGACGAGCTGGCGATCTGGCTGGCCAAGTAAATGAGCCCCTTAGAAAACCAAGCGCCAATGACGCCCCTTCACATCGATGTCGCCGTCATCGGTGCCGGTACAGCCGGCATGGGCGCCTACCGGGCCGCCCGTGCCCATACGGATTCTGTCTTGCTGATCGAAGGCGGCGCTTACGGGACGACCTGCGCGCGGGTGGGTTGCATGCCCAGCAAGTTGTTGATTGCCGCAGCAGAGGCCGCACACCAGGCCCGCCACGCCCATCCGTTCGGGATCAACGTGCAGGGCGTCACCGTTGACGGCGCTGCCGTGATGGCGCGCGTGCAGCGCGAGCGCGACCGTTTTGTCGGTTTCGTGCTGGAAACAATTGAGGCTATTGCGCCTGCCGACCGGTTGACGGCCACCGTGAAGTTTCAGGACGCCAACACCCTGGTGACGACGCAGGGCCAGTTGATTCACGCCAAGCGCATTGTCATCGCCACCGGCAGCACACCCATCCTGCCCCCCGTTTTAAAAGGACTAAAGGCGCGTTTGCTGACCAATGAAAACGTCTTCGATCTGCCCACCTTGCCGACCAGTCTGGCGGTGTTCGGCCCTGGCGTGGTGGGGATGGAGCTGGCCCAGGCCATGAGCCGCCTGGGCGTGCAGGTCAAGGTATTCGGCGTTGGCGGGGGCATCGTCGGCATTCAGGACCCGGCCATTCGGGACTACGCCAACACGCTCTTCAACGACGAGTTTTATCTGGACGCATCGGCCGATGTCAAGTCCGTCAAGGAGAGCGTCAACGGCGTCGACGTTAATTACCTGCATCGCGATGGGGCCTGGAAAACCGAGCGTTTTGACTATGTGCTGGCAGCGACCGGTCGTGCGCCCGATGTTGCCACACTGGCCTTGGAAAACACCGCCTTGGCGCTGAACGAGCGCGGCGTGCCGCTGTTTGACCGCAGCACGCTGCAGTGCGGCAACAGCACGATCTTCATTGCCGGCGACGCCAGCAACGACGCGCCCCTGCTGCACGAAGCGGCCGACCAGGGCCGCATTGCCGGCACGAATGCCGGACGCTATCCAGATGTCCAACCGGGTTTGCGCCGCACGCCGCTGGCGGTGGTCTTCACCGATCCCCAGGTGGCGTCGGTGGGCCTGAACCTGAAACAGCTGGAGCAGCATTTCACGGGCCGGTTCGCCGAGGGCGTCGTTTCCTTTGAAGACCAGGGGCGTAGCCGGGTGATGCTGCGCAACAAGGGGATTTTGAAAGTCTACGGCGAGCAAGGCAGCGGCTTGTTCCTGGGCGCGGAAATGTTCGGCCCCGCCGCCGAACACATCGGCCATCTGCTGGCCTGGGCGGCGCAACAGCGCATGACGGTCTCGGGCATGCTGGAGATGCCGTTCTACCACCCGGTGATTGAAGAAGGGCTGCGCAGCGCCTTACGCGATCTGAACCACAAGCTGCACATCGGCCCACCTGTGATCGAACGCTGTATGGATTGCGGGCCTGGTGCCTAGTCGTGCGTTGACCCGAGTCAAATATGAAAAAACGCAAGGAACCCTTTACGGATCCCGCCCAACTGGGCAAACTCAATGAAGAAGTCTGGAAGACGCTTGACGAAAGTCATGAGATCGCTGGAAAAGCGCCACCAGATGGCGACGACACGCAAGCGCCTGCCCCAAACGCAGTCGCTGGCGACGCGCCAGCCAACCCGCCGCCCAGGGCTTGATTCCTTGGGTCAGAACGAATGCGCTGATGCTTGTGCGGCTGACGCATGAGGTGATGAAACGCTTGGCTATCAAATAGACCGCGAAAAAACCTATTTATTTTGATAGCTACTTGCGCAATATCGACGCGGGCTAGAGCCTATTTTTCTTTAAATTGTTTGCGCGGATGAAAAACCAGGGGCTGCGCTGTGCAAGCATCCGCTGCGCTACGTTGCTCGGTTTTCTTGATGTGCGCGGGCGCACGGTCACAGCCGCTGCAATTGCAGCCCGCTGGTGCCTGCGCCGCCTGCCGCAAGAACTTTGCCAGCGAAGGCGGCAAAGGGCAGCGCAGCAACGCCTGCGCCAATAAACGGCGCGCGGCTTGCGGCGACAAGGACCAGGCCGCATAGACAAAACTGCCAGCGACCAGCAGCCCCACGATGATGGATTGCAGTTCCATGGACTAGCCTCCCAACCACAGCGTGACGCGATAGGTCACAAACGCTGCTGCATAGGCCAGCACAAGGAGGTACGCGGTCATGAACAGCGGGTAGCGCCAGGAGTTGGTCTCGCGCCGCACCACCGCCAGCGTGGATAGGCATTGCGGCGCAAACACAAACCAGGCCAGGAGCGCATAGGCGGTGGCCAGCGACCAGCCTTGCGCGATCACCGGCGACAGGGCGTCGGCCACGGAGGCGTCTGCGCCCGACAAGGCGTAAACCGTGCCCAGCGCGCCCACCACCACTTCACGCGCGGCCATGCCGGGCACCAGCGCAATCGAAATCTGCCAATTGAAGCCAATCGGTGCGAACACATACTGCAGCGCATGGCCCAGCATACCGGCAAAGCTGTGCTGAATGGCCGGGCCCTGGGACGCGTCCCAGCCCACAGGCGGCGCCGGGTAGGTGGAGAGAAACCACAGCAGTACCATGAGGGTAAAGATGATGCCGCCCACGCGGCGCAAGAAAATGGTGGCGCGCTCCCACAAGCCCTGTGCCAGATTGCGCAGGCTGGGGCGCCGGTAAGGGGGCAGTTCAAGCATCAAAGGCTGGTAGGCGCTCTTCATCCAGACCCGCTTGAACACCCAGGCCACCGCCATCGCCGACACCACCCCCGCCACATAAAGCGTAAACAAGGTCAGGCCGCGCAAGCTGAGGCCACCCAGGTGACGCTCGGGCACAAAAGCGCCAATCAGCAAGGCATAGACCGGCAAGCGCGCCGAACAGGTCATGAGCGGCGCCACCATGATGGTGGCGAGGCGGTCCTTCCAGTTGGCAATGGTGCGCGTGGCCATGATGCCGGGCACGGCGCAGGCAAAGCTCGACAACAGTGGAATGAAGGCGCGCCCGGACAAACCGACCTTGCCCATCAGGTTGTCCAGCAAGAAGGCCGCGCGCGGCAGGTAGCCCGAATCTTCGAGTAGCAGGATGAAGAAAAACAGGATCAAGATCTGCGGCATGAACACCAGCACGCCGCCCACGCCGGCCACCACGCCGTCAACCAGCAGGCTGCGCAAGGGCCCATCCGTCATGTTCGACAGAATCCAATCGCCAGCCAAGGCCATCACGCTCTTGATGGCGTCCATCGGCCAGTTGGCCCAGGTGAACACGGCCTGGAAGATCAGGAACAACACCGCCGCCAGGATCACCAACCCCCACACCGGGTGCATCACGACGGCATCGAGCCGGTATTGGAAGCGCCCCAGCGCCGGTGCCTGGGGCGCCACCAGCGCCAGGATGCGCCGCACTTCGCGTTGCAAGTCGGCCGAACTGGCCGGTGTTGTGTTGGCGGGCGCGCTGGGCCAGGGCCGCAGCAGGTGTTGCTCCAGTTGCGCCAGCAGTTGCGCGTGGCCGTTGTGCTGGATCGCCACCGTCTCCACCACCGGCAGCCCCAACTCGCTGGACAGGCGCGCCAGGTCGAGCTTGAGCCCCTGGGCGCGCGCCACGTCGGCCATGTTCACGGCCACCAGCAGCGGGCGCCCCAGGCGCTTGAGCTCTAACACCAGGCGCAGGTTCATGCGCAAATTGGTGGCGTCCACCACCGCCACAATCGCATCGGGCGTGTCTTCCCCGGCGCGCCGGCCTTCAATTACCTCCAGCGTCACCTGTTCGTCGGGCGTCGCGGCGCTCAGGCTGTAAGCGCCCGGCAAGTCCACCACCGACACGCTTTGGCCATTGCGCAAATGCGCCAGACCAATCTTGCGTTCAACCGTGACGCCAGCGTAATTGGCAACATGCTGGCGCGCGCCAGTGAGCAGGTTAAACAGCGCTGTCTTGCCGCAGTTGGGGTTGCCCACCAGGGCGATACAGTGCATCGGGAGCGACCCATGGGCGTTAATGGATTGGGACATAAGTGCCTCAGATGATGCCGGCGCACGGCGCCTTCACTTCAATGCACTGGGCTTCAAGCAGGCGCAGGGCAAACAGCGTCTCTCCCACCTGCACCGCCAGTGGTTCGCGCCCGCCCGGCCCGCGGCGCAGCACCTGCACTGGTTCGCCAGGGATAAATCCGAGTTCGCCCAGTCGGCGCAGCGTGGACTCGCCGACTTCGGCGTTGGCCGGCACGAGCTGCTGAACTAAGGCGTGGGCACCGTTGGGGAGTTGAGACAAGAGCATGGAAGGAACCTGTGGAAAATGGAGACTTGGCGTCAAATGATGCCAATCTAAATGAGAGTGTATCGCATTTAGATTGACCCAATCCCAAGGAGGCCGGTGTCCATCTGCGTCAGAGTTGACCTAGCGCAAGCTCTGCCCTGACAAGGTTCTGCCTTCTAATTCCCATAACCGCCGTCGCCCAGGCCAGCGGTATAGTTGCGAGTTACTTCTTTACCAACCCAAGGTGATCCCATGCTACTGCTCAATCCACGTCAACTGGTTCGCAATTACCCCGATCAACGCTCGCGCGAGATCATGGAAAAAACCGTCGCCTTCTTCGAAAAATACGGGCTGACCAAACTCAAGGCGGACTTTCATGGCGGCGTCTGGTACGAAGACTTCCTCAACTTCTGCAAGGAAGAAGGTATTTTTGCCTCGATGATGACGCCCGCCGAACACGGCAAGGACGGTGAAAACGCGGTGTGGGATACCTGGCGCGTTTGTGGCTTTGCCGAAATCCTCGGCTTTTACGGACTACCCTATTGGTACGCCTACCAAGTCTCGGTGCTGGGCATTGGCCCGATCTGGATGAGCAAGAACAAGGTCGCGCAGGCTAAGGCGAAGCGCCTGTTGGACGAAGGCAATATTTTTGCCTTTGGATTGTCAGAGAAAGAGCATGGTGCCGATATTTACTCGTCGGACATGATTGTCACCAAGCAAGCGGATGGCACTTACCTCGCTTCGGGCGGCAAATATTACATCGGCAACGCCAATAAGGCGCGTATGGTTTCGACCTTTGGCAAGATGGCCGACAGCGGCGAGTACATCTACTTTGTCGCCGATTCGCAGCATCCCAAGTATGAACTGGTCAAGAACACGGTCTACAGCCAGAACTATGTGGCCGAATACCAGTTGCACGAATACCCGCTGACCGAAGAAGACGTCCTGCACCATGGCGACGACGCCTGGAACGCCGCGCTCAACACCGTCAACGTCGGCAAGTACAACCTGGGCTGGGCCTCGATCGGCATTTGCACGCACGCGTTTTACGAAGCTTTTGACCACGCCGCCAACCGCCATCTGTACAACCTGACGGTGACGGACTTTCCGCATGTGCGCCAGTTCTTCACCGATGCCTACGCGCGCCTGGTGGCGATGAAGTTATTTGGCCTGCGTTCGGCCGATTACATGAAGGCCGCGTCCAACGAAGACCGGCGCTACCTGCTGTTCAACCCGATCCAGAAAATGAAGGTCACGACCCAGGGCGAAGAGGTGATCAACCTGCTGTGGGACGTGATCGCCGCCAAGGGCTTCGAGAAGGACATGTACTTCTCGATGGCCGCGATTGACATCCGTGCTTTGCCCAAGCTCGAAGGCACGGTCCACGTCAACATGGCACTGATCATCAAATTCATGGCCAACTACTTCTTCTTCCCGGCGAAGTACCCCGAAGTACCTAAGGGCGACGATGGCAGCAACGACAGTTTCCTGTTTGAGCAGGGCCCGACCAAGGGCCTGGGCAAGATCAAGTTCCACGATTACCACCTTGCCTACGACAGCTTTGATCTTCCCAACCTAAGCGTGTTCAAGGAGCAGATCGAGACCTTCAAACAAATGGCGATGCTGGCGCCGCCCACACCGGCCCAGGCCAAAGACATCGACTTCCTGCTGACCGTGGGTGAGATGTTCACGCTGGTGGTCTATGGCCAGCTGGTGCTGGAGAACGCGAAGATTTACGAAGTGGCGCCCGAGCTGCTGGACCAGATTTTCGACTTCATGGTGCGCGACTTCTCCAAGTTCGCACTGCAGATGTACTCCAAGCCCAGCAGCACCGAAGGGCAGATGGCGCAGTGCCTGAAGATGATCAAGAAGCCGGTGACTGATGACGTGCGCTACGCCAAGGTCTGGACTGATCACGTCAGCAAGATGCAGGGTCAGTACAAGATGCCGGGCTAAGTCTTCACAGCAAAAAAGATAGCTGCTAACGCCCGTATGACGAGGGCTAGCGGCTGTTTTTCCATAAATAAGGGGGCATGAGCCCCCTTTGTTGCGATGCCGTTCTGTTACACGGACAGCGACCTCAAGCCGCGCGTCTTTAGACCCAGAGCACCTTGCCTTTGTTGGCGTACCAGGCCTGCACCTTGGCTTCGATCGACGACTCGATGCGGTTGCGCCGGATCTTCATGGTGGGCGTGAGCAGGCCGTTTTCAATCGACCAGGGCTCGGGTGCGATCACGATCATCTGCAAGCGTTCGTAGTCGGCCAGGCCGTCGTTGATGGTCTTGAGCAGCACGGTGAGTTCTTTTTCGATGCGCGTACGCACGGCCAGGTCGCCCACGGTGGGGCGCACCGTTTCGGCCAGCACCACCATGGCATAGGCTGCGACCTGACCCACGCCTGAGACCATCGTCATCTCGATCAGCGGGTTGGCATTGAATTTGTTTTCAATCGGCGCGGGCGCCACGTATTTGCCTTTGGCCGTTTTGAAGAGTTCTTTGACGCGTCCGGTCAGTTTCAGCACGCCATCCTTGCGGCGCTCACCTTTGTCACCCGTGCGAAAGAAGCCATCCTCGGTGAACACCTCGGCATCCAGATCCGGGCGCTTGTAGTAACCTACCATCTGGCCGGGCGACTTGATCAGGATTTCTCCCTCCTCACTCAGGCGCACCTGCACGCCTTCCATGGGCGCGCCCACGCAGCCCGGGGCTGTCAGGGTTGGCGTCGAAGAATGCGAATAGGCAAAATCTTCGGTCATGCCATAGCCCTCCATCAGGTTCAGGCCGAGGCGGCGGTACCAGTCAATCAGCTCGGCCGGTATCGGCGCGGAACCGCTCGCGGCCAGGCGGGTTTCGTTCAGGCCCAGGCCTTTGAGCACCTTGCGCGCAACCAATTTGCCCAGCAGCGGGATGCTGAGCAAGCGGTCGAGCTTTTTGGGCGGCATCTTGGCGAAAACGCCTTGCTGAAACTTGAGCCAAAGGCGCGGCACCGACACAAAACAGGTTGGGCGCGCCCGGTTCAGGTCGGCCACAAAGGTGTCCAG